>CADCVE010000042.1 GCA_902806065.1 uncultured Rubrobacteraceae bacterium | reverse complement strand
TGAGTTCGAAGTTCATGGGACCTCCTGCCAGTCTGGAGTATCTCTTCCGGTCTTACCCCGCCCCTTCCAGGAGGTCGTTGACGGCCGCCGCGACCTCCTCGGGGTGGTCCTCGGGGACGAAATGCTTGCCACCCTCGATACGCTCGATCTTCGCCCCGAGCTCGTAGGCGAGCCGGTAACCGTAGCCGATCTGCTGGAACTCGTCTGCCGCGCCCCACACCAGGCGCGCCGGGGCTTCTATGTTAGGGATCTGGTCGGCGACGGAGAGCGTATCGTTCACGTCGAGCGAGCGTATCTGCCGGACCATCGCCGCCGCACCCCCCGCCGCCTCGTAGTAGGGCCAGTGTTCCGAGATCGACTCCTTCGCACGATCACTGTTGTCATGGCCCCTGTGCAGGAAGGTGCTATAGACGAGCCGGAAGACCCCATCGGGCATCCGCTCCACCCCCGGCCCCATCATCCGCATCGCCTTGACGCTCGGTATCGGCCAGGAGTCGTAGCAGATAGAGTTCATCAGAACGAGGCCCCGCACGAGCTCCGGCCGGCGCACGGCCAGGATCTGGGCAACGCCCCCTCCGAGGTCGTGTCCGACGAGAAAGGCGCTCTCCAGCCCCACCTCTCGCATCCAGGCCGCCAGATAGTCCGCCTGTCTCGCCACGGAGATGTCGCGCTCCCGACCCTCTTCTATAGAAGCGCCGTAGCCAACCATCTCCCACGCCATGCAGCGGGCGTTCCGCACACGCGGTATCACATGCCGCCAGAGGCGCGGAGTGGTCGGGATGCCGTGGACAAACACGACCGGATGCCCCTCCCCCTCCTCTTCCCAGCGCATACGAATGCCATCGGCTTCGATGGTTCTGGATTCCATCTCCACTCCTCACTTTCGGTCGTAGCCGCCCCACTGCTGACTCAAGTCCAGCTATGCCATAGTATAAACTCTACGAATCTGACACATCCCACCAGAAACCGGGCCTCCCGGTCCTACTCCGTCGCCCAACCAACGGTGGTTTGTTGAAGCGGAATGGCAGGTCAGCCAGTCTACGAGCGGGTCGCTCTATTGCGATAAATATGCTTCGATCCGGGCATGAAGTCAACGCTTTTCGGCGCCATCAAACCTCCATTTTCCCAGAAACAAACCACCGTTAGAAGCCCCCCGAAAGAGTCTCGGGCGACCCGGTGCTCCCCGGCTTTGCTCTGGATCTACGCGAGATCTGGTAGCCCCAACGCTCGACGATAGCCGCTAGAAACTCTTCTGTAGCGACTCCCGATGTTCGGCGGCACGCTCGACGTAAGTACGCACGCCCCGGACTATATCCTCCGTCTGTTCCTCGCTCACCTCTCTGATGCGCTTGGCAGGAGCGCCGATTATGAGACTGCGGGCGGGGAACTCCTTACCTTCGGGGACGAGAGCGCCGGCGGCTACGATCGAACCTTCTCCTATCTTCGCCCCGTTCAGGATCGTTGCGCTCATGCCGATTAGGCTGCCGGCCCCGATCTCACACCCATGCAAGACCGCCCGGTGCCCAACCACGCAGTCGTCCCCGATCGTCGCCGGATACCCCGGGTCCGCGTGTAGTACGCAGCCGTCCTGAATGTTCGTGCGTGCCCCTATCCGGATGGGCTCCGTGTCCCCCCGCAGCACGGCCCCATACCAGACGCTCGACTCCTCCCCCAGGCGCACCTTCCCGACGACGTAGGCCCCCGGCGCCACGAAGGCAGAAGGGGCGACCTCGGGGTAGCGGTCACCATGGGGTAGCAGGTTGCCGGTAGCCAACTACACTTCCACCAGTACGGCGTCGCCCTGGCCGCCGCCGGAGCAGATCGCCGCGAGCCCCCGGCCGCCACCCCTGCGCTTGAGCTCGTAGACGAGGGTCATCAAGATACGGGCGCCCGAGGCGCCTATCGGGTGGCCCAGAGCTACAGCGCCGCCGCTGACGTTGACTCTCTCCGGGTCTACCTCCAGGATCCGGCTCGACGCTATCGCCACCGCCGCGAACGCCTCGTTTATCTCCACCAAGTCGAGTTCGTCCGCGCTCCACCCGGCCTTCTCCAAGGCCAGCTTCCCGGCATTGCCGGGCACGGAGTCGAGGTTCGGCGGCTCCTCGGCGACCTTCGCGTGCGCCACGATGGTCCCGAGCGGTTCGAGGTTGCGTCTCTCGGCGAAGGACTCGCTGGCGAGCATCAGCGCCCCGGCCCCGTCGGTGACACCCGGCGCGTTACCGGCGGTAACAGTCCCCCCCTCGTCGAGGGGTTTCAGGGCGGCGAGCTTTTCGAGGGAGGCGTCCGGGCGTACGGGCTCGTCGGTCTCGACATAGCTCGTCTGCCCCTTTTTGGCGGGAACCTTGACGCCGACTATCTCCTCTGCGAGCTTGCCTCCGTCGGTAGCGGCGGCGGCGCGCTGGTGGCTGCGCAAGGACCACTCATCTTGCTCTTCGCGGGAGATGCCGTTCTTGCGTGCCCCGTCGGTGCCGAAGCGGACCATGTTGACGTGCTCGAAGGCGTCGAGGAGACCATCGTGCATCATGGCGTCGGTCATCGGGGCGTCGCCCATGCGCGCTCCCCACCGGGCCTTCTGAAAGAGGTACGGGGCGTTCGACATGCTCTCCATGCCGCCCGTGAGGATTACCTCGTAGTCGCCGGCCCGGATCATGGTCTCCGCCAACGTAGCACTCCTCAGCCCCGAGGCGCAGACCTGGTTGAGGGTCTCGGTCGTGAGGCTGAAAGGCAGACCCGCGTGGGAGTTGGCCTGGCGAGAGGGGATCTGGCCGACCCCCGCCTGTACCACAATGCCGAAGACGGAGTGCTGTATCTCGCCGTCCTCCACCCCGGACCTGTCTATCGCCTCCCGGATCGCCGCCCCGCCGAGCTCCGTCGCGCTCATGGGCGAGAGCGCCCCGCCGAACTTGCCGAACGGCGTCCGCGCCGCCCCAAGGATTACCGCCCGCTCCACTTTCGTTCCTCCGATGCTCGAGCTTACGAGTCCCCATTCTATAGGAACGACGGGCACGAGGCCGCGAGTTTAGTAAGATGTGGCATCAGGGAAGCTACTTGCTGGGGAAAGCAAGACAAGGAGGAGACGTGTCCAACATCGGCGATTACGCGACGACCTACGCCAACTTCGAGTGGGAGACGCCCGAGAGGTTCAACTATGGCCGCGACGTGGTGGACGCTCTACCGGAGGACCGTTCCGCCATGATCTGGCTGGGCACGGACGGCGAGGAACGCCGCCTCACCTTCGGGGACTTCTCCCGCCTCTCCAACAAGTTCGCCAACGCGGCCAGAGAGCTAGGCGTCGGGCGCGGTGACCGGGTCATGGTAACTCTGGGCAAGGTTCCCGAGTGGCACGCGACCCTCCTCGGGCTCCTGAAGCTCGGCGCGATCGCCATCCCCTCCTCCCCGCTGCTCCGCGCGAACGACCTGAAGTTCCGAACCGAACACTCCGGGGCGACAGTCCTCATCTCCGGCCCCGAGAGCGTAGAGGAGGTCGAGAAGATACGCGACGAGCTCCCCAACCTGCAACACCTCGTGCTCCTGGGAGAAGAGCGGGAGGGATGGGACGCCTACGGAGAGCTCGTGGACGGCGCCTCCGAGAGTTTCACCGCCGAGGACACCGCCTCGGACGAAGGGGCTTTCCTCCTGTACACCTCCGGGACGACGAAGCACCCGAAGGGCGCCCTGCACACCCACGGCTACACCCACGCCAAACGGATGCAGGCCCGTTACTGGCTGGACCTTCAAGAGGACGACAGGCTCTGGTGCACCGCCGCGAGCGGCTGGGCCAAGACCGTGTGGAACGTGTTCCTGGGACCCTGGAGTTGGGGGATGGAGCTTTTCATGCACGAGGCGGCCTTCGACCCAGCGGAGCGTCTGGATCTCATAGGGCGCTACGGTATAACCGTCCTCTGCCAGGCCCCGACCGAGTACCGGGTCCTCGCCAACGCCCCCGAGCTCGAGGACGCGGACCTCTCCTCCGTCCGGCACGCAGTCTCGGCCGGAGAACCCTTGAACGCGCCGGTCATGGAGCGATGGAAAGAGTTGCACGGGCTCACGATCTACGATGGCTACGGCCAGACGGAGAACACCCTGCTCGTCGGGAACTTCCCGGGTGTAGAGGTCCGGCCCGGCTCGATGGGTAAACCCTCGCCCGGCTGCGACGTCCGCATACTCGACGAGGACGGGAACGAGTGCTCGCCGGGCGAGCCGGGCGACATCGCGCTCTGGGGACGCGTTCCCACGCTCTTCAAGGAGTACTGGGAGCAACCCGACGAGACCGAGGCAGTCTACAAAAACGGCTACTATCTCACCGGGGACCGGGCAACCCGGGACGAGGACGGCTACCTCTGGTTCGTCGGCCGCTCGGACGACGTGATCCTCTCCGCCGGCTACCGTATCGGCCCGTTCGAGGTTGAGGACGTCCTCATAGGGCACCCGGCGGTCGCGGAGAGCGCCGTGGTGGGTGTGCCTGACGAGGAACGTGGGAACCTGGTAAAGGCGTACGTGGTCCTCACCAGCGACTACGAGCCGAGCGAGGAGCTGGTAAAAGAGATACAGGACTACTGCAAGAGTGAGACCGCCCCATACAAGTACCCGCGTCAGATAGAGTTCATAGACGAGCTCCCGAAGACCGCGAGCGGCAAGATCCGTCGCGTAGAGCTGAGGCAACGCGAGACCGCCAGCTCCTAGAGTGCCCCCGGACCTGAATACGCTCGCCAATCAGGACTTCTGCTACCTAACCACGGTCGGACGCGTGACGGGTAGGCTGCACGAGATCGAGATCTGGTTCGCCATACAGGGCGAAACCCTCTACATGCTCTCCGGCGGCCGGGACCGCTCTGACTGGGTCAAAAACCTCCGCCGCAACCCGGAGGTTACGGTCCGCATAAACAACGAGCACTTCGAGGGCCGGGCGCGCGGCATCGAGAGCGAGGCGGAGGACGAGCTGGCCCGCGGCCTCCTCGTCGAGAAGTACGACCGCGTCCCCGGCACCCTCACCCACTGGAGGCGTACCGCCCTGCCGGTAGCCGTGGACCTCATAGTCTGATGTCCAAGACCCTCGGATGCCCCGTGCCGCGTACGAGCGGCACGCCGTCCATCACCCAAAACTGACAGGCTCAAGACCTCAGCAATGCCGAGAGTTGCGATAGGCTGCTCGCCATGCGGGGTCCGTACCAGGTGAGGAGCTTGCCATCGACGAGGTGTATACGGTCCTCCCGCGCCGCCGGTATATCCAGCGCATAGAACTCCGCCAGGTCCTCCGCCGAGAACGGGTACGGCTCGTCCGGTAGCAACACCACCTCGGGCTTTAGCGCCTCTACCTCCTCCAGCGCGACGACCGGATAGCGCGTGGAACCCCCGCAGACGTTCTCGCCGCCGCATACCTTCAGCACGTCGTGTACGTAGGTGTCCGACCCGACGCTCATGTACGGCCCCTTCCAGATCGGGACGAAGCACCGCCGCGTCTCTCCAGCCCCTGCCCCGCGCAGCCTCCCATAGACCCGCTCTATCGGGTCGAGCACCGCCTCCGCCTCCGGTGCCTCGACCCACCTGGCTAACTCCCTCAGCATTCCTAGAGCGTCCTCCACCGTCTCTGGCGCCCCCACAAAGACCGGCATCCCGGCCTCCCGGATCTCCTCTATATCCTCGCGCGTGTTCTCCTCCCGCACGGCGACAACGAGGTCCGGCTCCAACCCGAGGACGCGTCCCACGTCCACCTTCTTGGTTCCCCCAACCTTCGCGACCCTCCCTACCCTCCCGGGCGGCTGGGTGCAGTACCGCGTCCGTCCGACGACCCTGGCCCCCACCCCGAAAGCGAAGAGCGCCTCGGTAAGGCTCGGTACCAGACTGACGATCCGCTCTGGCTCCATAGAGGGAGGATACACGCGGACGCCGCCAACCCCAAAGCTGTTACCGAAAAACGTCCTCGTTGTAGCCGCACTGTTATACTAATCATTTAATATCAATTAATATAAATGGTGGAGAGCGAGCCCAGGGAGACGCGCCACGGAGACAGAGACGTTACTTCCGGGAGGTGTGATCTTCCTTCTAGAGGATGCGGAGCCGGAGCCGGGACGAGAGGATTTGTGTGGGTTTGTCAGTCTTGGAGAAGGAGGCGGTCATGGCGTGTAGGTTGAGGGTTCTGGTCGGGGTGCTGTCGGTAATGCTCGTGACGGCGGTGCCGGCGTTGGCTCAGGAGGCGGGAGAGAGTGTCGAGGCGACGGGCGTGCTCCAGTACGCGGGCAGCAACGGTGGCTACGACTACTACACCATAAACGATGAAGCGACGGGCGAGTCCTATACTCTCAGGAGCGACAGCGTGGATCTCGGGTCCTACCTGGATCAGAGGGTAGACATCTCCGGCACGCTGGTGGTCGAGGAGATACCCACTTCGGCAGGAGAAGCGCAGTCTGTCTACATCGAGGTGGATAGTGTGGAGCCAGCCGGGAGCCCGGACCCCAGGGTAACGGTGACGTTCGAGCTAACCGTCGAGGGAGAGCCCCCCGCCGGCACGGTCTTCGTCGGCCTGCTGGGCGGCGAGCCAGTACCGCAGGAGCTTACGGACCCGGACGGTGACGGAGTCTACACTTACAGTACGTCGCTCATGCCCGCGAGCGCCGGGGAACCCGGAACTCCGGCCCGGATAGCGCAGGGTGAGGGGCCCTTGCAGTCCGGCCCGGCAGGTCCCTATCTTGCCGGCCCGATCACCACCATAAAGGACTTCGGTTTGGTAACACTCGACGAGGACGCGACGCTCAGCGCCACCGTCTCGTTCGAAGAGAGCCAGGGAGGCACCACGCCCGAGACCACAACGTCCGGTCCTGACGGACCTGGAGACCCCAAAACCGGTGCCGATATCAACGAGGACGGCTCGGTGGACGAGGCCGACGGCGAGGTTGCGGCCAGCATCTCCGATTCGGCGAGGGAGGCAGAGAAGGCATCCGGCGAGCCCACCCTCCCAACCACCGGCGGCGCGGTCCTCCTCCCCCTCATCGCCGGGCTGTTGCTCACGGCCGGCGGCCTCCTCCTGGCACGCCGCGCCACCCGCTAGAGAGACCAACCACGAGGGGCCGGTCTCGACCGGGGTCCGGCCCTTCTTGCTCGTGGAGAGCTTGCAGCCCGGCAGAGAGTAGCGTGCAACGCTCGTGCCCGGCAGTAGAGGCAAAGACCCCAACGCGGACGGCGCGGTGAGCGCCGACGACGGCCAACTCGCCGCCGAGATCAGCGACGCCGCCAGGACCATCGCCGCCGGTCAACCCGTCCTCCCCGTCACCGGCGGGTCTCCGCTGCTCCTGGTCGCGGGGCTCCTGGCGCACAGGTTGCTCCGCTAGAACGCTTCGCAGGGACCGGCCATCCGTATTCCTCTAGCTTCGGGTAAGCGCATTTACTTCAGTCCGCGGGAAACCGGGTAAGAATCCGCGTGGACCCGCGAGAGAGGAGGCGCGAATGGCGCAGGAGTTCAAAGAAGGCGACAGGGTAGAGTGGAACACGCCGCAGGGCAAAACCCGGGGCGTGGTCAAGGAGAAGCTCACGTCCCGCACGGAGGTTGGCGGCCAGACCGTCGCCGCCTCGGACGGTGACCCGCGCTACCTCGTCCAGAGCGAGAAGAGCGGCAAAGAGGCCGCGCACAAACCGGGCGCCCTGACAAAGGTCTAAAAGAAAAGGATTGGAGGAGTATGGCAAAGAGCGACGAGCAGGTCATGGAGGAGTTCCAGGAGGCAGTCAACATGGACGCCGACGAGCTCAAGGAGTGGCTCGAAACGGACGAGTCCAAGTCAGTCGGGCAGAGCGACGACGGGGGTGAGTCGAAGGGCCACGAGTCGGGGCGCAGGATCGTCGAGATCTTCGAAAAGGACGAGGACGACTACACCGACGATGACCTCGACCATATGAGGAGGGTCGTGAGCTACGTCCACCGCCACCAGGCCCAGAGGCCAGGAGGCAACGTCGAGGACAGCCGCTGGCGCTATTCTTTAATGAATTGGGGTCATGACCCTCTGAAGTAACAGTCGCTTCTCCGCCATGCTGGGCCAGGAGCCGGAGATAAAGCTGTCACTAGTCTAGCGATAAGCGGTTCGTGCCGTGCTCGCGAAACTGGATGCAAGAAGTCTTCTCGGAAACCGGGCTTCCGACGTCTCCAATTCTCGGACGTTCACATACATGAGAGCATGAAGAACGGGCTGGGATGGTGGATCCCGACCCACACCCATAGTCGCTGCCCCAGAGCGCTCGTCGACTAGTGCCGCTGGATTTAACTAACGATCCAGACTACCAGCACGGTGATCGCGCCTACGATTAGAACCCCTAACTACAGGGCGAACAGCCCACCTAGTATCCCGCTGCCTATTTATGCCGCCGCTCATCATCGAGAGCCCATGCCGTTGCCCGTCATCGTTCGCTCAACGGACTTTAGAAGATCGCGAGTCTATCGTGTTGTGTATGCTATTCCCTTCCGCGATAGAATCTCATCAGTCCCGACGTAACCGGTCTGCAACCCGGCTCGACAGTTTGCGGATTGCCGGATTTGAGTCGGCTTCAGAGAGAGACTGGACCGTCGCTTGAAGTCCAGAGGATGCCTCTTCAGGCACCGACTTCAGTGCGACCTTACGCACACTGACGTCCCGATCATTGAGCAGTGGTTCGAGAACGTCACTCGCTGCGCTAGGGGACAGGTTGCTGGCGCCGCCAGCAGCCGCTGCCCTAACCTGCGCACGGTCGCTCGCAGCGGCTCTCCTGAGTATATTCGCAGAGTGAGGATCTTCGATCAAGCTGACCAGGTACGTGGCCTTGGAAGCCAACAGGGCGTCCGTCTCCCCGACGAGTCCCTCAAGGTGAGGAAGAGCTTCTGGTCCTAGTTGCGCCGCCTGCTCATAGTCAGGTTCCTCAGGGGTGAGGGCAGCGCGTACTTGCTCCATAGTTACGGGCATCACTTACCTCCTAGCACGTAATCGTGAGGACACTATTGTCCATTGTGGTCGACTCGGCACTGTTTATGTCTGGCGGTGGGTTTGTAATGTTGGCTGTGCCGTTACCCGTCATCAGGCGGTTATTATCGTTGACGTGATTGAGACCAAGCACATGACCGACCTCGTGGCCCAGCGTCCATCGGGTCGCGCCTTGAGTAACGACGGCGCCAGGCCGCCCGTCGGGATGCGCGGCGCATCCATTCGTCGGAGGATTCGTGGCCTGCACGAAGTACACTGTTATGTCGTTCGTACCGACGTTGTTGCGGTTCGCGAACAGGTCACGTTGTTCCTGCGTGGTTTCTCCCCTTACGCAGCGGCCGATGTCAAGGGTATTCAGGAGTTGAAGATTAGGGTTCTGCGCAAGGTTGAAGACCTCCGTGCTGCCGACGTCAACGCGAATCCCCGCACTTCTGTATACTTCCCTCATTGAATCGACCATGGTGTTGATGGCCACGTTGGGGGTGGTCAACACCTTGAGATGGAGCCGCAAGCGCGACCTGTACGGTCGCCCCGTGTTACCCGCGAAGCTCCACTGCAGTGTCCCACCATCGCGAGATCCTAGCCACCAATTGCCGTCGCCGGGGTAGTAGAACATGACCTCAGAACGGTCTACGCGTGAGAAGTTGCCAACCCAGAAGGGCCGCCCATCTGCCACGTTACCGAACCCGGCGGTGTTACCCCCAAAGGCCCAGTTGAACTGCCCAGCGTACGATCCCAGCCACCAGTTACGGTCTCCAGGGTAATGAAACAGCACGTCGGACCGGCCGTCGCCCGTAAAGTCGCCAACCCAGAACGGGCGGCCGTCCCATACCTGACCGAAGTTCGGCTGACCGGCGATCTTTCCTAACGTGTTACCCGCAAGGCTCCACTGCAATTTTCCACCAGGACCGCTATGAGAACCTAACCACCAGTTGCCGTCACCCGGATAGTAGAACAGGATATCGGCACGGCCGTTGCCGTTGAAGTCGCCTATCCAGAAGGGTCGCCCGTCCCACACCTGACCAAACCCGGCAGTGTTGCCCGCGAAGCTCCACTGCAGCTGGCTCCCGTTGTGTGTCCCCAGCCACCAGTTACGGTCTCCTGGGTAGTAGAACAAAATCTCACGCCTGTCGGACCGTGAGAAGTTGCCGACCCAGAAGGGCCGCCCGTCTGCCACGTTACCGAACCCGGCGGTGTTACCTGCCAAACTCCATTGCAACCGCCCGCCGATGCCCGCGTGCGAACCTAGCCACCAGTTGCGGTCTCCAGGGTAATGAAACAGCACGTCGGACCGGCCGTCGCCCGTAAAGTCGCCAACCCAGAAGGGGCGGCCGTCCCATACTTGACCGAACCCGGCAGTGTTGCCTGCGAAGCTCCACTGTAGTTGGTTTCCGTTGTGTGAGCCGAGCCACCAGTTGTGATCGCCAGGGTAGTAGAACAGCACTTCTGAGCGATCAATGCGGGAGAAGTTGCCGATCCAGAAGGGTCGCCCGTCCCACACTTGACCGAAGCCAGCAGTGTTGCCCGCGAAGCTCCACTGTAGTTGGCCACCGATGCCCGCGTGCGAACCCAACCACCAGTTGCGGTCTCCAGGGTAGTAGAACAGCATATCTGCACGGCCGTTGCCGTTGAAATCTCCCACCCAGAACGGGCGTCCATCTCTCAGGTTACCAAACCCATCATAGCAAGCCATAAGTATGTCTCCTTGATACTTTTCTTAATAGTTGCAGGGTCTTTATTGCCACTGCAATTTCCTTTTCGCTTTCTCTATTCCCTATGAAGTCTTCTCTCCCCGTTTCTCATCCCTCTGCTCTTACTCCGGTTGCGGTAAGGCCAGTATGTTCCTCCCCTTCCGCTTGCCCTCATCGGGCGTGATTAACTCTGCTTCTCTCGCTGCGATCACATCTTGTAGCGTTGTTCGTCGTTCTCGGCTTCGACCTTGTCAGCTTCGGCCTTCTTAAGATGGACCTTTTGAAGCCTTCACAACGCAGAACTCATAGCCTTCTCTTGCCACCTGTGCGAGGTTGATTCCCTGCTGGAAGTGGCATATGTTCGCCTCTGACATGGGCTGATCGACGCTCATGCACTCTCCTTTCTTTGGTGCTTTCCACGGTAACAGGAGGCGATGAATTTCGAATGAATACCGAATGAAATCGCGACGAATTTAAGTGAATTGGATTGTTGGCAGGAAAATTCTAACGGGGTAATTTATCCGCTCTGTATGAAAACCTTGCGCTAAGGAGGAGTGCCGCTTAATTAACAACCCTGGCCAGGGGTGGGTTGCCTCTATTCATCGAACTGCTGACAAGAGGTCTTCTCGGAAACGTATATGCGCGACCTTGCATAACATTCTGCTCCAGATGAGATTTCTTGTATCTTGGCGGTTCCTGATTCACAAGAACCATCGCACCGTCTTGTCGAGTCTATAAAGTTGTGCGCCCTTGGAAGGGGCGCAGGCAGCTAGCACTTGCTGATGAACTGGGGACACGACCCGCTGAAGTAGCCGCCAAAGACTCGCTGGCTACAAGGTCACAGCCGTGCCCCGAGAGAGTCCAGAGAGCACAGGCATACTATAGGGAGATGTCCTGGTTTTCGGATGGCATCGTGTGGCCTTCGCTCCCGGAACGGCCTGGAGAAAGGCCTCGTCTCTCTGGAACGATGGCCTCCGCCTCTCTCCCGAGATGGGAATAGCCATCGAGAGGTTTGTGGGCGAGATCCAGGAGACCACCCG
>CADCVE010000041.1 GCA_902806065.1 uncultured Rubrobacteraceae bacterium | reverse complement strand
TTTAACCGCAAAAGGCGACCTTTGTAAGGGTGTCGCTGCGCGTGGTAGCGACTGGTGCCCCGCGCATGATCCGGCCCGTAAGGATGCCCGCCGTAGGAACGCTTCCAGGGCCGCCCGCTCCAAACCGGGCCGGGAGATGAGAGACCTGAAAGCCCAGCTAGAAACCCTCGCCGAAGACGTACTCGCCGGGGACACGGAGCCCAAGGTAGGGGCTGTCGTCAATCAGATATTAAACACGCGTACGAGGCTGCTGGAGACGGAGCGGAAGATTCGGGAGACTGAGGATCTTGCGGCGCGCGTCGAAGAACTCGACCTCTTGCTAAAGGACCGTGACCAGGGGGAGAAAGAGGGGCGTTATGGGGCTTAGAGACCGCGTGCGAAACCTGGAGCGAGGCGTCCAGGGGGACAGGGATTACCTCGAATTGCGCGGCGGCGGACGGTTCTACTTCAAACCGATGGATGCTTTCGTCGCCCTGTATCTAAGGAAGATGGACGCCATGCGCGGGATATATGTCGAGGACCTGAGTGAGAGAGCAGATGGCACGGAGGCCCTGCCCCCAACTGAAACCCAGTCTCCGGCTAGAACTCAGTCTCGGGCGCTCTTCGAGGCCCTAGCGAAAGCGACCCCGGAAAGTCTCCAGCGCTTCGAGAGGCGTTACGGCCCTGCGGAGCAAGGAGCTGCCGTTATCCACGACGATGGCACCATAGCCATTCGGACTATAAGCGTAGACGGCTCCGCGACAATGCGGGTCCTAGAAAGCGAGGAGGCGCGAGAATACCGGGCCAACGTTCGCGCCGGTTAGTTCTAACCTACCCCTGTACAGGACAGCGGGCAATCCACATGGTCAATCATGGCCAACCGAAGGGGTCTCGCCTCATAGTGAATGATAGTGAACCCGACCCCCTCGAAAATCCGCCAATCCCGATACCTAACGCTAGAAACCGTTATCAACGCCTCTAGTCCTCTCTATTTCGCATAATGCAGCCACGAGGTTGCCGTCTCCCAGCCCGCGAGGACTCCGGTAAGGGTAAGATGCCCAGCATGGAGAAAGAAGATCCTCGCCGGGCCGAAGCTCCGATAAACAGCCCCGCCGAACCCGCCGACGAAGGAACCGGCGAACACGGCGAAGAACACGTTAACATCGCCGAGAGCTCCGGGTACACCACGACGAAGCAAGCGGCGAAGTCCTTAGGTGTGTCTCGCCGAACGGTACAGTCCTATGTGCGCCGTGGTGAACTAGAGGCCGTGGTCGAGGGAGAGGGTGTAGAGAAGACGTTTTACGTCTCCATAGACTCCCTCAACGCCTTACGCGAGCGGCGAAGGACCTCCGGCGAAGGTTCGTCGCGTGGCACCGGTGTTGCGTCGAGTGCTTCTGCGGAAATCGAGACACCGACGAACTCGGCGAAGACCCCCGGCGAACTTGCGCCGGAACTTATTGAGGTTGTACAGGATCTCCAATACAGACTAGGGCGGGCTGAAGCTCAGGTTGAACTTACGGCCCGAACCGAGAGTACGTTGCGCGAACAACTCGCTCGGGAGCAGGCGAGGGCAGACCGTCTCGAAGCGGAGCTCAGGGAGGCCCGGAGACCGCTACCAGAGCCGCGAGACGAGCCCGAGACGACCCCCGAGGAGCCGGAGGGTACAGACACCCCACCCGACCGGGGGCAAGCAGAGACGGGCGTACAACGCCGCTCTAGTTGGTGGCGTAGGTTCTTCGGGTTTGATGACCGGGGGACCGGGTAGCTATCGAGCCCGGCGGTTCTGACTCATCTTCCCCGCCGGGTTACAGAACTCGCTGACTCACATCGGCCTCTGCAACGAAAATCCTCATGGTTCATTATGCGTATTTAGAAAAGGTTGCATACCCTAAGGGCGTAGATCGACCACTGCAACGCGGTAGCCTCGACCCTTCGCCCAGACGTACGCCAGGTTGCATACCCTAAGGGCGTAGATCGACCACTGCAACTACGACTTCACAGGCTTCCCCTCGAACACAAAGCCCGTTGCATACCCTAAGGGCGTAGATCGACCACTGCAACCGACCCTAGCAACACGCTTGATACCAACCTCTTGTAACGCCCGAGGATGCTTGTGGGAGTTTCCTATTCTGCTTTTTATAGACCCCACGGGCGGTGTTGGGTGGTCTGGCGGATGTGGCGTAGAGTCCCGGTCCCGTAGGCCTATAGGACCGGGGAAGAGCGAAGTCCGCTAAGTATTGCGCGTAATACGAACAACTTAGAGTGTACGAGGGGCATGAAGAGAGGGCCGAGGCTGTTAGACCCCGGCCCTCTCTTCTGTTCCGCTTTACTCTTGCTTAACCAGCGGCAGCGGCCTGGTTGACCTGCTGCTCGCACGTTACCGGGGAGTCACCGCTAACCGAAAGGTCAGAGCCAATGTCATCCTGCTCGATCTCCTCGATGTCAGAGGCTATCTGGAGGGAGCCGGTCGTATTCTGCAGGTTGCCCGTGTTCCCATCACCAGTAACGTTTGCGCACTGGTTGGCGTTGTCGCCCGTGCTGGTGACCTCAAACGACTGATCTATATCGCCACTCTCGGTCTCCTGCTCGAAGTCCTGGGTGATCTCCAACGGAGCTGCACCGCCGCCGTTACCGCCACCACCGCCGTTACCGCCACCACCGCCGTTACCGCCACCACCGCCGTTACCGCCACCACCGCCGTTACTGCCACCACCGCCGTTACCGCCGTCGTTGCAGGGACCCTCCGTAGCAAGCTGCGCAAATATTAGACTCTCTCCAATACTGAACGGTACAACTTGGGTTCCCGGGGGGAATTGCCCAACACCTGGGAATAATACACATACTGTAATGAAGTCCGGTAGTTCTTCACCCCTCTGCGCTGCTGCGGGCCCGGCAGCCATCAGCGCCAGGACCGTTATCGCCGCCAGCATTATCGACAGCTTCTTTCTCATTTCTTTTGCTCCCCCTCTTCTTGGCCCGCTCTCGCGCGAGGCCTCATTTAACATTTCTTAACTATTATGGCGAGTTGCACTACTCTAAGTCAAGGAGGAGCGGGTTGCCTCTCTCTATTCACCGAGATGCCAAGAGCTTAGGTCTTCTCGGAAACTCAGGCGTAAAGAGGGACCGAGGAGTCGGAGACGCAGGCATTAGCTAGCCCCCAGTGGCATCATTCCCAATGACACTAACCCATATATAGCTATGACTCAGAGAAGGGATGAGTGAGGCATGCTGTTAGCGGTCGTGATGAGGGCAGAACCAGGGACCCTCAACGAGAGGTATGGTCGTAGGTTGCAGTGGCAGTACCCCCAAGGGATTACCCCGGTGGCCGAGTACTGGGTTCATTCCTCCGAGCTTAGCGTTTTTGCAGTCGTGGAAGCGGAAAGCGCTGAGCCGTTAGCAGCGATGAGGATGGAGTGGGACGATGTCTTTGAGATAGACGTGTTCCCTGTGGTAACGGCCGAGGAGGGGCTAGAAAGGCTCAGGAGGACGATATCCTCCGAACAACAAGGTTAGAGGGTTAGACGCTCGTCTGGCTCTATTCACTCTATTGCCGGTAAGGCGCTTTCTCGGAAACTGTAGGCATAAAAGAGCCGGGGCTGTTCGGCCCCGACCCTCTAATAAGACGCTAGTACTCTACTAGAACTACTAGCAGGCTTCTCCGATGATCGGAGGAGGCCCTTGTCCTTGTTGGGACCCCCCGGCGCATTATCGCGATGCTCGCCTCGCGTGTTCCCGAGCTAACACCCGGAGAGACGGCCCTGAAACGGCCACCTAGCACCGGTCCGGCACTCCAACGCCCCACGATCGGTAATGGCCACAGGAGCGGCGCTCGTGGCTATATAGGTTCTGCGTCTCTATCTATGCACTTGAGAAATAAGTTCTTACCGAGCGACTCATTTGCCTGTGAGTTTCTGTTGTCTTTTCCGTTGCTGCCGAAGAAGGCTGCACGGGCCCCTTTCTCACAGTTCGGAGCCGTTGCAGACCTCCCCTGAGCGAACGCTGGCATAGCGCTAGCCGCCACCATAGCCGCCATTATCGCCATTACCGCAAGTACCAAAAAGATACGCCTCATGCTAAGCGCCATCTCATCCTCCTCCTTCTCTCGTCCTTGGCAACCCCTTTGGGTCGCTCTGTCTACAAGGAGAACTATGGCGCTCCCTCATAGGCGGCACATTGTCAAAACTACCTATTTCTCTTTAAGGGGGTACCTATTCATTGCCCTTATTCACCGGATTGCCGGTAAGACGTCTTCTCGGAAACCCCTATTAGCTTCGCGCATCCTTATGCGGTAGGCCCGGGGCTAAGTTGAGTCTCTGATAAGACCCCTTCTAGGCAACTCGGTGAATAGAGATTTGTAGAATCTACAAGCATAAAATCCTGCCAGTAAACTGCTCATCTAGCAGATGCAGCCCGGTACGCAGCGCGCTGCCGCTTCGCGAGGAGGTTGGCCGTCCACAGCGGACGATGAGGAAAAAAGGGGTTACCTACTCCTCTCCACTTTACTTTATACGGCACAGGGGGGCTTGCCGCAAGCCCCGGGTCGTGCCGCATAATTGCCGGCCGAAGCCAGAAGCTACGGAATGGGAGGAGTGTGGCTATGACCGAGTATGCTGCGGTGGTGATCGCCGGAGGAGGTCCGACCGGGCTGATGTTGGCGGGCGAGCTGACATTGGCGGGGGTCGACGTTTCCATTGTCGAGAGACGCACCAGTCAGGATCTCGACAGCTCGCGCGCCGGGGGCCTCTATTCTCGCACCATCGAGGTGCTCGATCAGCGCGGCATCGCCGATCGGTTCCTCGCGGAGGGCCAGGTGATGCAGGTCCAGGGGTTCGCCGGGATCCCGCTGGACATCAGCGACTTCCCCACCCACCACAACTACGGACTCGCGCTGTGGCAGAGAGAATTCGAGCGAATCCTGGCCGGCTGGGTCGACGAACTGGCAGTGCCGGTCCTCCGCGAACGCGAGGTGACAGGCTTCGCACAGGACGACACCGGCGTTGACGTCGCGCTCTCCGACGGCCGGTCGCTCCGGGCGCAGTACCTCGTGGGGTGCGACGGCGGGCGCAGTGTGGTCCGGAAGGCGGCCGGCATCGAGTTCGCCGGGTGGGATCCGACGACCAGCTGGCTAATCGCCGAGGTCGAGATGGAAGAGCAGCCGGAGATCGGCATGCGTCGCGAGGGCGGAGGCATCGGTCCCGTCAACCGGGAGAAAGGCGGAGGGCCATATCGGGTCGTGCTGAAGGAGACGCATCTCGGCCACCGCAGCGAGCCCCCCATGGAGGAGCTCAGCAAGGCGCTCGTCGCCGCCTACGGGACGGACTACGGGGTACACAGCCCCACCTGGATCTCCCGATTCACCGACATGACGCGGCAGGCGGTATCCTACCGAGAGGGACGGGTGCTGCTGTCCGGCGACGCCGCCCACGTGCATCCGCCGCACGGCGGCCAGGGCCTCAACACCGGTGTGCAGGATGCAGTGAATCTGGGGTGGAAGCTGGCTCAGGTGGTCACGGGCGTGTCGCCGGACAGCCTGCTGGATACCTACCATGCCGAGCGCCACCCGGTCGGTGCCCGTGTATTGAAGAACACCATGGCGCAGGTCGCGCTCATCAACCCCGACGACCGTCACGAGGCCCTCCGAGAGACCATGACCGAGCTACTGGGCATGGACGAGCCGCGCAAACGATTCGCCGCGATGCTCTGCGCTCTCGACGTCCACTACGACCTTGGCGAGGGACACCCGCTGCTCGGACGCCGCATGCCCGATCTCGACCTGGTCACCGCCAACGGCCCGCTGCGGGTCTTCACCCTGCTGCACAATGCCCGGCCGGTGCTCCTCAACCTCGGTGAGCCCGGCGGCTTGGACATCACTCCATGGGCAGATCGGGTTCAGTTGATCGACGCCAAATACGTTGGTACATGGGAGCTTCCGGTACTTGGAGCAGTCACTGCTCCCACCGCCGTGCTGATTCGCCCCGACGGATATGTGGCCTGGGTGGGAGACCTAACCCAGCGGGGGCTCGCTGACGCGCTAACCACCTGGTTCGGACCTCCTACTGTGGCGTAGCGCACCGGCTTCTAAGATCATTCTGTTAGGAGTTCTTATGGACCTCACCAACGCGTTCGACATCAGGACCCTTGCCGAGAAGATACCCCTTCTCGGCAAGTAAGTTTCATATCTCTAAGGGTGACAAGCGTGCCTCTATTCATGGGGTGCCGTGAAGTAGAGTTCTCGTCTACCATCGGTCTTATTCACTCACCTTCCGAGAGAGACTGTCCAATAAATAGCTAAAGGGCATCTTGGTCGCAGGCTTTAGTGGCTAAAAACGGAGTCAAGGAGTCTCTATCGCAAGGTTTTGCCACCTTGAGGGAGCCCATTTGGGGTCTATGCGGATTAATTAGACAGTTTCTCTCGGCATCTCGGTAAATAGAGGTAACACGCCTTCGTGCACGTTACTACTCGTCGCTCCGCAACATCCGGTGTGCTACGGCCAATTCTATTCCCACCGCGAATATATAGACGACCGTCGTCAAGAAGGCGCTCACCGCCCAAGCCGCTCGGCCTTCTATCAGTATCCCGACGAGGTAGGCGACCCCCAGCGCCAAGCCCACCGAAAAGAACGATAGAGCGCCTGCGAGCGACTTCACGTGACTATGCTGATCCTCTAGCTCTTCCCGAAAGAATCCCGAGGCTCCGGCTGCAATCAGGGCGAAGGCCACGACCGCTCCGGCAGCGAAGAGGAAGATCTCCAAGACCCCGGTATCGGTGCGAGAGGTTTGGAGGATAGCGAAGGCGGCGGTGATGCTGACCGAGTAACCGTAGGCGGTGACGTTATTGCGGGTTGCGGTATCGACTCCCCGCTCGAAGAGCCTGAAGAACCCAGATCCGCGTTTTTGTGCCCGTTCTTGCTCGGCCATGCAGTGATCCTCCCTGTCGCCTTTATTCCTGCGCTTGGGGTAGTCAAGCACGAAGAAGAAGGATAAAGAAGATGGCGCACCACCGCACGGCCTACTAGCGTTCCGAGAAGTCATGTTCCTGGCCGTTTCCGAGAAGACAAGCTCTCGGCAGTTCGGTGAATAAGGCTAACACACGGGTTCTCGGGGCCACCGAGGCCACCATCGGGGCGGTATGTAGGCTCCCATTCAGATGGTGGTGAACCTCGATAAAAAGGGGCCTCGCTAGCCCATGGCCTACCACGCGTCGTAGCCCACCTTAAAGCGGCGCAGGTCTACCACCTAGCCGATGTCGAAACATTGCAGATGGTCGATACATCGGTAGCAGGACCGGACATTCCCGTGGGCCGTCACCTCACTCTTGCCACGTCTTCGCCGTCTCCCTCGCGAAGTCTTCGAAGCTGCGTGGCTCGTGTCCGATCAGCTCTGTCTGGCGCTTTATGTCATCGGAGGTGGCCTTTAGACCGCTCTCCTGAAAATACGCGTACATGAGCCTGAAGTCGAACACCATCCACGCGGGTAGGAATTCAAGCGATTGCTGCTCCCACGCGTCGAGGTCGTTCCCGCCATACTCGATGGGTTGGTCTAGCATCCGGCTCCAAACCTCGGCAGTGCTCTGCCCCGTGTGCGCATCCGGACCTATGAGATTGTAAGTCTGCCCGTCATGCTCGCCCGTCGTCAACGCGACGGCCGCACCCTCCGCGATGTCGCGCACGTCCACGCGCGATAGACCCAAGTCGCCAATCGGCTGTGGATACACGCCGTACTGGAGTATTACGTCCTCGAACCAGTAGTCGTTCTGATAATAGTTGTTGGCTCGGAGGATGGTGTACGGGATACCGGAAGACTTGATGGCCGCTTCGATGGCAACCTTGGACCCGAAGTGAGGAAGCTGCGGAGCGGCTTCCAAGTTGTGCACCGATAGGTAAGCGAGCCGTCTGACGCCCGACATACGGATGCCGTTCAAGGCCATGAGACCTTCGGCAGCCTCGGTGAGGCTTACGGGATTGAGCAAGAACACGCCGTCCGTATCCGCAAACACCGAGCGTACGGTTTCGGGTTCAAGCAGGTCGCCGACCACGCCCTCAACCCCTTCCGGCAGGCTCTCAGCCTTTTCGGCGGTTCGTGTGAGTACCCGGACGTCTACGTCACGCGCGAGGAGTTCGTGTACCACCTGCGAGCCTACCGTTCCCGTACCACCCAGGACGAGAATTTTCATGTACTGTCGCCTCCTCTAGATTGCTGCAATTGTCCCTAAACCTCTCTGTCCACTCTGTCTGACTCTATCCTCAAGCCGGAGTAAAGCGCAAGGTCTGCTACACGCTATTGGCTGAAGGATCGCGGTAAGGAGAGTTGCTGAGGTTTCCGAGGAGAGAGTTGCTGAGGTTTCCGAGAAGACAAGCTCTTGGCATCTTGGTAATTACAGAGGTGTCCTGCGAAAAAAGAAGAGCCGGGCTGGGCTTCTAGGAGGGGGTGATGGGTGCCAGCCCGGTCTGCGGTTGATCTGTATAGAATTCTACGACGCCCCAAGACCTATTTCTATAGGACATTTGCCCTAGTTCGTGACGGGACATGTCCCGGGATGCACTGGTAAGAATCACCCATGGAAGCGACAGCGAAAAGAGGGCATGATCTTTAGTAGAAGATGCCAACGTAAGGAGGAACAACATGCAGAAGATGATGGTACTCGCGGCGATGCTGGCCATGGTATTTGTGGTAGCCGTCCCCGCCATGGCAAACCACAACGACGTCTCCCAGTCGTTCGAGCAGGAGACTGAAAGTGGCGACATCGACCAGTCGTTTGACATCTCCGGCGGAGGCGATAATGGTAGCCAGTGCGCGAACGTTACTGGCGATGTGAACACTGGTAACCTACAGAACACGAGCGGCTCCCTCCAGTTCGCCTCTGACATCGAGGAGATCGAGCAGGAGGACATCGGCTCCGACCTTTCGGTTAGCGGTACTTCCCCGGTGACGTGCGAGCAGCAGGTCAACCAGTCCGCTGCCGCTGGTTAAAGAAGAGCAAAGCAGAAACAGAAGAACGGGCCGGGGTCTAACAGCCTCGGCCCTCTCTTTTTGCCTTAGAGTGCATTTCAAAACCTGGCACGACAGGTGCAGTGTGAGCGGGAGGCGGAGGGTATTCGGCAGTGGTTCCTCCATTTCGGCTCTGCGTTTGTCAGCCTCAAACACTCAAGTGGAGGTTTTGAAATGCACTCTTAGTAACTATCTCAGAACTCTTGCGGTCGAGTATCATCTTCGGCGCCCCCGAAAGAAGAGGTGCCGATGTCCGAGCAGAATCCGCTTCCCACTATCTGGCGCACTCCCGACGAGCTGTGGGAGATCATCGAACCGATCCTCCAGGAGCACGACTCGCCTAAAAGCACCGGACGACCCCGCATAAACCAGCGCGCCGCCCTCGACGCGATCATCTTCCGAATGCGCAGCGGCTGCCAGTGGAACCATCTCCCCAGAGAGCTCCCCGACGACTCCTCGGTACACCGCACCTTCCAGAGGTGGGTCAACTCTGGTGTGTTGGACCTCATCTGGGAGAGGCTCGTAGAGGAGTGCGAGGAGCTTGGCGGGGTGAACTTCGAGTGGCAAGTGGCCGACGGCGCTATGGGTAAGGCGCGTTTTGGGGGGATCTCGTCGGCCCCAATCCCACTGATAGAGCCAAGAACGGCGTCAAACGCTCGGTCCTGGTAGAGGCCGATGGTGGTCCGCTTTGGGTAGTGGTAGCCGGAGCGAACGTGCCCGACTTCAAGCTTTTGGAGGCGACGCTCGATGCAGTGGCGGTCGAGCCAGTGGCGGTCGAGCGCCCCGCTTCCACCGAAAAAGCGCCTCAGCACCTGTGCCTGGACAAAGGCTACGATAACGCGCTGGCGAGGGAGATCGTTGAGCGGAAGAACTACACCCCGCACATCAGAAGCATCGGAGAGGAGAAGCTCGGCGATGCAGGCGAGAGGCAATATCCGGCGAGGCGGTGGGTGGTGGAGCGCACGCTGGGCTGGCTCTCGAAATGCCGGGCTATCCTGGTGCGCTACGACAAGAAGGCCGCCAACTACCTGGGGCTAATCAAGGTGGCTTGCATACTGCTGTGGTATCGGCGTCAGCATCGGCTGTCCCTTTTGAGATAGTTACTTAGCGGCAACTAGGTGAATAAGACCGATAAGTAGGTACCCCCACTCAGGAAAATACGTACCCCTATTACGTGGTTCTGACGATATATGGGTTTGACCCGCTTTCACGGACAGATCAGAGTTAAGCGATCAGGTTCCGTGAAAGGAGTCAACGATGGGTCATACCAGGAGGCTCTACCCTCCCGAATTCAAGCACGAAGCCGTACAGCTGGTGCTCTCCTCCGATGAGGCGTACCCTATCCCGAAGATATCCCGCGATCTTGGTGTCTCGCCAGAAACCCTTCGCAATCGGGTCAAGCAGACCCAGATCGACGCCGGAGAGCGCCAAGGCCTCTCTACCGAGGAGAAAGAAGAGCTGCGTCGTCTGCGTCGCGAGGTCAAAGTCCTCAAGGAAGAAAGGGAGATCCTAAAAAAAGCGGCAGCCTTCTTCGCCAGGGAGGAGAACCTCCCTCCCCGCAGGTGATCTACGGCTTCGTGGAGGCGCAGAAGGCCAACCACCCGGTGAGTACGATGTGCAGAACCCTGAAGGTTTCCAAGAGCGGTTACTACGGCTGGCGAGAGAGGCCGCCCTCCGAGAGGAGCAAAGCGGATACGGTACTCCGTGAGAAGATAGAGCGCATCCATCAGCAGAGCAGGGGGACCTACGGCGCTCCTCGCATCCACTCCGAACTGAGGACACTCGGAATCCGGTGTGCCAGGAAGCGCGTTGCCAAGTTGATGCGCCAGACGGGGCTTTTCGGATGCGGCGGTCGAAGACGTGCTCGTACTACTGCTCGCAGGGCTACCGCCAAAGAAGACCTCCTCGAAGTTCCCGACCTGGTCAAACGCGACTTTGCTCCAGTAGCGCCAGATCGCCTGTGGGTGGCAGACATCACCTACATAAGAAGCTGGGAGGGTTGGCTCTACCTCTCGTTCGTGTTGGACGCCTTCTCCCGAAGGATCGTGGGCTGGTCAATGGCGAACCACTTGAGGGCTGAGTTGGTCCTCGACGCCCTGAACATGGCAATCTACAATCGCCGCCCCGCGGCTGGTCTGATCCACCACTCCGACAGAGGCAGCCAGTACACCTCGGTGGAGTTCGGCAAGAGACTCGAAGAAGCAGATCTCCTACCTTCGGTGGGATCAGTGGGAGACGCCTACGACAACTCTATGGCGGAGAGCTTCGTCTCGACGCTGAAGCGCGAGCTGATCCACCGCCACTCCTGGCCGACCCGTCAGAGCGCGAGGGTGGCGATCTTCGAGTACATCGAGTGCTTCTACAACACTCGAAGAAGGCACTCCGCCCTGGGTCAAACAAGCCCTGCCAAGTACGAGGAAGCTACAATGAGAGGAGAGGCTGTGGCTTAAAGAGAAACAGTCCGCGAAAGCGGGTCAATGCCAATACCCCTTATAAGGGAGTCCTATCCTATCTGCCCCAGCGGAGCTGGTCGAATCACGCATGTTCGAGTGCCGAACAGCCAAAGCGGACCGAGGATGCACTCGAAGTCCCTATAGGGTAAGCTGATGTGCGCAAGAAAGGAGGTTGCGACCTTAGCCGTGGGCCCTAAGCCATGACTCCTCCGTCGCGAGACCCGTCTGAGGGGCGAGGTTCTCGAAGCCCAA
>CADCVE010000040.1 GCA_902806065.1 uncultured Rubrobacteraceae bacterium | reverse complement strand
AAACAGGGAAGCTCTGGTGGAGGCGATGGGTAAGGCGCTCGACGCAGTCACCGCCGGAGATGCGAGAAATTTCTTCAAGCATTGTGGGTACCGGGCTGTGGTTCAACCGTTTTGATCGCCGCTGTAGTCGGAGCACGAAGGAGCCGCGCACTTCGTAAACAAGTTTGCATCACTCTACCGTCCCCGCCCTCGTAATGTCCGGCATGACCGAACGTAAGGGTTGGCCGCAACACAAGATATATGCTAGAAGAACATGCAATAGCTAGAATGGGGAATTATGCCTAGGAGGAACGGGAAATGATAGGACAGCCGACCGGAGAAAAACAGATTCTCGAGGTCCTGCAGGAGGCCCAACGGTCTCTAAACGAAGACGGCAAGCTGCTCGCGAAGGTGTACAACGAGCCGAGTATCTTTGATCTCGAGGTCAAGAAGATCTTCTCCAAGACGTGGGTATTTCTGGCTCACGAATCCGAGATTCCCTGGTCCGGTGACTACGTGCTGCGCCGGATAGTCGACGATTCCTTTATCGTTACCCGCGACGAGGACGGGGAGATTCACGCCCTCTTCAACATGTGCCGCCACCGCGGCATGCAACTGTGCCGCTCTGACGCGGGCAACTCCAGCCACTTCCGCTGCCCGTACCACGGGTACACCTACCAGAACACGGGCAAGCTCAACGGCGTCCCATTCCAGAAGGAGGCCTACGGTCCCGAGGGGCTCGACAAGGACGAGTGGGCCATGACCACTGCACCAAGGATGGAGATCTACGAGGGTATGATCTTCGCGAGCCTGAACCCGGAGGTGCAACCGCTGGAGGAGTACATAGGGGATATGGGCTGGTACCTGGACTTCTACCTCAAGAAAAGCCCGGCCGGGATGGAGGTGATAGGACCGCCGCAGCGTTGGGTTATGCCTGCGGACTGGAAGCTCGCCGCCGAGAACTTCATCGGCGACGGGTACCACACTCAGAGCACGCACATGAGCACGATCAAGGCCGGTATCATGCGCGTCAAAAGCCCGGCCTATCTCAAGGAAGGGGTACAGATACTCGCCGGGATGCATGGTTGCCTGTTCATGGGCTTCAAGCCGGGGAGCTACTTGAATTACCCCCAGAGCATCGTGGACTCGATGCTGGAGAACCTCGACTCGGACCAGGTCGAGCTCCTCAAAGAGGAATCCATAATGCCGCTAAACGCCACCGTCTTCCCGAACACGAGCTTCCTCCACTCGTCCATGTCCATAGAGGAGGGGGGCAAATCCGTACCCTACGTGACGCTGCGCGTCTGGCAGCCAATGGGACCGGGCAAGATCGAGATCTGGTCGTGGTGCCTCGTAGAGAAGGATGCCTCCGACGAGTTCAAAAAGGCCTCCAATAGATCCTATCTTTCGACCTTTGGGGCCTCCGGGACTCTGGAGCAGGATGACGCGGAGAACTGGAGCGGCCAGACCCGGGTCGCAGGCGGGGAGATGTCCGGCCAGCACTACCTCAACTACTCGGCGGGAGCCACGCACGTAGAGCCGATCCCGGACGGGGAATGGGCTGGCCCCGGCACGGCCTACCCAAAGAACTACGTGGACTTTGCCCAGCGCCACTTCTGGCAGACGTACTTCGACCACCTGCTGGCCGGCGAAGAGAACGGCCACGCGGGTTCCTGACGACGACCTCCGGGAGGAGAACGCGATGCTCGAAACATCGGTGGAGACGTACTGGGAAGCCTACTCGTTCTTGATGCACGAGGCAGAGCTCCTGGACGAACATCACGAACGGGAGTGGCTGGACCTGTTCACCGACGACGCGCAATACCTGATGCCGGTGCGGGTAAATCGGGAGAAGGCGGAGGGCGACGGATTTAGCGACGAGTCCTTCTACTTTCAGGAGACACGCGGGAGCCTGGAGCTTAGAGTCCGTCGCCTGGAGACGGAGTATGCCTGGGCCGAGGACCCGCCGTCGCGCACACGTCACTTCGTGTCCAACATAAGGGTCGCGGAGGGCGAGGAGGAGGACGAGCTGGCGGTGAAGTCCAACCTGCTTTTGTATCGTTCGCGGGGTAGCGACCCGCACTACGACATACTCTCCGCGGAGCGTAGGGACATCCTGCGTAAAGAAGACGGTCGGTGGAAGTTGAGGCGACGGGAGATCCTGCTGGACCACTCCGTGTTGACGACGCACAACCTCTCCGTTTTTCTTTAGAGGGGGACGCATGGAGAACGAGTACACCGAGATCAGCAACGCCTCCGCGATCGCCCGCTTGCGAAAGGTACGCACCGGCCACGGGGTGCGCCTGGAGATTCACTCCCCGGAGACGGATAAACGAGTCTACCTGGACCCGCTGAACATCGAAAGCCTGGCGTGGCAAACCCCCGAGACGTTCTCGAACACCCTCGAAGCCCCACCAGAGGCCGCGGATACGAGACCAGTCGAAGAGGAGTACGTGGACGCGGAGAACGAGTACACCGAGTTCTCCAACGAGTTCGCGTACACCCTGGTACGCAAGGTCCGCGCTCACGACGAGGCGCGCCTGGAGATCCGCTCGCCAAAGCTAGACTACCAGATCTACCTGGACGCCCCTCTACTAGAGAGCCTGACGCGACAGACCTCCCAGACATTCTCGAAGTTCCTGGAGGAGCCCTACGGACCTAGAGGAGACCATTAGCATGGCGGACGGACTAAACGACAAGGTCGCGCTGGTAACGGGCGGGGGCTCCGGGATAGGCCGGGCCGTGGTCGAGGCTTTTGTAGGAGAGGGCGCGAAGGTCGGCGTGCTGGAGCTCTCGCCGGAGAAGACCGAGGAGTTGGAGGCTTTGGGCCCCAACGTAAAGGCCGTCCGGGGCGACGCGACGAGCCTTGAGGATAATGAGAAGGCGCTCTCGGAGACTGTGGATACCTTCGGCCGGTTGGACGCCCTGGTGTGCTGCGTGGGGTTATGGGACAACCAGGCAAAGCTGAAGCGCATCCCCAAGGAGAAGCTGCGCGAGGCTTTCCAGGAGATCTTCGCGGTCAATGTGGAGAGCTACGTGCTCGCCACAAAGGTCTGCGCGGACGCCCTGATCGACTCCGGCGGGTGCATCGTCTACACCTTGTCCAACTCGTCGTTCTACCCGGACGGTGGCGGCCCGCTGTACATGGCCTCCAAGTTCGCCGTCCGCGGCCTCCTCGTGGAGATGGCCTACGAGCTTGCGCCGAAGGTCAGGGTCAACGGCGTGGCGCCGGGTGGCACCGCCACGGAGATCCGGGGCCTCAAGAGCCTGGATCAAGATGAGCCGATGCTCGCCTCCCCGAAGATGAAGGAGGGGCTCAAGGCTATAAACCCGCTTCAGCTAGAGATAGAGCCCGAGGACCACGTCGGCGCCTACCTTTACCTCGCTAATGGAGAGCTATCGAGGAGCGTAACCGGCGTCGTCATCAACTCCGATGGCGGCATCGGCTCCCGAGGCATGACCAAGATAGCCGGCCTGCTTTGAGAGACGGTGGCTCCCGTGCCGGGTCCCGCCTACGCGCCCAACCTTCACCGGAGGAACGGCGGCGTCTGATCCGCGTCGCGCTCGGGCAGGAGAAGGCGGACCTCTTCGTGCGTGGCGGGACGGTAGTCAACGTCTACTCGGGCGAGCTCCTCTCCGCGAACGTCGCCGTTCTGGGAGGCCGGATAGCGTACGTCGGCCCTTCGGAGGAGGCCGTGGGGCCGGAGACTGAAATCGTGGATGCGCGGGACCTATACGTCGCGCCGGGTTGGATCGAAGCGCACTCCCACTCCTACCTTTACTACAACCCCGAAAGCCTCGCCGAGGCGGTTCTCCCCGGAGGGACGACTACAATAGTCTCCGACGATCTGGTCTTCTCCATGCTCGGAGGCTCCGAGACCAGCCGAGCAGTCATGGACGCCTGCGACCGCCTCCCGGTGCGCTTTCTCTGGTACGCCCGCCCCGAACCGGCCTCCCCCATCGCCGAGGACGAGGACAACCACTTCCACGCCAAACGTCTGGATGAGGTTCTGGATCACCCCCTGGCGGTTGGGGTCGGCGAAGCCCCCGCCTGGGCTCGCTTCCTGCAAGATGAAGACGCCCTCTTCGGAGCGGCGATCGTCGAAGCCGAGAGTCGCGGGCTCGTGGCCGACGGGCACACGGCGGGCGCGCGGGACGACAAGCTATCAGCCCTCGTCGCCACGGGCCTGAGATCCTGCCACGAAGCGATCACCGCCGACGAAGCCCTCGAACGCCTGCGGCTCGGTCTGTGGACGCCCCTGCGGCACAGCTCCTTGAGGCCCGACCTGCCGGAACTGTTGCGCGTCGTCACGGAAAAGGGTATTGACACCGACCGGCTCCTCCTCACCACCGACGGGCCTTCGCCGGACGCAATCTCCGAACACGGATACATAGACAACCTCCTCCGGCTCGCCGTCGAAGCGGGAGTACCTCCGGTACAAGCCATCCGCATGGTTACCCTCAACCCCGCGACGTACCTCCACCTCGACGATCACCTCGGTGGCGTGGCGCCCGGCCGCCTGGCGGACCTCGTGATCCTCGACGATCTCTCCTCCTTCCGGCCGAGATCTGTCATTACCAACGGCAAGGTGACCATCCGCAACGGCGAGCCGGTAGAGCCCACACTTGGCATAGACTGGAACTCTTTGGGGCTCCGGGTAGGCTTCCGGCAGGGAGAGTGGATCGAAGACTCTGCTCTCTATGACGTCCGCGCAGGCGAAGCCCTACCCGTAATAAGCTTCATCTCCGACGTCATAACCAGCTTGGAGGAGTCCCCTCCAGAAGGCGAACTGCCCGAAGGATATCTGCGCGTAGTCCACCTAACCAGGGACGGACGCTGGGTCGTGCGCGCCCTCGTGCAGGGCTTCGCCAACGACCTCGACGGCTTCGCGACCACCGCTACCTCCAGCGGCCACCTCCTCGTGTTCGGCCGCGACTTGCAGGCTATGGCCCTTGCCGCCTCGCGGGTGCGGGATCTTGACGGCGGTATGGCGCTGACGCGTGGCGAGGACGTCATCTGGGAGGCTGCCCTACCGCTCGCGGGCATCATGGCGCTCGGCCCTTTCGAGGAGGCGCGCTCCGTGGCCAAAGAGATGAAGAAGCGCCTCCAGAGCGCGGGCTACCCCCATTCCGACCCCCTATATTCCCTGCTCTTCCTCACCGCCGACTTCCTCCCGGGGCCACGTCTCACGTGGTCGGGCGTGCTCGACGCCCGCAAGGGGAAGCTGGTGAGCGAGGCAGAGGATCTCAGCGGATGACACGAGAACCTCATGCGTTGTATTCGTCGTAGACAATGCCAGCGCGTCGATGAGACGGAGATCCGCCGATAGCCACGGGGATACACGACCTCAAGGAGATGACCTGGCAGGACGTGGAGCGCCTCGACAAGGAGAGCACGGTCATCACCTTCACGTGCGGTCCCGTAGAGCAACACGGCCCACAGACACCGTTGGGCACCGACCTGTACATCGCGGAGTACGTTATGCATCGGTGCGCCGAACACCTCGCAGATCACGACCGTACGGTAATCGTCGCCCCAACCGTGCCCTACGTCAACGCGCTATTCTCCCTACCCTACCCCGGCTCCGTCTCCATCCGGCGCAAGATAGTCGAGGAGTATCTGTTCAGCCAGCACGTGGATCCACCCCCTATCGGGCCGCCGATAGCGTCTGCGAGCGCATTAATGAAGAGTATGCTGCGCGGGCCATTCACGGCTTCGAGCGCCTCGTCGTGGACCTCTTAGAGGATCCCTCGCCGCTCGAACTACCCGACCTGGATCCCCAAGGAGAAGCCCACGCTGGCATCTTCGAGACCGCGCCCATGCTTTACTTGCGGGAGCACCTCGTCAGAGAGCGGCTCCTCAAAGGGCTCCCTCCCCAGCGGATCTCGTTCTCGCAGTTTGGAGGTGCCGGGTCTTTCCGCGAGTTGGGCAATGGGCTCGGATACACCGGCGACCCCTCCCGGGCGACCGCGGAGATCGGGGGGCGAATCATCGAACACTATGCTGACCGGTTCAAGGGCCTCATCCTGCGCCACGTGCGCGGTGAGGATGTCTACGATTCTTTGCGGTTCTCCGGCTTTTGAAGCAACCTTACCCGCCGGTTTTGAGGTAGCCCCAGATCCTCTCCAGGATCTCCTCGCTTACCGACTCCCAGTATGAGAATTCCTCCTCGTTCAGTACCTGCGGCGTACCGGATGCTGCCGTCCGGTTGAACTCCGCAGACACCTCCAGCACCCACATCCTGGCCGCCGCCGTCCCAACGCTGCTCCCGACCGTTACCGCCCCATTGCCCCTCATGATGATGCCCCCAGCGTCCCCTAAGTCCTCTGCCAGCGCCTCGCCGGCCTCCCGGCCGCGGATGAGACGGGCATCGTCATAAACGGGCACCGCCCTCCCGAGGAACGCCCCCTGGCCGTGCAGGGGTTTTATCGAAATGCCGGCGGAGGTCACGGCCGTGGAGATCGGGGGCTGCGCCCGGCAGATGCCGCCCACGTCGGGGCGGGCGTTGTAGATGGCCCAATGTACCCAGGCCTCCCCCGGCACCCCCTCGGGCAACTCATCCTCCTCCAGCGAGACCTCCCGCAAAGGTTCATCCGACTGTAGGGAACCTAGAGGCTTGGGCGGGGTGATAAGGAACCCGCCTCCATCCTTGCGGGCGGAGACGTGCCCAAAGGCCGTCACGAGGTCTGCGGCGGCTAGAGAGAGGGCAGCCGCAACGACGTCTTCTTCGCGCAAGTCAGACTCGCTTTCAGCCGGACGTACTGGAGGCCGACTTTTGAGGCGCGTCGGTAAAATGGCTCTCGGTGCCGTATGTGAGATAGGTCTCCGGCATCTGGGAGCCCCACAGCTCGTAGCCAAGCTCCGCGGTCTCCGGACCCCAGCCGATGGGTTCCCAGTCCGGGGCAAAGATGAGCATGCCGCCGGTCCAGACCTCTACGCGGTTGCCCGAAGGCTCGAAGCAATACAAGAAGATGGCACCGCTCGTACCGTGTTGGCCGGGTCCCCACTCGATCTGTATGCCGTTGTCGGCGAGTATCGTCGCCGCCCGGGCCATCTGGTCCGGCGAGTCGACGAAGTAGGCGACGTGGTGCAGGAGCGCGCCGGTCTGGTTCTTGTTGCGCTGGATCGCTACCTCGTGCGAAAGGTTCGTGCGGGAGAGCCAGGAGGCGAGCCGCTCGCCATTCGAGTTCTCCGCGTAGTAGCGATGGTGAATGCCGAGTTCCCGAGTTAGCCACTCCTGCTCAGCGCCCGGCTCGTCGGCCAGAAAGTTCACGTGGTCGAAGCGCCTCGGCCCTATTCCCCTGGAGGCGTATCGTTGCGGGTGGCTCGGCAGAGCGGAGGCGAGCCCGTCCTTGCCGTTGACCGCGTACAACTCGCGCTCCCAGTACAGCTCGAACGGCATGCCGCCCGGCGTCATAAAGCGCAGACCGTCGCCTTGGCCCGGCTCCTTGCCGCCCTCGATCCAGTGGTAATCGACCCCGAGATCCTTGAACTGCTTCTCATAAGTCCCCAGATCCTCCGGCTTCTCGACCCGCCAGCCGACGTGCTCTATGCCCGTGTGGTCGGACTTCGTCAGGATCAGCGTGTGGTGGTCCCAGTCCTGCCACGCCCGCAAATAAACACGCTCGTCGTTTTCCTCGGTAACGTAAAGGCCCATGACCTCCGTAAAGAACCACCGCGACCTGTCAAGGTCCGTCACCCTCAACTCCGCGTGCCCCAGATGCGCGACCGCCATGATAGCCCTACCTTCCCTTGTCTCCCAGAACCTAAGATTGAGTCCATGATATGGCTCGGTTGACCCCGCAACAAGAGGAAGCGTTCGGCACTGTCGAATCCACTGTTTGACCGGAGGAACGCGCGCCAGTAGCATCGGTTGCGTGGGTTGTATGTAGGTTAGGGGAACACGTGACGGAGGCCCCGGCGGTCGCGCATCAGCGGGATCGCTCGTGATCGGGTGCTTCAGCGAGGAGGAGTGAGGACTATGATCACGGTGCCCGAGTGGTACAACGCGAGTCTGATAGTCGACAGGAACCTCGAAGCCGGACGCGAGGACAAGATCGCCATCTACTGCGACGACGAGCGGGTGACATACGGTGAACTCGCCCGTCGCATCAACCGCTTCGGCCACGCCCTCAAGGACGAGTTAGATGTGGAGCAAGAGAACAGGGTTCTCATGGTGCTCAATGATACGCCATCTTTCCCAACGGCTTTTTTCGGGGCAATGCGTATCGGCGCGATCCCGATCCCCACCAATACCCTGCTCGCGGCCGATGACTACCGCTTCTTCGTCGAGAACAGCCGGGCAAAGGTCGTGATCACCGACGAGATGCACCAAGACAAGGTCCGGGAGGCACTGGAGGGCCACGAAGACTCCGTGAAGGTCGTCCTGACGAACGGCGGAGCGGAGACGGAGTACGTCCTCGAAGACCTGCTGGAGGCGGGTGAAGACGAGCTTTCGCCAGCGAGCACCCACAAGGACGACGCGGCCTTCTGGCTCTACAGCTCGGGCTCGACCGGCAACCCCAAGGGTGTGGTCCATCTGCACCACGACATAGACTACACGTGCGAGACCTACGCCCGGCACGTGCTGGAGGTAGACGAGTCCGACCACGTCTTCTCGGCGTCGAAGTTGTTCCATGCATACGGCCTCGGCAACGGCGTCTCTTTCCCGTACTGGGCCGGGGCCTCTACCGTCCTCTTCCCCGGCAAGCCGACGCCGGAGGCTATTCTGGAGACCATCCAGGAGAACAAACCGACGTTGTTCTTCGCGGTACCCACGCTGTACAACGCGGTCCTCGACCACCCCGGGGCCTCCGAGTACGATCTCTCTTCCATCCGTTTGTGCGCCTCGGCGGCGGAGGCGTTGCCGGCGGGCGTGTGGCGGCGCTGGAAGGAGACCTTTGGCTCGACCATCTTGGACGGTATAGGATCGACCGAGATGCTGCACATCTTCGTCTCCAACACCCCGGAGGAGCTAAAGCCCGGCTCATCGGGCAAGGCCGTACCCGGCTACGAGGCCAGGATCCTCGACGAGGAAGAGCGCCCCGTGGAGGAGCCAGGGGAGGCAGGATATCTCTCCGTTAAGGGCGACTCCGCGGCGGCTTACTACTGGCGCAACCACGAAAAGACCAAGGAGACGATGAAGGGAGAGTGGACCTTCGCGGGCGACTGGTACAGGGTGGATGAAGACGGGTTCTTCTGGTACGAGGGTAGAGCGGACGACATGATCAAAGTGAGCGGCCTATGGGTCTCCCCCGTCGAGGTCGAGAGTACCCTGGGCGACCACGACGCGGTCATGGAGGCTGCGGCGGTCGGAATCCCCGTGGACGGGCTGATGCGCGTGAAGGCTTTCGTCGTCCTGCGCAAAGGACACGAAGGCTCCGATGACCTGGTCGAGGAACTACAGGAGTGGTCTAAGAAGAATCTCAAGCGCTACCAGTATCCGCACCTGGTGGAGTTCATCGAGGAGCTGCCCAAGACGGCCACGGGCAAGATACAACGCTTCAAGCTGCGCGAAACGGGGTCAGGGCAGGACATGCCCGGGCAAGACGAGGAGCTGTCTCAGGAGAACGAGCCGCCCCAGCAAAAGGACGAGTTGGTCTAGGAGGGTGGTGTGGCGACCTTAATCCCCTTCGATGGTAAAGAGCCTCGCGTCTCCGCCGACGCCTACCTGGCGCCGACCGCGGTGCTCATCGGAGACGTGTTGGTCGAGAGCGGGGCCAGCGTCTGGTTCGGCGCCGTTTTGAGAGGGGATTTCGACAAGATAGTGGTGGGTGCGGGGAGCAGCGTGCAAGACAACTGCGTGCTGCACACGAACGAGGGTTTGCCGACGCTCGTGGGCCGAAACGTCACGGTCGGTCACCTCTCGATGCTGGAGGGATGCGTGATCGAGGACGAGGCGCTCGTCGGCATGGGCAGCATAGTCCTCAACCGGGCGCGCGTTGGGCAAAAGGCGATGCTGGCCGCCGGGAGCGTAGTGGTCGAAGACGGCGAGGTACCGTCCGGAGTACTCGCGGCGGGGGCACCCGCCAAGGTCAAAAAGGATCTCGACGGTAGCTCGGCACGGTGGATCGAGGGGGCCGCGCGCGAGTACCAGGCGCTCCGGCTCCGGTACATGAACCGGACGGTAGGCTCGGCGACGGCGAGTAGCTCCTCCGAGGAAGGAGACGCGTAGGCGAGGCGCAGATTCGCAAGAACCCGTGTATTGACTCGCTAACCGAGGAGTCTCATTCGTAGGCACAAGAGTATAGGAGGTTAGGATAGCGTGAATGATGAAAGTATGACCAGACAGTTTGGAAACCCGGGAGTATTCGGTCTTGCGACCTTCGGGTTCGCTTTGGCTGCGTTGAGCTTCCAGGTTCTCGTAAATCCCGAGGCGGCCGGGGCGACCCTCTACGCTATACTAGTGGCTGCTATAGGAGAGACTATAGCCGGGATGTGGGCTATCGCACGGGGGGACACCTACGTCGCCGGCATTCTTACCACATTCGGCATCTGGCTCTTTGGTTTTTATATGCTGCGGACGCAGGGAGAGGAACTCGGCCTCGTCAACCCCGCGTCCGAGGGCGCCTACACCCTGCTTCTTATCATCCCAGTTGTCTACCTGGCGATTCCCGCTCTTCGGGGTAGATTGTGGATCTTTTCCGTCGCGTTCATCGCGCTAATCGCGATGCTCTTCTTCCTCGGCTTCGGGTACTACTTCGAGAACGGGATGCTGAGGACGATCGCCGGGGTGCTGGCCCTGATCGCCGCGGTTCCGATCTTTTACCTGTCCTATGAAGAGGCTGCCGCAGAGGGCCCAGGAGCCAAGGGCGGATAAGGACCCGGCACGCGTCGTCTGTAAAGAGGTGTAACATTGGTTGATCGTCCGGGACGGCTTCTACCTCGTACCGCTCCCAGCCTCAACACTATCTGCCTCATCACGGACGCCGAAGGAGGCTTGAAGCACGACTACGATTACGTCGCGGTAGGTGCAGGCACACAGGCTGCGCCGTTGCCGCTCGACTATCGGGAAACGCTGAGATCGAAGTGCTGTTGCGCGAGGCCAGCGGGACCAACTTGGTAGACGAGATATACCAGCCCCCCAATGTGGCCGGCGCTGTAGAGCACCGAGGCCAAGGCACAGCGCGAGGAGAGTACCAGGCGCCCCGGCTTTCGGTGCATGGACCGGCAACGAGACCCGCGAACTCGGACGGTCCCGGCGGAAGCGGAAGGAGAAGGGTCGGAAAATGAGCGAGATAAACCAGGTTGCGGAGAACGCGTCAGAAGGCACCGCCCTCAGACCCGTGCTCCGCGTGAGGCTAGAGATATTGTCGTGAGAACCATCACGGCACCCCGCCCGTGCGGACGACGCTGAGGAGGTCGAAGATGCTTGAAGGCACCCGTGTCATCGACGCACACGTGCATGCGGCGCGTCTGCCCACGCTCAAGCAGTCCTGGAAGGACTGGGCGAATCACTTCGGGAAAGAAGTACCCCTCGACGATTTGTACGATGGCAAAGGAACCCTGGTACCCTCGCGCTTCGACCAGTACATGGAGGGAGAAGGGGTGGATATCGCGTTCCTCCTTTGCGAGTACAGCCCGAAGACTACGGGCATACAGCCCATCGAGGACCTGCTGCCCATAATCGATCACAACCCCGAGCGCTTCAAGCCGATGGCGGCTCTCAACCCCCACTATCACCATCCCTTGCCCGACGAGTTGAAGCGCCAGATGGGCTTCGGCGCCGTCGCCCTGAAGCTGC
>CADCVE010000039.1 GCA_902806065.1 uncultured Rubrobacteraceae bacterium | reverse complement strand
TAACGATAGCCACGGAGTTCATTGGTACCTCAGTGACCTCGACGCTAAGCTCCGGTTGGGTGAGCACCTATCGCGGGGCGCTGCCCAAGAACCCCCACGTCAAGTACTTCGACGAGAGGTCAGGCGGGTACACACGCTGCATCGTGACGCCCGACAACTTTCGAGCCGAGTACAAGCTCGCCCAGAACGTCGCGGACCGCCTCTCGCCCGTGAAGACCGTCGTTACCTTCGACGTAGCGGCCGCAGATAACCCCAACCTCAGGGAAGGAGCCATCATGATGGAAACCCTCACAGACGTGAAGCTTGTAGAGCCGGAGCCAGACTACAGGGTAGTAGGGTGGCGTTGGGCCGAGGGTTACGGCGCCGGCAAAGAGGGTTACTGGTTGCTACCCCGGCAACTCAAGCTCCCCGACGGCAGTTACGTAGAGTTCGAGCAACTCAAGAGGGGGTAAGCATGCAACAGGCCAAGACGAATATTAGGGCAGCGTGGCAGGATCTTCGTGCCTACGGAGTCCGGCGAAACTGGCCGAAAGCAGTATGGTGGGAGAAGATCAGGAACGCTCTCAAAGTATCGCCTTGAGATTCACGACTTTGGGCGGGATCTGGCCTTGCAGACCAGGCTGCTGTCACCTTTGATGAGAGACAAAGGCCTATCTCTGGGCGACCGGGCGTATCTGACGTAGGGACAACGACTCAACCTGCCGGTACTCATCACCGACTGGGCCTGGGAAGGGTTGAATCCGAGCACGTAATTTAGGCTGATACCGTTGTGAACGGTTCCCTGACCACAGCGTATGGCGCTCTCGGAGTACTATCTGCGTCATCTCCGAAGAGGAACTGGGAAAAGGGCTACCGCTTCGTCCGTGTCGACAGCGACTTTGCGCTCATGGAGGCCCTTGATAGTCGCCGCGCTTATGCAACGCGACCGACTGGACCTGCTGCCTGACCAGACAAGATCCACCCCAAGATAACCTGGGATCACGTCTGGAAACGTGGATGATACCGCATAGCACTACTGCCACGACCTGCACGTCGAGAGATAGGAAGGGTAGCGATTGCGCTTGAACAAGTTAGACGGCAGCCGCTTTCTCATCTGCACCGGGAGACACTCTCTGGTGTGCTGCCAAAAGCCTGACCAATAAAGAGTCAGAAGTGGCTCGTTGCTGGTGACTTGGATACGCTTTACACTAGTTCAACCAGTTCCAAAGGGGAGAGGCGAGATGTCCCAAAGTTTCTTTCGCAAGCTGTCACCCAAAGGCGCATTGCAAGATTACAACTTGCTACGTATTCTAGTAAACACCCTGCCGGACCATGTCTACGTCAAAGACACCAACGGCCGGTACATCCTGAACAACTTCGCGCATGCCAGGGCCTTGGGAGTCGCGAGCCCGGAGGAAGCCGCAGGGAAGTCAGACTTCGACTTCTACCCCGAAGAGCTCGCGGAGAGGTACCGGGCCGATGAACAAGAGATCGTTCAGTCAAGTCGTCCCCTGGTCGATAAAGAGCTATCGAACCTGGACGAAGAGGGTAACAGGAGGTGGCTCTCAATTACCAAGGTACCCGTGAGAGACGGTGATGGGGAGATCCTGGGGCTACTGGGCGTGGCTCGCGACGTTACCGAGCGCAAGGAGACCGAGGAGGCGCTTAGACAGAGCGAGGAGAGGTTCCGCTCAGTCGTGCATAACTCCACGGAGATAGTTCAGATCGTCGATCCAGACGGCACCTTGAAGTACGCAAGCCCAGCCTTCGAGCGGGTGCTTGGGTACGATGCCAACCAGGCGATCGGCATAAACGTGCTCGAGTATGTCCACCCGGACGACCTCCTGCATGTCCTGGAGGAAACAGAGAAAGCCCTGGGGCAGACGGGCGTAGCCAGGAACGCGGCCGAGTTCCGCTTCAGACACAAGGCCGGCTCCTGGCGGCACATGGAAAGCGTCGGCACCTACCTGCTAGATGACCCCGCCGTGAGAGGCGTGGTGGTGAACTCCAAGGATGTCACCGAGCGCAAACAGGTCGAGGAGGATCTGCTTGGTTTGCAGCGGGAATACGAAGAACTCGTGGACTTCGTCGATGCGATCATCTGGAAGGGTGATGCTCGGCCGCTAAAGTTCATCTTCGTTGGCCATCAGGCGGAGGCTATTCTTGGCTATCCCGCCGGGCGCTGGACGACGGAGCCCTCATTCTGGCACGATCATATCCACCCTGAAGACCGTGAGTGGGCGGTTTCCTTCTGCCGAAAGGCGATAGACGAAAAGAGGAACCACGAGTTTGAGTACCGTATGATCGGCGCTGATGGCAGCGTTGGTGGTTACGGGACATCGTCCACGTAGCCATTGAAGGCGGCGTTCCCACGCAACTCTTTGGCGTGATGATAGACATAACCGAGCGCAAGGAGGCGGATAGAAAGCTCCTCGATAGCGAAGAGCGTTTTCGCTCCCTCGCCCAGAACGCCTCGGACCTCATCACGATCCTAGAGGAGGACGGCACGATCCGCTATGAGAGTCCAGCCATCGAGCGAATACTAGGCTACCGTCTCGAAAAGCGGATCGGCAAGAACGCCTTCGATTACATACACTCGGATAATGCGGACCGGTCAAGTGTCGCGTTCGCCGAAGCCCTGGACAACCCCGGTGAGGTTCGGCCACCGGTAGAGCTTCGGCTCCGTCACAAGGACGGCTCCTGGCGGCACATAGAGGCTACGCGCACCAACCTCCTGCAAGATCCGGCTGTAAAGGGAGTGGTGACCAACTCACGGGATGTCACAGAGCGTAAACAGGCAGAGGAGAAGATCCGGGAGAGTGAAGAACGCTATCGGGCGGTAGTGGAGCAGAGCGCGGAGGCTATCTGGCTGTTCGACCCAGATACCAAACAGGTGCTCGAGTCGAACACCGCATTCCAGGAGATGCTCGGGTACACCTCTGAAGAACTACGCGGGATGACCAACTATGACTTCGTTGCCCACAGTCAGGCGGATATAGACTCCGCCGTCTGGGATAAAGTGCAAGACGAAGAAAGCCTTCCTCAAGAACGCAAGTATCGGCGGGCTGACGGAAAGTTGATGGACGTCGAGGTCAACGGGACTTTGATCTCTTACGGAGGCAAGGAAGTGGTGTGCAGCGTGGCCCGCGACCTGACCGAGCGCAAGGAGACCGAGAAAGCGCTCAAAGAGAGCGAAGAGCGTTACCGCCAGCTAGTGGATCTCTCTCCAGAGATGGTAGCCGTTCACAGCGATGCAAAGTGGCTTTACATAAACGATGCGGGAGCAAGACTCGTAGGTGCTTCCGATCCGGAGGAGCTAATCGGCAAGCCTGTTATGGATCTAGTGCATCCGGACTTTCGAGAGATCGTGCGATCGAGACATTCTCAGCTGAAGAGAGGTGAGAGTAATCTCTTTTTGGAGCAGAAGCTCGTCCGGCTCGACGGGCAGGTTGTAGACGTCGAGGTAGCATCAGCTCCGCTTACCTATCAAGGCAAACCCGCGTACCAAAGTCTCGTCAGAGATATTACCGAGCGCAAGAAGGCCGAGGAGAAGCTCAGGGAGAGCGAAGAGAGGTTCCGCAGGGCCTTCGAAGACTCCCCCATAGGCGTGGCTCTCGTCGACCTCGACGGGCACCGCTTCAGGGTCAATCACGCTCTTTGCGAGATGCTCGGCTACCCCGAGGAGGAGCTGCTGTGCCCCTATCTGGAGCACGTTTACCCCGACGACCGCGAGCTTAGTTCGGAGCACTTGCGCCGGCTGCTGGAGAAAGGGTCCGGAAACTACACCCTTGAGAGGCGTTACCTGCACGCTGACGGGCACGTGGTGTGGAATCTAACCAGCGTCTCCGTGATACAGGACTCTCAAGGCAAGCCCAGACATCTCCTCTGCCTGCACCAGGACATAAGCGAGCGCAAGGAGTTGGAGGAACGGCTGAGGCATCGGGCGTTCTACGACTCCTTGACCAACCTGCCGAATAGAATCCTATTCCTGGATCGCCTCGGGCACGCCCTGGACAGGGCAGGTCGGGAGGGAGGCTCGCTGGCGGTGCTCCTGGCGGACCTGGATGATTTCAAGGCCGTAAACGACTCGTTGGGCCATGACGCGGGGAACGCCGTGCTCATCGAGGTGGCCGAGCGTTTGCGGCGCGCCGTGAGACCAGGGGATACGGTCGGGCGGATCTTTGGAGACGAGTTCGCTATCCTGCTCGAAGCACCCGCCAGCGTGGAAGAAGCGAATCTGGTAGCGCAGAGGATCGAGGAACGCTTACGGGAACCCTTCAAAGTAGAAGGGCAGGAGGTATACGTAAGTTCTAGCGTCGGGATCGCCCTCAACGAGACCGCCGAGGACGAGCCGAAAGAAGTCTTGCGACATGCGGACCTGGCGATGTACGAGGCCAAGAGCAGGGGCAAAGCCCAGCATGAGGTATACGACCCTGTCATGGATGCCCGCGCCACGGAGCGCATGAACCTGGAGAGGGACCTGCGCCGGGCCGTAGAGCGCGAGGAGTTCGAGATCCACTTACCAGCCCAAGGTGCTGCTGGAGACCGGCGCGATCGCCGGGGTAGAGGCGCTATTGCGCTGGCAGCATCCCAAGAGGGGCTTGTTGGAGGCCAACCAGTTCATCGAACTCACGGAGAAGACCGGCCTGATCAGCCAGATCGGGCTGTGGGTCCTGAAGGAGTCGTGCCGTCAGCTCAAGGAGTGGCAAGAGCTATACCCGGCGAGGCTCGGCCTGCCGTTCGGCATGTGCGTGAACCTCTCCGCTGAGCAGATCCGGCAGTCCGACCTCGCCGACAACGTCGCCAGCGTTCTGCGCGAGACCGGTCTGGACCCCGCCTGTCTCATGCTAGAGATCTCCGAGAGGACGGCGCAGGAGGACGCGGAGCAAACCATCGACAAGCTCCGCGAGCTGAAATCTCTTGGCGTGAAGCTCGCGCTCGACGACTTTGGCACAGGATACTGCTCGCTCGTCTACCTCGAGCATTCCCTGCTGGACTTCTTGAAGATCGACCGCCTGCTCGTGCACAGAAAAAGAGAAGACAATCCGGAGGGATACAGCAAGGTAATCGACGCCATGACCCGGATGGCGCACTCCCTGGACCTGACCATGATCGTCGAGGGTGTCGAGACCGAAGAACAACTGGCGAAGCTAAAGGAGATAGGGTGCGACATGGCCCAGGGCTACTACTTCGCCAAGCCTCTCCCTAGCGAAGCTATAGAGTCGCTGCTCAGGGAGGATGCTTTCTAGTAGAAGCCTCAAGAGGCCGCCCATAGGAAACACATAAGACGATAAAGCATCTACACTATCTAGGACAAAGCACTGGCGTGTTCATCCTCGAGCGTTTCGTTCCCAAAGACGGCAACGACCACCCAAGATACCCTACTCATGGAGATAATCCTGGTCGTCGTAATGACCGTGCAGCGCTACCGCCTGGAGTTGATGCTCGGCCAGACGGTGAAGGTACACCCAGATGGGACCCTGCGACCGCATCCGGGAGTGTGAATGGCGTCGCACAGTGCCAACCAACACCGCTACGATCTGAGCGTCGAGGATCAGCAAAAGGCGCGGGTTGCGTTCGACAAGCTAGAGTTCGGCTACCGCTCACCTGTGTCGTCAGCCCTCTCTGTGAGAGGCTACATCTCTACGCCCCCTCGAACCGGGGCGAGGGCTCAGGTGCGTGTACCCGGTTCGAGGGCTATCCGGGTTCGTGAGCGCCCCGGTGGCGCAACCCGTCGAGGATTATCTGGACGTATCGCTCCTGGCGAGCGGGAGAGAAGCCGGGCGGGGTAGCCAGCACCATACCCATGAACAGCGGCGGTAGATCCTCTGCACCAACGTCAGGTCGCATCTTCCCGGCCTCCTGAGCCTTGTGGACCAGCTCCTCCAAAAGCCCACCGACCGTACGCTTGGCCTCCCCTAGCTCACCTTCATCCCCGAGAAGCGGTACAACGTGCGCGAACGCTCGATCTTCGTGAGCTATGCCGGTCAGACGCCTCATAACCCTCGAAAAAGCCTCCCACGGCTCGACATCCCGGTCGAGCACGTCTCTCGCGACCTCGATAACATGCCCGAGCCGGTCCGCGATCAACGCCCCCAGCAAAGCCTCTTTGTTGGGAAAATGCCTGTAGAGCGTCCCCACCGCAACCCCGGCCTTCTCCGCAACTTCCTCCATGCGAGCGTCCGGACCGTGCTCGGAGAAAACCACCTGCGCGGCACCAATAACCTTGAGCCTGTTGCGCCGGGCGTCCGCCCTCAAAGGGCGCCTACTGCCCTCTACCGTATCGCCCTCACCGACCGTAGTGGGCCCTTTCACAGATTTTCCCACTAAAATGAACTCCAATTCAGTATACTGGCTGAGTATGAATATTGGTTCATATTTTACAGGGTCTTAATACAGCCGGGCGGGTTACGGTGCTGCGGGTGCCAATGGAGCAACGAAGAGCAAAGGGAAAATGTTGTCACAAGAAGTAATTCGGAAGGACAGTACCCTCTTCGAGAGGATGCGGGCGGTTTTGCAGAGCCTGGGGTGGCAAGGGCCGGCGCTCGCGGTGATCCTGGTGCTCTCCGCTTTTTTGAACCTGTACGGCCTGGCAGGCGAGGGGTACGCCAACGCTTATTACTCGGCCGCCGTCAAGAACATGCTCACGAGCCCGTACAACTTCTTCTTCGTCTCCTTCGACGCGGGCTTTGTCTCGGTGGACAAGCCGCCTCTGGGGCTCTGGATCCAGGCGGCCGGCGCCTACGCCCTCGGTTTCAATGGCCTGATCCTCTTGCTGCCCCAGGCGATTGCCGGGGTTCTGTGCGTCGCCCTGATCTATCACCTCGTTCGCCGGACGTTCGGACCCGTGGCGGGGCTTCTGGCCGCGCTCGTGCTGACCCTCACCCCGATCGTAGTCGTCACCAGCCGCAACAACACCCACGATATGCTCCTGGTACTGACCCTGCTCCTGGCGACGTGGGCCTTTATCGTCGCCGCCGAGAAGGGGAGTCTGGGCTGGCTGCTCTTGGGCGCGTTCCTGGTGGGGTTGGGCTTCAACATCAAAATGATGCAGGCTTTTATGGTCCTGCCCGCCCTGTACCTCTTCTACTTTTTCGCCGCCAGGATAAGTGTGTGGCGGCGTATAGCGCATCTCGGGCTCGCGACGCTCGTGCTGTTCGCCGTCTCGCTCTCGTGGGCGGTGGTCGTGGACCTGACGCCGTCCGAAGAACGTCCGTACGTGGGATCCAGCTTCACCGACTCCGTGCTGGAGCTTGCCGTCGGCTACAACGGCGCGGTCCGTCTGCTGGGGATCGAGGGGATCTCCTCCATCATGGGAGGGCCGGGCGACGGTAAAGCCGGGGGACCGCCCTCCACCCAATCAGGCCCTCCGGGGGGCGGAATGCCGGGCGGCGGACCGGGTGGGGCCGGCGAGAACGGTGAGCCCAGACCGTTGCGGCTTTTAAACCAACAGCTCGCCGCACAGGCGGGTTGGCTCTTGCCGCTGGCGGTGGTGGGGTTGGTGGCCGCGGGCTGGCAGAAGCGTCCTCGCCTGCCGCTCGACGCCCGGCAACAGTCCCTCGTGCTGTGGGGGACGTGGCTCTTTACGATGGTTGCGTTCTTCAGCGTCGCCGGGTTCTTTCACCGCTACTATCTGGTGATGATGGCCCCGGCCGTCGCGGCGCTACTCGGCGCGGGCGTGGCGGCGCTGTGGAGCGACTACCGCCGCCCCGGATGGCGCGGGTGGATGCTGCCGCTCGCGCTGACGGGCGCCGCCGTCGTGCAGTCGTACATCCTGTACGACTACTCCGGGTGGAGCGCCCTCCTCACACCAACGATCTTGGGGTTGTGCCTGGTCGCGGCGGTCGCCCTCGTGGTCTCGCGCCTCCGGCCGGGACTGCGGGCCGGCGTCCTTCCGGCCGTCGCGGCGGTCGTCGGGATACTTTCGCTCCTGATCGCCCCGGCGGTATGGGCTTCTTACAACGTGTTCGGGGGCGAGAAAGCGTCGCCCATGGCCGCCGCGTTGCCCGTCGCCGGTCCCCAGCCAGACGAGGGCGAGTTCGCGGGGATGCCTGGAGGCGGACCCGAAGGGCCTCCCGGGACCATGGAGGCCGACCCCGCGCTCGTTGGTTACCTGCGGGAGAACAGAGGCGACGCCACGTACCTGCTCGCCGCCGCCAACGCCCTCGTCGCGTCCCCGATCATCCTGGGCGTCGAGGAGCCCGTGATCTCCCTCGGCGGTTTCATGGGCTTCGATCCGGTCCTAAGCGAAGATGAGCTCACCGGACTGGTCGACACGGGCGCCGCGCGCTTCTTCCTGGTGCTGGACGAGGAGCGCCTGTTCGCGGCATTCTCCGGGATGGCGGCGGGTACATCCCCCGACGATTCCACCAGCGACACGAGCACCGCCCCCTCTCCCCCACCGTTTGCGAACGAATCGACGGACTGGGTAGAGGAAAACTGCGAAGCGGTTCCGCGAGAGCTGTGGCAGTCCTCGGACCCCGAAGGCTCGGAGGGTATGCAGGGGATATTCGGGGAGGTCCAGGCGCTCTACGACTGTGGCGGGGGCCGATAACCGGTGGCGGACGGCAAGGTAAAGACCACAACCGTGCCGGACGGACGGCGCGGCGAAGCTGGCGGTCCCGACGAGGCCAGGGGGGCTCCTCTCGGTGGACGGGTGTTCCGCCCGCGCAACATCGCCTCGTTCCTCCTGGCCCTGGCCGTCCTGTACCTGGTCTACCGCCAGTTCCTCGGCCTCGACTGGCGCGAGGCGTGGGCGAGCGTGCGGGGGGCGAGCCCGGGGCTCTTTGCAATCGCTTTCGTGGTCTTCTACTGTTCGTTCCCCTTGCGCGGCCTGCGCTGGAAGGCGTTGCTTGAGAACGTCAGCTACGGTAGCGACGTGGGGCTTCCCGTGCCCTCGACGTTGGGGCTTACCAGGATCATGTACCTCGCCTGGTTCGCCAACTGCGTCACAGTCGCCCGCCTCGGCGACGCCTACCGCGCCTACCTGCTCAAGAGGGCCTCGGACGTCTCGTTCACCGTCACGCTTGGCACCGTGCTGGCCGAGCGACTCCTGGACCTCGTAGTGCTGGCGTTGATGCTGGGCGCTGGGGTGCTAGTCGTCTTCGGTTCCCAGTTACCGCCGGAGGCCGCCCAGGCCCTGACCGCCGGCCTGATCCTCTCGGCCGTAGGCGTCGTCGGGCTGCTCTTCTTGCGACGCTTCGGAGGGGCTTTCAAGAAGGTTCTACCGAAGCGCCTCCGCGCCCACTACTCCCGCCTGGAGCGTGGCCTCACGGGCTCGTTGCGCGGCAGGCTCCCGCGGCTAGTCACCCTCTCGGTAGCCGGGTGGGTCCTCGAAGGGGCGGCGCTCTACGTGACTGCTGCGGCCGTGGGAACTCCGGTCTCGGTCGCGGGCGCCCTGGTGGTAGCGCTCGCGGCCTCTCTACTCTCGACGGTGCCGATCACGCCGGCGGGGTTGGGCTTCACGGAGGCGGGCATGGTGGTGCTGCTCGGGTGGCTTGGGCTGGACCTCTCCACGGCCACCGCCGTTACCCTGCTCTTCCGCCTTATCAACTACTGGAGCATCGTCGCCCTGGGCTTCATCCTCTACGTCTCTCTTCGCAACGGCGAGAGATCCACTATAGAAAGGAAGCGACTCCGTGGTTAACGCATCGGTGCCCCGGCGGGACGACACGCTGCCCTACAAGCAGGAGAGCGTCGAGGTCGTGGTCCCCGTCTACAACGAGGAGGAGGCCCTCCCGAAGAGCATCCCCGCCCTCTACGACTACCTTACGGAATACTTCCCCTACGAGTGGTCGGTCGTCATCGCCGACAACGCCTCCACCGACGCCACCCCCTCCATCGCCGAAGGACTCGCCGCCCGGTACCCCCGGGTCTCCATGTTGCGCCTGGAGGAGAAGGGGCGTGGCAGGGCGCTCAAGGCCGCCTGGTCGGCCTCCGGGGCGGACATCGTCGCGTACATGGACGTGGACCTCTCGACCAACCTGTGGTCCTTCTTGCCGCTGGTGGCGCCGCTTGCGACTGGGCACAGCGACGTGGCTATCGGCTCGCGTCTGCTCAAAGGGGCGACCGTGACGCGCCAGTGGAGGCGCGAGGTGATCTCCCGATGCTACAACCTGCTCGTCAAGGTGATGTTCCGCAATCGCTTCTCGGACGCCCAGTGCGGGTTCAAGGCGCTAAAACGCGTGGCGGCGGAGGAGCTACTGCCGGAAATCGAGGACAACGAGTGGTTCTTCGACACGGAGCTGCTCCTGGCGGCGGAGCGGCGGGGCTATAGGATCAGCGAGGTGCCAGTAGACTGGATCGAGGACCTCGACTCCAGGGTCGACGTAGCCTCCACCGCCCTCAAGGATGTGAAGAGGCTCCTGCGGGTGCGAGAGGATCACTTGCGCCGCTGGCTCCACGGACGCCGCAAAGGATCGGCCGGGCAAGAAGAGTCGGTAAACAGATCCGTAACCAATCGCAAATTCGGTCTGCAGTAGGGTCCACTCCAGGTAACGCCGAAAATCGGTCCGGCCTGGTGTACTTCCGCTTCTTCCCGTCCTCGCTCGGGGAGCCTGCCGAGTATCAAACTCGCTTCTCTTAGTGGGTAGCTCATGAACGATGAAGCCTTCACGCACCGATGGCGCCTACTGGTGCAACGTCATCGCAAGACGCTATAGACAAAAGCTCTCACCTGAGGAAGGTTCGTCTTAGGACTTCTCCTGCTGCGCATCCTGCGCGGCCTCCACCCAAGGCTGCCAGACCTCGGAGTTTTCCTCCGCCCACCGCCTGGCTCCCTCGTGTGGATCTCCCGCCTCGTTGATCGTGCTCTCCAGGTCGCCGATCTGCTCCTCGTCGAGTATCAGCGCGTCCATGAACGCCGTTGCCACGGGGTCGTCCTGGGGCAAGTCCTTGTTGACTATGGTCGTTATGCTGGCCGGGTTGTTCAGCTCGCCGAAAGCGTCCTTGGGGTCCTCCAGGTACCTCAGGTCGTAGCGCTGGTTCATCCAGTGCGGCGACCACGCCACGAAGGCGAACTCCTCCCGGTTCCGATAGCGGTCCTCGACCTCGGCGAGCATACCGTCCGTGTGCGCCTCCACGAGCTCTTGGCGGAGGCCGTACGCCGGCATGACCTCGTCGTAGACCTTCCCCATGACCACCGAACCGGGCTCGATGCCCAGTATCAGGTCGGCCTTGCTGTCGTTGAGCTGGTCCAAGCTCGTGGCGTCCATGTAGGCCGGGACCGCTATGCCTTGTTCGGTTTCGCCTTCGTAAGAGAAACCGAGCTGCTCGACGTCGTCCCGGACGCTTGCGAGCAAGTCGCGCTGGTTGGGCAGCCACACGTCCTGGAAGGCGTCCAGGTCGCCCTCGGCCACGCCGTCGTACACCGAGTCTAGGTCGCTGGTTTTTACGGTGACCTCTTCGTAGCCGAGCCGCTCTTCGAGCAGCACCTTGGTCAGGTGCGCTATGGCGGTGTTCTCGGTCCAGCCGATGTCGGCGACGGTAAGCGTCTTGCCGCTGTTACCTGCGCCCCCGCAGCCTGGCGCGAGGAGGCCCACGATGATGAGCAAGAGACCCAGAAAAGTCGGTTTCATAAGCCTACCGGCGTCCTCCGCAAAGATGCCTTTGTCCTAGCCGACCACAGCTCGATCCCTGCGCATATGATACCAAGGGACGCAGTCGCGTAGCGAGCGTCGCACGCTTCGAAAGGGGGCGGGTTGCCCCCTATTCACCGAACTGCCTAGAATGGTGGCTTCTCGGAAACTCAGGACAAG
>CADCVE010000038.1 GCA_902806065.1 uncultured Rubrobacteraceae bacterium | reverse complement strand
AAACAGGGAAGCTCTGGTGGAGGCGATGGGTAAGGCGCTCGACGCAGTCACCGCCGGAGATGCGAGAAATTTCTTCAAGCATTGTGGGTACCGGGCTGTGGTTCAACCGTTTTGATCGCCGCTGTAGGCTGGGAAGAGTAACTCTCTAACACACCCGAGCTACGTAAGATTCATACTTTAGGACAGTTTTTGTGTCCTTTGAGATGATTTTTGAGGATTATCCGGCTGCTCGCATATTAGAAACATGCCACTTCTTCTCTCGAAAGCGCCCCCGATGACTCCACCCACACCGGGCGGGAGGCCGTCCTTATTGGGGCTTGCGACGAGGCTCCCGGGGCCGGATCGTGGCACCCGGCGGGATCGAGGAGTCACCCCCGGCGCGCGCGTAGCCTCCCCCGGATACCCTGCCGCCTACAGCCCCCGCGAGGGTCGAGACGAGTGCTCCCGCCATTCCCAACAGGTCCGGGCCGGTAGCGACGACCGACGCGCCGGCGAGTACCGCGAGGCCCGCCGACAGAAAGGTGAGGCGACGGCGGCGGTCGAAGCTCGCCCCCCGAACGAAGAGCGCATAGGAGACGAGGGCTGTCGCGGCGAGGGCGAGGGGGACGAAGGCGTAGACGATAAAACTGTTTGCAAGACCGGCAAAGAGTACGGGCCTGAAGGCCTCGTCGCGCCCTCCGAAGTCGAAGGCGACGGCGGACCAGACCAGGACAAAGTAGCTCATCCAGCCGACTATCGCCCCGACAAGAGCCCCGGCCCTCCTACCCAGTTGTTTCTCGACCCTGTAGGTTCGAGCGCCCAAGATGAAGCCTAGAACCATCGCCGGCAGGATCAGGGCGAGCCCGAAGAAAGAGAGCCTGGAGAGGATCTGCCCGAACCCCGCGCCATCCCCCACGTATCGCAGGGGCAGAGCGAACAGCGTCGCCGCCCCGAGAAAGGCCAATATACCCATATAAACCCACGTCACGCACCCGAAGGCCCGCCGATACCTGGCCTGTACCGCCCCCCGCTCCGGCTCCTCCGCCGGACGTTGGCGCTGATCTGGATCCCTACCCTGCAACGCGCTCTACGGTCCCGGTCCCGTTCAAGCCTTACGCGCTCGTATCCAGCAGCTTCGTGGGCGCGAAGCCGTCCCCGAAGTGGTTCAGCAAAGTCGGGGCAACGTCGGTGAGCCTGCGTGGAGCCTTGACTCCGCTGGCAAGCACGAAGATATTAGAATCACTGGCATGCAGCGAACCGTGATCGCTCTGCTCGTGAAAATTACCACCGACCTCGCCAAAGGTGTAGCCTGGAGTAGCGGAGAGGACCACGTCCCCGCACCGGGGCGAGAGCAGACATCCCCACAGGCGCTCCAGAGCATCCGGGTACTCACCGTACCGGATAGCGTCATCCGAGACCTCCAACTCGAGGGCGCGCGGATCGCCGGTCAGTTCCCACGCACGGCCGGCGGCATCCAGCAGTCCGTCCGCATCGGAATCCATCGGCCGGAACCTTAGCTCGCGGCCGAGCCTGCGGACCACTACCCAACCTTCTTCATCCCGCCAGGCGGCGAGGTCCACGCCACGGCGGGAGAGCACGCCCGCGACTATTTTCTCGTGGCCCACACCCTCTTCGAGGTACAGAAAAGCAGAGCGGCCGTTGGGCACGGCCAGAATCTCCAACCCCGGCCGGAACCTGATGCGGGAACCGATCGAAGCATCCTCACCAAGGATGTGTCCCAGCCGGATGTAACGGCGTTTATTCGGCAGCAGCGGCGTATGCCCATGGTCCGAGAGCGCCATGACCGCATAGTCCTCCAGAGCCTTCTCCGGACCGCCGGCGGCATCGAACATGTCCTCCACGTATCCATCAAGGACGGCCACATGCCTCCGCTGTGCCGCCAAACCCTTGTGATGCGTGATGGAGTCGCCCTTGAAGAAGTACGTGAGCGTGAAAGGCGCAACCTTCTCCTCCAGGAGCATGGCCCCGACCCCGGCCGCGTAAGCGTCGTTGATGCCCACGGATCTCCTCACGCCCCCGACCCCACCCCGCCCGTGCAGCCCCGTATTACGACTGTAGAACAGGTCGCCCATGTAGTATTCCTTCGGCCCACCGACCGTGGCGCTCAAAAAGGGGCTCCGGTTCGCTACGCTCTTGACGCTCCTCAGGCGAACCGGGTGCTCGTGCGGCCCGCGCCGTACCGGGAAGTTCACGCACGCGCCGTCAATGCCGCGCTCGTCCAGCGTCTCGAAGAGCGTCGGGGCACGCAGGTCGTCCCGGTTCATCCGCCATACGTTGTTGTGAAAGACCTTCAAGGGTCCGGTCGAGATCACCGTGTCCCTCATCGCTCCGTAGACGACGACCCGCTCTTCCTCACGGTCATACCAGGCATGTCCCAAGATACCACTCCCGGCCGGAGCCTCTCCGGTAGCTATCGCCGCCGTCGCCGCCGGGGTGATGCTCGGGAACACCGAGACCGCGTCCCAGACCGCCTCCCCCCTCTCGGCAAGAAAACCCAGAGCGGGTGCATCCCCATCCCGGATCGCCGCCCGCAACACGTCCGGCCGAATACCATCAAGCACAATCAAGAGCACGGGCTTCGGCAAGGAGCCGCTTTTCGGATTGTTGTCTGTTCTCTGCAAGGCTCGCTGATTGTATCCGAAACGGGTCAGAGGCTTTAGTTCACCACCCTGGGAAGGGGCACCGCAGTCTGCGATCGCGACATCGCTTCATTTCGGTGGACAGCAGATCAAATGCGCGGCAACCATCCGGTAAGTCTTGCGTACCCTCAAGCTTCGGGATACTGTTGGATAAGAAGCGGCCCGCTAGGGGCTGCGCGAAGATGGTTAGGAGACGCTACATCGTGTTAGGCGCAGGGAAACAATATCGTTCGGACGTTGTGCCGGCGCCTGTTCGTACTCCGAATTCTTGGCGTTCCGGCCCTCTTGTAACGGCTAACTGCTATACAGCATCGGGCGGACTTTCACTCTGCCTCGTGATCATGAAGGAGAAGAATGAAGACTAAGATGATGCTCGCGGTGCTAGCGGGAACCCTGCTCCTGATACTCTCTGCCGGGACGGCGCTGGCGGATCACGACGAAGACGGCGGCTTGGACAAGGGACCAGTCTCGTTTCCTAAAGAGGGACCGGTCTCGTTCTCAGACTCGTACGAATCGGCATCGGATCCCTTTCTGACCATAGCTCGCTTCCCACAATGTATCGAGAACGCCAAAAAGGATAAGGTTTACCTCCCGGGCTTCTCGGAATTGCTCTGCCGGGACAACCCGTATCATTATGGATTCGTACTGTAGTAGCCATTTAGCCGCTTGAGTAAGCCATAATGCGGCGATATTAGCCTATGAGGCCGGGGCCTGGTTTCGATGGGACTCCGGCCTTCTCCTGTTGCAGCCTCATACGGTCGGGCGGCACTGAAACTCGCAAGTCTGCATCGTCTTGTCTGTAGCGTTCTCTTGATACTCGCTCGCTTGGTTACGCATTCGTATTGGGTGAGCGCCGAGGATACATCTCATGCCCCGCCTCCTCGCCCTTAGCTCGCCGCTACCACCTCGGGCATCAGGTCACGCAGAAAGCGGCCCGTGTATGAAGCTTCGACCCGCGCCACCTCCTCTGGCGCGCCTGTCGCCACGATCTCACCACCGCCGTCCCCGCCTTCCGGTCCGAGGTCTATGACGTGGTCGGCGGAGCGGATGACATCGAGGTTATGCTCGATGACTATGACCGTGTTCCCCGCGTCCACGAGCCGGTGCAGGATGCTGAGTAATTTCTCCACGTCGGCGAAATGCAGGCCCGTTGTGGGCTCGTCGAGGATATATACCGTTTTGCCGGTAGCCCGCTTCCCGAGCTCGCTGGCGAGCTTCACTCTCTGCGCCTCGCCCCCGGAGAGGGTAGTGGCAGGCTGACCGAGCCGGACGTAGCCGAGGCCCACGTCGCGCAGGGTATCCATGCGGCGGGCTATGGCGGGGACGGGGGCGAAGAAAGAACAGGCCTCTTCCACGGTCATCTCCAGGACATCGGAGATGCTCTTGCCCTTGTAGGTGACGCGCAGGGTTTCGGTATTGTAGCGGCGGCCCTTGCAGACCTCGCACGGGACGTAGACGTCCGGGAGGAAGTGCATCTCTATGCGGATCTGGCCGTCCCCCCGGCACGCCTCGCATCGCCCACCCTTGACGTTGAAGCTGAACCGGCCCGGCTTGTAGCCCCTTATCTTCGCCTCGGGAGTGGAGGCGAAGAGCTGGCGGATGTGATCGAAGGTCTTGGTGTACGTCGCCGGGTTGGAGCGCGGCGTCCTCCCGATCGGGCTCTGGTCTATGTCTATTACCTTGTCGACTTCTTCGACTCCCCTTATCCCGGCATGAAGCCCGGGACGATGCTTCCCACGACCAACGGCGTTGGCGAGGGCTTTATATAAAATGTCGTTGACCAGCGTGCTCTTGCCCGACCCAGAAACGCCGGTCACGCTCGTGAGGACACTCAGGGGGAACTCCACGTCTACGGCCTTGAGGTTATTCTCGGAGGCCCCGAGGAGCTTTACCGTCCCGGCCGGCTCCCGCCTTACCTCGGGTGGCTCGATGCGGCGACGACCCGCGAGGAAGTCCCCGGTAATGGAGCCCTCCGCGGTCTCTATATCCTCGATGCTCCCCTGAGCGACGATCTCACCGCCATGCACCCCGGCTCCCGGCCCAACGTCCACGACATGGTCCGCGGCCCTTATGGTCTCCTCGTCGTGCTCGACGACTATGAGCGTGTTCCCGAGGTCCCGCAGCTTTTCGAGGCTGGAGATCAAACGCCGGTTATCCCGCTGATGTAACCCGATAGACGGCTCATCGAGGACGTATAGTACTCCGACGAGCCCGCTCCCCACCTGTGAGGCGAGCCTTATGCGCTGCGCCTCCCCGCCAGAGAGCGTCCCGGCGGAACGGCTTAGAGTAAGGTAACCCAGTCCCACGTCCACGAGGAATCCGAGGCGTTCCCGGATCTCCTTTACGACCCGCTCGGCGATCAACCACTCCCGCGGTGTGAACTCCACGCCGTCAAAGAACCTCTGCGCGTCGATGACCGGAAGCTCGGTGAACTCGTGAATGTTCTTGCCGCCAACGGTAACGGCTAGAGCTTCGGGGCGGAGCCTGGCGCCCCTGCACTTGGGGCAGGGAACGTGGCTCATGAACTCTTCGATCTTCTCGCGCCGGTACTCGGAGTCAGTCTCCGCATAGCGCCTCTGCAGATTCCCGACCACTCCATCGAACTGCGTCATGTACTGCCGCTTGCGCCCGTAACGGTTGCGGTAGGAAACATAGATCCTCTCGCCTTGCGTCCCGTACAAGATGAGCCTCTTGTGCTCCTCGGGCAACTCGCACCACCGCGCGTCCAGGTCTATCCCGAACTTCTCGGCGAGCCCCTGCAAGACGCTCCGGTGATACTCCGTCTGCGAGTTGGCCCACGGTACGACCGCGCCCTCGTTCACGCTCAAGTCCTCGTTCGGCACGACTAGCTCCGGCGCTATCTCCAGCCGGCTCCCGAGCCCATCGCAACGGTCACAGGCCCCGTGCGGACTATTGAACGAGAACGTCCGCGGCTGTATCTCCGCAATGGACGCCCCACAGTTCGTACACGTGAAGTTCTCCGAGAACAGCAACGACTCGCCCGTAACGCCGTTCTCCACCGTCTCCACGAGCACCAGCCCCTCGGCGAGCTGGAGAGCGGTCTCAATGGAATCCGTCAGCCGCCGCTCTATCCCCTCGCGCACCACGAGCCGGTCCACGACGACCTCGATGTCGTGCTTGTACTTCTTGTCCAGGTTCAACTCGACCGGCAACTCGTGCAGCTCGCCATCCACCCGGACGCGAGCGTAGCCGCTCTCCGAGAAGTCCTTGAGCATCTTCCCGTACTCGCCCTTGCGTCCCCGCACCACGGGCGCGAGCACCATAAAGCGGGTCTTATCCGGCAGAGTAAGCACCTTCTCGACCATCTGCTGCGGTGAGGAGGAGGCGACCGGGAACCCGCAGACGTGGCAGTGGGGACGTCCGGCGCGGGCGTAGAGGAGACGGAGGTAGTCGTAGGTCTCCGTAACTGTGGCTACCGTGGAGCGCGGGTTGTTGGAGGTGGTCTTTTGGTCTATGGAGACGGCGGGCGAGAGGCCGTCTATATGGTCCACGTCCGGTTTGTCCATCTGGCCAAGGAACTGCCGCGCGTAGGCGGAGAGGCTCTCTACGTACCGGCGTTGCCCCTCAGCGTAGATCGTGTCGAAGGCCAGCGAGCTCTTGCCGCTTCCGGAGAGGCCGGTGACGACGACCATCTGGTCCCGCGGCAGGGATAAAGAGACGTTCTTCAGGTTGTGTTCGCGCGCCCCACTGACGACTATACGGTTCTCGGCGATCTCCCGCCACCCCTTCTTTGAAGTTGCTTCCACGAAAGTATACGGCCCCCACTCGGGAGGCCAAGTACGAGATTACGTACCGCTGATTTTATCATTCGCCGCTCGCGGTTTGGATACGGAGTGCGCCCAGCACATAGTCTGATTGGCCTATCACCCGCTCTACCGAGGGCGGCATCTTTGGCCTTCCGTCCAACGTATTTGGAGGGCACCCGCCACTAGAATTAGCAAACTGGCAGATTTGGAGCTTTCGGGCTCTCAGCTATTGGGAAAGGAGACCCGCGGTGACTTGGGAATGGCAGGCGTGGCGTTGTTTCGACCACATTACGGAAGCTTTGGAGAACAAGGGGTGGGAGTCCGGGTTCGGCGGACGCGACGACAACGGCACGATGCCGCCGCTTCTGGCAGAGTCCAACGGGCACGGTATCGCGTTCTTCGAGAGGGACGCCGGCACCGGCGAGTGCTGGTTCGAGCTGCGCGACAAGGCCCGCAATAGGGTGGTCTTCGTGCGGGGCACTCAGAATATCCCGGTCCCCGAAGAGGCGGCGAGGATGCTCGCGGACTACGGTTGGCCGTTGGACGGGGCAAGCACGGCCCGCGACCTGCCGCTGTACAGCCTTCCGGTGGCCCCGGTGACGCAGTCCGGTTGACCCGTTGGTCGCGGCTCCGCGGGACTCCGTACGGACGCCTGTAGCCTACTATACTGCGGAGACGGCGCTTCTCGTGGCGTTCCGGCGTTCATCCGACGGTTGTATATTATTAGGTCTGTCAGGTTGAGATCGTAATGTGCAGGAGGCCGTGGCAGGCCGCGTTTGGAGATGGATGATCCTCAAAGAGCTTTTCAACATCTTTATCGAGGAGCTAGGTGGCCGGCGCCTGGCGCCGGGAGAACCGGGCCATTCGGTCACGGGCATGGCGATAGACGAGGAGACGGAGGGCTGGCTCGCCCCGGACGAGGTAGTAATAACCGGCCGTAGGAGGCTCGACTCCCGGTTCCTGGCCACCGTCGCCAAAGGAGGCGCTCCCGCGATCGTGTGGCGCGCGGAGGACGACCCTCCGGCTGAGGTGATAAAGCAAGCCGGGGAGCTTGGCCTGGGGCTCCTCATCGTCCCCGCCGGTATCCCGCTGCGCAAGCTCCTCTCGCTCTTCGCGCGGGATGTCGAAGGCGAAGGGTTGCTGCGCCACTCTCACGGCGCGGCGCGGGCCTTACTGGAGAGCACGGGGAATAACGAAGATTCCGTGGCTAAGCTGGCCGGCAAGCTCGCCGGTCTCCTCGACCGTTCCGTGGTGGTCGAAGACCCGGTCGGGCGTCTGATAGCCGGGGGTGACCCCGAAGGACCGAGATCTGGTAACAGCACCGGCTCGCAAGCCCTGATCTCCACGCTCGAAGAGTTTGACCTGCGAGCCTCCAGAGGTTCCGGCGTGGAGGAGACCCGCCGCGACCGCCGCGACCGCTACGCCCGTTTACCGAACGGCTTCCTCTCGGTACCCATCGAGCGGTGGCGGATCGAGGACACGGAGGTCTTCTGGATGCCCATAGGTACGGGTGCTCCGGCGGGCTACCTCTGGATGGACCTCGCGGACCATCCACTGGGTCCCGAAGACGTCGTGGTCCTGTACTGGGCCGCGCGCGCCCTGGAGGCGGAGCTTGGCAAAGAGAGGGTCCGCCTGGAGACGGAGCTCGGCGTCCGGGGGGACTTCGTGGACGACGTCGTGAGTAGTCATCACGGCTCGGTGGATCTCTTGCTCCAACGTGCCCGGTACCTGGGCGCGGACCTCTCCTCGGGGGCTCTCACGGTCGTCGTGGACATAGATGACTTCGCCGGCTACCTGGGGAGACGAAGGCTGAAGGAGTCGGCGATCCAGGAGCTCAAGAGACGTCTCGCCGACGCGGTGCGCCTACAGACTCGCGGCCTGTTCTCCAACTTCCTCCTCGGTCCACGCTCGGATAACGTCATCCTGTTCCTGGGACCATCCACGGACGAGCCGGTCGAGGAGCTTGCCGAGAAAGCCCTAACCCTGGCCTCCCGCGTCCAGCGCTACGTAAAGGGTCTCCTCCCGGATCTTACGGTCTCGGTAGGCATCGGGAGGTTCAAGGGCGACCCGGCGGCGCTCTCGGACGCCTACTCCGAGGCCGAGGTGGCCCTGGAGATCGGCCACCGCATAAACGGCCCATCCTCTATCTCGACCTTTGAGAAGACGGGCACCTATAAGCTCCTCTTCCGCGTCCTTCAGGAAGAGCCCGAGGAGCTGGAGTCATTCTACGCCGAGACCCTCGCACCTGTGGTCGCCTACGACTCTCGCTACGGCACGGAACTGGTCTCTACCCTGACCACCTACCTGGGCAACGACGCCTCGACGGCCAAGACCGCCGCCGGTCTCTTCGCCCACCGCCACACCATCCGCTACCGCCTCGACCGTGTCAAGGAGCTAACCCGCCTCGACGTGGACAAGAGCGAAGACCGCGAACGCATGACTCTAGGGATTAAAGCCATGCAACTCCTGGGACGCGTCCCGGAGAAACCCTCCACCTTTCACGACCGCTAAACTCGGCTCCACCCCGCGAGCACGCCGGTAGAAGACCTAGTCCCCATATCCGGCTTCGCCTGCCTGTAACGATTCGTTACGTTGGAATGCTGGTCTCGAGCGCAGAGCTCATATAGAGCTTCATCAACCTTGTCCACAAGCCCTCGGGCCCTGCATTCGCTGGGGTAAGCGGGACCTCTGACAAGTTTCTCTACCGCACGGATAATTTCGCGGCCTTTCCCGACGCTCATGTTTATACATTAGGCCAAAGAACCCGCCGGACGCCGGACGTAGACTATGTTCAGTCTGTACTTACCTAATTAGAAGGAGGGCGTTTTGCGCAGGTTTGTTCTGTTGGTGATGGCGGCGTTGCTGTTAGTAGCGGCGGTGCCGGGGGTAGCGTTGGCACAAGATACGCCTGTAGTACAGGGCGCGGAGACGCTGGCGGATGTGGCGCTGGCCGTGGACACAATGTGGGTAGTCCTGGCGGCGATGTTGGTGCTGTTCATGCAGGCGGGCTTCGCGATGCTCGAGGTCGGCTTCTCCCGGATGAAGAACGTCGGGAGCGTGGTCGCCAAGATCCTGGCGATGATGGGCATAGGAATCGTGGTCTTCTGGGCTGTGGGCTTCGCGTTCACCTTCGGGGAGGGCAACTCCATTATCGGGACCCAGGGGTTCTTCCTGAGCGGGGACGAGGCGACTTACGCCGGGCTCGCGTGGACGGCGGTACCGATCTCCGCCAAGTTCCTCTTCCAGGTGGCGTTCGCGCTCGTCTCCCTGGCCATTGTGTGGGGAACGATGCTCGAACGGACCAAGTTCGCGGTTTATTGCATCTTCGCCGTGGTCTTCGCCGGGCTCATCTATCCGATAGTGGGACACTGGATCTGGGGCGGCGGTTGGCTCTCTGAGTTCGGCATGCAGGACTTCGCCGGCTCGACGGTGGTCCACCTCTCGGGCGCGATGGCGGCCCTGGCCGGCACGCTCCTGCTCGGTCCCCGTATCGGCAAGTACGATGACTCGGGCAACCCGCAGACCATCCCCGGCCACAACATGCCCCTCGCCGTACTCGGCGTCATCATCCTGTGGGTCGGCTGGTTCGGCTTCAACCCCGGCTCGACGATGGCCGCCGTCGGCCAGAGCTTCGCCGATATAGCCCTTACCACCAACCTCGCGGCGGGCGCCGGCGTCCTCGGGGCCATGCTCATGAGCTACCTCGTCAAGCGCAACATAGACGTCGGGATGGCAGGTAACGGAGCGATCGCCGCTCTCGTCGCCATCACCGCCGCCTGCGCCTTCGTGGCGCCGTGGGCCTCCATAGTTATAGGGTTCGTGGCCGGCATCATCATGTACACGGTCCTCCTCCTGGTGGACAAGATCGGCGTAGACGATCCCTTGGGAGCCATCGCGGCGCACGGTATGGGCGGTATCTGGGGTACGCTCTCGTGCGGTATCTTCGCAACCCCCGAGTTGGTAGAGGCTACTGGCTTTGGTCAGCCCGGTCTGCTTTATGGTGGCGGCCTCGCCCAGCTAGGCGTACAGGCCCTCGGGATCATCGCCTGCGGCGGATTCGTGTTCATTGCTTCCTACGCGGTGTTCGCCCTGCTCAAGGCGACCATCGGTCTCAGGGTCAAGCCGGAACACGAGCTCGACGGTCTGGACATCTCCGAGCACGGCGTCTACGGTTACTCGGAGCAACTCGTAGCCACCGACTACCAGAACGGTAACGGTGGTGGTACGCAGGCCGCGAAGGTCAGAACCGCTCAGGAAACGGCCTCCTAGAGAGAGCCAGCATAAACCACGACCCGGGCATGCTCGGGTCGGCTCACCGGGAGCCACGGAGACTACCTCCGCGGCTTCCGGTATGTCTTGTACAATGCGAGTCTTTCGAGCTAGAAAGCAGGCATGGAACAGAAACTTTTAGCGCAAGGCACCGGCAGGAACGGCGTCATCAACGTCTACCCGGATCGGATAGAGTTGAGGACCGGCTGGAATAACGAGAACGCCGACCCGGTGGGACTCAAGCAGATCGCACACGTCTCCATCAGAGGTTTCGTGAACTGCACCCTCACCCTCGAAGTCAACGACGGACGCCGTATTCTCGTCGAACACATGGCCCTCCCCGACGCGCGGCAAGTCAAGACCGCCATCGAAGACCAGAAGCGAAAGGCCAGCCTGTACGAGTAGAGCAATCAGCTGATTTCGCGCCGGCTCTTCAGGCCGAGCTTGCGCAGGATGCTACTGACGTGGTTCTTTACCGTATACAGGCTGATATACAGCTCCCCGGCGATCTCGGCGTTGGTGCGGCGTGTAAGGATGAGGGCGAAGACCTCCTTCTCCTTGGGGGTAAGCCGGACCTCACTGGAGGTCTCCCTGATACGCGCCGCGGCCTCCTCTTCGTTCTCCGAAGGCAGGAGCCAGACGCGCCCGCCGGCTACTGTACGCCGAACCGCGTCGATAAGCTCCTCGCCCCCTACTCCCTTGTGCAGGTAGCCGTCGGCGCCGGCCAGGGTCGCCCCGGCGACGTCCTCGACCGAGGAGTGGGCGCTAAAGACCAGGACACGCGGGGGGGCCTCGGGAAGAGCTTTGATCTCACGACAGACCTCTATGCCGGAGTGTTCCCCGAGACGCAGATCGAGTAGCACGAGATCCGGGCGTAGCTCCCCAGCGAGCCGAATAGCGCCAGCGGCGTCCTCCGCCTCGCCAACCACTTCAAAGCCAGAGGAGGCCAGGAGGTGCCTGAGCCCGAAGCGGATGGTGGGATGATCGTCTACGAGAAGTATCCTCAACTCTTGAACCTCACCTCCACGGACGTACCCTCACCTGGGGCGCTCCTGATACACAACAACGCCCCAACCGCTTCGGCCCTCGTACGCATAAGGTCTAGACCCAGGCCCGCCGTCTCTTTCCGCGGCGCGTGGCCGCGCCCATCGTCGCGCATCTCCACAACGAACCGGTCACCCTCCCGGCGCGTAGAGAGCCAGAAGTTCTTCGCGCCAGAGTGCTTCG
>CADCVE010000037.1 GCA_902806065.1 uncultured Rubrobacteraceae bacterium | reverse complement strand
GGCGTTGGAGATTTGAGAGGAGCGACTCCTAGTACGAGAGGACCGGAGTGGACGAACCTCTGGTGTACCGGTTGTCCTGCCAAGGGCACTGCCGGGTAGCTATGTTCGGAAGGGATAACCGCTGAAAGCATCTAAGCGGGAAGCCCGCCTCGAGATAAGATCTCCCATCCCCATGAGGGAGTAAGACTCCTGGTAGACCACCAGGTTGATAGGCCACAGGTGTAAGCACAGCGATGTGTTCAGCCGAGTGGTACTAATAAGTCGAGGGCTTAATGGTTTTTTCGTCACTATGCAGTTTTCAAAGGTCGGGCGGTATTCGCTCGGGCTTTACAATTGAATATATCCTTTTTGAAAGGGTGACGACGGCGGCGGGGATACACCTCTTCCCATTCCGAACAGAGAAGTTAAGCCCGCCCGCGCCGATGGTACTGCAGGGTCTCCCTGTGGGAGAGTAGGTCGTCGCCCATTTTTTCTGCCTTTTTACGGTTTTTCGTGTGGTGCCCACATGAAGTGATTCATATAATTAGAATTAGCGTCGGACATACGTATAAGGTTATTCCTTGAGGGGGGAATGCGTGTGAAGGGTTCTACTGGCCTATATGGGCCTATAAGCCGTCGAGACTTTCTCAGGTTAGGTGGGGTCGGGGTGGCTGGTGTAGCGTTGCTGGGAGCGGTAGGTTCCAGCGACCTTTTTGCCCAGGAGGCTGCCCCAAACTACTCGTCTCTAGTGACGGAGTTCGAGGAAGCGGCCCAGCGGTTCAGCGTCCCGGTGAGCCTCTTGCTCGCTATGGGTTACGTGAATACACGCTGGGAGATGCCTCCAACCGAGGCGAGCGCCTATGAGCCGGGGAGCACACATGGGCGCGGTGCGTATGGGATTATGCAACTCGTCAGGAACGACTCGGCTGATACTCTGGGCGAGGCGTCGAGGTTGACTGGTATTCCCGAGGAGGAGTTGAAGACGGTGCGTAAGTCCAACATCCTAGGGGGTGCGGCACTTCTGGCAGAGTCTCAAGGAGATCGACCTATTCGTCTTGGCGACTACTTTGGGGCGGTGGCAGGGAACGGGGGACGCGGGAGGCTGTTCAAAGCGGTCGCTGGTATCGGAGCGGGGGAACTCTACGCTGCGGAGGTCTTCAAGGTGCTGAGGAAGGGTACTTACGAGAAGATACTCGATGGCGAAGAGGTTTCATTGCCCTCCAGGGAGGGAGATCTCTGATGGCGATCATAGACTATTCGAACTTTGTCTACTTGCCGGCTAACTCAAACAACTACACGGTGGCTAACCGCCCGTATTCCAATGTGATCGACAAAGTCGTCATCCACGTCGCGCAAGGGTCGTGGTCGAGCGCCGTAAACTGGTTTCAGAACCCGTATTCGGGGGTTACAGCCCACTATACAGTTCGCTCCTCGGATGGCTTCGTGGCGCAGTCGATCCGCGAGAAGGACATCGCGTGGCATGCGGGAAATTGGTACTACAATCAGACCAGTATAGCTATCGAGCACGAAGGTTACGTGGCGGACCCGAAGTGGTTCACCGAGGCCATGTACGACTCTTCGGCCAGGCTGACGGCGTATCTCTGCAACAAGTACTTGATTCCGACAGATCGAGCTCACATAGTCGGGCACGTCGAGGTACCGTACCCGAACGACCACTACGACCCAGGTCACTACTGGAATTGGGAAAAGTACATGGACTACATCCTGTACTACGCCGCTCTCGCCTGAACGATGGTTAGCGCGCAGGCCACGCAGATCCATGCGGTGGTACGTGGTTCGTGGTCTTTTGGGGTTGCTGTACTGGCCGGCCTGCTCGCGGTCTTTCTGGCGGCGGGCTGTGGTCAGGGTAGCCCGGAGCAACGAGGAGGCGAGACTACCGAGAGTCCTTCCGGCACGATAGAGGAGCAGACCCGGCAGCAGACGACCTCCGAGAGGCTAACCGGCGAGACGCCGTTCACTGCGGCTCCAGAGACAAGCGGAGGATCGCAGGGAGCGGCGGACGGCATTTTAGAGGTGAACTTTGAACGGCATGAGGGCTACGAGCGGGCGGTCTTAGGCTTTGGATCGGGGAATGTTCCGGCTTCCGGAGTGCCGGCGTGGTCTTTGAGTAGTCCGGAGGGGGAGGGGTATGCCCGGATCACGTTTCCAGACTTAGTAACGACTTCGGTACCGGACGGAATCCTGGGCGGTTCTACACTGAATAGCTTCTACGTGGTTCGGGCTCCCGGCGGAGGGCTGTTCGTTGACATCTTTGCCTCGGGGGCTTTTCGATACCGGGTAACGGAACTCGAAGACCCGGCGCGACTGGCTATCGACTATCGCCCCGCGAGTGTGGACCTAGGTTTTCCGATTCCGGTTCGAGAGGCGAGGACGGTACTCTTTGAACCGCGGGTGGGAGAGGCTGTAACCAGCCCTCTATGGGTAAGTGGCTACTCCCGCAACCCCGAAGCCTCGAACACCATTACGCTTGTCGATGCGGGTGGCAACGTTCTCTCCCGAAGCACCGTTCTGTCTAACGATTGGCTGGACACCTGGGGATACTTTGAAGCATCGTTGGAGTTTCCGCCTTTCGAGGGGCAGGCAATTCTGCGGGCTGGCGGCCAGAGCGCACGCGATGGGTCGTTTGAAGGGGTTGAGGCGCCGGTGGTCTATGGCAGAGTACTGGAGTAGGGCGCTTGCTTCTCCGGCTTGGCCCCTGCTCGTGACGTGTCTGGTGGTGTCATTTGGTGCCACGCTACGGTGAGTTTATGGAAGGGATAGAGAGCCGGTTATAATGGTTTGAATGCCAGGGTTACGTGAAGATACTCTAGTCGTTTTCGTCTCGGACTCTCACATCGGGGGGGACCCGGGTTGTGATGGGTTTGAGTCTCCCGGGGAGTTGGGGGCGCTGCTGGAGGAATTGACGGCTCGGGACGGCCCGGTCGAGTTGATCCTCGCGGGGGATTTCTTTGATTTCCTGCAGATAAGCTTGCCTAGGGGTGACGTAGATCGGGCGGCCCTGACGATGTCGCGGCCAGAGTACGAGGGCCTGTTCGCGGCGCTCGGGCGTTTCCGGGGTGGGGAGCAAAAGCGGGTAGTGTACCTGCCTGGCAACCACGATGCGGAGATGTGGTGGAACCCGAAGATTCAAGAGACCCTCCGCGAACGGGGGCTGGTGGACGAGTTTGCCCTTTCGTACGAGGCTTACTTCGAGGTGGAGGGCGGGCGACGGGTCGTGTATTGCGAGCATGGGAACCAGTTCGATCCCGCGAACACCGTCGAGGACTACAGAGATCCTCTGGATACGCCGCTGGGGTACCATGTAGTCACAGACTTTACGCGGCGCATCGCACCGTTCGGGGAGGTGTCGCGCGGCCTCGACCTCTCCGAGATAAAGAACGTCTATCCGCTGGTGGCGATACCGCAATGGGTTGCGAGCCGTTACTTCTACAACTTCGTCGGCAAAGTGGCGGGGTATCTACTGTTGCCGCTGCTGGTGGCGTACCTGATCTATCGACTGGCCATCTTCTTTTTGGCGGTCGCTAGCAACGGCCTGTCATGGTCATTAGGGGATTACCGGGAACTGCTCCCGGTACACATGCTCTTTCTCGAAATCGGGTTCTATGGGCTCCTGGTCGTGCTCATCTTCGCGGTGTTCTTTTTAGTGATACGACGGGTGGTTCGGAGGACTCTGGCTACGATCAACCTCAAGCGAAAACCGGGCTATTCTCCGGCCATTTCCTCCCGGGACAAGATAAGGTCCATGCTAAGAGAAGAGGCTCCGCCGCCGATGCTCTCTTCCGGGCACCGGGAAGAGATCGACGTTTTCGTATCGGGACACACGCACTTACCCTCCCTGGATGAGGTGGAGAGGGCAGATGGCAGGCGATCGGCGATGGTCAACTCCGGATGCTGGTTGCGCCAGTTGCAGCCCGTCTCGGCACACCTCAAAGGCCCGCCGGTGTTTATCTCGAAGTTCGTGTTGACTCACGCCCGGGTCTATGTGCAGGGCTCCTCCTTGCAGGTGGAGCTCTGGGAGTATCCCAAGCCCGCCGAACAGCGGTTGACCAGAACCGAACGACTATTCTCCTGGGGCCGCAGGCCGTACCAGCCGCCCGCCGGTGCCAAACCCCGCGTTCGGTCGGCTGTGACGCTGTAGCAGGGCGAAATGCCGGATACGAGACCTGGATAGGGTAGACTCTGGCGGTTCTTGACCGTGATATTTAATGTTTGGGAGTGGCTTTGGCTAATAATGAGTTGGACAAGGAGTTCGTCGAGAAGCAGGGGCAGCGGCTGCGCGAGATACGGGCTGAGTTGCTTCGCATAGTCGAGGGGATGGAGGAGGACCAGCGGGACCGGGCGGTGGCGGAGGGGGACGCAACCGAGAACGACTCGGGGGACATGAGCCAGTCGCTGTTCACGCGCGAGATGGACGCCACCATCGAGCAGACGATGGAGAACCGCCTGCAGTATGTTGACCGGGCTCTGCAGAAGATAGAAGAAGGCACCTACGGTATCTGTGACGACACGGGTGAACCTATACCGACGGGCCGGCTGGAGGCTATGCCGGAGGCGATCTACACGGTCGAGGCGCAGCAGCGGCGTGAGAGGGAGCGCCGACCCCCGGTTTAGGTGATCCGGGCGGTATAATTACCGGCATGGACCGTTACTCTTACCGGGACGAAGATGAAGCCCGGGACCACGAACCGATGTTTCGAAGTGACCTGAAGGAGCGCGAGGAGCCGCAGGTCTACGAGCCGATAAGGCCCGAGGGGGGGATGTGGCGCCTGGCGAAGCGTCTGTTCGCTCCGCTCGTGATGATCGGGCTTTTGCTCAGCAAGTTCAAGGTGCTCCTGTTCTTGCTTCTTAAGGTCAAGTTCGTCGGGACTGCTTTGACGATGTTGCTCAGCGTCGGGGCTTATGCGCTTTTGTTCCCGGTGTGGTTCGCGGTTGGGTTTGTTGTTTTGATCTGGGTGCATGAGATGGGGCATGTCTTGCAGCTCAGACGGGAGGGAATCAAGGCTTCGGCGCCGATGTTTATTCCTTTTATCGGGGCGTTCGTGGCGATGAAGGAGATGCCGAAGAACGCGCTCGCGGAGGCTCGGGTGGGCCTTGCGGGGCCGGTGCTAGGGACGCTCGGGGCTCTCGGTGCCCTTGGGATCTATGCGGGCACCGAGAACCTTTTGTTTTTGGGGCTCGCCCACGTCGGTTTCCTCCTCAACTTGTTCAACTTGCTGCCGATGCTGCCGCTGGATGGCGGCCGGGCGGTTGGGGCGATGTCGCCGTTGTTCTGGCTGTTGGGGATTTTGATGACCGTGGCGCTGTTCTTCGTGCAACCGAACTTTATCGTGCTCATCATCGCCTTGCTGGGTGGAACGGAACTCTGGCGGCGCTGGAAGATGCGTAATACGCCCGAGGGGCAGGCGTACAACAAGATCGAGACGCGGCACCGGGTGATGGTGGGGCTCGTTTACTTCGGGCTCATAGCGGGTCTGGCGTTGCTCATGGCTGCTACCTTTATTCCGAACCCCGGTGGCGCTACTCCCGGACTCGCTTGAGGACTATTCTCTATACCGGCAAGGGTGGTGTTGGGAAGACTAGCGTTGCGGCGGCGACGGCGCTGAAGGCGGCTCGTGCGGGTAAGAGGGTTCTAGTGATGAGTACCGATCCCGCACACTCCCTCTCTGATGCTTTCGATGAAGAGGTGGGGGCGGAGCCTAAGGAGATGGCGACGGGGCTCTTCGCTCAGGAGATGGATCACGGGCTCATGATCGAGGAGCACTGGGCGGAGATACAGGAGTACATGACGACGTTTTTCGAGTGGCAGGGGGCGGAGGCTCTCGCGGCCGAGGAACTGGCGATGCTTCCCGGGATGGACGAGCTGTTCGGGCTGTTGATGGTGCGGCGGCACCACGAAGACGCGTTGTACGACGCCCTGATCGTGGACGCAGCGCCGACGGGGGAGACGCTGCGGCTCCTAAGCCTACCGGACCAGATGAGCTGGTACGTCGAGAAGATCTTCCCAATGCAGCGGCGAGCGGCGAAGGTGATACGTCCCTTTGCCCGCCGGACTAGGGTCGACTCCCTGCCACCGCTCCCGGAGGATAGCTTCTTCGGGGCGCTGCAACGTTTCTACGAGGCGGTCGTCGGCGTCGAGGATATTTTGACGGACGCGGAGAATGCCTCGGTCAGGCTCGTGGCGAACGCGGAGAAGATGGTGATAGCGGAGGCCAGGAGAGCCTACACGTACCTAAACCTGTACGGTTACCCGGTAGATGCCGTGGTCGTAAACCGGCTGCTTCCGGAGGAGGTCTCGGACCCTTACTTCGAGAAGTGGCGGGAGGCGCAGGGGAGGCATTTGACTACGATAGGAGAGTCGTTCGCGCCCGTGCCGATCCTCACGGCGCGGCTCTTTGATCGGGAAATGTATGGTCTGGAGTCGCTCGCGGCTCTGGCCGAGGATGTGTTTGGGGAGGAGGAACCCTTGCAGGTCTTTTTTAGGGGGGCGGCACACGAGATCGTCAAGAGCGGTAGCGGGTACGAAGTGGTTTTCAACCTGCCGCTGGTCGAGAAGGGGAGCGTGGACCTGTCGAAGAAGGGGGCGGAACTCCTGGTGCGGGTTGGAGGCTACAAGCGAAACGTGCTGCTGCCGGACTCGATGGTGCGCCTCAAGGCGTCGGGGGCGAGGTTCGAGGGGGATAGGTTGAGGGTGAGGTTGAGCGATGGTAACTTCTGAGATGCGTGAAGAGGGACCAGATTCGGGGCGTCGAGGCTCCTTGCTCGGGGTGATCGCTTACGTGCTGGTGCCCGGGGAGCGCCGGCGGCGGGCGGCCGGGCATTTTCAGCGGGCGGGTGTGGAGGTCTTGAGGGGTATGGGGGCACTCGGGAGGTTGGAGCGGCGCGAGGCCGAGGGTACGGCGCGCCGGGAGCGCATAGAGATAGAGTAGCTCGCCGCGAACGCGGGCGGCGAAAGTGAAAGGTGCTGCTACGGAGGCATGATCAGGGCGACTCTGAAGAAGGCTAGCGAACTTCTGCAGAAGGAGGCTCGCGTGGCAATTCCCGCGGCGGGGCGTGCCGCGGTGCATGGTGCTAAGGAGTTCTTGAGGAGGCTACCGGAGGAGTACGCTAAAGAGCGCAACAAGCGGTAAGACGTCGCTCTCGCCAAGGACTGTCTCCTGATGTAGCCTCTGTGGTGATTGGCGGGCGAGGGTGCCGGTAGTAAGATATGTTTGTAGTTTCTAGAGAATTTCATAAGCAAAAATGGGAGTGATACATGACGGACAACGGTCAGCTTACCGGTACTTTCCGGGTAAAGAGCGGGATGGCTCAGATGCTCAAGGGCGGGGTCATCATGGATGTGGTGAATGCCGAGCAGGCCAGAATAGCCGAGGAGGCGGGGGCCGTCGCGGTGATGGCGCTGGAGCGGGTGCCGGCGGATATCAGGGCGGACGGCGGCGTCGCGAGGATGAGCGACCCGGAGATGATCGTGGGTATTCAGGAGGCTGTTGGCATACCCGTGATGGCGAAGGCCCGCATTGGGCACTTCGTCGAGGCACAGGTCCTGGAGGCTCTGGAGGTCGACTACATCGACGAGTCGGAGGTCCTGACGCCCGCCGACGAGGCGCACCATATAGACAAGCAGGCTTTTGGGGTGCCGTTTGTTTGCGGGGCGACTAATTTGGGTGAGGCGTTGCGGCGCATTGGGGAGGGTGCGGCGATGATCCGCTCGAAGGGTGAGGCTGGGACCGGGAACGTCGTCGAGGCGGTGCGGCATATGCGTGCTATAACCGGCGGTATTCGCAAGCTGACCGTGATGAGCAAAGAGGAGCTCATGGCGGAGGCGAAGGAACTGCGAGCGCCGTACGACCTGGTGAAGTGGGTGGCGGAGAATGGGCGGCTACCGGTAGTGCTGTTTACGGCGGGGGGGCTTGCGACACCCGCGGATGCCGCGTTGATGATGCAGCTTGGGGCGGATGGCGTGTTCGTCGGGAGCGGTATCTTCAAGAGCGGGGACCCGGCTCGCAGGGCCGATGCGATAGTCAAGGCTACTACCAACTTCAGGGACGCCAGGGCGGTGGCGGAGGCGAGCAAGGGACTTGGAGAGACGATGGTCGGCCGGGAGATGGGCGACTTGTCGGAGGGGGAGAAGCTGGCGACGCGTGGCTGGTAACGAAGAGACAACGCAACCACGCAGAGTAACGGCGCGGAAGTCCGACCGGGAGACTGAGGGTCCGAAGAAGATAGGGGTCCTGGCGCTTCAGGGGGACGTTCGGGAGCACGTGGAGATCCTGAAGAAGCTTGGGGTCGAGTCGGTCGAGGTGCGGGACGTGGAGGATTTGACGGGTCTCGCCGGCTTGATCGTCCCGGGCGGGGAGTCCACGACTATTGGCAAGATAATGGTGGAGTCGGGTCTCCTGGATGGGGTGCGGAGCTTCTTTTACAAGGGCGGGCCGGTCTGGGGGACGTGCGCGGGGATGGTGCTCGCGGCGTCGGCTACTACGGGGACCCGGCAGCCGCTTCTGGGCCTTATGAACGCACTCGTCGAGCGCAACGGGTTTGGGCGGCAGGTACACTCGTTCGAGAAGGAGCTGGAGATAGAGGGCTTTGAGGAGCCTTTTGTTGGGGTTTTTATTCGGGCGCCGTTCTTCGAAGATGTGGGACCGGGGGTCGAGGTTATGGGGAAGGTGGACGGGAGAGTGGTCGCGGCCAGAGGCGAGAATATACTGGTTACGGCGTTCCATCCAGAGTTGACGGATGATATAAGGTTTCATGAGTACTTTGTACGGGAGGTGTGTGGATTATGAGTGGACATTCCAAGTGGTCTACGATCAAGCGGAAAAAGGGCGCCGCTGATGCGAAGCGCGGAGCTCTCTTTGGGAAGCTTTCGAAGGCGATAACGGTCGCGGCGCGCGAGGGCGGCGGCGACCCGGAGATGAACCCGGCGCTCGGTCTGGCGGTTCAGAAGGCCAAAGAAGGCAACATGCCCAACGATAATATCGAGCGGGCGATAGACAAGGGCACGGGAGCGGGCGCGGACGCGGCGGCGCTGGAGCGGATCACCTACGAGGGCTACGCGCCTGGCGGTGTCGCGGTGCTGATCGAGGTGGTCACGGACAATCGGAACAGGGCCGCCTCCGACGTCAGGTACGTCTTCTCCAAGAACGGCGGGAAGCTCGGGACCAGCGGGTCGGTCTCCTATCTCTTCGAGAGGAAGGGCGTCGTTCTGGTCCCGAAGGGCGAAGTCGATGAAGAGGAGTTGATGGAGGTCGCGCTGGAGGCCGGGGCGGAGGATGTCGAGGTTTCGGAGAGCGACTACCGGGTGGTAACGGCGCCGGAGGACTTCGCGACGGTGCGCGAGAGCCTGAAGGAGGCCGGGGTAGCGTTCGAGAACGCGGAGATTACCATGCAGCCCCAGAATAGTATCGACCTCGACGCCTCGACCGCGAAGCAGACCTTGAGGTTGATCGACGCTCTCGAAGAGAACGACGACGTCCAGGAGGTATACGCCAACTTCGATATTAGCGACGAAGTCATGTCGGTCGTGGTAGGCGAAGAGATAAACCGGTAGCACACATCTTTACTGCAATATCACGCGGCCCTGTCCCGAAACGGGACAGGGCCTAGTTTATGTTCGTTGACCGACACGTGCCGCCCGGCTACCTGTCGGACTGGCCGGGCTAGGGCAGGATCTCGACGTACCCGTCCGTTCCGTGCACGCGGATTCGCTGCCCGTCCCGAATAAGCTGGGTGGCATGCTCCACCCCCACGACGGCGGGCAAGCCGTACTCTCGTGCGATCACCGCGCCGTGCGTCATCAGGCCCCCCACCTCCGTCACCAGTCCCGCAATCGCGACGAACAGGGGCGTCCAGCTGGGGTCCGTGTAGGCGGTGACCAGGATGTCGCCCGGTTCGAGATCCGCCTCCGCCATGTCCAGGATGACGCGGGCCCGCCCCTCGATGGTCCCGGCGGAGACCGGTAAGCCGACCAGCGCGCCGGCGGGTAAATCGTCGCGTCGGTACGCCCCGGCGATGGCCTCGCCATCCGACGTGAGCACCCGGGGCGGCGTGAGCGCCTGATACGATCTGAACGCGTCCTTGCGCTGGCGGATGAGCTGGTCATCCACCTGGTTCGTGCGCACGACGTCGTGGAGCTCCTGGAAGGTGAGGTAGAAGATGTCTTCCTTCTCACGAAGCACGTGAGCCTGCACGAGGCGCTCGGCTTCTTCCAACAAGGCCTGCTTGTACACAAAGTAGCGGCTGACCCAGCCGTACTTCGGATACTCCCGGTACCCGGCGAAGGTTCGGACCCGGTCAATCATCCGCTTGGTCTCTTCGGCCTTCTGCTCTCCGTCCGGCAGGGCCCGCAGTCGCTCCAGCAACTCCTGTTCCTTTTTCCAGGCCTCTCGCCGCCCTTGCTCGAAGCGCCGCTCGCCGGCGCCCGGCTCGAAGTTCTTGATGTTTCCCAGGATCAGGGGCAAGAGCGTGGTTGGATGTTCGCTCCAACGCGGCCTCGTGATGTCGATCTCGCCGACGCCGCGCATGCCGTACTCGTCGAGCCAGGCCCGGATGGCGTCTCGCGATTCCCGCCCGCCCGCGAGCTTGGGCAGCTCATCCAGGAAGTCCTCGTCCTCGACGTGCTGCAGGAAAGCCACCACGTCCGGATGCGGGCGGATCACGTCCGCGACGTCCAGAAGCGCCAGCCCCATCTCCGACGTGACGTTGTTGGGGACGGATTGGGTCAGCGTGTCGGCTGCGTTCTTCTCGCCCAGCCACGCCTGCAGTTGCTCGTTGAGCCACCAGGTGGACTCTATCCCCGCCATGACCGCCTGGAGGCTTTTCGGATCGAACAACATCCGCTTCAGCTCCTGGAGGTCCGCCAGGATGAAATCGAGCAGCGCCGCTCCGGACTTCGTCCGAATGTCGCGCTTCACGGCGGCGAGGGAGGCCTGGTTGCCCGCGATCAGCTCGACGACGATCGCCGGATCGGTCTCGATCGGGGCTGGCGCGCCGCCGCCCGGCGGTGTCCAGGCGGGCTCCGCGTCCGGGACCGACCGGATGAAGTCGCCGCGGTCGAGGACCGTTTGCAGCGCGTCCCCGATCAGCGGATCGGATCTCCCCACGAGCTGCAGGAGGCTTGCGCGGCTCGCTGGCGAAGCCAGGGCCGCGGCGACGTCGACGAATAGTCTCCCGCCGGCCTCGGCCATGGGCCGGGGGGCCGTAAGCTGCCAGAACGAGAGCCCCAGCGGCTTCATGGGATCGGTCATCATCTGCTGATGACCGACGGAGATGTAGACGTGGTTCTCCCCGTCGCCGGCCGCGGGGATGGGGAACAGCGTGGTGATCGGCCGGCTCTGGACGATTTGGAAGTCGTCGTCGACCAGGCACCACTCGATGTCCTGGGGGCGGCCGAAGTGCGCTTCGATCCGCCGGCCCAGCTGCGCGAGCCGCACGACTTGGCGCTCAGTCAGCGCGGGCTGCGCCTGCCGCTCCGGCTCGATCGCCTGCTCCTGCGTGCCGCCCGACGGCGAGGTGTGGATGGCGAGTCGCTTGGTGCCGATCGTCCTGGCTACCACCTCGCCGTCCCGCACCTTATAGACGTCGGCGTTCACCAGGCCGGAGACCAGGGCCTCGCCGATGCCGAAGCTGGCCTCCACGGAGGCGACCTTCCGGTTGCCCGTGACGGGGTCAGCCGTGAACAGGATGCCGGCTGCCTGCGGGAAGACCATCTGCTGCACGACCACGGCCATGTGGACCTTCCGGTGGTCGAAGCCATTCCGCAGGCGGTAGGTCACGGCCCGCTCGGTGAAGAGCGAGGCCCAGCACCGGCTGACGTGCTGGAGGATAGCCGCCGGCCCCACGACGTTCAGGTACGTGTCCTGCTGGCCCGCGAAAGAGGCCGTTGGCAAGTCCTCCGCCGTCGCGCTGGATCTGACGGCGTAGGCGGCTCTCTCGCCGAGCCGGGCGAGCGGGTGGGTGATCGCCGCCGCCAGATCGTCGGGGATGGCGGTGCATTCGAGGACCCTGCGGATCTCCGCGCTGAGCGCGCGGATCTCCTCCCGGTCGTCCGGCTTCAGGCGCGACAGCCGATCGAGCCGGTCGTCGATCGACGGCGCTTCCGCCATGATCCGCCCGAAGGCCTCCGTCGTCACGCAAAAGCCAGCCGGCACGCGGATGCCTTCGATCCGCGAAAGCTCCCCCAGGTGCGCGCCCTTGCCGCCAACGACCGCGCCCTGCGTCTGGTCGATCTCCTGGAAACCCAACACGTAGCAACTCATTCGCTTACCTCCCTCTCGCGAAAGGGTGCCCCTGTACTCCTGACCACGGAAGAAGTGCACCGACTCTCGCGTAGTACGTACGCTGCATGCTCAGCCTCGTGGAAAAGCGTGACGTACGCCTATCGCGCCCGGGCAACTGTGTTGCCGCGTGCGAGCCGGTGAGGTCCTGGCTGCTGCGCCGCTCGACGATGGCGACGGCGACGCCCGCCAACGCTGGCTCGCACGCCAACACCAGCCCTGTCGGACCTCCTCCGGCGATCACCACCGCATGCTCGGTCATAGTCACACTCCTCCCGTTCCGTAGCTTCTGGCTTCAGTCGGCAATTATGCGGCACGACCCGGGGCTTGCCGCAAGCCCCCCTGTACGGTATAAAGTGAAAGTGGAGAGGAGCCGGTAACCCTTTTTTCCTCATCGTCCGCTGTGGACGGACACCTTCCTCGCGAAGCGGCAGCGCGCTGCGTACCGGGCTGCATCTGCTAGATAAGCAGTTTGCTGTCGGAGTTTTATGCTTGTAGATTCTACAAATCTCTATTCACCGAGCTGCCTAGAAGAGGTCTTCTCGGAAGCGGCGGTATCTGCGGTGGTTGGCGAAGTAGTAGGAGCAGAGGATCAATACCAGGAACGCCGCCACGAGCACTACTCCGAAGCGAAAGCCGTCCGCATAGGAGGTCACCACAAGCAAGCTCATTACCGCTAAAGTCACGACCCACGCTGCTACCCGCACCCCGAACATGGCTCTGGGAGGCCCATTTAGCGATGGAGAACAGAGCCACGCCTGGACAAAGACCAAGAGCGTCCAGGCCCACTGCCGGAGGGCTTCGCCGAGGTTGGTAGGGGTCTGCAAGAGTCCTACGAAGCCGAAGATCGCGAAGAGACCACCGATCGCGAGGAACCCGAAGACGTTATCCGTAACGGCCCACCAGGAGCGCCTGAAGCGCGCCGAGCGGTAGATTGCGCGGGTCCGGCGGGAGCTTGCCGCTTCGCCCGGCGAAACAGACACCGTGATGGCTGAGGTCGCCGGCTAACTCTAGACGGTTGGGGAAAAGATGAGGGTAGGCCAGCCTGAGAGGCTGACCTACCCTTTATTATCTATTACCTGGTGAGGGCTAGCGGGAGATCCGGCGCAGCAAGAGCCCGCCGCCGATTAGTGGGGCGCCGACGCATAGGCCGAGGACCGCGGCATAGCTGATGGGGAGGCCACCGGTCCTCGGGAGCGCCCGGCGGGGGGCTTTATTCTGCTGCGCGGCTTTGACGTCTGCCCTGTTCGAGATCACCCTGGTCCCGGCGCCGCCGGTTCGCACCTGCTGAGCGCTGCTGTTCCTGGCGCTGCTGCTTCCGGCGCTGTTGTTCCTGAAGTAGGTGGACTTGAGGTCGATCTTGGTCTTCGCGAGCTTCGACGCTCCGGTCTTGGAGACCTTGTCCTTCGACCCGTCGGAATCTTCGCCCGTCACGATCTGGTAGATGATCTGGCGGCAGTCGATCACGAGCTGGGGGGTCACGGTGATGCTGCTTCCGTCCTCGAGCTCGACTTCTTCGGCCTCGGAGTCTTTAAGGGCGATCTGGTCCGAGTCCTGAATGTTGCCCGTGTTGACGGCCTGTATGATCCCAATGCACATGTTGACGTTGTCGCCGGTGTTGACGATATCTACGTCTTGGTCCACGTCGCCGCTGTCGGCGTCCTGGTCACTATCCTGCTCGACTCCGTCATCGTCGTTCTTGCCGGAACCCTTGTCGTTGCCCTTGCCGGAGCCCTTGTCATCGTCGTTGCTCTTGCCGGAACCCTTGGCGTTGTTGTCGCCTTTACCAGAACTCTTGCTGTCCCCGGATGCCTTTACTTCGTCGTCGCCTTTCCGGTCTCCGCTATCCTCGTCCGCTTCTTCGGCTGCAGCGTCACCGTTGTCGCTGGTGTCCTCGACTATAGGATCTTCCTCGCTCTGGGCCGCGTCGGAGTCCGCGTCAGGGGAGTCCGCGTCAGGGGCGCCCGTGTCTTGGAGGGAGCCGGTATCCGTGCTCGGGGGAACAGCCGTGTCTTCGCTAACACCGTCGTCGAAGCCGAGGTCGTCTTCCACTACATCGTCCTCAATAACGTCAGGCAGCGGGGCCGGAGCGGGGGGAGGCTCGGGGGGAGCGGGGAGAGGCTCGGGAGGAGCTTCGGGAGCCTTCTGGGGAGGAGCTTCGGTAGCTTTGCCGGCGCCGCCACCGACGGTAGTCTCTGGTTCGGCGGAGAGGATCTCCTCTGCCATCGCGGGGGCGGAGGCGATCAGGGCCGCCATCAGTATCGCTGTTAATAAGACCAACTTCCTCATGGTGCTGCTCCTTCTTCAGGTACTTAACGAAGTCGAACAAAGCTTCTCACCTCAAGAACTGCCTCGCGTCCTGCAAAGGGATGATTCAGACCGCCCTAAAGTATGATTTGAACTGACCGAAATACCTTCACTCTCGATACATTCCTACCATCTGGGCTCTTCCTGGCTTTTCTAAGAGCTTTATCGAGCGGTGTTCTGATACTTCCTAGTTTTGAGGTACAGGACCAATTCGAGTGATAGTCATTGACTAGAGTACGCACAGGCGACGCCGCGGCCGGTCCTTCTCCCGTTGGGGAGCTGTTTTGCCTCTGCAGCAGAGTACGTTGACACCCCTACGGAAAGTTTGAGATACACAACAAGTAGGGTTGGTTACGTCAGACCTACTCAATATCTCGCTGAAGGTTCACGTGTTCGGGATGGTTTGGAGACCTTTGAAGGGGACGGACAGGGAGCTGGTAAGGGTAAAATAGCGTTTGTGTCGTGCGTTCGTTGGTCGATGCGGCTGGGGTGAGTCCTGGGGCTCATCTCGTGGGTTTGTAGGACTGGAGCATGGTGGAGGATGTGAGCGCAATTCAGGGGGCGGTTCTTTGCGGAGGAGGAGGTCGTTTCTAGGATGAGCCCGGAAGCTACGATGACGTTGTACGGCGTTTTGGCGGGCGGGGCCATCGCCATGAGTGGCGGGGTACTCGCGACGCTCGGGATTTTGGTTGGTATGTTCATCCAGCGGCGCCGCCGGGAGCACAAGGAGGTGCGTTGTGTGGTGTCGGGGTGGGACCTGACGGAGGCTATGCCGTTGGGTTGGGCCGCGTGCTCGTTTGAGGTCGAACTGTTCAACGAGGAGATCTCACCCACAGGGCTGCGCGGTGTCCGGGTGGAGTTCATTGGGAATGGCGAGAGACCGGCGGTCGGGCGTCTCAGGTTACCGGCTTCGACGGAGGTATTGGGGGTAATGAACCTTCCGCCGCAGCGTTGGGAGCGGGCGACCTTGCACGCCTTCTTCGAGGGCGAGGAGGCACGGGAACTGGTGGGGTTCCGGAGGGCGGACTTTGTCGGTTACTTCCCGAGCGGCAAGGAGTTCCGGCGAAAGATCGTGGAGCGCAAAAACTTCGTCGCTGCTCGCAAGAAGGGGCACATCGGTCAAAGAGTCTATGCTCCGTGGTGGAGTAAGACCGCCGCCAGGAACGGGTCATGAGCGCGCCAGGGGCATCTCGCGAATCGGCCCTTCGGGAAGGGCCCCTGGGCACCTTCTCGGCTCCTTACGAGGGCGGTGGGGTAGAGCAGAGAGGCAACGCGGAGGGGAAGATTCACCACCAGGGGCAGCTCCTCCAGTCCTATCTGCGGGGTCTAACGGACCATCGCATCAACCTGGACGATTATCTGGGGCAATTAGATCGGGAACGTGAAGACCTGGAGCGCGAACGGCTGGACCTCGAACGCAGGATCGAGGCGAACGAGGAGAAGCGGGAGCAGGTAACACGCTATATCGAGGAGATACCACGCCTGCGCGACAGGACCCTACGCTCCCTAATGAGGGGAATGGAAGAGCTGGAGGACGACTAACCCCAGTATGGTGCGGCGCGGCTGCGGCGCCACTCTTTCTCGGGTAATATCCTCGCGTGGACCACGGAGCGGTCGGGTTTCGGAACTTACGAGCTTTGCCCGGCGCGTTGGTGTTTCTGGCAGCGCTTCTCGTCGCCGGGTGCTCGGGGTTGCAGCCGATCAAAGAAGAAGCGGAAGCCCCGCACAACGCACGGCCCAATATCATCCTCATCGTCACCGATGACCTGGATTACGCCCTTGCGCAGCGCATGGACGGGATAGGCTCTCTTCTGCGGGAGGAGGGAGCGACCTTCGGGAACGCTTTTGTCAGCTACCCTCTGTGTTGTCCTGCGCGGGCGACTGTCCTGACCGGCCTCTATGCCCACAACCACGGGGTGTGGAGGAACCGCCCTCCTGACGGCGGCTTCGAGACGTTCCGCGAAGAAGGAAACGAGGAACGCACGATCGCCGTCCGTTTGCAGGAGGGTGGGTATCAGACGGCTCTGTTCGGCAAATACCTTAACCTGTACCCTGACGGCGACCCGACCTATGTACCACCCGGCTGGGATGAGTGGCATGCTTCCGTATCATCCAGTACCAGCTATTACGACTACGAGCTAAACGAGAACGGAACGGTAGTCTTCTACGGACAGAAACGAGGAGACTACCTGACCGACGTCCTCTCCGCAAAGGCTGTGGACTTCGTCCGGCAAGCGGCGTCCGATGCTGGGGGAAGTCCCTTCTTCGCTTACCTGGCGCCACCCGCGCCGCACCTGCCCGCGACCCCGGCGAGGCGCCACCGGGGGACGTTCGCCGAAGAGGAGGTTCCCCGCCCTCCGTCCTTCGATGAGGAGGACGCCTCGGACAAGCCGTCGTGGATGAGGAATATAAGCCGCGTCTCGGATGAGACCGTCTCCGACATCGAAGATCGCCATCGTAAGCGCATGAACAGCATGCTCGCCGTGGAAGAGATGGTCGCCGCGCTCGTCGGGGAACTTGAGGCCGCGGGCGTCCTCGACGAGACCTACATCTTCTTTACCTCGGATAACGGCTGGCAGGGGGGCGAGCACCGCATACCACTGGAGAAGAGCTGGCCGTACGAGGAGTCGGCGCACGTCCCTCTCTTTGTCCGGGGGCCGGGTGTTTCCCCCGGCGCGGAGGTGGAGTTGTTAGTCTTGAACACCGACTTCGCCCCGACCTTCGCGGAGCTTGCCGGCGTGGAGTTCGCGGGCGACGGGCGCTCCCTCACGCCGCTGTTGCGCGGCGAGGACCCCGCGTGGCGCTCGGCTGTCCTGCTGGAAGCCTCCGGGGAGGCCGGGCCGCCCGGCTACGAGGCGGTCAGGACGTGGCGACACAAGTATATCGAGTACGTCACCGGTGACAGAGAACTTTACGATCTCGTAACCGACCCGTACGAGATGGAGAGCCTGCACGACAGCGCGGACCCGGGGCTGGCCGAGGGTTTGAAGGCGAGGCTGGAGGCGCTCGCGAACTGCTCGGGGGAGTCTTGCCGGGAGGCAGAGGATGCTCCGTAGGTCTGCGTCGTCCGCCGTCATCTAGTGGCGAGGGCTGTTGGGAGGTTTGATCGGCTAATCGTGTTCGGCTCTTTCGACAGGTGATGCCTGAGATGGTCTGGACTTCATCGTTCGTGAGAGCGCCAGGGCGATAGCGAGGGTAGCGAGCAGACCTCCCGTGCCAGCGATGAAAAAAGTAAGGCGCGGTGCGGTGAGGTCTAGCAGGAGGCCGCCGAGCGCGTAGGAGAGTCCGGCTGCGACGCCGACTGCACCGTACAGGTTGCCGAAGACCCGGCCCAGCATCACCGGTGGCACCAGACGCTGGATGAGGGTGTTCGTGGCGACATCCATCGCGCTGATGCCCACGCCGCGAACGGCTTGCATGGCGAAGGCGGCGGCTACGGCCCAGGCGAGACCGGTGAGCAGGTTGCCGGCGCTGCTTACGCCGAAGCCCAGAAGGAGTAGAAGGACCATCGAGACGCGACCGGAGTACCTGGCCAGCAGTGCGTAACCCAGCAGCAGCCCGGTCCCCACCGCCGCGTACAGGACGCTGGCCGCGGAATCGCCGCCTTGCAGGGAGTCCCTGGCGAGGAAGACCAGGGCCACGTCGTCGATCCCGTTAAAGGCGACGACGGTGAAGAACCCGAGTCCGATGGTCCGCACCACGGGAACGGACCAGATGTAGCCAAGCCCTGCCCTGGCGTCGCTGAGGAACGAGGCTCGTCTACCCTCATTAGCGGTGAACGGTGGCAGGGCCGGCAGGGAGGCAAGCAGCGCCGCCGAGACGACGAAGGTGGCGGCATCGACGAGTAGTACGCCGCGTACGCCCACGATGGGCAGGAGCACCGCTGCCGCCAGCGGACCGAGTGCCTCCGAGAGGTTCATGCCGAAGCCGAGGGACGAGTTCGCGCGCTCCAAGTCACGGTCGCGCACCAGGGCCGGAACGGCAGTACGGGACGCCGGCTGAAAGATCTGACCGGTGATAGCACGTAATGCTACCAGTGCCAGGAGCAGGGGTAGGGAGGGTAGCGTCAGGGCGATGATCGCGACGAGGACGCCCTGCACCAACTCGCATAGCACCATGACTCGCTTGAGATTGAACCGGTCGCTGACCACGCCCGTGAACGGACCCAGCAGTGACGGAGCGAAATCACCGACCAGTAGCAGCAGCGCCACGGCCAACGCCTGACCGGTCGTGTTAGCGGTGTACAGCAGCAGGGTAACCAGGCCGAGCGAGTCACCGAGGAAAGAGATACTCCGCGCGCACCACAGCGACCGAAAGGGCCGGTTGCCCCGCAAGAGCCGTATAGTGCCCGCCCCGCTACCGCCAGGTCTGGTTTCCGTACTCCTGCTGGTCATTGCTCCTCGGGATCTCCATAGCAGGATAGACCTTATGCTAGCTTACTTGACAGTTAACCAAACTCTATCGACTGCGCCGGGTTGCCGAGCGATGCCAGTTCGAATATCAGCGTATAGCGTTGACTGATATTCGTCGAGTTGGAGATGCCCGCGTACACGCTCAGCATTTATCAAGTTGCGTAATCGACCGAAAACTGACGATTGCATGGGACACCTGAAAGGTTGGCTGGGCCGGCTTGTGCGGCGTCTCTTGCCAGCCATGGGGAATATTCGTGAATAGAGGCTACTAATCTCGTTGCCCGGCGCCTGAGTACTATTTACGTTTGTCAGGGCAGTCTTGCCAGGAGGCAGAGGACGCGTTGTAGATGCCACAGGGTAGAAGAAAAGGGCCGGGACCGCGAACCTGGTCCCGGCCCTGTCTGACACGCGCTGAGCTTCTGACCTTCCACCGCCCTTCCAAAGAACTTGTCTTTGATATTAATAGCTGGAATTTCGAGTCTCGGCAAGAGTGGCTTCAGGCTCCTTGCCTTCTTCTTTGAAAAGATGTCCTACCTCTCCCGTGGTGTTTCTCTCCGGGAGGAGTACCATATTAAGGGGGCGGTGCAGGGCTACGAGGGACGGGTTAACCTTCCCAGCATGGCGGTGAGCATGGCGGACAGGCGCGGGCAGGGTACTTCGGGGGGTAGGATTATCCTCGGGATAGACCCGGGGACGGCGACGATGGGTTGGGGGGTGATCCGCCAGGAGGGGAATCGCTTGCGCTACGTGCAACATGGGGCTATCGTTACGCCTTCTAATTGGGAGATGCCGCGACGGCTGGGCAGGCTCTTTGATGGGGTAACAGAGCTTGTAAAGGGGTACAGGCCGGAGACGGTGGCGGTCGAGGAGCTTTTCTTCAATACTAACGTGACCACGGGTATTACGGTGGGTCAGGCGCGCGGGGTGGTGTTGCTCGCGGCTTATCGTGCGGGGATCGAGGTGGCGGAGTATACGCCTTTGCAGGTGAAGCAGGCGATAACTTCTTATGGGCGGGCGGAGAAGCGCCAGGTGCAGGAGATGGTAAAGACATTGTTGAACCTGCGTGAGATCCCCAAACCCGACGACGCCGCCGATGGTCTCGCCATCGCCATCTGTCATGCCTTCTCTTCCCGGATGGGGGGAGTAAGGGGTGGCAAGGTGGGGGTGGGGAAATAGCTCCTCGTGCGGGATAATTAGACAATGATCCAGAGGCTGCGCGGACAACTGGTGGAGAAGGACATGGAGGGCGTCGTCGTGGACGTCGGAGGCGTAGGCTACCGGGCCTCGACCTCGTCGAACACCCTGAAGGCGCTGCCGCCTCTCGGGGAGGAGTGCGTGCTGCACACCAGGATGGTCGTGCGGGAGGACGCGATGCTACTCTTCGGGTTCGCCGGCAAGGAGGAGCGGGCGGCGTTCGACTCTCTCACCGGCGTCAGCAAGGTCGGGCCGAAGCTGGCGCTCTCGGTCCTGAGCGCAATGACCTCCCAGGAGGTCGCCGAGGCGGTTGGGAGGAGCGACATCGTAAAGCTCGCGTCGGTGCCGGGTCTCGGGAGGAAAACGGCCGAGCGCCTGGTGCTGGAGCTGCGCGGGAAGAATTTGGTGGCTTTTGATCCCGGTATCGTCGGTGGAAACGGGGCTTCACCAGGGCCGTATATCGAGGCGCGGGAGGCTCTGACGGCGCTCGGGTACTCCATCGAGGAGGCGGAGGGGGCGCTCAAAGAGGTGCCGCCGCAGGATACGGTGCAGAGGTACGTCAGGGAGGCGCTGCGACGGATGGGTGGTACAAGGCGTTGAGCCAGAGCGAAAATGGCGGCGGTTTCGATGGCGGCATGGAGGAGATGGACGACTTCACGGTGCGTGGTGACGGTTTGAGGCGCGAGCCCGGGGATGAGGTGCCCGAGGACATAACGGGGGCGGCTGGCAGGGACGGGACGTTGGACCCGCTGGAGGATGCGGAGGGTGACGAGCCGACGCTCAGGCCGCGTACGTTGGATGAGTTTATCGGGCAGGAGGCGTTGAAGGAGAACTTGAGGATCTTCGTGGAGGCGGCGAAGAGGCGGGGGGAGCCGCTGGACCACATGCTGCTCGCGGGCCCGCCGGGGCTTGGGAAGACCTCGCTGTGCCGCATCCTCGCGGCTGAGATGGGGGTGGATATCTCCATCACGAGTGGGCCGAGCCTGGAGCGGGCGGGGGATATGGCGGCGATCTTGACCTCGCTGGAGGAAGGAGACTTCCTGTTTATAGATGAGATCCACCGCTTGAACAGGCAGATCGAAGAGGTCCTGTACCCGGCGATGGAGGACTTCGCGATGGATATAGTTCTCGGGCAGGGACCGTCGGCGCGCACTATCCGGATGGACGTGCCGAGCTTCACGCTGGTCGGGGCGACGACGCGCACGGGGCTTATGACGAAGCCGCTGCTGGACAGGTTCGGTTTTACCGCCCGGCTGGACTACTACAGACCCGAAGACTTAAAGAAGATCGTGGTTCGCAACGCGGGCATCCTGAAGATACCGACGACGGATGCCGGCGCCCACGAACTCTCGACCCGCAGCCGCGGTACCCCGCGCATCGCCAACCGCTTACTGCGGCGCGTCCGGGACTACGCCGAGGTGATCGGGGACGGGACCATCGATGAGGAGACGGCCAACGCCGCGCTGGACATGCAGGGCGTGGACTACCTGGGCCTCGACCCTATAGACCGGAAGTACCTCGGCCTCGTTATCGAGAAGTTCGACGGCGGCCCCGTCGGGGTCGGCACGATCTCGCTGGCCCTCGGTGAGGCGCGCGATACGGTGGAGGACGTGTACGAGCCGTTCCTACTCCAGAGCGGCCTCATACAACGTACCAGCCGTGGACGCATCGCCACCGAACGCGCCTACCACCACCTCGGCATCCCTGGAGCGGAGAAGACACACTAGAGGCGTGGCTGTGGCGGCGCTCACACCCCAAGCCTTCGCGGAGAAGTGGGCAGGCGCGGCGCTCTCGGAGAGGGCCTCTTACCAGCAGCACTTCTTGGACCTGTGCGCGATGGTCGGCGCTCCCGCACCCGCGGAGGCTGATCCGACCGGAGCTTTTTACGCTTTCGAGAAGGGTGTTGAGAAGACCGGTGGCGGCAAGGGTTTCGCCGACGTGTGGCACGAGGGGCGCTTCGCCTTTGAGTATAAGGGCCGCCACAAAGACCTCGGCGCGGCCTACGGACAGCTTTTGCAGTACCGTGAATCCCTGGGTAACCCGCCGCTTTTGGTGGTTACGGATACGCAGCGGTATGAGGTGCATACCAACTTCACCGGCACCGCGAAGCGGGTCTACCGCTTTACCAACGCCGAGTTGCCGCGCCCGGAGAACGTGCGGGTGTTGCGCGCCCTGTTTATGGAACCGGATTCGCTGCGCCCGAATCGCACGGTGGAGGGTGTCACGGAGGAGGCGGCGCGCAGGTTTGCGAGGCTCGCCGATGGGATGCGTGCCCGCGGTGTCGAGCCGCGCGAGGCCGCTCACTTCCTCAATAAACTTCTCTTTTGCCTCTTTGCAGAGGACATCGGGCTGTTGCCCAAGGACCTCTTCACGCGGGTAGTAGAGCGAACGATGAGAGAGCCGGATCGGTTCGCGGCCTACGCCGGTGACTTGTTCCGGGCTATGCGCGATGGCGGGGACTTCCTGCTCGAAGACATCCTGCGCTTCAACGGCGGGTTGTACGAGACCGGAGAGGTCGTACCGCTTACGAGCGAGGAGTTGAAGCTGCTCGCGGAGGCCGCCCGGCTGGACTGGAATCGGTGGAGCCCGCGATCTTCGGTACCCTCTTCGAGAGGTCGCTGGACCCCGCCCAGCGCGCCCGGCTCGGGGCGCACTACACCGGCCGCGAGGACATCCTCGCCATCGTCGAGCCCGTCCTCATGGCCCCGCTGCGACGCGAGTGGGAAGCGGTGCGGGAGAAGGCCGAAGCCGAGGCGAATAAGGCGCGCGCCCTCTCCGGGCGGGCGGCCGCGAACGCCCTGCGGCGAGCGGAGGCGCTGTCGCTTGGCTTCGCGGAGAAGCTGCGCGGTATGCGGGTGCTTGACCCAGCGTGTGGGTCGGGGAACTTCCTGTACGTGAGCCTCAAGGAGCTTCTGGACCTGGAGAAAGAGGTCTCTAGCTTCATGGGGATGGTCGGGCTCACGCCGTTCTTCCCGGAGGTCAGCCCAGAACAACTCTACGGGATAGAGACCAGCCCCTACGCGCACGAGCTGGCGCAGGTCGCCGTGTGGATCGGCTACCTCCAGTGGATGCACGACAACGGCTTCGGTACCCGCTGCGAGCCCATCCTCGGCCCGATGACCAACATCAAGGAGATGGACGCCCTCATCGTCCGCGACGAGAACGGAGGGCTGCGGGAGCCCGAATGGCCCGAGGCGGACGTGATCATCGGCAACCCGCCGTTCCTTGGAGGCAATAGGATCCGCTCGGAGCTTGGCAGTGAGTATGTCGAGGACTTGTTCGAGTTATACAAGGGCCGAGTGCCAGCGTTCGCCGACCTCGTCTGCTATTGGTTTGAGAGGGCGCGGGAGCAGGCCGAAGCTGGCGAAGCTGTACGGTGCGGGCTTTTGGCGACGAATTCAATACGGGGAGGCGCAAACCGCCGGGTGATAGAGCGTATCAAGGATACCGGCGACATCTTTTTCGCCGAATCTGACCGGCCTTGGATACTAAACGGCGCTGCGGTACGTGTCTCGATGGTCGGATTTGACGACGGAACAGAGGCGGAGAAAGTGCTGGACGGTGTGCCGGCTACAGCTATTCATGCGAATTTGACCTCCACAGCAGACTTGTCTACAGCGCGCAGATTGCCGGAGAACTTCGACATCTGTTTTATGGGACCTTCTCCGAAAGCACCATTTGACATCGACGCCGAAACCGGGCAAGCAATGCTGAATGCACCGGTGAATGTCAACGGTCGCCCTAATTCCGATGTTGTACGTCCAGTCGCGAGTGCGGTGGATATAGTTCGTCGCTCGCGCAGGAAGTGGACAATAGACTTTGGAATGATGCCTTTTGAGGAGGCGTCGCTGTACGAGTTGCCCTTTGAATACGTGAGAGAGCATGTCCTACCCATACGGAGCCAGAATCGGCGTGACGACTTTCAAGGCCAGTGGTGGAGGTACGCAAGGCCGCGACCAGAAATGCGGGCTGCCTTGGAGGGAAAAGCTCGATTTGTTACGACTCCCGCTGTGGCAAAGTACCGAGTTTTTGTTTGGATGACTCCCGAAGTGCTATGCAATCAGGGAACCTTGGTCTTTGCCCTCGAAGACGACTACTCCTTCGGCATTCTGCAATCGCGGGCGCACGACCTGTGGGCGCTCAGGATGGGAACGTTCCTTGGCGTAGGCAACGATCCCCGTTATACGCCGACGACGTGCTTCGAGACGTTTCCGTTTCCGGAGCCTGGGGAAGCCGGGGAGCAGCGGGTGGAGATCTCCGCCGCCGCGAAGCGCCTCGACGAGCTACGCCGCAACTGGCTGAACCCGGAGAACGCGAATGCTGCGGAGCTGAAGAAGCGGACGCTGACGAACCTGTATAACGCCCGTCCTACGTGGCTCGCGAACGCTCATGCCCGGCTCGACGCAGCGGTGTACGCTGCTTACGGGTGGCCGGCGGATCTGGCGGACGAGGAGGTTTTGAAGAACTTGCTGGCGTTGAACCTGGAGCGGGCGGCGAGCGAGGATGGTTAGAGGTTTCGCCACTCCTCTTTCGACACGCCGGCCTGTTTTAGTACGCGGTCCAGGAGGTCTCTGCTTATCTCTCCTCTACGGGGGTTAGGGATTCTAGGAGTCTAGTCTTCCTTGACCACGAACTCGTGCCGGGTTCCCGAGTATGGGCCTTCGAAGCCGAGATCTCTGAGGTAGCGGATCAAGTCTCTCCGGCTTACGGGGCCGAAGGGTGGCATCAGGCTGTGGAGGGCGCCTTGATTACGACACCGCCCATAGGGAGGATCGTCAGGTTCTTGGAGAGCCGCAGGTAGATCCATTCCTCCAAGACTTCTTCGAGTTCCTTGCGGCTTTGCTCGCGGGTATCGGCGTCGGACCAGACGCCCTGGAGCCCAGGGATTTCCCGTACCAGGTCCCGTCCTCCAGCACCTCGTACCTCGCTTCATGCATCGCGGCTTCAATGTAGTGGACCATCAACATACACTTGGATCGTACAGCCAAGTAACTGTACAACCTCCGGCTTACGTGACCGAAAACGATCTCGTAACCTCTCCGGGGCCGCACCGATTAGTATGGACGGTAGGTCGAGGGGGGCGGGCGGAGCGTCATTGTACGGTATCTTTTCGTAGTGATGATGGGCAAATCGAAACAGCTCCGTTTGGCGGGGACGCTGGCGATCATCACCTACGTTTATTGGTTGGTGACCGTCGTTACCCTCCCGGTTGTGACTGCCGACGAGTACGATCCGATCAAGCAAGGGATCAGCGCGCTGGCGGTCGGGCGCTTTGGGATGCTGATGGATGTCGCTTTCTTCGCTTTCGCCATCGGCAGCCTCGCGCTAGCTTTTGGTATGTATCGGTCGGTCGACGCTGCGCTGGATGCCCCGCTGCTGCTCGCCGTTACTAGTGTTCTGTGGTTCTTACTGGGTATCTTTCATACAGGACCGGGCGGGACTGAGGCCGTGATCCACAGCATCGTGGCGTTGACGTCGTTCTTGCTCATCCTGATCGTGATGTTCCTCTTCGCGCGGCGGTTTCGCGGCGACGCGCGCTGGAGGTCGTTCGCGCTGCCTACGCTAGTCTGGGCCATCGTCGCCGTTGGTGCGTTGCTCTCGATACCGCTCCTTGGCGACGAGCTTTTTGGGGTGTCGGAGCGGATCTTTGTTACGGTCTTCGTCTCGTGGTTGCTAGTTACCGCTATCCAACTCCGCTCGCTTGCGGCGTGATTGGTTGCCGCGACATGGGGGCAGGCATGACAGGCCGGTTTCGATGTGGCATCGACGGACCCGGAAGGGCTGATCCTTGAGTATGTCGGCTTCAAAGGTAATGAGGATAACTGAGGAGCATCACAAGGCTTCGTAGACTTACCAGGAGACCCTTTAACCAGGAGACCGTTAAAAAGATGAAGTCTCTTGATCGCCTGGGGCATGAGGGTGGGGGAGAGGAGGTTGAGCCGGCGCAGGCAGTGCGGCTGGCTGATGTGGTGGGTTTGTCGCGTGATTCGTCGATGCGCCTCTAGGTCAACGTTCACCGGGGGATCGCTACTGCTATCGAGGAGAGGCTACATTGGCGTGAGGCGCCGCGGGAAGGGTTAGAGGATAATTAAAGGTGGAGTTTGTCGAGTGGCTGTAGAGGTTGTCTGGAGGGATAGCTTGCCGGGTTGGAAGGGCATGATCGTGGCGGTGGAGCGGGAAGTCGAGAGAGGCTTCGACTGGCTGAGGTTGCGGCTGAAGCGGCGGAGGGGGCGGCGGGCGCCGGTTGAGATCTTATCGTATCGCGGACATGGTACGCGGGACCGGTTGTTTTTGAAGGGCCGCGTTTTGGAGACGGTCGACCTCGCGCCTGCTACCGCGAACGATTCCTGGCGCCGTAACCTGCGTAATATGTCCCGCCGCTTTCTTAGCTCCGAGATCCCGCACGCGCTGATGCGAGGCTCTCTAAAGACCTCTCACAGTCTGCTAGAGGTGGAAGCTACGGCCGATACGGAGGGTTTCTTCGATCTGCGCTTCGAGCTTTCGGAGCCGCTGAAGGGCGACACGGGATGGTATCCGGTGGAGATCGAACTTCTAGCTCCCCGGTGGGGGAAGGACCAGGAACCGGTGCGGGCGGCGGGGAGCGTGCTAGTCCCCGAAGGCGCCAGGTTTGGAGTTATCAGCGACCTCGATGATACGGTGGTGCAATCGAGTGCGACGGACCTCCTGAAGATGGCCCGGCTGACGCTGCTGGGTAATGCGCATACACGGCTTCCCTTCGAGGGCGTGGCCGGCTTTTATCAGGCGTTGCAGAATGGCTGGAGCCGGGGCTATGACGGAGGGCGGGGGGAGTTCAACCCGATCTTCTATGTATCGAGCAGCCCGTGGAACCTCTACGATCTGCTGGAGGACTTCCTCGATGTACATGGTGTACCGGCGGGGCCGCTGTTCTTGAAGGACTGGGGCCGGAGGACCATACGGGACCATGAGAGGCACAAGCTCGGGATCATTCGGACGCTGCTCGCCACCTACCCCGGGCTTCCGTTCGTCCTGATCGGGGACTCCGGGGAGAAGGACCCGGAGATTTACCGCCAGATCGTGCTCGAACACCCGGGTCGTATCAGAGCTATCTACATCCGCGACGTGACGACAAAGGAGCGCGACGCCGCTGTACACGCCATAGCCGCCGAGCTTCGGACCCTCGGCGTGGAGATGCTGCTCACAGTCCGCACCGCCGAGGCCGCCGAACACGCCGCTAGAACGGGACTCATCGCTCCGGATGCGGCTCCTGCTCCTGGCGTATAGCGGCGCCTCATTTTGGCTCGTTGCGGCGGAGGCTTGGGGCCATTGTGATGGCCAGGGCGCGGCCGTAGACGGCGGTCGAGGCGTAGAGTACGACGCCGACCGCCGCTCCGAGGAGCATGATCGGGCCGCCCGTCTCCCACCAACCTCTCAGCGAGCCGGCGTCTTCCACCAGCAGTGAGGATAGAAAGACCACCCCGAAGAACCCGAGGACGAGCAGGGAGAGACCGAGGACCTGCCGGAGCGGGGTCGCTCCACGGGATGCCGCTCCGCGAGGTGCGAGGTACGGTAGCACCAGTCCGTAGTAGAGCGCGGGCAGGGCTATTAGCAGCGACAGGAGGATGGCGTACAGTAGCAGCAAGGTGAACCCTACCTCCAATCGAATCCCGAGCAACATCCAGCCGAGTAGCGAGTAAGCGACGTTCAGCGGGTGCGAGAGTCCCAGCAGATCCGCCACGGTAGTAGTCGCGGCGTTTGTGGAGGTGAGCGCGATGGTGCCGGCGAACCCCCCGAGGAGCGCCGCGCTTATCATGCGCCCGCGTGACGAGCCCGTGGGCATCCGGGGGTGGACGCGCCGGCCCCACTGCAAGATCAGAAGCGGCAACCCAAACGCGAGCGGTAGGAGCCAGATCAGACGCAACGCTTCCGCCGGCAGGTGCACGCGCTCCACGATACCCGGACCAAAGAACGCCCCGAGCCCCAGAAAAGCGGCCACGTACACTGATGAGCCGGCGAGGTGCGCCGTGAAGTAGCGCCAAAACGGCACTTTCAACAGGCCGCAGGTGATTACCGTGGCGTAGCGTACACCTGGGATCATCCTGCCAATGGCGATGCTCCCCCAGCCGCCACGCTGTATCAACGCCTCGGCCCGCGCGAGCTTCTCGGGTCCCAGGTGAACATAGCGACCATAGCGGTCCACCAACGGACGTCCCCCGCGACGCACAATCGCGTACAGTACACTCCCCCCGAGCGCTGACGCGAAAGTCAGTGCCACGAAGTACAGTCCTAGATAAGCCGCGGACCTCCCGACTGTAGTCCCGGCGAAGACGATCATCACGTCCGTCGGTATCGGCGAGGGAATGCCCAGTTCCTCGATCATGACCGCAAGCAGGATTGCCAGAAAGCTGTGCCTTGCTATCGAACCTGGCATGTCGTCCTTTTTCTACCGGGTGCTACCGTTTCCACGGCTACCTCCGTCCAGTCTCCTATAGAGATCTCTACTCGCGCTATGGCTGCATGGTGCGAGCGCACATTACCCGTAACATTACCCGGCCCCGCCCTCGTGTGCCGCTGCGCCTGACTGTCCCGACTTGATTCGTTTTGTTCGATCTCTCTCCGGAGGTGTAGAATGAATGTTACATGAAAGTTAAATGTCACAGAGGGAGCTGAGTGGCATGGAGATCGGGGAGCAAGCGGGGCGGAGCACAGGAGAGGATGGAAACCAGCGCCGGGCGCGAGAGTTGGGTGAGCTTCTGCAAGAGTTGCGAGTGGTGTTGCCGGGGGTACAGGTACTATTCGCGTTTCTGCTAACGGTGCCTTTTTCGGCCCGGTTTGAGAGCGTGAGCCCGTTACAGCAAGCGGTGTTTTTCGGGGTTCTGGTATGTACGGCGCTTTCGGCGGGCTTGCTGTTGGCGCCCTCGGCCCATCACAGGCTGCTATGGCGCAAGCAAGAAAGAGAACGCCGTTTACGGGTCGCGAACCGGCTGGCGATTTGGGGTCTCACAATGCTCGTACCGGCGATAGTGGGTACGATGTTCGTGGTCACCGACGTCCTGTTCGGTTCGACAGCCGCCTTAGCCGTGACCGTCGCCATCACCGCCTTCTTTATCTACGTGTGGTTTATCCTACCTATCAACCACATGCCGAACGGCGGCTAGCCCCACCGGGAGAACCCCCACCTCGGAAGAGGCCGGGAGCAAAAATATCTTAAAAGGTGTAGACAGGAGATCGCAAGAGGTGGTACTATCCCGAGTGTCACTGCAACCCGTGTAGGAGGGAAGAGTCCGATGGACTAGTCGGATAAAAACCCACCACACTTCGGTGTTGTGGACCGGGCCGGCGGCCGCTTATACGCGGCAGGGTATGCTGGCCCGGATCTTTTTCTTTTTCAGGCCCGAACCGGGGCAACTCCCCGGTTCGGGCCTTATGCAAGGTTTACTTGTTGTCCGGTCTGGTTACCGCGCCTTCGGAGGCGGAGGAGACCAGGGCGGCGTATTTAGCGAAGACGCCGGTTTCGTAGCGAGGTTGCGGGTCTCTCCAGTCCTTCAGGCGGTCTTCTATCTCTTCGTCGGAGAGGTCCACCGAGAGCGTGCGGTTCTCCACGTCCAGCGTGATCCTATCGCCCTCCCTCAGTGCTGCTATGGGGCCGCGATGCGCGGCTTCGGGGGCCACGTGGCCGGCCATCAAGCCGCGTGTTGCGCCAGAGAAGCGGCCGTCGGTGAGCAGGGCGACGGATTCGCCGAGGCCCTGGCCGACGAGGGCGGCGGTCACGCCGAGCATCTCGCGCATGCCCGGTCCGCCCTTGGGTCCCTCATACCGGATCACCACGACGTCGTCCTCGACGATGCGGTTGTCCTGTGCCGCCTCCATCGCCTCCTCCTCGGACTCGAAGACGCGCGCGGGACCCTCGTGGCGCAGCCGGGTGTAGCCCGCGACCTTTACCACGCACCCCTCGGGGGCGAGGTTTCCCTTGAGGATAACGAGGCCGCCGGTCTCCTTGAGAGGAGTCTCTACCGGCACGATCACGTCCTGCCCCGGGGTCTCTTCCGCGCCCTCGACCTCCTCGGCGATGGTCTTGCCAGTGGGGGTCATCTGCGAGCCGTCCACGAGGCCCGCTTCGATGAGGCGGCGGCCCAGAAAGCGCGTGCCGCCGGCCCGGTCAAGGTCCACGGCGGTGTATCGCCCGCCGGGCTTGAGGTCGGCGATTATTGGGGTCCGCTCGCTTACCCGGTCGAAGTCATCTATGTCCAGCGGGACGTTCGCCTCGCGGGCCAGCGCGAGCAGGTGTAGTACGAGGTTCGTGGAGCCGCCGGTTGCCGCTCCGGCCGCGATAGCGTTCTCGAACGCCTCGCGCGTCAGGATGTCAGCCGGCGTCAAGCCTCTGTTTAGCAGGTCCATGATCAGCTCGCCCGCCTCTACGCAGACCTCGTCCTTGCGCCGGTCGTTCGCGGGTGGGCTCGCGGAGCCCATCGGGGAGAGGCCCAGGAACTCCAGGACCATCGCCATCGTGTTCGCGGTGAACTGGCCGCCGCAGGCTCCGGCTCCGGGGCAGGCGCTGTCCTCGATCTCCTTCAAGTCCTCGTCGCTCATGCGGCCCGCCGCGTTCGCCCCGACCGCCTCGAAGACCTCCTGTATCGTCACGTCCCGGCCCTTGAAGCGTCCTGGAGCTATCGAGCCGCCGTAGACCACGATGCCCGGTACCCCGAGCCTCACCAGCGCCATCGCCGCCCCCGGAAGCGTTTTGTCGCAGCCGACGATAGAGACCACGGCGTCGAACATATGCCCGCGCCCGACCAGCTCTATAGAGTCCGCTATGACTTCGCGGCTGACCAGGCTCGCCTTCATCCCCTCGGTGCCCATGGTGATGCCGTCGCTTATCGCGATGGTGTTCAGCTCCATCGGGGTGCCGCCCGCCTTCCGGACACCTTCCTTCACACGCTCGGCGAGACGCCGCTGGTTGAAGTTGCAGGGCATCGTCTCGATCCAGGAGTGAGCCACCCCGACTATTGGTTTATTGAGATCCTCCTCGGAGAAGCCCATACCTTTGAGGTACGAGCGGGCCGGGGCGCGGTCGCGGCCTTCGAGGATCGTACGGCTCTTGTGTCGAACGTCGGTGGTCTCCACTAGGTTCTCCTATCTATCCCTACGGGCGTTGCTAGAGCAGGATAGCACCCCGGAAACCCTCTGGCATATCGGAGAACCTGCTGCTTACGGCGCTGGCTCTACCTGGAGCTCCTCCCAGTCGTAGCCGTTGGAGACGATCTTGAGGTAGAGCTTCTCCGTCGCAGCGTCGTAGTAGTAGCTGGATCCGGTCGCATCGTCCAACTCGTCGAGGCTGTTGGCGGCTCCCTCGCACCAACCGTTGGTGTCGTCGAGGTCACAGTCGTACTTGGTGACCCTGGGCGCGACCGGGTAGTCGAAGCTCAAGCGTACCCAGTGGTCCCGGCCCCGCCACAGCACGAAGCGTGCCTCCGAGGGCGTGCTCCCGTTAAAGGCAACCTCGTAGTCCTGGTCGGTGAAGACGCTCGACAGCGCCTCGGTCGATTCACCGCAGCAACCCATAAGGGTCTGGGTCTCTCCGTCGTCGCGCTTCAACGTCAGCGGCTTTATGGCTTGTGGATCTCCGTCCAGCGTCTCGACCCATAGGGAGGCGTAGTCGGCCTCGCAGACGTGGGCGTTCCAATCAGTCTTAGACTCACAGGACGAGTTCAACAAGAAGGGGTTGTTCGTGGTCACCATCCGGCCCGCCGTGCCTGTCACCGAGCCGTCGGTGTCGAGGAAGACGGCGGAGGCGTCGCCGTCCATTCCGCTCTCGGGGTCCGGCAGGTAGACCGGGTTCGCGTCCACGAAGCGTAAAGCCGTGGCAAAGTTCTTCGGGTGGATGCTGAAGGCGTTGGAGAGGAGGTAGCCGAGCCCGCTCGCCTTCCGCTGGGCGTTGGGCGTGAAGTTCACGAAGCTCGTACGTTCCGTCCCCACCCGGCCGTCGTAGAACTCGTAGCCCCGGATGGGGAAGTCCGCCTCCCAGTAGCGTGGCAGGGCGCGCTCATCCTCGCCCTTTGTCTCCCAGGAGCGTGGGTTACCCTTGTTCGCCGTCTCGCCGACGACGAGCGAGTCGTATAGTATGCTCTCCTCCGACGCGAAGGTCGCACCGATGGCGTTGTCGGCGAGGGTTGCCTCCACGAGCCGGTGGTTTCTGCCGCGCAGCCACACGGCCTCGCCGCGGTTCTTGTAGCCGGTAAAGCCCCGGAACTCCGCGGTTACCGGGGGGGATTTCGTGTCGGACGGGTTCTCGCGCGGGTTGTAGAAGGTAGATTCGGTCGTGCCGTCGGGCTTCGGGCCGCCGTCGACGTGTAGTCCGTCGCCGTCGTTGGAGTGGGCGGCGTTGCCCGAGAACTCGCCGAGGGGCGTGCGGCGCGGCCAGATCTTGGCGGCCTCGGAGGGTTTGACGCTGGCGAAGAGCCCGGTCGGGTGCTCGGGGAAGGCGAGCCAGAAGCCGTTGCCCTGCGAGCCGGCGGCGACGTTACCGCGCACGGTGTTATCGGGGTTGGTGATCCAGAAAGTCGCCGGGTTCGCGTCGCTCGGCAGGAGCCGCTCCCCTTCAGGGGGCTTTCTAGTCTTGAGGCCGAGGTTACCGGTCAGCACGTTGTCGATCTCCGCCCCGTCCTCGAAGAAGTAGCCGTGGCCGACGTGGTCGTAGCAGACGTTGTTCTGCACGGCGAGCTGGTTCGTCCCGTGGACGACCACGCAGCGGTTGAAGGTATTGTGCAGGCTGGAGTTCTTGAGGTAGGAGTTTGCGCCCGCGTCGCCGAGCATGTGGAAGTGGATGGGGTAGCGCCGCAAGACGTTCTTCTGGCCCATCCGGGCGAGCTCGACGCCCTCGACGCGGGCCTGCCCGCCGTTCATCACCATGATCTGGCCGCCGAAGCCGTTTGCGCTCGAAGCCTCCTCTCCCTCGACGGTGACGTTGCGCGAGAGCAGCGCGACCTCAGCCCGCTCGTCCACGGTGCCGCCGTCGAAGGTCTGCGTCTCTCCCCAGTGCTGACGTTCCAGCGGATGATCTAGGGTGACGGTGTTACCGGAGACGGCCGTGATGGTGAAATCCTCGTCCTGGGACTGGTCGTAGTCGGTCGAGGCGAGCACTATCTCATCTCCGGCGCGCAGGCCGGAGGCGTCCTCGAGGGTGAGTTCGTTGGATCCCTTTTCGGCGGTCGCGTTCAGCCTGGTCCAGCCCGGGCGCGACTCTCCGTGCAGGTCCAGCGTCCCGCCCATTACGCCGAGCACCTTGGTCCCCATGCTCATGACGTTCTCGGTTGAGTCGTCGCCGGTCAATGTGATGGTGGCGCGGTTCTCGAAAGGCATCTCTTCCGTGCCGATCCGGAGCTTGCCGTGGACTATGATCCAGTCGGCTTCGAGGTCCAGGTCCTTGTCCTCGAAGACGAGCGTGCCGTCGATCTGCAAGCTCTTCAGCCCCGGCGGGCTCTCGTCGAGCACAACCTCTATACCGGCGGGTATAGTGACCGCCGCGTCCGCCTGCGGAGGGTTGTTACCCCAGATAGCGGGATCAGATCAGCTTCCGCTTGCCTTAGGGCTGATCATGGAGGGCGGCGTACTGGGGGGAGGCGTTTGCCTTCGATGCTTTCTGTTGTGGGCTTTGCTTCCCCTGTGAGCACTTGCCTCCGAAACGCTAAGGGTCTTTTCGATCATCGACAGTGACCCTATCGTCTTCTCCTCGGAGATCGTGGCGGTAACGTTATAGGCTGGAGCAGCCCACGAGAGCAGCAGAACGGCTACGAGGGTCGTAATCGCGGTCGTTAGACGCCTGCAACATTGGCTAGAAGTTCTGTTCTTAGATCTTGTCACGCTGTCTGCTCCTGTCCGCTATTTTGTTTATCGGTACAAAGAGCAAAGACCTTTAGCGTCGCGCGGTATTCGAATGATGCTACCAATAAGGCGTATGGTCTTACATACCAATTACAAGCGACTACAAGAAGTGGTGGTTTTTTCGTAATCAAACTGCCATCTCTGGTGTCCGCCCCCGGCTTGTTGGCGCACACCTCAGGTGGGCCTTGGAGATGTCCTAGAATGGGAGCGTGAGGGAATGGTTCGAGTGGAGGGTTCTCGCGGCACTCGGGGTTATGGTGCTTCTCTGGGCTTCGGCATACGCTGGTATCCGGGTCGGGCTCGAGGACTACGGGCCGGGGCAGGTGGCGCTCTTCCGGCTCGGTGTGGCCTCCGTGGCGCTCGCCCTCTACGCGTCGGCCACGCGGATGCGATTGCCAGAGGTCCGGGACCTGCCGGTGATCTTTCTCCTGGGGTTCCTTGCCTTTGCCGTCTATCACGCGTCGCTCAATTACGGGGAGCTGACGGTGACCGCTGGGGCGGCGGGGGTGCTCATAGCTACCGCCCCGGTCTTCACCGCGCTGTTGGCGACAGCCTTTTTGCGTGAGAGGCTCGGGTTGGGCAATTGGGTCGGATTAGGCTTGAGCTTCACGGGGGCTGCCTTGATCTCGCTCGGCGAAGGGCAGGGCTTCTCGCTCGACCCCGGGGCCTTTATGGTCCTGCTCTCAGCCGTCTGCGTGAGCGTTTACTTCGTCTTCCAAAAGCCGTACCTGAGCAAGTACGGTGCTCTGGCCTTTACGACCTACGCGATATGGGCCGGCACGCTCCTGTCCCTCGTCTATCTACCGGGCCTCGTAGCCCAGGCCACTGTGGCCCCGGCGGGCACGACGCTCACGATGGTTTACCTCGGCGTGTTTCCGACGGCCATCGGCTACATCGCCTATGCGTACGCCTTCTCCAGGATGAACGCCTCTGTAGCGGCCAGCTTTCTCTACCTCGTCCCGGTTCTGGCGTATCTGATCGCCTGGATCTGGATCGAAGAGACGCCTACCGTCCTCTCGGTCCTGGGTGGTGCCATAACGCTATATGGCGTCGTGCTCGTAAATCGTCGCTCTCGAAGACAGTAGTAGAATCTAAACCGGAGCCGCAAAGAGCGACGGAAAAGGGAGGCGGCTGTGATGAACGAGGCACGCATACATCCGGGGACGCGCATCGGGCACGTCCACCTCAAAGTGGCTAACATCGAGCGCGCTTTGGGCTTCTACCGCGACTTGCTAGGTTTCGAGGTCACCCAGCGGTACGGCGAGGACGCCGCCTTCCTCTCCGCGGGCGGGTACCATCACCATATCGGCCTGAACACCTGGGCCGGACGTAATGTCCCACCCGCTCCCCGCAAAGCCGCCGGTCTCTTCCACCTCGCCATCCTGTACCCTGAACGCCGCGAGCTGGCGAAGGCACTAAGAGCGCTCGTGGACGCGGAGTACCCGCTCGACGGCGCCTCGGATCATGGCGTCTCCGAGGCCCTCTACCTCCGTGACCCGGACGACAACGGCGTCGAGCTATATTGGGACCGCTCCAAAGAGGAGTGGCCCTACGACAAAAACGGCGGCCTGGCGATGGTCACCGAGCACCTCGATTTGAAGGGACTTCTCGCGGAACTCGACTCTTAGGAAGCCCATCTACTCTTCCGGTGGCATTATGGGGATCTGGAGCCCACGGAACGTTGCGAAGTCAGTGTGGCGGGCGTATCTATCGGCAGACCGCGAGCCAGCGCGAGAGCGGCGTTCCCACGAGGCACAACAGGGGAGGGCCTCCGGTCTTTGGCAGGCTGTCGCGCTCGCCTTGGGACGCACCGCCCTGGCCGACCGACGCCGGTTCTCCGCTGCGCGGGTCGGTGGCGGCGAGGCGCTCTCCGGTGTCGGGGTCCGTGCCGGCGGCCTGAACGCGCGGGAGCTTGGCGTACTCACCCTCGCGGCGCTCGATGGTGTGTCCACGCGCGGTGAGGTCGGCCAGGGCCTGTGGTGAGACACGACCCTGTTCGAGGTTCATCTTGGTCTCTGACTGAGCGTCGAGGCGCTCGGCGTCTATAGCCTGAGCGGGGTCGAGGCCGAAGTCTACGGTGTTGACGATGGCGAGGAGCGAGCCCATGATGATCTGGGCTCCGCCCGCCGCGCCGACGACGAGCGCCGGTTCCCCGCTCTCGACGACGATGGTAGGGCTGATCGAAGACCGCGGACGCTTGCCCGGCTCCGGCTCATTGGCCGTACCAGGGCCGGTGAAGTCTGTTAGCTCGTTGTTCAGGAGTATCCCCGTATCCTCCGCGACCACGGCGCTCCCGAAGGTCTGCTCGATGGTGCAGGTGAGTGCCACGGCATTGCCGTCGGCGTCGATGACCGAGAGATGGGTGGTGCTGCCCTCGGTATTCTCGTCCTCGCCGGGAGATTGCCCGGCCTCGTTCAGGTCTCCAGCCTTGTGAGCAGCCGCTTGTTCGGGGTCGATCTCCGCCCCCCTGCTCTCCGCGTAGTCCTTGTCCGTGAGCTGCTCGGTAGGCACGTCCACGAAATCGGGATCGGCGACGTACTCGTTGCGGTCGGCGAAGGCGAGCCTCTGGGCTTCAGCCAGGAGGTGCAGGGTGTCTGCCGAGGATTGGCCTTCGCTTGCCAGGTCGAAGCCTTCGAGGATGTTGAGCATCTCGACGACAGCGATACCGCCCGAGGTTGGCGGCGGCATCGTGATGACTTCTCGCCCCCGGTAGTCACCAATTAGCGGCTCGCGCCACACCGCCCGGTAAGAGGCGAGGTCGTCCGCGGTCATCAGACCCTCATCGCCCTCGAAGCTACTCTCGTTCTCCATCTCCTCGACGATGCTCTCCGCGATGTAGCCCTCGTAGAAAGCGTTTGGTCCTTGTTTGGAGATCAAGGCAAGTGTCTCCGCGAGCCGGGGCTGGACGAGAATGGAACCTTCGGGATATGGCTCCTCACCCCCAACGAGGAACTGCTCCGCCGTCTCCGGGAAGAGCCGCAGACGACTCACGTGGTTCCCCATCTCTTCGGAGAGAGACTTCGGCACCTCGAACCCTTCACGCGCGAGCTTTTCGGCCGGGGCGATGGCGTCGGTGAGTCCGATGGTCCCATAACTGTCGAGCGCTTCCTGCATCCCCGCGACGGTACCGGGGACGCCGACGGTGGTGTGACCCGTAAAGGTCTTGTACAGGCCCTGCCCGGCGAAGGTTTCTGGTGTTACGGCGGCAGGCGCTGTTTCGCGGAAATCGAGGGCCGCCACCTCGCCATTCGCTCCCCGGTAGACCAGGAAACCGCCGCCGCCAAGGCCACAAGACTGCGGACGGGCGACGCCGAGAGCGAAGGTCGAGGCTACCGCCGCGTCCATGGCGTTGCCGCCAGCGTCCAGCACCTCCAGACCGGCGGCGGAGGCAGCGGGCGATTCAGAGGCGATGATACCGCCGTTGCTGCGTACCGCCTCCCTGAACTGCGAGCCTTCGACCGCCGACGCGTCACCGACGGTGGCGCCTGCGAGCAGCAGTGTCAGCGTGGCAACCGCGAAAGCTCGATGCATAGATCCTACTCTCTCTCGTTTCCCTCATGAAGAATATTAGCCGCCCACGTTTCCACGAGCAACACAGAGACTGCGTGCTTCGTTGGCTCTTCGCGTACCTGCGCTTAGAATAAAGGCGTGAGTTTGGAAGGAATAGGAAAACTTCTCATCGGCGGGGCCGTCGTGCTATTGGTGCTCGGCGGTATCTTCTTGTTGCTCGGGCGTTTCGGGTTCGACCGGCTGCCGGGGGATCTCGTCCTACGGCGCGGCAACCTCACGGTCTACGCGCCGATAGGGTTTATGATCCTCGTCTCCATAGTACTCACTGTAATCCTCAACCTGTTCCTCCGCCGCTAGAAACGGCAGGAGAAGCACCTCGATGCTAACCAGCGAGCTAGACTACCGGCTGCCCGACGACCTTATCGCTCACAGGCCCGCCTCCCCCCGTGACTCCTCTCGCCTTATGGTGGTGGACGCGCGAAACCAGACCATCGAACACTATACCTTCCGCGACCTGCCGCGATTCTTGCGAGCCGGAGACGCTCTCGTCTTAAACGAAACAAAGGTCCTGCCGGCGAGACTGTATGCACTGCGCCCAAACGGGGGTGAGACCGAGTTGCTGTTCTTGAGAGAGGTTGGCGTAAGGGATGCATCCGGGGAAGGTCTCTGGGAGGTCATGGCGCGGCCGAGCAGACGTCTCAAGGCCGGGATGGGGCTCTCGGCAAGCGGTAAAGAGTTGCGAGTCCTCAAACCGCTGGACCCGGGACGCTGGCTCGTCTCCGGGCATGACGTTGCAGGGATGCTCAAGAGGCATGGGCACATGCCGCTCCCGCCGTACATCGAGGCGACACCTGAGGCCGAGAAGGAGTACCAGACGGTCTATGCCCGCAACGAGGGCTCCGCCGCCGCCCCAACCGCCGGGTTGCACTTTACCGGAGAGGTTCTCGGGGAGGTCGCGGAAGCGGGAGCGCGCATCTTACGCGTCACCCTCCACGTAGGACCAGGGACATTCTCACCGGTCAGGGTGGATACACTCCCCGAACATCACATGCACGCCGAACGCTACTCTGTACCCGAAGAGACGGCGCGAGCGATAGGCGAGGCGGGGCGTGTGGTCGCCGTTGGGACTACGGTGGCGCGTACCCTGGAGAGCTGGGTGGATACCGGGGTTCGGGAGGGGGATTCGGAGCTGTTTATCTATCCGGGATACCGCTGGCAAACGGTGGACGCGCTGTTGACTAACTTCCACCTCCCGCGTTCGACCCTGCTCGCGATGGTTATGAGTTTTGCCGGGAAGGATCTCGTCAGGGAGGCGTACGAGGTTGCGGTCCGGGAACGCTACCGCTTTTACTCCTTCGGGGATGCAATGCTGTTGCTGAACGGCGGGAGATCCCGGTAGGCGCGCCGGTAACCATAGAGGTGACTGCCCGTGACGGCGAGGCCAGGGCCGGTGTATTGCACACTCCGCATGGGGACGTCCCGACGCCGACCTTCATGCCCGTGGGGACCAAGGGCTCGGTAAAAGGTCTGACGCCCGGAGACCTCCGCTCTGCCAGCGCGGGGGTCGTGCTCGGGAACACCTATCATCTGTATCTCAGGCCCGGCGCGGATCTTATCCGGGAGGCTGGTGGGCTGCATGGTTTCTCGGGGTGGGATGGGCCGATGCTCACGGACTCTGGTGGCTATCAGGTCTTCTCGCTCGCGCACAAGCGCAGGCTCTCCGAGAGAGGCGTCGAGTTTGCCAGTGTTTATGATGGTTCTTCGCATCTCTTTACGCCGGAGCTTACGACGCGGGTGCAGGAGGACCTCGGGGCGGACGTGGCGATGGTGCTGGATGAATGTCCGCCCGCGAACGCGAGCCGCGAGTATCACACGGAGTCCTTGAGGCGTACGGCCAGGTGGGCGGAGCGGTGCAGGGAGGCGCACGGCCGCGAGGATCAGGCGTTGTTCGGGATCGTGCAGGGTGGGCTATACCCGGACCTGCGCGAGGAGAGCCTGGAGCGCACGGTAGAGCTCGGCTTTCCCGGTTACGCGGTCGGGGGGCTCTCGGTCGGCGAGTCACGCGAGGAGATGTTGGAGATGCTTGCGCTCGTCGCACCGGGGCTGCCTGCCGGTAAGCCGCGCTACTTCATGGGGATAGGAGACCCGGTCGGTATATTGCAGGTCATAGCCCTTGGCGTGGATATGTTCGACTGTGTGTTACCAACACGGCTCGCGAGGCACGGGATGGCGCTTACTAGAGATGGGAGGATCAACCTCAAAAACGCCCGGTACCGGCGCGACCTTGGTGTGCTGGAGGCGGAGTGTCCTTGTGAGGCGTGTACCGGTTACAGTCGAGCGTATCTCTCGCATTTGATCCGGGAGAACGAGATGCTCGGGCATCGGCTCGTGACGCTGCACAACGTACATTTCGTGGGGGAGCTGTGTCGCCGGGCGCGAGTCGCTATCGGCGAGGGGCGTTACGGGGAGTTTATGCAACGCTGGATCTCGCGCTACACAAACCCGGAGGGAGGCGCGCAGGCTACAGGCGTCGCGCTATAGATGCTATTATCCCGGGAGACAAATTATGACTAGTCAACGCAACAACCTCATTATCTTAGGTCTCGTAGTCGTCCTCATTGGGGTGGCGGCGTACCTGATCTTCTTGCGCCAGCCAGTCTCCGAGGCTACTAGCCTCGGCCTCGACCTTGAAGGCGGCGTTACCGCCAACCTCCAGGGTTACAAGACCAACGGCGAGGACGTTACACGCGAGGAGATGGACGTGGCCGCCAACATTATCCGGCAGCGCGTAGACCAGTTGGGCGTTACGGAGCCGGAGATACAACTTCAGGGCCAGGACCAGGTGGTCGCCAATATCCCCGGTATCACCGACGCGGATAGGGCCGTAGAGGTTATCGGACGTACCGCACAGCTCGGGTTCTACGAGGTGCTCGCCTCCGCGGGCGGTCAGCCAGTGCCAGAGAGCGAGATCGAAGATACCAAAGAAGACCTGCGCACCGACCTCGAAGGGGACCCGTTGTACGAAGAGGAGTCGACCCAGATCCTCTTCGAGGAGTCGCCCTCGCCCGACGATAGCGGCACCATCGTCATTGGCTACATAGTCTCGGGCGAGCCCGAGCTGACGGGCGAGGCGCTCGAATCGGCGACCCTTGTACGCGACCAGGCCGGCAAACGCCAGGTGCAGATGGACCTGACCGGCGATGGAGCTGATGGCTTCGGTGACCTCTCGCAGCAGATAGTGGACAACGCGCTCACGAACGGAACCCCGGGCAACGGCAGGATCGCCATCGTCCTCGACGAGGATGTAATCAGCGCGCCGGTGGTCCAACAGGCGATATACGGTGGTCAGGTGGTCATAAACAACGAGGGGCTACCGGGAGGTCTCCCGGAGGAAGAGGCTTCGGAGCTGGAGGTCGTCCTGCAGACCGGCGCCTTGCCGGTGAACATGGAGGTCCTCTCCGTGACCACTATCGGCCCCACGCTTGGCTCGGACTCCTTGAGGAGCGGGCTCCTGGCGGCGCTCGTCGGGTTCGGGCTCGTCCTCGTGTTCCTGGTCGTCATCTACCGGGCGCTCGGGCTGATTGCTGATATCGCGCTAATCATCTACGCCTTCCTTCTGTGGGGACTTATCGTCGCTATCCCGATCACGGTGACGCTGCCCGGTATCGCGGGCATCGTTCTGGGAATCGGCGTGGCCGCCGACGCGAACGTGGTTATCTTCGAGCGCATCAAGGAAGAGGTCCGGCGCGGCAAGTCACCCCGCACGGCCGTGGGGATCGGCTACCAGAAGGGCTTCAAGGCGATCCTGGATGGCAACCTCACGACGCTCATTACTGCTTTCATACTCTTCGCCCTCTCCTCGGGCTCCGTGCGCGGCTTCGCGGTCTTGCTCGCCGTGGGCGTAGTTCTGTCTATGTTTACCGCCGTCGCGGTGACGCGGGCGCTTCTAGGGGTCATCTCCGGCCGAGGCTTCCATCTCTCGGCGGCGATGATGGGGGTCTCGAAGAAGAGCGTCGAAAGTGAAGGGACCACGAGGGCTGGTAAGACTGGTAGAGCCGGCAAGGCGGGGGCGCGGTAGTGGCGTTCAAGAACGTGGACTTTGTCGGGAAGTGGCGGATCTGGTTCGCCGTCTCGGGTGTCTTCCTGCTGATCTGCCTTGGTTTTATCGTTTTTAGGGGTATGAACTTCGGCATAGACTTTCAGGGCGGTTCGAAGTTTACGGTAAGCGGTCTGCAGCAGCCGGCGACTACCGCGGAGGTGCGGGACGCGCTACCGGAGGACGTGCGGGACGCCTCCTTCGTGCAGAGTCTCGGTCAGGATGGCTACGAGGTGCGTACGCCAGTGCTCGAGTCGCAGGCTCAGAGTACGGAGGTGCAGCAGGCTCTCCAAGATGGTTTGGGGGCCGAGGTTAGCGTCACCAACATTAGCCCGACGTTTGGCGGCCAGATCCGGACGCAGGCGGTGCAGGCCGTGTTAGCGGCGTTGGCGATCATCGTTCTGTTCGTTAGCGTGCGCTTCCAGTTCTCCTTCGCGGTGGCGGCGATAGTCGCGCTGTTCCACGACATCCTCCTCACCATAGGCTTCTACGCGCTGGTTGGGCGTGAGGTCAACCTCGTTACTGTGGTTGCGGTCCTAACGGTCCTCGGATATTCGCTGTATGACACGATAATTATCTTCGATAGGATCCGGGAGAACGCCCCCGAGGCGGGTTACAACCGCCGCCGTTACAACGAGCTCGCCAACGACTCTATTCGGCAGGTGATTATGCGTTCAATCTATACCTCGGTATGCACCCTGATCCCGGTGACCGCACTCCTTCTCTTCGGTGAATCCACGCTCAGCGACTTCGCCTTCGCCCTCCTCGTCGGTATCGCGGCCGGCACCTACAGCTCCATCTTCCTGGCCGCCCCCGTCCTGTGCCTTTACAAAGCCTGGCGCGCGAACAGAACACCCAAACCTTCGGGTAAGAGCGCCGAAGCAAAGGTTTAACGAGAATGTACAGCCGAGCGGGGAAAACCAAGGTCCTGGCGGCGGGGTTGGCGGTCGCCGCGATCTTCTCCACTGCTGGCTGCGCCGGCACAGTAGACCAAGCGGTCTGTGACGATGTGGTATTGCTCGAAACTCAGCTCGATGGCATATCCAGTCAGCTCACACCCGAGGTCGAGCAAGAGGTCCGCGACGACTACAGCGAGCTGGCCACCGAGGCCAACTGTCCGGGCTACAACAACCCCGACAACTAACGCGTAAATTTCGGCAAGAGGTCTTCCTAATGAAGCCAGTGTGCGCGTTGAAAGTTTAATACTCTTGCAGCCAGTCTCTGCGGCTGTCAGAAAGTACTCAAGTTGTGACCGGGGTGGACTTGTTCAGCGACAGGGCACGAATTGGACGCGCCTGCTAGCCGGTGTAGTGGTCCTTTTCCTTCTGGTCCCTCTCGTCCTCGTTGGGTATGAGTCTCTTGTGCTACATGTGTTAGGCAAGTATGCCATCTCGTCGGTTCTAATATACTTACCGTAGCAGCTTACTGCGTGGGGCCGTTATCATATAGTCAGTACACGCTATAGTTGGGAGAGGCTTATGCTGGACACGCTGGAACGTTTGATCCTTCTACAGATAGGCGCGGCGGCCGTGACCCGTGAGCGGGTACAGGATGCCGTGAACCGGCTGGTGGAGCAGGGCCGGATGGAGCGCGAGGAGGGCCGTACGGTTGTGGAGGACGTGGTGTCCAGGGCGCGCGAACGCTCGACCGGCGCCCGAAGCCTCCTGGACGCCTCGGTGCAGCAGGGCCTTCGCGGCGCCGGTGTACCGAACCGCGAGGCCTACGAGGACCTCCTCTTCCGCATCGAGCAACTGGAGTACCGCGTCCGCCTCCTGGAGAACCGTCCCGCGACCACTCCGGACCCCGAGGACCCAACAGAGCCGTTTACGCCGTCGGTGACCGAGACCAACCCGGACGAGCCGCCGGTCAGTGGACCGGTCGGTGGCATCGACGTTGTGCCGCAGCCACCCAGGGACGAGCCGGATATTGCACCGGGACTGCCGCCGGGCAGGTAGCCGGATAATCAGACTGACGGAGTCGCGACTGGCGGGACAGCGGGGAGGCCCGGGCTGGTGATGGGGGCCTCGGGAGACGGGGCTGGTTCCTACTCGGGTGGGCGGCGGGAGAACCTCGTGCGATTCTCCCAGATCGGGCGGGTACTCGTACGTCACGGGTTCGGGTTCGTCTTCGACGTGCGGCGGGGGAGGCGTGAGAGGCGCGGGTACGAGGAGTTGCTCGCCCCCAACTTCGGCATAAGGTTGCGGCGGGCGCTCGATGACCTCGGGCCGACTTTTGTCAAGTTCGGACAGCTACTCTCCACCCGTTCGGATATCATCCCCGAGGGGATACTCTTAGAGTTGCAGAAGCTACAAGATACGGTGGCGCCTATACCTTTGGATGTGGCGCGGGCCGTCATTCAGAGGGAGCTCGGCGTCCCCACGGAGGAGTTGTTCGCCGCGTTCGATCCCGTCCCGCTCGGATCGGCTAGTATCGGACAGGTCTACAAGGCGCGGTTGCACAGTGGGGAGCAGGTCGCGGTCAAGGTGCAGCGGCCGGATGCGCCAAGGAGGGTAGAGGCGGACCTAGCGCTCATGAGGGACTTCGCATCGTTGTTGGATGCGAGGTTCAAGGACAGGATCTTCATAGACGTTCGTGAGCTCGTGGCGGAGTTCGAAGGTGTGATCCGTCGTGAGCTAGACTACGAGGCGGAGGCCATGAACGCCCGCCGCTTCGCCGCCAACTTCAAAGGCACCCTAGTAAAGATACCCGGCATCCATGCCGACCTCTCTACAAAAAAGGTCTTCACGATGGAGTTCATCGAGGGCACGCGATTCCATGACATTCGCCCCCTGCTTCTGCCCCCGGCGGAGCGCCGGCACGTTGCGACGATGGGGGCCGGGGCGATCTTCAAGATGGCCTTCGAGGACGGTTTCTTCCACGGCGACCCGCATCCCGGCAACCTCATCCTCACGCCGCAAGGAGAGTTGGCTCTACTCGACTTCGGCATGGTCGGCTTTATGAGCCGCGGCGACATAGAGGCGCTGAGCCGCCTGTTCATCGCCGTGATAGCTCGAGACGCGGCGGCGACGTTGCGAGGGCTGGAGGCTTTGGGAGTGCGGTATGCGCCGGAGGTAAGAGGCGCGCTAGTGCAGGAGCTTCGCGAGTTTCTGTACAAGTATTCGGGGCTCTCGGTTGGGGAGGTCACGCTCGGGGAGGCGCTCGGAGAGCTGATCTCGCTGGTCAGGAGATACAGGCTCTCGATGCCACCGGTCTTCCCGCTCCTCACCAAAGCCCTCGTGACCGCCGAGGCCCTCTCCCGCACCATCGACCCGACCATCAACGTTTATGAGGTGGCTCGCCCCTACGCCAGCCGCCTCCTGCGAGAGCGCTACGAGCCCGGATTTCTTCTAGAGAGATCGCAGGAACGCGCTTTGGAGTACGCCCGGTACGTGGAGGACTATCCCGAGCAGATCCGGCAACTTCTCACCGAGTTGGAGGATGGTGAGCTAGAGATCAAATTCAACCACGATGGCCTCGACGAGCTAGGCGGAGAGATGGATGTGCTCGCCAACCGGCTCGTCTTCGCCGTCGTAACCGGCGCTCTCCTCATAGGCTCCTCACTCCTCGGCGCCTTCGCCACTGGTGGCCCCGAAGTACCCTACCTCGGTGTCCCCGTCATTGCCTTCACCGGCTTTACCCTCGCGCTCGTTATGGCGACGATACTGCTAGTGGTCATCTTCCGGTCTCGCAGGCTATAAGCAGCTTCTCGACTGACAGAACTAGAACCCCGGGTGACTAAACTATTCTGATTCGAGACCATGCCGCAAGGGAGGCAGCAAGCTCCATGTCCCTTTGCGCCAGGGTTACAGGTCTCCGGAATGTTAAAATCTCTCTATGGAGATGATCCGCGAAGAAGCTTATCCAAGAGCCGTACCCGTCCCGGAGGTGACGATTACCTCCCTGCTGCGCAAGGTCACCGCTTATGATCCCGAGGCGGACGAGGAGCTCATAGCCGGGGCCTACGCGACGGCCCACGCCGCCCACAAGGGACAGGTTCGTAAGAGTGGGGAGCCCTTTGTCTACCATCCGCTTGCGACCGCGGATATTCTCGCGGACCTGCACCTCGATTCGACTACCATCGCCGCGGCGATCTTGCATGATGTCCTGGAGGATACAGAGATCACCAAGGCGGAGCTTGGGAAGAAGTTCGGCGAGGAGCTAGTGGACATCGTGGACGGGGTGACGAAGCTCAAGCGGCTGCCTTCGGGGAATTTGGAGGAGGCGCAGGCGGAGTCGCTGCGGAAGATGATCGTGGCGATGAGCCGGGACGTGCGTGTGATCATCATCAAGCTGGCGGACCGGCTGCACAATATGCGTACACTCGCCTATCTCAAGCGTGATAACCAGCTCAAGAAGGCTACGGAGACGTTAGAGATTTACGCTCCGCTGGCCCACCGGCTCGGTATCTACTCCGTGAAGTGGGAGCTGGAGGACCTGGCCTTCGCTACGCTGCACCCGAGGCGCTATGAGGAGATAAAGCGGCTCGTGGCCGCCAGAAGAGCGGATCGAGAGGCGTTTATCAACGCTACGGCCGAGGAGTTGAAGGGGCATCTCAAGGAGGCCGGAGTAGAGGCCGAGGTCAAGGGGCGGGTCAAGCACTTCTACTCCATATACAACAAGATGGTGCGACGCAACAAGGAGTTCAACGAGATCTACGACCTCGCCGGCTTGCGTATCGTAGTGGACAACGTCCGGGACTGTTACGGGACTATCGGCGTGGTTCACTCCGCGTGGAAACCTATACCGGGACGTTTCAAGGACTACATCGCGATGCCCAAGTTCAACATGTACCAGTCTTTGCATACGACGGTCATGTCCAACGAGGGGAAGTTGCTGGAGATACAGATCCGGACGCGCGAGATGGACACTATCGCCGAGTATGGTATCGCGGCGCACTGGATGTACAAGCACGGCCTCAAGGATAGCCAGGTAGACCGGCTGACGTGGTTGAAGAGCATGATGGAGTGGCAAAAGGAGACTACCGACGCCGCTGATTTCATGGAGTCTCTGAAGGGCGAGTTGGTTGCGGATGAAGTCTACGTGTTTACGCCCAAGGGCGACGTGATGAGCTTGCCGGCGGGGGCGACACCGATTGATTTCGCTTACCACGTGCATACGGAGGTGGGGCATCGCACCGTGGGGGCGAGGGTCAACGATAGGATCGTGCCGCTCGACTCCGAGCTACTCTCCGGGGACCGGGTGGAGATCATCACCGGCAAGGCCGCGAAGCCGAGCCGGGACTGGCTAGCCGTGGTTCAGAGCGGACGCGCCCGCAACAAGATCCGGCAGTTCTTCAACAAGGTCGATTGGGAGGACAACCTGAGTCTCGGGCGCGAGAAGGTCGGGGCACTCCTGAAAAAGCAGCGGGTGGACAGAGACAAGGTCCCGGCCGACGTCTGGGAAGAGGTTGTGAAGAGCACCAATTACCCGACGGTGGAGGACATGCTCGCGGCGGTTGGCCTCGGTGCCATCTCGGCCGATAACGTGGCGCACAGGGTTGTAGAGAAGGTCCGGCCCAAAGACGAAGAGGATGCGGATACTGGTGGGATCGGCGCGTCGCGCACCCCGGCGCTGGTGCCGCTGCCATTGCCCGGCAATACCGGCGACGATGGGACGGGTGAGGAGACCGGGGTGCGGGTCGTCGGGTCGAGCGGGATCCTCACCCGTCTGGCACGGTGCTGTAGCCCGATGCCGGGCGATGATATCGTTGGCTACGTCTCCTTGGGACGCGGCGTGGTAGTTCACTCGGCGGGTTGTACCAATGCACGGGCGTTGAGTGCGCGGGATCCGGAGCGTTTTGTGGAGGTCGATTGGGCGCAGGGCAAGGGGAGACTCTTTACGGTGGAGATACTCGTCGAGGCGTTGGACCGAATGCATCTGTTGAAAGACGTAACTTCGACTATCTCTGATGCGGGGGTGAGCATCCTGTCGGCACGGGTGGATACCATAGAGGACCGGACGGCTTTGAGCAGGTTTGCGTTCAAGGCGGCGAGCCTGGGGCATGTGGAGGAGATCCGGCGTAAGATCCGCTCTATCCCCGACGTTTATGATGTCCGACGGGTCTCCCGCGACGGAACACCGCTCAACCACTAGAGTTACTAGATCAGGAGGCGCCGATGTCCGAGATAGAGCAGGTCCGCCTGGACATGGGCGGTTTCGAGGTAAACGCCTACGTGGTTCACGCTCCGGGGGGAGACCTGATCGTGGACGCCGGAGCCGAGCCGGAGAAGATTCTCGCCGAAACCACCCGTCCTGTCGCTGCCATCTTGATCACACACGGACACGCCGACCACGTCGGAGCGCTGGACGCCATCCGGGTCGAGACGAACGCCCCCGTCTACGCCCACCCGGCGGATGCGGAAGGGGCCGGCATCGTGGACTACGAGCCGCTGGGTGATGGGGAGGATCTCGTGATGGCCGGGGAGACCCTGCATGTCCTACATACACCGGGGCACTCGCCGGGATCAGTAACGTTCGTAGTTGGTAAAGACCAGATCGTGGGGGATCTCATACTCTCCGGGAGCGTGGGCCGAACGGACCTCTCCGGGGCGTCGTGGGAGGAGATCGAAGTGTCTTTGAGGAAGGTGATGCCGCTGTGGGACCACACGACGCGTCTCTTCGCGGGACACGGTCAGGTCCTGAACGCTCTCGAAGAGCTGGAGACGAACCCGTACCTGCCCCTGGGAGTTGTGTGAGCTACAGGGGACCGAAGGGCACTTACGACGTCTATCCGGGCGGGGGCCAGGGCCAGGAGCCGCACGAGAGACCGGAGCTGTGGGCGTGGGCGGAGAGCGTCGCCCGTGACTTCTTCCGCCGCTACAATTATACGGAGGTGCGGCTCCCCGTCTTCGAGGAGGCGCGGCTCTTTATCCGCAGCGTCGGTGAAGCGTCGGACATCGTGCGCAAGGAGATGTTCGTCTTCCACGACAAGGGCGGTCGGGAGCTAAGCCTGCGGCCGGAAGGGACCGCCGGCGTCGTGCGCTCTTACGTGGAGCATGGGCTGTACAAGCTCGCGCAGCCGGTGAAGATGTGGTACTTCGGGCCGATGTTCCGCCACGAGCGCCAGCAGAAGGGACGGTACCGGCAGCACGTCCAGATCGGGGCGGAGGTAATAGGTTCCGCCGACCCGCTTGTCGACGTCGAGGTCATCTCGCTCCTCTACAACATTCACCAGGCCCTCGGCGTAAGGGACGAGATCGTCTACCTGAACAACCTGGGTGACCTCGAAACCAGGCGTCGTTTCGTCCCGGAGTTACGGGGTTACCTCAAAAAGCACGAGTCCGAGCTAGACCCGGACTCCGTCTCCCGCATCGAGACCAACCCCCTGCGCACCTTTGACTCCAAGAACGCGAACACTCAGGCGCTGCTCGCCGAAGCGCCGAGGATCGGGGACTTTCTCAGTGAGGAGGCGAAGGGATATTTCGAGGCCGTGAAGGAGGGGTTGGCGGTGGTTGGCGTACCGTATGCGATAGACGAGCGGCTCGTACGGGGGCTGGACTATTACACTTTGACGGTCTTCGAGGCGAAGAGTACGGCGCTTGGGGCGCAGGATACAGTGGGGGGTGGGGGACGTTACAACGGGCTGGTCCAGGAGCTCGGCGGACCGGAGATGCCGGGGATCGGGTTCGGCAGCGGCGTCGAACGTATCCTGCTCGCCGCGAACGCGCCGGACGAGGTACCGAAGCTGGACGTTTTCTTTATCACCCTCGCCCCCGAGGCGCGACTGCCAGCGTTTAGTCTGGCGAGCGTCCTGCGCTCTTCGGGGCTCTCCTGCGACCTGGATTACGCCGACCGCAGCGCCAAAGGACAGTTCAAGCAGGCCGACCGGGGCGGCGCCCGGTATGCGGTCGTCATCGGGGACGAAGAGTTGGCGGACGGGGTCTGCTCCGTGCGCGACATGACTACTGGCGAGCAGCGTGCTGTCTCGATCGTGGAGGGACCCTGGGAGCTGATAAAGGCTCTGGGGGTCTGACCGGAGGTGAGTGGTAGACGCGCCTGTTGGCATCCCTGAGAGCCTCGTTACCACGCTGCAAAACGCGCGCGGTATCGCCGTCCTCACCGGCTCGGGCATCTCCGCCGAGAGTGGCGTCCCGACTTTCCGGGACGCTCAGACGGGCCTCTGGGCTCGGTACGAACCCCAGGAACTGGCCACCCCGGAGGCATTCGCCCGGGATCCGCGCCTGGTCTGGGAGTGGTACGCGTGGCGCCGCGAGCTTGTAGAACAGGCCGTCCCGAACCCTGGTCACCGGGCGCTAGCCGTGCTGGAGAACCGAGTCCCCGGCGTCGTCCTCATAACCCAGAACGTCGACGGCCTGCACCGGCGGGCGGGGAGCCAGAACGTTACGGAGCTACATGGCAACATCACGCGCTCCAAATGCTCCGTTGAGGAGGTCGTGGTCGAGCCTCGAGAGGACGATACGGACGTCCCGCCTTCCTGCCCGAACTGCGGGGCTTTCCTGCGTCCGGATGTAGTGTGGTTTGGGGAGGCGTTGCCGGTTCGGGAGTTTGAAGAAGCCCTGGAGGCGGCTCGCGACTGCGACCTGTTTTTCTCCATTGGTACGTCCGGCCTCGTGCAGCCAGCGGCTTCGTTGGCTTTGGATGCGCTGCGAAACGGGGCCGTCATCGCCGAGATAAACTCGAACCAGACACCTCTAAGCCCGTATGCTGAGTATCTCTTGCGGGGCCGGGCGGGCGAGGTGCTGCCGGCACTTATGGAGACGGCGTTTGGGAGAGACCTTGGAGGTCATGGAGGATAAAGAGAGTTGGCGGGCGAAGGGACAGCGCCTTTAGGGGTGGTTTTTCTGGCGTTTGTCCTTATCCTTCTTTCAGGCGATTGAAGAGGAGCATAAGCTATGTCCGTAGAGGATCTGAAGCAGAGCCCGATGATGAACAATATGCTGGAGGCCTTGGAGAAGGGCGAGGACATCGGCCACTACGGCCGGCTGACCTTCGCTATGGTCGCGCGCTACTTCGTGGATAACGAGGAGCTTGCACAGCTACTAGCCAAGGACCGTGACACCGACGAGAACGAGGCTAAGGCACTGGTGCAGCAGGTCGAGGAGAAGGGCTACAACCCACCGCGGCGAGAGAAGATCCTGCAGTGGCAGAAGGAGCAGGACTTCCAGATCTGCCCGGACCCCGATGATCCGGACGCATGCAATGTCTACAACGAGCTGACCTTCCCCGACGAGTTGTACCAGGATATCCAGGAGTATCGCGAGGAGAAGGCCTAAAGATACGAGTCAGGAGACCGCGGGTAACCTTCGTGACGTCTCACGCCGAGGATGACGCGAGATGCTTGTCGAGGAAGCCGAAGAGAAGCCTCCGAAACTCTTCGGGCTTTTCGATGTGCGGGGAGTGACCGCAATTGGTGAAGACTTCCTCGCGGTATGTCCCGCCTCGCGAGGCGTAGTTGTCAAGTACTGCCCGAATCTGGGAGACCATCGGCTGCGGGGGGTAGGTTTCCTGGCCCGGCCACTCTGGCAATATGCCTGATCTGCCAAGGACGCCGAGATCCAGGAGTGAGGTGTTGGAGACGATCGCATCATCGGCGCCCCGGATCCAGAGTACAGAAGGCTTCGGTTCTATCTCCGCCAACCCCCCAAGGTCACAATACCGGGGCGAGATGGCATTATTCATGCCTGTGGCGCCGGGCGCGACGTGCGGCCAGTTCCTGGATGGTGATATGCTCCCCGGGTAGTTCTCCTCCGCCACCCTCGTCGAGAGCATGGAGGAGACGAGAACCTCTTCCCTTTCCGCTGGCGCCCGGAACGGGGGCTTGAAGTAGAAGGCGTTCATTACGTTGCGGGGTGAGTTGAGGTCTTTATCGCTCCGGTCGCCCTCTCTCAGGCGGCTCACGAACTCGGGGCTTACCGTCCCTCCCCCGGATCCGGCGTAGTCCGGCCAGCATGGCGTGCCGGAGACGTCCCTGGTCCCCCCGAACCCGAAGGGGGACATGGGGTTTACGAGCGTCAACGAGGCAACCTCGTCCGGGTGGTCCATCGCGTAACGCATGACTACCATGCCTCCCACAGACCATCCGACCAGGTGGATCTTGCGTTCCTCAAGTCCTAGAGCGCCCGCGAGGGCATGCAGGTCGTCGGAGAAGTCTCCGAGTCCCCGGGTGGCGTCCAACGGCTTCGTCTCTGAGCCACCGAACCCCCTGAGGTCGGGAGCGATCCCCCGGTAATTAGCTCCATTGGACAGCGCTGCCAGGGTCTCCTCGAAGAAGCGCGAGGAGGAGACGTTGCCGTGGATGAAAAAGACCGGCTCGCCACCTTCGGTGCCACCGGTCAAGAGGTGCGTTCTCAGCCGGGGAGTCTGTACTGTCTCCGTAGCTACACCCTGTAGTAGACCTGTATCAGCCACGCATTGCCTCCTGAAATTCGTTTGTCTTTGAGGGACTCCACCAGCGTCTCGATCCGGTCTTCGGCGCGCTCGCGCACTATATTCTACGTGCGGCGCGCCGTGACCAGGAAGCTTCGCGGCACGCCAGGTATTTTCCGGGGTAGCATCGGCCGGGGCCATCGACCGAAGTTCGCGCCCTCCTCGCCGGGCTGCGTTACGTTCGTCTCCCAGCCGTGAATGGCTGTCAACTTCTCTGGAGCGTTGGTCCCGAAGCGTCCAGTTGCGCCACGCCGGGCAAGGGCGGCCATCATTGGCCATGCCACCGGGGAGAAGAACAGTCCCGTGTTCATCACGTCTAGTCCGAGGTAGCTGCCGACCGCCGTTAGCGTGCTTACCTTCTCCAGGAGCCCATGCACGTCGTTCCAGGTCAGGTAAAACAGGAGACCTTCTATGAGCCAAACTGACTCACTCTCCGGACGGTAGCCAGCGGTAAGGAGCGCCTTCGGCCAGTCGGTCTCCTTGAGATCTACTCTGACGGTATGCCGCTCACAGTTTGCCCTTGCTCCTGCGGCCTCGATCACGGCGTCTTTGGCATCCAACACCTCGGGTAGGTCCAGTTCGTATAACTGCGTATTTGACGGCCACTCCAGGCGAAAAGCGCGGGTGTCCAGGCCGGCCGCCGCGAGGACTACCTGGCGGATCCCGGATTCTTTACAGGCTTTCAGCAGAAAGTCGTCGAAGAAGCGGGTGCGGATCACGGGGTACAGCCCCGGCCCGCTCGACTGCGCGGCGGCTTCCATGCGCTCCAGCCACGCGAATCCCTCGGGACCGGCGAGCGCCGCCGCGAGCGGGTCGTCGAACAGGCGATCCGGCCGTTCGCTCTCCCTGGCCCGTGCCGCGGCCATCCACCGTGAAGTCGGGGCCACGGGGTTGGATGTAGGATGTACGGTCACCAGCTATTCCTCCTGTCTTGCGGAGCGTGGCGCAAGCCAATCCCGGACCGCGGCCAGAGCCCGCCCATGGCCTCCGGCCTGACGAGAAGGCCGACGTGTCCGGCGCCTAGAGAGATGGACTCCTGGTCCGGGCCGCTGGCGAGGGCGGTCTTTAAGGTACCCCGCATGCCCAGCGCCATCCGCCTGACCACTCCGCCTGTTCTTACCGCGCTAAGCATCGCTACTGCCTCCGTCTTGGCCTCTATGCCAGGGATAACTCGGATGAATAAACTACAGATACAACCTCCGAACCATGCAGTTTACATATGTGTTCGGAGGTGTCAACGCCGCTACTAGAGGGAACCGAGAGGCGGACGTTCCTCGATAGCGACGCGTCGCTGGGTGAAGCCCGTGGTACTTGCGGCGCGTGTCGGGAGCGGCAGGAAGAGCGGTCCTGGGGCGCGCTCGTCGAGGTCTTCGTCGCCATAGGCGCGGGCGGTAGCGGCGACGAGGATGGCGTAGGCGGCCTCGGACAGGTCCGGCAGAGGGACGGCGGTTGCGGGGCGCGGATCGAGTTGGGTTTGAGCGAGGGCCGGAACGCCCACTGCCTCTGCGGCATCGAGGAGGAGGCTCAGGGCGGCACCGTAGCCGGCGGGGAAGGGGAGGGACGAGAGTAGAGCGCGCCGGGCGGCGAACTCGGGTGAGAGTGGTTCGGTAAAGCCGGCAAGCTCGGGATGGTACACGTTGATCAGAGGCCGCGCCAACAGCTCGTCGAGGTCTCTGGTTCCGGTGGCCGGTTCGCCGGTGGGCGCCGTGGAGAAGCCCTTGACGAAGCGCAAGTCCTGCCGCGAGAGTAGGGGGCCTAACAGGCCCAGGGCTCGGCGCCCTCCGGGGTCCGTCACGCTCGGGTCGAGGAACAACAAGACCTCTCCTCTGGCCGCCGAGAGCCCTCGCCACAACGCATCGCCGTAGCCTCGTACAGGCCCGAATTCGGGCATGAGGTCCGCGTCGCGGTAGAACTTCACGTGCGCTTCAGTGAAGAGGTTGGTCGAGTCGTTCCCCTCCTCCGTACGCAATACGATCATCTCATCGATGATACTGGCCTCCGCGAGCGGTCCTAGAGTATTGAGTAGGGCGGGCGTCCCGCGGCCCTTTCCCCGTGTTGGGATCACGGCACTCACGGAGGTCCCCGAGGAGAGCTTTAGTTCTAGAAGCTCGTCGGGGTCGAAGTCGTAAGCGTCGTATGTGTTGTTGCGGACCCAGGATGCGAGCGCCAGGTCCCGGGCGAGCCCTCTCTTCGCGCGTCCGACGAGCCGGGCGGAGGTAGCGACCTTTACGGCGAGCGGACGTTCGATGGGGACGCCGCGGCTTTCGAGTGTGCGTTCCAGGTGTTCGTCCTCCAGGGCCGCGCGAGGCTCCAGCCCTCCGATCTCCTGGTATGTCACCGCCGTGAGGGCGAGTGAGGCGCCACTGAACCGCCAGTGCTCCGTCCGCGCGCGGGATTCGCCATTGGGGCCGGGGGGCGAGAGCAGCGCATCTTGTCTCAAACGCCCCTGCTCATCGCGCCAGCTGGAGACGCCTCGGGGAAGGTTCGCCTCATCCCGGAGCTCTATATGACCCCCGATCGCCTTCGCGCCCCGGGCCGCCGCTTCGAGCTGCATGGAGAGCCAGTTCGAGGCTACCACCGTGTCCGCATCCGTCGAAGCGATAAGCCCATCTGGACGGTCCAGGCTCATCAGCCGCCCGCGTGCCTCCTCCATCCCCAGCCTGCGGGCATGCCCCGCTCCCCGGCCCGGACCTTCGAGTGTGTATAGGCAAAGATCCGGATACTCGGTGGCTACCTCCAGCGCCCGCTCCCCGGTCGCGTCCGTACACCGGTCCAGGACCAGCAAGACCTCGAACTCCGCGAAGGAGATGTCTTCCTGTTCCGCGAGAGACCGCAGGCAGGAACCTATGAGCGCCTCCTCATTACGAGCCGGGACGACCACACAGACCTTGAGCGCCGGGTGGGGCGGCGGGAGGGCAACGTGTCCGGCGCTCAAGGCAGGGGAGATTTCTGCTCGACTAGCTCGCGGCCGTTGTTGTAATCTTCGTCCACATTGTGCGCCAATACACCGACGCAGACGCCCTCTTTACCGTACCAGACAGTGAATGCCTCGCCATCGGGTCCGTCTTTGTCCACGAACCTCGCCTCGTCCCAGCCCCCGCTCCAGGCCCAGTATTTCAGCGTCTTCTCGCCCATCACCGACCAGAACCCCGGCGCCGAGTCCCAGGACGCCTCACCACCCGCGAGCACGGTACCGGCGATCCGCCCGTGCGTGAGGGCATCGCCCCAGTGCTCGACCTTCTGCCGGCGGCCGGCGGATTCGTTCATGGCGTATACGATGTCGCCGACGGCGAAGATACCCGGTGCGCTCGTCCGCATCGAAGAGTCGGTAACTACGCCGCCTTCTTCGATCTCCAGCCCTGCTTCCCGGGCTAGACGCGTGCGCGGCGAGACACCAGTACCGAACAAGACAGTCCCCGCGGAGACTGTCTCTCCACCCCCAACCGCTACCTCGAAGCCGCCGTCCCGGCGCTCTATCCCCTCGACGTTAGTCCCCAGCCGCAGGTCCACGCCATAGCCCTCCAGCCAGCCCTCGATACGCCGCGCGACGTCCTCGCCGAGGCGCTGCTTCTGTGGTCCCTCTTCCTGGCTGACGAGTGTTACTCGGGCTCCGCGCATCGAGAGGGAGACCGCGGCCTCGCAGCCTATAAAGCCGCTACCCACGACGACTACCGTGCTCCCCTCACCCACGCGGCTCTTGAGGCGCTCCGAGTTTTCGATGGTGCGCATGACCAGAATATCCGGGTCCTCGCCACCAGGTACGGGTATCCGGATCGGCTCGGAGCCGGTAGCCAATACGCAGGTGTCATATGGGACATCGCCGTCCTCCGTCTCCAGGACGCGCCGCTCCCGGTCGAGCGCGTTGACGGTCGTTGCGATCCTTGGCTCTACGTTGTTCTCCTCGAACCACGCCGCTTCCTGCATGGGCAACTCGTCCCGTCCGACCTCGCCGCGCAAGAATTCCTTGGTGAGAGGGGGGCGCTCGTAGGGTAGGTAGCTCTCGGCACTGAGCAGAATGACTTCTCCGCGCCCACCGGCTTCGCGATAGGCCTGGGCAGCAGAGAGGCCACCCGGGCCACCGCCGACTATCACTATACGCTCGTTCAGGTTCATAATGCAGCCTCGAAGAGGTCGAGGCGGTACTCTGGTTCCACGATCCTGGCGGTATTCGTAAGCCGCGTGTTCTCTGAAAGCAGCTCGTGCACCTCGTCTCCCTGGAGCGGATAGGTTTTCGTCTCCCCGCGCCAGTGAATCGCGAGGAGCACGCCGCCGGGCGCCAGAGCCTCCTCGAAGCGCCTCAACGCCGCGAGCATCAAGTCTCGGGGCCAGTAGTATAGGACCTCTGAGGCGACGATGAGGTCGAACGGTCCCCCGGGCATCTCCTCTGGTAGTCTGCGCGGCTCAAGCCGGACGTGCGGGGAGTCTTTTAGCCTCGCACGGGCCACGGCGAGAGCCCTCTCCGAAACGTCCACGGCCAAAACTTCTTCGCACAGAGGCGCGAGCATCGCCGTGAAGACACCGATGGAGCAACCCACCTCCAGCGCCCTGCCGTAGCTCCGCTGGTGTTGCGCGAGGACGCCCAGGGTGCGCGTGTATTTCTCGCGCTCGTACCCTGAGGTCTCAAAGTCCCAGGGGTCGCGCGACCGCTCGTATAAGCTCTCGAAGTATTCGCGGTCTAGGCGCTCTCTCACGAGAATCTCACGTGCCTAGATCGCGCTCAATTATAGTCCGGCGTCCCGCGCGGGCCAGTGCGGGTTCGAGGCGGTGTTGGAGGAGAAAGAGCTGAAGGTCGCGGCGGGCGCGGTCAAGCGGGCCGGCGACCGCGAAGGGGTGCGAGCCGCACGCGCGCGACGCTTCGTCCAGTATCTCCCGGCAGGCCCCGGCGACCGCTACGCGTAACTGCACGGCGAAGTCCGCGAGCGAGTTCTCCGGATTGGCTTCGGCCTCGCGCGAAGCATGATCCAACCAGCGGTCGATGGTTCCTCGCGCGGTGAGTATCCTGCCGGCGGCTACGGAGACGATGTCGTCCGGCTCGCTACTGTTAGACTTGGCAGCTAGAGTATCCAGCGCGGCGTCTGCAGCGAGGTCCGAGATCCCCGCCCAAGAAGCGGCAGTGCGGATCGCGTCCCGCGAGAAGTACGGCTCCCGAATTAGCTCTCCCGGTTCTCCCAACACCGCGAGTACCGGCGCACCCTCGAAGACGACCCGGTGGCTCTCCGAAGACCTCATCCCCGCCCCCTGGAACCACGCTCGGTCTACTTCGACCCCCTCTGACAGATCCGCATACGCCAGATGTGGCGGTCCGGGCGCGCCGTCGGTCCCGCGAACGGCAACGAGCGCCCGGTGGAGGCCGGTCGAGCCCGAGCAGAACGTCTTTACGCCTTCGAGGACCAAGCCGTTGCGGGTTTCTACGAGACGGGCAGGCGTGCCTTCGCCGGGGATAGGGTCGGCCCCCCAGACCCCTAATAATAGATCTCCGGCGGCGACTGCCTCTAGCTCCCTGGTACGCAGAGGTTCGGGTGCGAGGACGGCCACGCGCTCGACGCCGTTCAGGTGGCCATCGAAGATCCTGCCGACTGACCCGTCGGCACCGGCGACGGCCCTCAAGACCCGCCACTCCTCCCCGAAAGAGGCCCGCCGTCCACCCGCCTCCATGAGGTCGGGTACGGGCAGGGCGAGGAGGCCTGCCTCCGCGAGTACCCGGAACGGACGGTGTGGGAAGGCCGGTTCGTTGTCGCGGCTGGCCGCGCCTTCGGAGATCTGCGCGAGCACTGCATCGAAGGCGGCGGAGCCGGGCAGGATGCGTCCCGCCTGCTGCACCGGCTTCCCGTTCGCGGCCCGTGTCTCTTCCCGCGCCATCCTCACGCTTTGGCCTTCCGGATCCCGGCCGCCGGTAACCATTGCGCGCGCTCGTTTCGGAACATGGCCGCAGGTTCGCAGCCCATCGAGCGCAGGAGGGCGACGAGAGGTTGCACGAGGGCGACGGTCTCCTGGCAGCCTCTCCTCAGGGAACCTGGTCCCAGCCCGTCGTGCATGAGCACTATCGAGCCGGGGCCGAGAAGCGGTTCTATACCGTTCAGCATCTCGGAGGCGGGGTCGCCCCGCCAGTCGTGCGTGTCGGCGCTCCAGGGGGCGAGCCGGAGGCCGAAGTCTCTAGCGATCTCCTCCGTCCAGGGCGCGAGAACTCCCCAAGGTGGCCGCCACAGCCGGGGCTCTATGCCTATGCTTCGCAGCATCTCGAGGCCCTCGCGCGTGTCGGTCTCTACCTCGCGGCGGGAGCAACGCGTATGGCGTACGTGAGCGGTGCAATGGAGCTCGATCCCGTGGCCCGCCTCGCGCGCGGCGACTACGATGTCACGGTACTCGACGGCGAGTGGGGCGATGACGAAAAAAGTCGCGCGGGCACCGGCATGGTCCAGAGCTTCGAGGATGCGAGGCGTCCACAGCGGATCTGGGCCGTCGTCGAAGGTCAGCGCGGCCCAGGGTTGACGTGGGGAGGCATCAAAGACCGCCGGGCGCGTGACCATTCGCCTCTCGCGACCGTACCCGATAACCGCTTCTTCAGGCCCTAACCGTGTCTCTACCTTACTCTCCTTACGGTTGTGGCGGTCTCACGTTCATATGTTTCGTTGCTGCCATAAGAGCTCCGCAAATGTCTTATCAAAGGAGTACGTCCTTCAAAAACGTCCGAATGTTAACACAGGCCAGTTTTGCCAAGGTGTACTCGTCTTCACTCGGAGGTCCGGGCTAGCGCGAAGTCCTCGGGTTACGGCGCTGAATTTATACGGTGGGTTGTTCTCTTGGAGGTTGCTCGCCGCTCTTTCGGGTCGGACCTTTTATCGTTATGTGTAGCTCCCCCAGTTGCTCCGGGGTGACGGGGCTAGGGGCGTCCATCATCTCGTCGCGGGCTCCCTGGGTTTTGGGGAAAGCCATTACCTCTCGAATGTTCGGCTCGTCCCGGAGGACCATGATCAGGCGGTCCACCCCCGGCGCGATTCCTCCGTGCGGCGGCGCCCCGTAGCGGAACGCCTCCAACATCGCCCCGAAACGCTTCTCCGCCTCCTCCGGCGGGATGTTCACGGTCGAGAAGACCTTCTGCTGCAACTCCGGGTCGTGTATCCGGATGCTCCCCGACGCGAGCTCCGTGCCGTTGGCCACGAGGTCGTAGAGCTGTCCCAAAACCTTCAAAGGCTCCGTATCCAGCAGCGAAAGGTCCTCCTCGCGCGGCATCGTAAACATGTGGTGCATCGGCTCCACGCGCCCCTCATCCTCGTTCCACTCGAACAGCGGAAAGTCCGTAATCCAACACATGGCGAGTGTGTTCGTATCCGCGAGCCCGAGCCGGTCTCTCATGTGCAGCCTGAGCCGGTTCAAACTCTCGAAGACAACCGCGTTTTTGTCCGCGACAAAGAACATATAGTCGCTCTCTCTGGCTCCCAACGCGCCCTTTAAAGCCTCTCCCTCCTCTTCTGAGAAGAACTTGGCGATCGGACCTGTCAGACCTTCGCCTGTGACCTTGAGATACGCCAGTCCCCGCGCCCCGCCGGTCGCCGCCACGCCCGTTAGTTCGTCGATCTCTCTTCTCGAAAGGTCTTTCAGCGATCCGATGGCGATACCGCGTACGGAACCTCCGGACTCCACCGCGCCCCGGAAGACCTTGAACTCACTCTTCGAGGCGATCTCCGAGACGTCCTGAATCTCCAGCCCGAAGCGGAGATCCGGCTTGTCCGTCCCGAACCTGTCCATCGCCTCCTGGTAACTCAAACGTGGGAAGGGCTTCTGGAATAGCTTCTTCGCGGTGTAGCCTTCAACGATCTCGATAAACAGACCTTCGACGAGGTCCAGGATTTCGTCCTGTGTCGTATAGCTCATCTCCAGGTCGAGCTGGGTGTGCTCGGGCTGCCGGTCGCCGCGCTGGTCTTCGTCGCGCAGTGCCCGTGCGATCTGGAAATATCGCTCAAAGCCGGCGACCATCAGGAGCTGCTTGAACTGCTGCGGCGATTGGGGTAGAGCATAGAACTGCCCCGGATACAACCGCGACGGTACCAGATAGTCCCGTGCCCCCTCGGGGGACGAGGCCGTCAGGAGCGGCGTCTCTATCTCCAGGAAGTCCCGCTCCGTCAGGTAGTCGCGCATGTGCTTGACGATGCGATGTCTGAACGCGACGTTCTCCTGCATCCGCCGGCGCCGGAGGTCGAGATAACGGTACTTCAGCCGCAGAAGCTCATCCACCGGGTTCTCCCGGTCGATCTCGAACGGCGGCGTCTCGCTGATATTCAATACACGCATCGACGACGCCGCGATCTCTATCCCCCCGGTCGGGAGCTCCGGGTTCTCGTTTCCTTCCGGCCTCTTGACGACCTCACCCTCGACTGTGATGCTCCACTCCGGCCGCAACTCTTCAGCCTGCGTGAAGACAGCGGCCGACTCCGGGTGGAAGGTGACTTGCGTTACGCCCCAGCGGTCCCTCAAGTCTATAAAGACGAGTCCCCCGTGGTCCCGGCGCCGGTTCACCCATCCAGCCAGCCTCACGCGCTCGCCAACGTCCTTAGCGCTCAGCTCGCCCGCCGTATGCGTCCTGTACGGGTTCTCTCCGGCATCTCTCCGGTGCAAGGTTCTCCCTCCGCCACTCTGATCCAAAGTCCTGATTGCCTGGCAAGTATAAGTTAGACCCGCGAAGGAAGCCACGCATCACGCCGACCGGCATTCATCTTCGTACCACCCTTCGAGGAGGATGGAGCGTGAGGAGAGCCTGGTTTTTCGTTGCGGGCAGTGGACGTGCCCCTCACGGGGAGGCGCGCGAGGGGTCGAGCGGCTGATTGCGCCCTTTTTATCGCTGTGATAAGTTGCATGGGGCCGTGTCTCAGGCGTAGGGCGTGTCCAGAATGCATCAGCCGAAGGCCCGCCGGTGGGCGTCGAGGACAGGGAGAGTACCATCGAAGGAAGCGGTTTCGGGGGACTGGTTCGGAGGTCCGCATCGATCCTGGCGGTCCTGACGCTGGCGGTTATCCTTCTCGTGGCGGGCTGTGGCGGTGGTGGGGAAGAGGCCAAGAAAGCCGAGCCTCCGCCTCCGGACAAAGCGGCCGACCCGAAAGCTGCTCCTCCTGGGAATGCGCCTGGTGGCGCGACCGTCGAGTCGAAGACCAACGCTGAGACCCTCGAAGATACCCCGTTCGAGCTCAATCAGCGGTTGACGGTACCGCCGGACTTCAGGGCAGCCTACCAGCGCAGGGCTCTTATTGTGGTGCAGTTCTCGAAGGAGGCTCCGGACTCTACTCGCGGGATCGAGTACCCTCAGGGCATCGGACCGGATGAAGAGGTAGGTCAGGCTCTGAGCGACTTGCGAGCGGACTATCCCCAGATCGAGTTCTTTTCCTACGATATCGGCCGGCCCGGTGAGGCCGAGGCGAGCGAGGACCTGGCGAGGGGTGAGTACGGTACCCTCGCCGCCCAACTCGAGGTCGGTTACACGCCGTTCGTCGCAATGCTCGCGCCGCAGGCCGAGGGGTATGTCATCAAGAATCTGTTCCAGGGGTACGTGGACCGGGGCGTGCTGGAACAGGCGCTCTTTGACCTGACGCGCTTTGACGTCGGAGGGGGAAACTCCAGCGACATAGACGTCGTCCTCGACCGGGTAGAGCTTACCGAGAGCGGGGGCGGCATAGAGTACGTCACGGTAACCAATCAGGGCGACGAGGAGGCGGATCTTTCGGGCTTCTCTCTCCAACCGCAGGACCCGGATACCGGCGACATAGACAGCTCTGGCTCCGTCCTTCGGATAGCCGAGCAGGTGAGGGTCGCCCCCGGCGAGACGGCCTCTATCGGTCGCGAGCCCGGGGTCACGGACGCCGACGGGAGAGAGGCCCTCGGTACCTTCTCCGGCGGCGAAGCGCTCGCGGTCGGAGCCGGGGACCAGGTCGCCCTTCTCGACAACGGCGGCGCCGTCGTCGACACCATCTCGATCTAGAAACGCGCCCGCAAACGCCTTAGCGAACGCTTCTTCGTACGTTAAACTAGACTCACGATGCCGAACGATATTGTTTATCTGGACCACGCAGCCACCACTCCGCTGGACGATAGGGTCCTCGAAGCCATGCTCTTACACTTGAGTGGCGCGACTCTCCGGGGCAACCCTTCTTCTCTGCACGCGCCCGGAGCCGCCGCACGCGAGACCGTTGAAGAGGCTCGCGCTGCGGTGGCGCGTCTGGTGAATGCCGAGCCGGGGGAGGTGCTGTTCACGGCGAGCGGCACGGAGGCGGACAACCTCGCGGTCATGGGTCTAGCCGCCGCGCAGCCCGGTAAGAGGCACGTCGTGATCTCCGCGGTCGAGCACCCCGCTGTGACGAAGGCAGCCGAACACCTGGAAGCGACGGGCTACGAGGTGACGAGGGTCGGCGTAGGCTCGGATGGAATTATTGATCTATCCGGGTTCGCGGAGGCCCTGCGTCCGGACACGGCTGTGGCGGCGGTAATGTGGGCAAACAACGAGGTAGGTGTCGTGCAGCCGGTCGAGGAGCTTGCCGGTTTGTGCCACGAGGCGGGGATACCGTTTCACGTCGACGCGGTGCAGGCTGCCGGGCGTCTCCCCATCGACGTCTCGCGCGTACCGGTCTCGACGCTTGCCCTCTCGGCTCACAAGCTCTACGGTCCGCAGGGCGTTGGCGCCCTGTACGTGCGGGAGGGCGCCGAGCTTGAGCCGGTTATCGTCGGTGGTGGTCAGGAGAAGGGACTAAGGAGCGGCACCGAGAACGTCGCCGGGATCGCTGGCTTCGGGGCTGCTGTCCGCCTTGCTCACGATGACCTGGAGGAGCGGAGGCGACACGAAGAGGCATTGCGGGACGCTGTGATCTCCGGCGCCACGAGCCTCCCAGGAGTACGTCTCAACGGCCACCCCCAAGAGCGGCTCTCCAACAACGTGCATCTGAGCGTCGAGGGTATCGAGGCCGAAAGCCTCGTCCTGTATCTGGACGCTCTGGGATACGCCGTCGGTAGCGGCTCGGCTTGCGCGTCCAGCACCATTGGCCACAAGGCCTCCCCGGTTCTCCTCGCGATGGGACGAACCGAGAATGAAGCTTTCTCCGCCGTCAGAATAAGTGTCGGCAAGGATACTTCGGAAGAAGAGGTGGAAGGATTCCTGCATGCCTTTACCACCGCCGTCACGCAACTGCGCGAAGTCTCGACCTTTACACTGGCTGAAAGCTGATGGCTGAGCGCTACAACCCACAGGTAATAGAGCACCTCGTCCGGCCCCGCAACGTCGGGGAGTTGGAGGCGCCGAGCGGCCTTGGGGAGTCCGGGGATAATGCGTGTGGCGATGTTGCGCGCTTCGCGGTGGCAATAGAAGAGAATCGCCTCTTGGAGGTCCGGTACAAGGTATACGGCTGCGTGGCGTGTATCGCCGCGGGGTCTGCGCTCTCGGAGTTGGCGCGTGACAGACACTTGCTGGAGGCGGCGCGAGTCTCGCGCGATGACCTTGTAGATGCCCTGGGCGGGCCACTCCCGGAGGGCAAGGAGCACGCGCTTACGCTCGTCCTCGACGCCTTGCATAAGGCCTTCGAAGACCACTGGAACAAGAAAGCGGGGACGATGCTCGTAGATGATTACGCGCGGGGAGCCGATAACGATGGGTAAGAGCGTCGTGGTAGCAACAAGCGGTGGGGTTGATTCGGCCGTTACTGCCCTGTTGTTGAAAGAGGCCGGCTACGAGACCGTATGTGTTACCTTCCGGCTGCATGATGGTGAGCGGGGGAGCCGCTCGTGCTGCTCGCCGGATACCGTGCTATTTGCCCGGGACACGGCGCACAGGATGGGCCTGCCGCACTTTACGCTGAACCTCAAGGATCTCTTCGACAAGCGCGTCATGCGTGACTTTGTTGGGTCTTACGCGGCCGGTACGACGCCGAACCCATGCGTGTCGTGCAACGCCCACGTCAAGTTCCACGCCGCCGCCTTCCTCGCTGACAGGCTCGGTATAGAGCACGTGGCGACGGGTCACTATGCTCGCGTCGTCAAGGAGCCCGACGGGACCGGGGTCACGATGGCACGGCCTGTGGACGCGAGCAAAGATCAGACTTATGTACTGTGGCCGGTGCCGAAGGAGTTGCTCTCGCGGACGATCTTCCCGCTTGGCGAGTACCGTAAGGAGGAGGTGCGCCGCATCGCCGGGGAGAGGGGCCTCGCCGTCGCATATACGCCGGAGAGCCAGGATATCTGCTTTATCCCGGATGGTGACTACCGGGGCTTCGTCCGCAAAAAAGTCGCTGCGGAGCCCGGTGAGATCGTGGACACGCAAGGCCGCGCTCTCGGACGGCACGCTGGAGTGGTGGACTTTACGGTCGGCCAGCGGCGCGGCATTGGTGTTTCCGCCCCGACGCCTCTTTACGTGACTGAGGTGCGACCTGCCCGAAGGCAAGTCGTAGTGGGTATGAAGAAGGACCTGGAGGTGCTTGAGGTACGAGTCGGCGGCCTCAACTGGTTCCTCGATCCACATGAGGCTGATTCGGTGCAGGTGCGCTATAACAGTGGTCCCGTATACTGCGAGGTAGAGGACGCGGGCGGAGGCGAGTGGATCGCACGGCTCTCCGAGCCGGTGTTGGGCGTCGCGCCCGGCCAGTCGGCGGTGTTTTATAAGGGAGACCGGGTCGTTGGCGGTGGGGTGGTGAGCCGGGGCGTTTAGCTGGAACGGAGCCCGGAACGCGCGTTGTGTTGTTAGGCCATCCGATCTCTGGCTTCCGTGTGGACGGCCGCTGTGTGAATGTATAATCCAGGCTCCGTTACAGGACGGGAGACTTTAGGAGGTGCGGTAAGGTTTGTTGGAGGTATTCGTGGAACTGGCCAGGGGGGCGCTCTTCGTGGCGCTGGCCGTGGCGTTCCTGGTTTTGGCCTGGATGTTCCTCAGGCTCGCCAGCATCTTTTCCGCTACCGAAAAGACTATAAAGGAGGTCTCGGATCAGGTCGTGCCGCTACTCGGCAAGACACATGTAACCGTTGATAACATCAACAGCCAACTCTCCCAGCTCGACGAGGCCGTTGGCGACGTGGCCGACATAACCGGCGAACTGGATCAGACGACGGCCGTGATTACACGTGGCGTGCGTGGCGGGGTAATAAAGGTCTCCTCCGCAACCGCCGGCCTCTCAAAGGGCATAAGCGCCTTTTTCGGCGGCGCGGAGAACCAGGTAAAGAAACGGGAAGGAACACGGATCGTGGAAGAGCGAACGACGGTTTCGGAGCCATCGATCCCGCCGAAAGAAGGTGCATAGGGCGTGCCTGGCTGGGGAAAGCTGGTCGCCGGAGCCGTGATCGGGGTGGCGGGCGCCCTGTACGCGACGAACGAGGAGCTACGCAAGGGGTTGCCCAGGACGGCGCGTGACCTGCCGGTGACAGTGCGGCGCCGGTTCGAGGCGGCAAGAAACGCGGGACGGGAGGCCTCGGCAAGGCGAAGGGCGGAGATCCTGCGAGAGCTCGAGTCTCACGGCGGGGGCCACACCGGGCGTAGAAGCCTGGAGGTGCCCGCGGGAGGACAGGATGCCCTGACGGAAACGGTTCCCGAGGCTCTGCCCGAGGCTCCTGCGACCGGGACGACCGGGGAGTTCCCCCTGAGTCCTCCGACAAAAGACGTTTAGGCGACTACTGAAGGGAAAGGAGGAGCCCAGTTTGGAATTTGCCGACGCTGCTGCTACCGATTATACGTATCTGACGCTCCCGCCGGATAGGACTTTGACCTCTTGTATCGGGTTGGTAGTCGCCGGGTTGGCGGCCCGAGCCAGGATAGGGGTTGCGGGGCTCGACGAGGCCGTGAACCTTCTAGAGGAGCGTCATTCTGTCCAGGGTCCGACTTGTTACCGCTTCTCCCTCACGGAGGATGGCCTCGTAGCCGAAGTGGAGGAGCCGTTCGGAGACATGGCTGAGGGCGTTGCATCAGCGGAGAGCGCTTCCCGGTGGCGCACCGTGGTAGAGATGGTGTCGTGAGCCGTCGTTATCGAAGGCCTGACAAGGCACGCACTAGACGTCTCCTCATCCGCTATCACAAGCACGGCGACCAGAAGGCGCGCGAACAGGCTATCCAGGAGCAACTCCCGCTCGTGGAGTTCCTGGCGCGCAAGTTCGCCGGTCGGGGAGAGCCGGTCGAAGATCTGGTGCAGGTCGCCTCGGTCGGGCTCATAAAAGCTGTTGACCGCTTTGACGTGGACCGGAATATCGAGTTCTCTACTTATGCGACGCCTAATATTCTCGGGGAGATCAAGCGCTACTTCCGCGACAAGGGGTGGGCGATGCGCGTCCCGCGCGGCTTGCAGGAGCTAAGGCAGTCCGCTAAGGAGGCGATCCGCAACGGCACCGTCAGGACCGGACACTCGCCCACCATCCAGGAACTCGCCGTCTCTCTGGACTCCGACATCGAGAGCGTCGCCGAGGCTCTTACCCTCGGCCGGGCCTACAATACCGCGAGCCTCGACGCGCCGGTCAGCCAGGACGACCGGGAGGGCGATACGATCATGGACCTGCAGGCCGACGAGAACTCCCCGATAGACGGTCTCGAAGACAAGATCCTGCTGCAAAAAGCCATAGACAATCTCAAGGGTCAGCAACAGACGATCCTCAAGCTGCGCTTCAACGAGGGTAAGACGCAGACCGAGATCGCCCAGACCATTGGTGTCAGCCAGATGCACGTCTCTCGCTTGCTCCGCCGCGCTATCGAAGACCTCAGAGGTCAACTCGGAGAGTTGGATGACGAAGAGGACTCATCCAATGGCAGCCTCGGTGAGTACCCTGGCGAGCGTGCTGACGAACTGAAAAACAAAGCCTAGAAAAGTACAATAACTACCATGCAAACCGTGATGCAGAGCCAAGAGATCCGCGACAGATTCCTAGACTTTTTTACCCGCAGGGGCCACAAGCCGTACCCGAGTTCCTCCCTCGTGCCGCACAACGACCCAACCGTGCTCCTGACTACGGCCGGAATGCAGCAGTTCATTACATACTTCACCGGCCAGGACCGCCCGCCAGCCCCACGCGCTACCAGCGTCCAGAAGTGCTTTCGTACCGTCGACCTCGACGAGGTCGGCGACTCCACGCACCTCACCTTCTTCGAGATGCTCGGCAACTTCTCCTTCGGCGACTACTTCAAGAAGGAGGCCATCGAGTGGGCCTGGGAGTTCTTGACGCAGGAGTTGGGGCTCCCTCCGGAGCGGCTCTGGATCACGATCTTCGAAGGCGACGAGAACGCGCCCGAGGATCTCGAAGCGAAAGAACATTGGATGCGCGTCGGCGTCCCCGAACACCGCATCTTCGGCCTCTCCAAGAGCGAGAACTGGTGGGGTCCGCCCGGCGACAGCGGCCCCTGCGGCCCATGCTCGGAGGTTTACTACGACTACGGCGAGGACCTCTCCAAAGGAGATCCCTCCGCCGACCCCAAATACGGCCCGGGCGGCGATGAAGGAGACCCGCGCTTCATCGAGATCTGGAACCTCGTCTTCAACCAGTACGAGCAACACAAGAATGGCTCCCTGACTCCCCTGGCCAAACCAGGTATCGACACCGGCATGGGCCTCGAACGCACTGTAGCCGTGGTGCAGAACGTCCGCTCCGTCTATGAGACCGACCTCTACAAACCGGTCTTCGAGCGAATCAGAGAGATGAGCAACGTCACCCTGGGTTCCTCACCCGGTACAGACCGGGCGCTTTACGTCCTCGCGGATCACGCGCGCTCCATGGCGTTCCTCATAGCCGACGGTGTGCGGCCTGGCAACCAGCGCCGCGAGTACGTCCTCAGACGCATAATACGCCGAGCGACGTTACAGGCGTATTCACGGCTGGGGATCGGAGCTGATGGGGTAGCGGGGCTCGCGGAGGTCGTGGTTGACCATATGGGGAGCGTCTATTCGGAATTGGAGGAGGCACGGGGGGACATCCGGCGGGTCGTGGTAGCCGAGGCGGAGCGTTTTATCGAGGTCTACGACGCCGGGATGCAGGTTCTGGAGGCTGAGATAGAGCGTCTGGCTGGCGGCAACTTCCCAGGTGAGGTGGCTTTTACGCTGCACGATACGTATGGGTTCCCGGTCGAGGTTACCCGGGAGGTGCTCGCCCAGAGAGGCATCAGTCTGGATGAGGCGGGCTTCGAGAGGGCGATGGAGGACCAGCGCGAGCGGGGCAGAGATGCGCTCCAGGGTCACGAGAGGCTAGTGGCGGCGTTTCGTGACAGGGAGATAAAGAGCCGCTTTGTCGGGTACGAGCGAGAGCAGATCGAGACCAAGGTACTCGCCGTCGCGGAGGCGCCAGGTGGGACCGATGGTGAAGCTGGAGGCGGGGCCGGTGATAAAGATTTGCATGTGGTACTTGCGGAGAACCCCTTCTATGCTACCGGTGGCGGGCAGGTAGCGGACGAGGGTTGGATCTCTTCTGAAAACGGACAGCTCGAAGTTGTGGATGTCGTCCCCGCTGGTAATTATCAGGTTCTCCGCGCCAGGCCGCAGTGGGGCAAGATCGAGGAGGGTGAAGCCGTAACCGCCTCCATAAACCGGGTGCGCCGCCAGCAGATCGAAGCCAACCATACCGCCACACACATACTGCACTGGGCATTACGAGCGGTACTGGGTAAGGACGTAGTGCAGGCGGGGAGTTACGTAGGGCCGGACAGGCTTCGCTTCGACTACCGTTACACCGGCAAGGTCGAAGAGGCTGGCCTCAGACATATCCAGGAGCAATGCTTGCTCAAAATCACCGAAAACCAGCCCGTTCGTTACTACACGACCACGCTGGAAGAGGCCCGCAACCTCGGTGCGATGATGCTGTTTGGCGAGAAGTATGGTGGCCTGGTGCGTGTCGTCGAGATAGACGGGTTCTCGCGCGAGTTGTGCGCTGGCACTCACGTCCGGGGCACGGCCGAAGTTGGTGCGTTCAAGATCATCTCTAACAGAAAGCACGGCGCTGATCTGTATCGCATCGAGGTACTCACCGGCCGCGAGGCACTCTACTACCTCATCCGCGCAACCGAGAAGGCCGAGCAAGTTGCGGGTTCGTTGCGTGTGCGAATCGAAGAGCTATCCGGAGCGATCAGTGGGCTTCAAGAAGAGGCGCGGGAGGCACGGGAGGCCTCCAGGGAGCAGGCCCTGAAGAAGGGCCTCGAAGATGTCGGGGCACTTGTCGAGAGCGCCGAGTTGATGGACGGCGCCGCGGTCGTTACCGGGCAGGTAGCAGCGGCGGACGCGAGTGGGCTGCGCCAGGTCTCGGACGATGTAAAGAACCGACTCGGAGGTCCGGCGGCGGTCGTCCTCGCCGCCGACGTGGAAGGTAAGGCCATTCTTATCGCGAACCTGCATCCCGAGGTCTCGCGCAGGATCGGGGCGGGTGAGATCGTGCGTGAAGCCTCGGCCGTGCTCGGCGGGCGGGGCGGCGGCAGCCCCACGATGGGACAGGGCGGCGGCAGTGAAGTCGCCGCCATCCCCGAAGCCCTCTCCAAAGCTCGCGACATTCTTGGCCAGAGGCTCGCCGATCCTTCAAAGGCGTAAAACTGGAGACGGATATAAACTCCGGGCGAGTCGCCGCGCTCGACGTTGGTGAAGCCTACAGCGGTGTGGCGGTATCCGACCCCGGCGGCACTCTAGCCCGGCCCTTGGAGGTGATTGCCGCGGACTCGCTGGTGGAGTACCTGCGCAAGCTGCTGGTCGAAGAGGGCATAGCGGAAGTCGTCGTGGGCATACCGAGGACCCTCGGCGGCGAGGCAGGTTTTCAGGCGGAGCGAGTATTAGATACACTAATTGTCCTCAAAAGAGCGTTCCCTACGGTACGCTTTGTGGAATGGGACGAGCGTTTGACGACTCGCGTTGCGCGCTCTTCGCGGAGCACGACAGCGGGGAGGCGTCCCGGAGGCCGGGCGGACCGGCGCAAGGGTAGAGCGCGCAGAGAGCGGGTAGACCACCTGGCGGCAGCCGTCATGCTGCAGGAGTATCTGGACCAGAGGGGGAAACTTGAGGCGACGCGACAGGGCTCGCCGTAAGCACGAGCAAAAGGAGATCGACGCCCGCCTCGAAGCCATGCGGCTCGCCGACCCGCCCGTAAAAAGGACGCCCCGCTCAAAGCGGAAGAAGCGGCGTCGCAAGCGCGGGTTCCTGGCCAGGCGCCTGGTACTGGTGGTGCTGTTGATCCTTGCCTCTGTAGGCGGCTTCTACTTGCTCGCGAGTACCGCACCCGGCGGAGGAGCCGTGACCATCGTGGTGGAGAAGGGGGATGCGCTCTCCAACGTCGCCTATAAGCTGCAGGAGGCTGGCGTTGTAAGGAGTTCCGTGCTATTTCAGCTAGAGGCGCGGCTTCAGGAGCAGGAGACCGAGATAAAGGCCGGTGAGTACGAGTTCACGCCAGGTGAGAGCGGAGATGAAATCCTCGGGGTCCTATCGCGAGGTGAGACAATCCCTGCCCTGACGATCACCGTTCCGGAGGGCCTTACCCTGGAGCAGACCGCCGGCGTGGTCGAGGAACAGAGCGGTATCTCCGCCGGGGAGTTCCAGGCTGCTGCCGAAAGGACCGACTACGGACACGACTTTCTCGACGATTCGACGATCCGGACTACCGAAGGGTTTCTCTTCCCCAAGCAGTACGAGTTCGAGAGAGACACCGATGCCCGGCAGATCGTGGACAGGTTCCTCAGGCAGTATGTCATCGAGACCGAAGACCTTGACTTCGCGGAACCAAGGGGAGGCGTCGAGCTTACCGAGTATGAGATCATAACCATGGCGTCCCTCATCGAGAAGGAGTCCGCCAATCAAGAGGAGCGCCCGATAATTGCCAGTGTGATTTACAATCGCATCCAGTCCGGCATGCCTTTGCAGGTAGACGCCTCGATACTCTACGTCCTCGACGAGCCCAAGGAGAACCTCAAGCTCAGCGACCTCGAAATAGATTCGCCCTATAACACGTACACCAACATCGGCCTGCCGCCAGGCCCGATCGCCAGCCCGAGCCGTGAGTCTATCGAGGCCGCCCTCCGGCCCGCCGAGACAGACTACCTCTACTACGTGCTCCAGGCTGGGGGCGAAGAGCACTTCTTCACCAACGACTATAACGAGTTTCTCGAAGCCAAGGACGAGGCCGAGGAAGAACGCTGAACGCTAGCGCCACGTAGAGTAAAAAAGCCAGATGCTAATACCGTACATCGCGATAACGACCTGCCAGCGCTAAAGGTTTCGCGCCGTTGTGCCGATAACAGTTGCAGGAGCCACCAGAGCTTTCTGTACCGGAGATCAAAGGTCGAAGGACGAAGTATTTGCCTGCCGTTATCACACATCCTATAGGACACAATCGCAGCTCCCGAACATACAGTGCCACGTTTAGCCACCGGCGGGAAGCTCATCCGTGCGGGCCAGGGGTGGGTGTACACGCCAATGAACGATCTCCCGAAGCTAGTCGATAAAGCCGCCAAGACGCTAGTGGTCCTCGGGTCCGCCGGTTTCGAGGTCGCGGGGCGCCATAAACAGGTCATGCTCGCCTTGGGGGGCGATCTGGATAAAATAGCCAGCCTCGCGGGCGTCGTGAGCACGTTGGCTATCGGTGAGAATAGGCTTCGTGTCAGTGACACGGATGGGGACGGTTTCGTAGAGGCTTGCGAGGAAACGGGTGTCGTTCTCGCGGGTCAGCGGGTGCTGATCCTCGGCGTTGGAGGAGCCTTGCGCGAAGGTCTCGGAGTTCGCTACCGAAGCAGAGAGACCTTCAAGTGGTGTTTGGAGAAAGCCAATGATCTCGCGGCGAAGGCCGGGGTTATAATCAACGCAATCTACTCGGAGATAAGGAAGAAGGGCCTTTGCCGTTGCCCGCCGGAGCGTTAGCTATAGACAAGATAATCTGCGACGTAGTTAACAAGGCGAAAGAGGAGACCGCGTTGATCCGTCCGGCGAAGGTGGCCGGAGCGTGGACGGTGAGGATAGCTGGGTGGGTTGTATCAGGGGTGCGTCGCGTGCGCATTGGTAAGGAAGCCGGCGTGGAGGTGATGAGCGATGCACTCTCCTGATATTGGCAGGGTCTCCCCGCAACGTAAGCTTGGCTCCATCCTCGTCTCCGAGGGCATGGTCAGCGACGAGCAACTCGAGGAGGCTTTGGAGGTCCAGAAAACGGACGCGCGGTATCTAGGCAGGATTCTGGTTTCAATGGGTTACCTGAGTGACGAAGACCTCGCCCGCGCGCTTGGCATGGGGCTCAACTTGGAATATGTGGACCTCAAGAATGCTACTGTCGACCAGGACGTTATAGGCATCATAAGCGAGGACGTTCTCAAACAGCACAAGGCCGTACCCTTGCGCATAGAGAATGGCAGTTTGATCGTTGCGATGAGCGAGCCAAACAACATCTACGCGAGGAGCGACCTGACAATCAGCGCCGGTTACCCCGTAACGCCGGTGATCTCCTCCGAAACCGCCGTGGGCCGCTTGCAAGACCAGCTCTTCGGCGCAGAGCCAGTGGACAGCACCGTGGCCGAGCTTACCAGGGCTGTAAAGACGACTTGCGCCTCCGGCTTCACCTCTCGTAGGAGTGGGGCACAGGGGAACGGGAGCGTCGGTGCGCCGCTGGAAGAGAGCCAGGATGCGAGGACGGTAGAGAGGCCGGAGAGAGTAGAGCCCGGTGCACAGCCGGAGGTAGACCTCGGCGAGCCGGTGGTAGAGCCTGCGGCAGCCACCGCGTCCGAGACTGGGTTACGTCAAGAGTCAAGAGATCGGGCGCGTGGCAAGAGGCACAGAGTTGGGGGCGAGGGCAAGATCGGGGAGATCCTGATCTCGGAGGGCAAGATCACCGACGAGCAGCTAGATCAAGCGCTGTCGGTGCAGAAGAGCGACCCACGCGATCTGGGGAAGATTCTTATCTCTTTGGGTTATATTCTGCCCGCCGACCTCGCCCAGGCTCTCGCCAGACGCCTCAAGCTAGACTACGTGGTCATCTCCGAACTCTCGGAGGATGAGGTAAACCCGGAGGCGCTCGACTTGATCGACGAAGAGGCGCTGCGTAAGTACATGGCCCTTCCTCTACGCTTCGAGAGCGGCAAGCTCGTCGTTGCGATGGCCAATCCGAACGATATCTTCGCTCTCGAAGACCTCAGGATCATAGCCAGGCAACCTATATGCCCTGTGGTTGCCACGGAAGAGGACCTGAATGGGGCTTTTGACGCCATCTTTGGCGCCAGCGAGGAGCTCTACCCCGAGGAGGACCCCGCTGACGCCATCCTCGCCGAATCCCTGAGGCCCGAGGATGTTGGTGAGGAGCCTGTCCCCGCTAGCGAGGGCGATCCTCTGGAAGAGCCGGACGATGCTAGTCCCCAGGGCAATGCCGGAAGTTCGCTGGCTCGCATTGGGGATGAGGCCAGGGGCAGGAGGGTCGCCATTGGCGGCGGCAGGATCGGGGACATCCTCGTCAAGTACGGCAAGATCACCGAGGAGCAGTTAGAGCGGGCATTGATGATGCAGAAGGACGACCCGCGCGAGATCGGCCAACTGCTGCTCTCTTTAGGCTACGTAAACAAGACGGACCTCGCCCACGCGCTTGCCCAGAGGCTGAGGCTAGACTTTATAGAGCTTACCGAGCGTGACGTGGACAAGGGGGTTGCGAGCCTCGTAGAGCAGAAGGTCCTGCGCAAGCACGGGGTCGTGCCGCTCCGGCTGGAGAACAACCGTCTCATGGTGGCGATGAGCGACCCGACCAACATCCACGCTCTGGAAGACTTGATGATGATCTCCGGCTACCCTATCACGCCGGTCGTTGCCCTCGAAGAAGAGATACATCGTGTCCACAACAAAGTCTACGCGATGACCGAGGAGATCTCGGAGTTCCTCGAGGAGTCAAAGACCGGGATGGTGCAGCAGGACGACAATGAGCTGGACCTCGGGGCGAACGCCGGTCCCGATGAGGCCCCGATCATCAAACTCGTGAGCTCTATTCTGCAGCAGGCGGTCGGCGACGGGGCGTCGGATATTCACATAGAGCCCCGTGCTCGCGAGGTTGTCGTTAGATTACGGGTGGACGGCGTGTTGCGCGAGGCCATGTCCATCCCGCCCAAGCTGCAGAATGGTGTAACCGCGCGCCTCAAGATAGTCTCTAACCTGGATATAACCGAGAAGCGCCTTCCCCAGGACGGTCGCTTCTCCGTGAAGCTCGGCGGCACGAAGATAGACCTGCGCGTTGCGAGCTTGCCGACCGTGTATGGTGAGAAGCTGGTCTTGAGGCTCCTCGACTCCTCGAATGCCCTGGTCCCGCTAACGGAGCTTGGCTTCCCGCCCGAAGTCTACGCCCAGTATGAGGAGATCTTCCGCCAGCCTTACGGGGCGATCCTGGTCACCGGACCTACCGGTAGCGGTAAGTCCACCACGCTCTACGCTACGCTTGGTGAACTCAATACGCCCGAGAAGAACATAATCACCGTCGAGGATCCGGTCGAGTATCGCATGCGTGGGATCAACCAGATCCAGACCAACCCGAAGGCCGGGCTTACCTTTGCGAGCGCGCTCAAGAGCATCTTGCGCGCCGACCCGGATATAGTGATGATAGGTGAGATAAGGAACTTCGAGACCGGTCAGATTGCCGTAGAGGCGGCCCTCACCGGTCACCTCGTCCTCTCGACGCTTCACACCAATGACGCTCCCGGTGCCGTCAGCCGGCTCACCGAGATGGGTGTGGAGCCCTTCCTCACGTCCTCGGCGGTTGACGGCGTGGTCGCCCAGCGGCTCGGGCGGAGGCTCTGCGAGAGGTGCAAGGAGCCGATGGAGATCGATAAAGAGATCCTGGCCGGGATGCAGTTCCCCTTCCAGCACGCGCCGAAAGAGTTATGGTTCCACAAGGCTGTCGGCTGCAACTTCTGCGGCGGCACCGGTTACAAGGGCCGGGTAGGGATGTACGAGTTCATGGTCGTGGACGAGGAGATCAAGGGGCTGATCCTCCGCCGGGCGCCGACCGGCGAGATCGGGCGTGCCGCCGAGGAGGCTGGCATGATCCGGCTGCGCGACGACGGTTTACTCAAAGCGGCGGCAGGTATTACCACGATCGAGGAGGTACTGAGAACGGTAGTCTAGGCTGCCCAAGGCAGCGGTTAAAGCTTTCTCTCATCCGTGCCGATAAACATAGTGGCGACTAGAGGACCAATGCCGAAAGAGGTAACACGCGGATGATGATAGAGAGTGGTCTGAACGACTACCTATTTGACACGGTGAAGGCCGGGGCGAGCGATCTGCACATCACAGTTGGCTTGCCGCCCATGATACGGGTTCATGGGAAGGTGGAGAAACTAGATTATCCGGAACTCACACCGAATACGACTCGGGAGATGATCTACGACATCCTCTCTAACGACCAGCGCCAGCGCTTTGAGAGTGAGTGGGAACTGGACTTTGCCTATACCCTACCGCGCACCGCCCGCTTCCGTGTGAACGTGTACCTGCAACGAGGCTCGATGGGGGCGGCATTCAGGACTATCCCGCACGAGATAAAGGAGTTCGGTGAGCTGGGCCTCCCAAAGGCCATAGAGCAGATGGCGGACAAGCCTCGCGGTCTGGTCCTTATAACGGGGCCGACCGGCTCTGGTAAGTCCACGACGCTGGCCTCGATGATCGACAAGATCAACTCGGAGCGTCAAGAGCATATTATGAGCGTCGAGGACCCGATAGAGTTCCTGCACAGCCATAAAAAGTGCATAGTGAACCAGCGTGAAGTCAACCAGGACACCAAGAGCTTCGCCCAGGCCCTGAAGCACGTACTCCGCCAGGATCCGGACACCATCCTCGTCGGCGAGATGCGTGACCTTGAGACTATCGGCCTGGCCATCAGCGCGGCGGAGACTGGTCACCTCGTCTTTGGCACGCTACACACACAGGACGCCCCGCAGACCGTCGACCGCATCATAGACGTCTTCCCCCCGAGCCAGCAGGGTCAGGTGAGAGCCCAGCTTGCGATCGCCTTGCAGGGCATAGTTACGCAGACTCTCATCCCACAGCGCGATGGCAAGGGCCGGGTGGTGGCGTGCGAGATACTGGTGCCGACACCGGGCGTCAGGAACCTCATCCGCGAAGGGAAGAACCACCAGATCTACTCGGCCATGCAAACCGGTGGCAAATTTGGGATGCAAACCATGGATGCCGCCCTGGTTGAACTGGTTAGGAAGAGCGCGATCTCGCGCGAGGAAGCCGAGAAGCGCTCCAGCAACCCCGACGAGCTCAAGCGTCTTATGGGAGGCGGTGGCCAGATGGCCGGCGGCATGGCGGCGGCGAGGTCCGGCGGCGGTGGCGATTACGCGGCGCTGGGCCGCCGGTAGGGTTGAGGTAGAGGGAGGCTCGATTTGGCGGTATTTACGTACAAAGCCCGTAGTCGTCAGGGCGAGATGGTCGAGGACAAGATGGAGGGCAACGACACGATGAGCGTTGCCATGACTCTGCGCCAGCAGGGCCTTCTCGTCATCGACATAAAAGAGCAGGGTGTCGGGAATAAGGACATCTTCGCGCCCTTCAAAAAGGTCAAATTAAGCGATCTAGTCATCTTCACGAGGCAGTTTGCTACCATGATCAACGCCGGCCTTCCCATCGTGCGTTGCCTCTACGTCCTCTCCGAGCAGACCGACAATAAGAAACTCAAAGAGGTACTTGAAGACGTCCGCAAGGACGTCGAAGCCGGGCTCGCGCGATCGGAGACCCTGGAGAAGCACCCGAAGGTCTTCAGTAAGCTCTATACCGAGATGGTCCGTGCCGGAGAGATTGGCGGTATCCTGGATGAGGTCTTGCTCCGCGTCGCCAGCCAGCTAGAGAAAGACCAGGAGCTCAGGCGCAAGGTCAAGAGCGCCATGACCTACCCCCTTGTCGTTATGGTGCTCGCCATCCTCGCTGCGTCATTCATGCTGATCTTTATCGTTCCGATCTTCGCTACCATGTTCGAAGATCTTGGCGGAACGCTCCCGCTTCCGACCCGCGTGGCGATGTTCCTCTCCGACATTCTGACGAGCATCTGGGGAGTATTTATTTATGCTGGTGCGGGCCTCGGCATCTATTTGTTCCTGCGGTGGAAGAAGACCGAGAATGGGCGCCAAGTGGTGGACCCGTATATGCTCAAGATACCGGCCAAGATCGGTGACATCATCCTGAAGGTCTCCCTCGCCCGTTTCGCACGGACGCTCGGTACGTTGAGCGCCGCGGGTGTGCCCATCTTGCAGGCGCTGGAGATTACGGCGACCTCCGCTGGCAACTTCGTAATAGAGAGGGCTCTCCTCAAGAGCCGGGAGGCGATCCGGGAGGGTTTGCCGATTTATCACCCGCTCGAGGAGGAGCCGGTCTTCCCACCGATGGTGACGCGCATGATCGCCGTCGGCGAGGAGACCGGTGACATAGACGGGATGCTCACCAAGATCGCGTAATTCTACGAGTCCAAGGTGGACGCGGCGGTGAAGGCTCTCACTTCGATCATTGAGCCTCTGATGATAGTGGTCGTCGGCGGCATCGTCGGTGGAATCATCGTTGCGATGTACCTCCCGATGTTCAAAATCTTCGAGCTGATCGAGTAGCTCTTCAGGGAAATGAAGATATTCGGATGACCGTTACTCAACAAACCGAGAATTACAAGGTCATCCGGCTGCTCAAGGCCTACCGCGAAACGGGTGACAGGCGTGCGATCGAGCGCATCTTCGCTATGCACGGTAGGATTCTAAACCACATAGTCCACCGCTACTCGAACATCTCTGGCGAGCCTTACGAGGACCTCTCACAAGTAGGCTACGTGGGCCTCCTGAAGGCCGTCAACGGCTACAAGATAGACTCTTCCGCCAGGTTCAGTTCCTATGCTTACGCGATGATTGACGGCGAGTTGAGGCATCACTTTCGGGATACCGGGCTGGTAAAGAAGCCCCGGTGGGCGCGAAGCCTCTACGCGCAAATCTCCGAGTCGACTGCGCGCCTGACCGCGGAACTCGCCCGCCCGCCACTAATCGAAGAGATCGCCGAGGACGTCAACGTCACTCCTGAGGGTGTGGTGGAAGTGATGAAGCTCTTCCTGGATACAAACGTCTCCTCGCTAGACGCGCCGGTGGGCGGATCGGAGGGAGACGAGCCAAACTTCTCGGTAATAAAAAACCTCCAGTATGAGGCGTTCTCCCTGCCGATAGAGGACCGCATCTTACTAGAGCATAGTCTGGAATCTTTGAGCGAGCTGCAGCAGAAGGTCGTCTACCTCTTCTTCTATAAGGATCTCTCACAGACGGAGATCGGCAAACGGCTTGGCCTCCCCCAGCGCAAGATCTCCCGCATCGTCGCCTCGGCCACGAAAACTCTCAAAGAGAAGCTTACCCAGCGCCAGTGACGGTTTGTTTTCTGTAGGATGTCGCTCTTGAGTAGGGTCGATCCACGGCCGCAAGGGAGGCGTAATTAATCATGGGGTTCTTCAGGGAGTTGGGCGACAGGGTAGTTGGCGCACCATCGATCCTCGCGGCTGACTTCGCGAACCTCGCCGAAGAGGTGCACCGGGCTCAAGCCGGGGGCGCGGAGCTCGTTCACTTTGATGTCATGGACAACCACTTCGTTCCAAACCTGTCGGTGGGCCCGGTGGTCGCTGCCTCTCTGGTAAAGGCCACAAACCTCCCGGTGGACGCCCACCTGCAGGTAGAGCGCCCGGACTCCCTCATACCGGCTTTTGTCGAGGCGGGTGTGACGAGCATCTGTGTCCAGCCGGAGGCTGCCACGCATCTGCATCGTACCCTTGCTGCCATCCGCGGCGCCGGCCTAGAGGCGGGGTGCGCCCTTAGTCCTACGACCCCGCCAGAGATACTCGAGTGGGTGTTTCCGTATCTGAATTACGTGAATGTGATGAGCGTCAACCCGGGTTTTGGTGGGCAGCGGTTCATAACAGAGATGGTGGAGAAAGTGCGCCGCGTACGGGAGATGACCTGCCTCCCGATACAGGTGGACGGTGGCATCAGCGCGCGGACGGCTCCCCTCATGGTCGAGGCCGGTGCGCGTGTCTTGATCGCCGGCTCCGCGGTCTTTCAGGGCGACCCTGCAGCCGAGATGCAGCGGCTCATCAAATCCGGACGCCGCGCTTTGTAGCTACCAGCAGTAAGTAAGGATGAGTGTCGGGAGCCGCCGATCACAAGCGGACGATCCCCAACGGTAATTGCTATGGGAGCCTTCGTCACGGCCTCAGGGTCTCTTGCACGGCACTCGTAGCTGAAAGCTGACTGCTGATGACCGAGTGCTAACGCCTTCCTTGTCCGCGTGATTGCGGTGTGGTAGCTTAACTTCAGGTAACTTTCGGGGGCGGGTGGAATTCCCGCACCGGCGGTGAATCCGGGGGACAAGCGGTTCCCCGATCAGCCCGCGAACTCCCGGTGACATCCGGGGGTTGAGCCGGTGAAAGTCTGTTCTAACAGACCGTAGTCCGGCGCCGACGGTAATAGTCCGGATGGGAGAAAGGAAGAAGAAGTCGTTGTTTCGGGACGGTTTCATGCAGCGCGCCCGCGAGCTTGCGGAGCACGGACGCTACACCGCTGCCCCTAACCCACTGGTGGGGGCTCTAGTGGTGCGCGATGGCACGGTGGTTGGTGAAGGCTGGCATGCCCGCGCCGGAGGGGACCATGCAGAGGTCGCGGCTCTGGAGAGCTCCGGCCCCGCCGCGCGCGGCGCCGAACTGTATGTCACGCTGGAGCCTTGCAACCATCACGGCAGGACACCTCCGTGTACGGACGCAATTTTACGGGCAGGCGTCAAGCGGGTCGTGGCCGGGCACCTGGACCCGAACCCGAAGATGCGTGGCCATAGCGTGGACCTCTTGCGCGCGGCGGGTGTAGAGGTCGAAGTCCTGGATGACGAGCGCTTTGAGAAGCAGAATGAGCATTTCGCTCACCGTATGCGCGTGGGTCGCCCCTTCGTGCACGTCAAGCTCGCAACGACCCTGGATGGCCGGATTGCCGACTCCACGGGTGACAGTAAGTGGGTGTCTGGAGAGGAAGCGCGCGCACGAGTACACGCTCTCAGGGCCGAAGCCGGGGCGGTGCTCGTGGGTGCTGCTACCGTGCGTGCTGACAACCCCCTGCTCACACCCCGCGGCCTCCCCGAAGATCCTCCGCTCGTCACCCGCATCGTTTTAGACCCGCGACTCACCCTGAGCACCGACAGCCAACTCGTCCGTACCGCTGACTCTAACCCGGTAATCGTCTTCACCAAAGAAGACTACGAACCCGGCAGAGCCGAGGAGTTGCGCTCCTTAGGTGTGGAGGTCGTGCCAGCGCCAGAGGTCTCTGTGGGCGGAGGGTTGGATCTCATGTTTGTGCTGGAGGAGTTGGGGCGGAGGGGCATCAAGGCCGTCCTTGTCGAGGGCGGTGGGGCGACCGCTGGCCGCTTTGCGGGTCGAGGGCTCATCGACAAGCTAACCCTGTTCTATGCTCCCAGGCTGCTTGGGGCTGAAGGAGCGCCGCTCATGGGCTCGTTGAAAGTCGCCGGTATGGACGCGACCCCGAGGTTTCGCGTCGAAGAAGTCGAAAAGATAGGAGAGGACGTTGCAATGACTCTGTATCCGCTGGAGTTTGAGGAGGATCTTGTTCACCGGACTGGTTGAAGGGACGGGACGCGTAGTCTCCCTTCAGGAGGGCGGCATGGTGCGGCTCCTTATACGCAGCGGTCACCTCGCAGTGGATACGGAGGTTGGAGACTCTGTCTCGGTCAACGGTGTCTGCCTGACGGTAAACGAGGTGGATGCGGGTACGGACGCGGAGACGCTCGTCTTCCATGCCATGCCCGAGACTTTGAGACGAACGTCTTTAGGCGATTTGAGGGAGGGAAGCACGGTCAACTTGGAGCGGGCGATGACGCCTGAGCGGCGGTTCGGTGGGCATATCGTGCAGGGGCACGTAGACGGGGTCGGCGAGGTGGTGAGCGTAACGCCGGAGGGGCCGCGAGGTGGCGCGGAGATCTGGGAGTTCTCGGCTCCCGAGACGGTGCTGCGCTACGCCGTCGAGAAAGGGAGCGTGTGCGTGGATGGGATCAGCCTTACACTGGTCTCCGTTGGCGAATCCTCGTTCACCGTCTCGATACTGCCCCAGACGAGGGAAGCGACGAATTTGCAAAGTCTCTCCCCCGGCGACCGGGTGAACCTAGAGGCGGATGTCATAGGAAAGTATGTCGAGCGGTTACTGATGCCGCGCTTGGAAGAGTTAAAAATTTCTGAGAGGAGTGTGGAAGATGCCGTTTAGTCCCATAGAGGAGATAGTCGAGGAGATCCAGAACGGCAAGATGGTCATCGTCTGTGACGACGAGGACCGGGAGAACGAGGGCGACCTGACGATGGCTGCCGAGCTCGTTACGCCCGAGGACATAAACTTCATGGTCACGCACGCGCGCGGTCTGATCTGCCTGCCCATGTCCGGCGAGATTGTCGACCGGCTGGAGATTCCGGAGATGGTCCAACACAACCACTCCCGCATGGGCACTGCCTTTACGGCGAGCATAGAAGCGAAGGACGGTATCACGACCGGTATCTCGGCCGCGGACCGGGCGCACACCTGCCGTGTGGCCGTGGACGACGCTACCGGCCCCGATGACCTGGTAATGCCGGGACATATCTTCCCGCTTCGCGCCCGTCCGGGTGGCGTCCTGCAGCGGGCTGGACAAACCGAGGCAGCGGTAGACCTCTCGCGTATGGCCGGCTTCAAAGCTGCTGGCGTTATCTGCGAGATCATGAACGAAGACGGTACGATGTCCCGCGTTCCGGACCTGGAGAAGTTCTCCAAAGAGCACGGCGTAAAGATGGTCACGGTGGCCCAGATCATCGAATATCGCCGCCAGTACGAGCAGCACGTAAAGTTCGCCGTGGAGACCCGCCTACCGACCGAGTTCGGCGAGTTCCGCCTCAGGGCCTACGAGAACGACGTGGACGACATGACGCACCTCGCGCTCATAATGGGCGAGCCTGAAGGCAAGGAGGACGTCCTCGTGCGCGTACACTCGGCGTGTCTCACCGGTGACGCCCTGCACTCTCTACGCTGCGACTGCGGCGGGCAACTGGAGAAGGCGATGACGAGGATCGCGCGGGAGGGCGAAGGCGTCCTCGTGTATATGCAGCAGGAGGGGCGCGGCATAGGGCTCCTCAACAAGATGAAGGCCTACCATCTGCAGGACGAAGGGCTCGACACCGTGGAGGCCAATCAGAGGCTCGGCTTTGCCCCGGATCTCAGGGATTACGGTATAGGCGCGCTCATTCTCAAGGATCTCGGGCTCTCTAGCATACGTTTCATGACCAACAACCTCACCAAGGTCGTCGGGTTACAGGGCTTCGGGCTTGAGATATCCGAGAGGATACCGCTAGAAGTGGAGCCTAACGGCGAGAACAAGCGCTATCTCCAGACGAAAAAAGAGAAGCTCAACCACGTCTTCGACGAGATCTAGGAGATAGAGAAGCCGTGGAGAGGAGAGAGCCAAACTACATCGAAGGAGACCTCACCGCCGCCGGTCGTAGCTTTGGCATCGTAGCGTCACGCTTCAACGATTTTATAGTGCGCCCGCTCCTCGACGGTGCCCTGGACGCCATCAAACGTCACGGAGGAGATCTCTCCTCCGTGGACGTAATCTGGGTACCGGGCTCCTACGAGATACCGCTTGCAGCCAGGAGACTCGCCCTCTCCGGACGCTATGATGCCGTGGTCTGTCTCGGGGCCGTCATTAGGGGCGCGACGGCCCACTTCGACTATGTGGCGGGCGGCGCCGCGAGCGGCATCTCGAGTGTGGCGCTGGAGGCGGATCTGCCGGTGATCTTCGGAGTCATTACCACGGAGACTATCGAGCAGGCTATCGAACGAGCCGGTACCAAGGCGGGCAACAAGGGCTTCGAGGCGGCCGCCACCGCCATCGAGATGGCCTCTCTTCTAGACCGGATGGAAGAGCACGCAAACGCAGACTAGGATGATGGGCGGAGCGACGTGCTATCAACCGCCGTTGCGTCTGAGCTCCGGCCCGAGCCTACGCCGAACCTCACTTAATGAACGAGATCGTCCTGACAAGCTCCGGTTTAGCGCAACAACGGATTTAGCGCCAGCTGGAACCTCCCCTGCTGTCGTTACAGGTTAAGCGGGGGCGCCTTCGGTAGCGGCGCTCGCGGGGCGAGTGTTAGCAGTGGCCTTTTGGACTTTGAAGGCCTTCAGGCAGGAGGTGCAGACGTAGGCACGCTTGGTTGTGCTGCCTTCTTGAATACGGATCTTCTGCAGGTTCGGGTTCCAACGCCGCCGCGTCGCGCGGAGGGAGTGGCTGCGAGCGTTGCCGAAGCTGGGGTGCTTACCGCAGGAATAACAAATCTTCGCCACGATTAAATCTCCTGTGTGCTAGGATACCGGCCGATGTACGACAGAGACTCGGAGACGGCGGCGAACGCCGGTTCCAGACTCCGGGCGAAAATTGTACCAGATTTCTCGTGGGGCGCGGCCGCAGTCAGAGGAGTCCCGCTCGTCGCGGGGCGGCCTTTGTTGATACTCTAGGAACGGAACATGGAAGGTACAACCCAAAAACGCGAGGGAGCCGGGACGAAAGCTGCCGCGGATGCTGGCGAGAGCGTCGCCTCGAACATGGATCTCGGGACCGCGATAGTAGCCGCGCACGCAGCTCTGGCGGCACATGCGGAGCGGATCAACGCCCTCAACGTCTACCCGGTACCGGATGGAGACACCGGCACGAACATGCTCCTAACGCTGCGTTCGGTGCTCGAAGAGGTCTCGGACTCGGCTGGATTATCCAGTGAGGAGGCGGCCAGGGCGGTGTCGCGGGCCGCGCTCATGGGAGCGCGGGGCAACTCAGGGGTGATCCTCTCCCAAATCTTGCGTGGCGCTTGCGGTGCCCTCGGTAAGTGCGAAACTCTCGATGCTGCGGCGGTCGTCGCGGCGCTCCAGGGGGCTAGCGACCGTGCCTATGCGACCGTTCGACAGCCTGTCGAGGGCACGATGCTGTCGGTGATAAAGGACGCGGCTGCCACTGCAGCGGATTGCGTGGAGCGAGGAGAGAAGGGTCCGCTGGAGGTCTTGAGAATGGCGGCCCGTGAGGCGCACGCTTCTGTACAGCGGACTCCCGAGCTTCTGGCAGTGCTCAAGGAGGCCGGTGTAGTGGATGCCGGGGGGCTTGGTGTCGCCGTAATCCTGGACGGTATCGTGTCGGCATGGAGCGGAGAGCAGCCTGGGCTTAGTCTCCCTGAACTGGACGCGGCAGCTACCGGAGAGCGCCTGCGTAAGACCGTGGAGCATTCGACGGAGGAGGCCTGGGGCTACTGCACGGAGTTTATCGTCACGGGGTTTCGCGGAGATGAGGGAGAGTTCGAGAAGCGCATCCGGGAGATGGGCAAGAGCGTCCTCGTCGTCCCCGACGGTGACCTCGTCAAAGTCCATCTTCACACTCAGGACCCTGGCAGCGCCCTGACCTACGCGGGCGGTTTCGGTCGGCTCTCCGGCGTCAAAGCGGACGATATGGAGGCTCAGACTCGCGCCAGAGCGTGCGAGGGTGGCCCTGCTGCTTCGGCGGGAGCGACGGCGAAGCTTGGGTTAGTGGTGGCGAGCCAGGGAGCTGGCAACCGCGCGTTCTTCGAGTCCATGGGGGCGGTCGTGGTCGAGGGGGGGCAGGGCGCGAACCCGAGCGCGCAGGAATTCGTGCGGGCGGTAGAGCGGACTGGAGCCGAGGCCGTGATCCTGTTGCCCAATAACAAGAACGTCATCCCAACGGCCGAGCAGGTCGGGGAGTTAGTCGAGAAGGCAGTCTACGTGGTGCCGACTATGAACATCGCGGGTGGGATGGCGGTAATGATCGGCTACGACGCAGAAGGGGAGGCGCCAGACGTCGTCGAGGAGATGAGTGAGATCTCCGCGGGATTAAGATGCGGCGAGGTCACACGTGCGGTTCGTACGGCTAAGCTAGCGGGCCGCGACGTGCCCGAGGGTGCTTATATCGGGCTTCTGGACGGGGACCTGGTAGCGGTGGAAGAGGGGCTGGAGGATGCGGCGACCAAGCTCGTCGAGAAGATACTAGAGCACGGCGCGGATATCGTAACCCTTCTCCGCGGCCACGGAATGGACGATAAGCTGGCGCGCGAGGTTGTGGAGAGAATAAAACTTCTCGACGGCGCCGTGGAAGTCGAGGCCAGGGATGGAGGCCAGCCTCTGTACCCGTTGCAGGTGGTGGCTGAATGACGACTGCGATAGTTACGGACTCGACGACGAGCCTGCCCGAGGAGGTGCTGGAACGCCCGAATATTCGAGTAGTCCCGCTGTCTTTCTCTTTCGGGCCGGAGGAGTCGTATACGGACAAGGTAGATCTCTCCAACGCGGAGTTCTACAAGAAACTCGGAGAGACGCCCTCTCCGCCGAAGACTTCTCAGCCGTCGGCAGGGGCGTTCGTCAGGGCGTACGAATCTCTCCGCGCTTACGATAATATCCTGGTGTTGACGATCTCCAGCAAGCTCAGTGGTACTTACGAATCCGCATTGACGGCTGCCGGTATGGTGGATAGATCGGTCGAGGTCGTGGATACAAAGAGTGCGGAGATGGGTTCGGGGCTTATCATGCTGGAGGCCCTGAGTGTTTTGGATGAAGGGGGCTCGTTCGAGGAGATACGACAGGCCGTCGAGGTAGCGGTCAGGCGTTGCAAGGTTCTCTTTGCTGTCGGCACTCTGGAGTACCTGGAGAAGAACGGTCGCATTGGACGCGCCCAGCGCCTCCTGGGGACGGCGCTGGACATCCGGCCGGTCCTGAGCGTCGAGGACGGCGAGGTGGTGCCGCACAAGCGGGCTCGCGGCCGTAAACGCCAGCTGGCGGCCCTTCTCGAAGAGGCGCGACCCGCTGTCGAGGCTGGGCGTCCTTTGGCCTACGGGCACGTAAACGCCTGGGAGCCGCTCGCCGAGCTCAGGGCAGGGCTCGGCGTAAAGGGTGACTTCGTCGCGGAGATCGGCGGGGTCGTCGGTTCTCACGTCGGCCCGGGGGCCTATGGCGTGGCCTTCCTCTAAAGAGAGATCTCCCGCCACGAGCATATTCGCCGGCGGCACTCCCGCCCGGCGCCCGCTCCTCGATCTACCCACGAGAACTACGTTCCCGGAGCTGCGTTCGGTGCCGGTCACAAACCTCCTCGGTGTGGGACCGAAGATAGCCGCGGCGCTCGAAGAGCTGAAGGTAACCTCCGTGGCGGACCTTGTGTCGCACTACCCCTCTCGCCACGAAGATCTGTCTAACGTAAAAAAGATCGCGGACCTGCGTGTAGGGGAGAGGGTAACGGTCGTGGGTCGGGTGGTGGGCGTGAAGAAGGTCGGTCGCCCGGTGCGAGGCAGAACACCCGGATTTTCGGTGCAGATCTACGATGGGACGGGTTATATACCGGCGACCATCTGGGGCAGAGGCTGGTTACTGAACCAGATCGTCCCGGACTACTCCTGGGTCGTCGTCTCGGGCGAGGCGCAGCGCAAGTACGAACTACAAATCTCCGCCAAGAACATCGAGCTTATAGATGATCCGGCGACGATAGGAGACAATGCACACGCTGGCCGGTTCGTCCCGGTCTATCCGGTGAACAAGGGCATAAACGCACGCAGGATGCGGACCCTCATCCATCGCGCCCTCGATGAAGCCGGGCGTATCCTGGACCCGTTGCCGGCGGAGATTCTCGCCCGTCACGGTCTGCCGAACCTGCACGACGCGATACACGGCATTCACTTCCCTACCGATAAGGAACGTCTCAAGGCAGCGACGAGACGCCTGGTCTTTCACGAGCTTTTCCTTATTCAGACCGGGCTCGCGGCGCGCAAGGCTCGTCTGGAGAAGACCGAGTCCGGAAGGAGTCACAGGGGGGATGGGCGTCTCCTGAACCCTTTTCTAAAGGGTCTGCCGTTCGGGCTTACGGGTGCGCAGGAGCGTGTGATCGGGGAGGTCCTCGAAGGGATGCGCCCCGAGAAACCAATGCGCCGCCTCCTCCAGGGCGACGTCGGGAGCGGCAAGACCGTGGTCGCCGTCGCGGCCCTGCTGTCGGCCGTCGAGTCCGGTGGGCAAGGCGCCATTATGGCCCCGACCGAAGTCCTGGCCGAGCAGCACTTCATCTCCATCTCGGCAGCCTTGAAAGACCTTCCCATAAATGTCGTGCTCCTCACCGGCTCGCAGGGAGCGGCGGAGCGGCGGGTGGCGCTGGAGGCGGTGAAGAGTGGCGAGGCTCACGTCGTGGTTGGCACGCACGCCCTGATCCAGAGAGCCGTCGAGTTTGAAGACCTCTCACTTGTGGTCGTCGACGAGCAACACCGCTTCGGAGTCGGACAACGGACTACCTTCAAGGAGAAAGGTGTGACCCCGGATACGCTGGTCATGACCGCCACTCCTATTCCGCGCACGCTCTCCCTCACGCTGTACGGTGATCTCGAGGTCTCTCTGCTCGACGAGTTGCCGCCAGGACGCAAGCCGGTGGAGACTAGCATGGTCGAGGTCGCGGAACGGGCCGGAGCTTATGAGGCCGTGCGCGCGGAGCTTGAGGAGGGCCGGCAGGCGTATGTGATCTGCCCGCTCGTCGAGGAGTCGGAGGCTCTGGAGGACGTCCGGGCGGCGGAGGAACTGCATGAAGAGCTTACCGAAGAGGTCTTCCCGGAAAGAACAGTCGGCCTGCTGCACGGCCGCATGAAGGCCACCGAGAAGCGAGAGGTCATGCGCGCGTTCCGGGAGCGGGAGGTAGAGATCCTCGTAGCCACCGTAGTGGTTGAAGTCGGGGTGGACGTACCGAACGCGAGCGCGATCGTGATAGAGGGCGCGGAGCGGTTCGGGCTCTCCCAACTACACCAGCTACGCGGCCGGGTGTGCCGGGGCCTCCATCCCCCCAAATGCTTCCTCGTCAGCGACCCGAAGACAGAGGATTCTCTGAAGCGGCTGCAGGCGTTGTGTGAGCACCAGGATGGCTTCAAACTCTCCGAGGTAGACCTGCGGATACGCGGGGAGGGGACGCTCTTCGGGAGCCGCCAGAGCGGGATGCCGGACCTCAAGATAGCCAAGCTCCTGCGAGATATAGAGATACTGGTCGAGGCCCGTCGTGCCGCTTTCGAGCTCGTCGCCGCAGACCCGACCCTCAAGGAACCACAACATCGGCCACTCCGCCGTGAAGTCCGGGACCTTCTGGGCAAGGACGTCGAGTGGCTCTTTCGAGAGTAGCTGCCTCTTGAGGACAAACACATGAGGATCATCGCCGGCACGGCCCGCGGCGTCCGACTCGGCCCAGTCCCTAACGGTGTGCGCCCGACCTCCGACCGGGTACGCGAGGCGGTCTTCAACTCTCTCGGGCAGTTCTTCGACGGAGGTGAGGTTCTGGACCTCTACGCCGGGACCGGCGCACTAGGTATCGAGGCCCTGAGCCGCGGTTACGAGAGAGCGGTGTTCGTCGAGATAAACAATCGGGCGGCTGGAGTCGTACGCGAGAATCTGGTGCGCGCGGGTTTCGCGGAGAGGGGAGAGGTGCTGCGCGGCGGTGTCGAAGGGGAGCTTGAAAGGTTAGTAGCTTCAGGACGCAAATTCCATTTGATATTTGCCGACCCTCCATATAGAATCCCGCCGAAGGAGATCGGGGACGTCGTGGATCGTTTAGCGGCGTTGCTCTCGCCCGGCGGACGCGCCGTCATCGAGAGCAGACATCCTCCTGTGTGGGATACGGACATTATGAAAGGGGAGAGCCGCCGGTACGGCGGTACTTTCGTAACTTTCCTTGAGAGATCAGAGGAGCATTTAGTGAAGCTTGCGATCTGCCCTGGCAGCTTCGATCCCATTACCGTTGGACACGTCGACGTTATCAACCGGGCTGCCCACATATACGATCATGTTATCGTCGCGGTAGGCAAGAACGTTCGTAAGGGACCGAGGCTTACGGTCGAGGAGCGGGCGCGGCTCATCGGCAAAGTGACCGGGTTGATGGAGAACGTCTCCGTCGAGATCATGGATGGTCTGCTCGTGGAGTTTGCCCGGGAGCGTGGCGCCACGGTAGTCATAAAGGGTCTGCGGGCGGGCTCGGACTTCGAGTCGGAGTTCCAGCAATCGCAGCTCAACCGGACGCTCTACCCGAAGTTCGAGACGGTGTTTATCATGGCGGCGGCGGAGCACAGCTTCCTCTCGTCAAGCGCGGTGCGTGAGATCGCAAGCTACGGTGGAAGCGTGCACGGCCTCGTCCCGGACGAGATACTAGACATCGTCCAGCGGCTCTATGTGGACGGGCAGGCAGAGAAAAGCAACAAAGGGTAGAATGGATTAATGGACGTACTGGTTTTGATAGACAGGTTGGAGGAGTTGGTCGAGGAGGCCCGAAGCTTTCCGGGCTTCGGCAACACGGCGATGATCGACCGCGATGCCGCATTTGACGTGATAGACCAGATGCGCCAGACCATTCCTGAAGAGCTCAAGCAGGCGCGTTGGATCGTCAAGGAGCGCCAGTCGATGCTCGACGAGGCGCGCAGCGAGAGCGACCGTATCATCCGCCAGGCCCAGGAAGAGGCCGAGAAGATTACCTCGGAAGAAGAGGTCCTCAAGCGCGCCGAGAAGCGCAGCGCGGAGATCATGGAGGACTCCCGGCGTCGGGAACGTGAGATACGCCTCGGCGCGGAAGACTACGCGGACGAGGTCCTCGCGAACCTCGAAGAGAACCTTGCCCGACTCCTGGAGGCCGTTCAACGCGGACGTTCGAAGCTCCAGGGCGTCCCTGATGAGTAGTTCCACGTAGTAAGATACGAGCATGGACAAGCCGATCAAACTAAAACGCCCGGGCATGGGCATAGCAGACTCACGCGAGTTCTCGGTCTCTTTCGACCTCTCTCCCTTTGACCTCTATGGTCGCCGACACGAGGTTACGAAAGCGGAGGCACACGTCCACGTAACCCGGCTACAAGAGGGCCTGCATGTCGATCTGAAGGTGACCTGTCACCTCCTGACGAGTTGCGACCGAACACTGGAGCCTACGGAGCTAACGCTTTCGTTCGGGGATTCAGAGTTCCTTTCGGGACCGAACGACCTGGAGATGTACGTAGAGGACTGGGAGTTGAACGTGTCGGCGTACACTCGGGAGGCTTTGCCGAGCGAGGTACCCTTGCAGGTATTCTGCACTGGTACGCAACCCGTGGAGCCGGAGTCGGACGGGGACGAGATAGACCCCCGCTGGCAGGGCCTCGAAGGTATCTTCGCGTCGGGCTCCAAGTCCGAGCAACAATTACTCGATAACTAACACAAGGAGGCAACATCATGGCCGTACCGAAGAAGAAGACGTCACAGGCTCGCAGGGACCAGCGCCGGGCGCATCACGCTCTCAAAGGACCTAGCCTCGCGACGTGCCCGAACTGCAGTGAGCCGCACGTACCTCACCGGGTATGCGCCAACTGCGGCTACTATAAAGGCCGCACCGTGGTCGCTGTAGAGGTCAACGAGTAAGTTCAGCTTTACCTTTCCGCTTCACGGGTTCAAAAGAGCGTGCGCGTAGCGGTAGACTCGCTCGGCGGTGATAACGCGCCAGGTGAGATCGTCGCCGGGTCTGTAGCAGCCGCGAGGAGGCGACCGGACGATGAGTTCTGTCTCGTTGGTGATGAGGCCGTGCTCGGGCCTAATTTGAGCGACGCTCCGGCCAATATATCTCTGCGGCACGCTAGCGAGGTAGTAGACATGGGGGAAGAACCGGCGGTCGCTTTGCGTCGCCGGCCGGATTCTAGCGTAGCGGTGGCCGCGGGGATGGTGCGGGCGGGCGAAGCCGAGGCTTTCTTCTCGGCGGGGAGTACGGGGGCCACTGTCGCGGCGGCGCTATTGAAGGTGGGGCGTCTCGCGGGCTGCCGGAGGCCGGGTATCGTCACCATGCTTCCTTTCGACGAGCCGGTGTTGCTAGTGGACGCGGGAGCTACTGTGTCGTGCCGTCCGCAAGACCTGCTAAATTTCGCTATCCTTGGGAGCGTGTTCGCGCGGAGATACTTATCTGTAGAAGGTGACCCGAGAGTCGGTCTGATCAATGTCGGCGAAGAGCCGGGTAAGGGCAACGACCTCGCAAGGGAAGCTCACCGTCTGCTCGCTGCTTCGGACAGCGTGCATTTCGTCGGCAACGTGGAAGGACGGGAGATCAGCCGTGGCGTGGCCGACGTGCTCGTCACGGACGGCTTCACCGGCAACGTCGTCCTCAAGACAGCCGAAGGCGTCGCGCGTGAGATCCTGGGCATGGTCCGCGGGGCAATGACCTCCAACGTAGCCACGAAGCTCGCCGCGAGCGTCTTGCGCCCCCGGCTGGTAGCCGTCCGCGACCGCGTCGACCCCGAGAGCTATGGTGGCTCGTTCCTGCTCGGCGTACGCGGCCCGGTCGTGATAGGACACGGTAATACCCGCGCCAGAGGCGTCGAGAACGCTCTCCTCGGTCTCTCTCGCTCCGGCTCCGGTCTTGCCGAAGCCTCCGAAAGAGCCCTGGCGGTGGCACAAGAACAAGTGACGGGAGACGCGGTTTGAGCAACGCCGCCGGCAAGATCATAGGCGTGGGTCGCGCCCTGGGCAGTCGCGTAGTTACCAACCACGACCTCGCGGAGGTGCTCGACACCGACGAAGCCTGGGTCGTGGAGCGCACCGGCATAAAGGAGCGACACTTCGCCGACGACGACGAAGACTGCGCTACTCTGGCCGCAAGCGCCTCGAAGGCGGCGCTCGCGCACGCCGGGATACAGGCCGACACTATAGACCTCATTGTCTGCGCCACTTCGACCGCCCCCGAGTCGATGCCATCGGTGGCTTGCCTCGTAGGCGAAGCGATAGGCGCTGCGGGCGTGGGCGCCTTTGACGTATCGGCGGCATGCACCGGCTACGCATACGCGGCGAGCGTCGCGCACTCGATGCTGAAGAGCGGCGCGGCGCGACGTGTACTGCTCATCGGGGCGGATGCGATGACCCGGGTCGTGGACCAGAAGGACCGCTCGACGGCGGTGATCTTCGCCGACGGCGCGGGAGCGGTCGTCCTCGACGGCGGCTCCGGCGAGTCCGGGTTCGTGGACCACATCCTCGGCGCCGACGGCCGGATGGCGCCCCTGGGCCGCGCCGGACACCCCGGCACGGAGAACAAGCTCTACCAGAACGGACGCGAAGTCTTCAAGTTCGCCGCCAGGATCTTTCCGGAGATGGTCGAGAAACTCCTCGCCCGTAACAACGTCTCCCCCGAAGAAGTCCAATACGTCATCCCCCACCAGGCCAATGCACGCATAATACACGCAGCGATGAGGAAGATGGAGGTACCGGAGGGTAGTGTGGTGGTAAACCTCGATCGGTTTGGTAACACGTCGGCGGGGAGCATCCCGATCTCTTATCCGGACATCTTCGGGAGCTTTGAGCCGGGCCGTTACGTCGTCACGGTTGGGTTCGGGTTCGGGCTGACTTGGGCGGCTAACTTGTACAGGATCTAGGGGGAGGTTTATGGCGCTGCGGTTGGCCGTTGTATTCCCGGGACAGGGTACGGTTGGTGGGGAGATCTCTGGCGAGATCCAGGAGGCCGTGCGGCGCGTGATCGGGAACGGTGAGGTCCCGTACCAGCTCTCCGTCTTCGCAAGCTCCGTGGAAACCTTCCACAAGCTCAAAGAGAGTGGTGTAGAGCCGGACGTCGTCGCCGGGCACTCTCTAGGTGAGTATGCCGCCGCGTACGCAGCGGGGGCTCTAGGGTTGGAAGACGGGGTGCGGTTGGTGGCGGAGAGGGACCGGTTGATGACCGAGGTGTCCCACCGGAACCCCGGGGGGATGACCGCGATCATCGGTGCCGGGGCGCGGGAGGTAGTGGATGCAGTGGATGTCGCGGAGGGAGTCGTGGTGGCGGCGAACTACAATACCCCGCGCCAGACCGTAATCTCCGGGCAAGAAGAAGTGATGGAAGACGTCGCCGGGCGCGTCGGCGGGAAGAAGCGCAAGCTAGACGTCGCGGGCGCGTTCCATTCGCCCCTGATACAGGAAGCGGCGGTAAGTATGGAGGCGTTCGTGGCGGAGGTTCCGTTACGGGACCCGGAGATACCAATGATCAGCGGCATGGACGGCGCCGTACTCGCCAGGGCCGATGACGTTCGGCTCGCGCTCAGGGATCAGATGCTCTCTCCGGTGCGGTGGGTGGCGGTCGTCGAGCGGCTTGCTGCCCTGGGTGTCGAGGAGATCGTGGAGGCTGGAGGGGGAACGCTCGTGAGGATGTTGCGGGACTTCAAGGACGTGAAGATGAGAGGCCGGGCGGCGAAGGAGGTCCTGGGATGAACGCGCTGGAATTACCAATGGGACCGGCGACTATCCGGGAGCTCATACCGCACCGTTACCCGTTCTTGCTGGTGGACAGGATCGAGGAGATCGAACCTGGTGTCCGGGCGGTCGGGATAAAGAACGTGACTCAGAACGAACCGTTCTTCGAGGGGCATTTCCCGGACTACCCGGTGATGCCGGGGGTCCTCATCGTCGAGGCGATGGCGCAGGTCGGGGCGGTTGGGGTGATGACGCTGGAGGAGTTTCGGGGCAAGCTGGTGCTCTTCGCGGGGATAGACGGCGTGAGGTTTCGGCGGCAGGTCATCCCTGGGGACGTGCTGCGAATGGAGGTCGAGATCTCGCGCCTCAAAGGCAGGGTCGGCCGCGGGAAGGGCGCTGCGACGGTGAACGGCGAGCGCGCCTGCGAGGCTGAGTTGATGTTTGCTTTTGCCGATAGGGTGGAGGGGGAGTAGTGGAGGGACGGGTAGCGCTCGTGACCGGTGGCGGACGCGGGATCGGGCGCGCTATCGCCGTGAGGCTCGCCAAAGGGGGCGCCAGAGTGGCGATCTCCTACCGCTCGAATGACGCGTCGGCGCAAGAGACGGCGGATATGGTGCGGGGGGCGGGTGCTGAGTGCGAGATCTTCAAGGGTGACGTGGCCTCCCAGGAGGACGTCGAGGCTCTGATGAAGGGTGTCGGCGAGGCATTCGGGCCGGTGGAGATACTCGTGAACAATGCCGGGACGACGAGGGACAACCTGCTCATGCGCATGAAGGACGCAGAGTTCGACGAGGTCATCGCGACGAACCTCAAGGGGACGTATGTATGTACGCGGGCGGTATTGCGAGGGATGATTCGGGGGCGGTGGGGCAGGATCGTCAACATCAGTTCGGTGGTGGGTCTTCTCGGGAATGCGGGGCAGGCGAACTACGCTGCGTCCAAGGCGGGAATAATTGGCTTTACCAAGAGCGTGGCGCGGGAGATCGCGGGCCGGGGTATTACGGCCAACGCGGTGGCGCCGGGGTACGTGGAGACGGAGCTTACCGCGGGGTTGCCGGAGACCATCAAGGAGCAGATCCTGGGGCAGGTTCCGGTGGGCAGGTTTGGGGAGCCAGAGGAGATCGCGGAGGTCGTAGCGTTCCTCGCGAGTGATGGCGCCGCGTACGTGACGGGGCAGACTATTGCGGTTGATGGTGGGATGGTTATGCAGTAGGGTGCGGGAAGGTAATTTGCGCTACACTACGCGCTATCTCGCGGGTGGGAACTCGCGGGGAATCGGTTGTGGAAGGTTATATATTAGCGGTAAGGAGGAACGGAATGGGACGGGAAGAGATACTGGAGAGGATCCGGGAGATAACCGCTGACAGGCTCGGGGTAGATGAGGGCGAGGTGACGCCGGAGGCCTCTTTCAGGGAGGATCTGGAGGCCGACTCGCTGGACCTCGTCGAGTTGATTATGGAGCTAGAGGAGCAGTTCGGGATGGAGATCCCCGACGAGGAGGCCGAGAGGATCACCACGGTCGATGAGGCCGTGAATTACGTGTCGGAGCACCAGGCGGCGTGACGGAAGGAGCGCCAAACGGCGGTAATCTGGGCTACGCCTATGTTACCGGTACTGGGGCTGTAACGCCGCTTGGCGTAGGCACGGAGAGCTTCTGGGACGCGGCGCTGCATGGCAAGAGCGGCATCGGGGAGATAACGCTCTTTGACTCCACGCCGTTCCCCTCACACATCGCCGGGGAGTGCTCGGACTTCGATCCCGTAGACTTCATGACGAAGAAAGAGGCCCGCCGGATGGACCGCTTCGCCCAGCTCGGTATGGCGGCGGGCGTCCAGGCAGCCGAGAGCGCCGGGATACTCGAAACGATCCGTGAAACGCCGCATCGCGTCGCGATCGTAATGGGTAGCGGTATCGGTGGTCTCTCGACTTGGGAGCGGGAGTACCAGGTGCTCAACGAGAGAGGCGCGGGCCGCGTTAGCCCGTTCCTCATTACGATGATGGTGCCGAACATGGCCGCGGGCCAGCTCGCCATAGCACTAGGAGCCACCGGACCGTCGCAGTGCCCCGTCCTCGCGTGCGCCACCGGCGGCGAGGCAATCGCCGAGGGTCTGGAGCTGATAAGACGCGGCGACGCGGACGTGGTGATAGCCGGGTCTGCGGAGGCCCCGATCACGCCGCTCAGCATGGCCGGTTTTTGCGCTATACGCGCGATCAGCACGCGCAACGACGAGCCGCAGCAGGCAAGCCGGCCCTTCGACGCGGATCGGGACGGGTTCGTGATGAGCGAGGGAGCGGGCGCCGTGGTACTCGAAAGCCCGGAGCACGCCGAGCGGCGCGGGGCGGACCCGATCGCGAGGGTCACGGGCTACGGCCGTTCGACGGACGCCTATCACGTCACCGCACCGGACGCCGAGGGGCGCGGGGTGGAGCGGGCGATGCGCCTCGCACTGGAAGACGCGGGCCTGAGCCCCGAGCAAGTCGGGCACGTCAACGCGCACGCGACATCCACGCCCACCGGTGATGGGCCGGAGACAAAAGCTATAAAACGATTCTTACCGCACGCGGCGGTCTCGGCCACCAAGTCCATGACTGGGCACTCGTTCGGGGCGGTTGGGGCGATGGAGGGTATCATGTGCGCCCTCGCCCTGAAGCACAAGGTTCTGCCACCAACTATCAATCTGGACAAGGTCTCCCCGGACTGCGAGGACCTGGATTATGTACGGGAGGTTAGAGAGGTGCCGGACCTCAAAGCCGCCGTCTCGAACTCCATGGGCTTCGGGGGGCATAACGTGGTTGTAGCCTTCTCCGATATAGAATAATATGGAACGAACATGTCTATAAGAGATTTGATCGACGTGCTGCCGGAGCCCTTGAGGCAGCGCGCGCTGACTCATCCGAGCGTCGCCGATCCCTACGACTCGAACGGCCGTCTGGAATTTCTTGGCGACTCCGTGCTCAACAGCCGGGTGGCGGAGCTGGTCTTTCACGGGTACCCGGAGTTTCTGGAGGGGGACCTGACGCGTATCCGGGCGCATCTGGTGAGGAAGACCTTTCTGGCGAGCGTTGGACGGGGCGAGGGGATTGAGGAGAACATCGAGAGCTCGGTGATAAACGACTCAGTCATCGCGGACACGGTCGAGGCGATCATCGGCGCCGCGTACCTCATAGACAAAGACCTAGCGTACAAGACGATAGACGAGATCTTCAACCCCGCCGAGGTGGATACCGACGAGCTAAGGGACTGGAAGACCCTCTTGCAGGAGACGCTGCAGGCCGAGGGCCTACGTCCAACTTACCGGGTCCGCGCCAAGCACGGTCCGCCTCACCGCCCGCACTTCACATCCGCCGTCGCGGTAGACGGTAACGAAGTTGCCTCGGGCGAAGGTAACTCCATCAAAGAGAGCGAACAGGCCGCCGCCCGCTCCGCCCTGGAGATATTGGGCGTTCGCCCGGTGGCGCGAGCCGCCGTCGAGGTACACGTAGGCGCGTAGGTTTCCGGGTGCGACTGGGAACTACAGGGAGAGGGGCATCGATCATATTGATTAGCTTGGACTCCTTGCAGCGCCGCTCGTGGCTGTATCGGTTTTTCTTCGGGCTATGATCGCACTCTCCACAACCTTCGCACTACGTCCTCGGGAAAAATATGACAGAAGAAAATACACCTCGTGAAAAACTCGAAGCGAACGCAGCGTATGAGCATGACGTGTCAGACGCCGAGTTCGTGAAAAACTTAATTGAAGACAACTCCTTGGAAAAGCTTCAGAAGATAGAGTTGGCCATACGGCTTCATGAGATGGGCTTAAGACCTTCGTCTTCTCACGAGGAGAGTACTGACGCTCTGGGAGCAAGGCCAGAGCTTTTGGGACTTCAACATTCTGTATTACAAGATCAGCTTAGGAGAAGCCGAGAAAACATCATAGAGAGCTACAAGATGGATTTCGAGGCGTACAAGAGCCAGAATTTACTCTGCTCAGGAGCACTGGTAGTGTTTACGGCAATCACTACAGGGCTACTAGACGACCCTATCAACCTTTACCTCTTGTCTGGAGCTTACATAGCACTCGTAACTTCTATAGTCAACACAACAATGATCATGCACAACCTCGGCTCGCGCTTGACACTAGCTTTAGCTCCTCATGTCCGTAAGGATATCGAGGTAAGTTCAATCAACCGGATACTTAAAAAAGCACATGAGTGGATAGGAGAGCCTCTAAACAACTTATTGTCTTTGTTTGGTTTCGCCGGTGGCTTAATACTCTTTCTGTTGTTCCTAACGACCAACTTGACTTAGGTAACCCTTAGGGCTATCAGTTTCCGAGCATTGGTTTGCGAAAGAGGGTCATTTTGCTGGGTTTTCCATGCTTTCTCTCTTAAAGCTGCGTAAAATGCGGCGGTGGTGCTCTCTGCGGTTTACATAAAGGGCTTCAAGACCTTCGCTCGTCCGGTGCGGATGCCGCTCACGGGGGGGATCACGGCTATCGTGGGGCCGAACGGTTCGGGCAAGAGCAATATTACGGATGCGATCCTGTTCGCGCTCGGTGAGGGGAGCCCGAGTTTGTTGCGGGCGGGCTTGATGAACGACCTGATCTTCTCTGGGGCGGACTCCTTGCCGCCGGCGGGAGCGGCCGAGGTCACGCTGGTCATGGACAACGCTTCCGGTGCTATCTCCCTGCCCTATGAGGAGGTATCGCTGACGCGCAGGATCTCGCGCGGTGGCGAGACGGAGTACAGGATCAACGGCGCCCGCGCCCGCCTTACCGATGTACGGGCGGTCTCGGGAGAAGCGGGCCTCGGCCGCCATAGCATCCTCCGCCAGGGTGCTGTGGATGCCATCGTCTCCGGGGGTGCGGCGGCATGCCGCAACGCGCTGGAAGAGGCCGCGGGATTGGGTGTGTTCCGCAGACGCCGACTCGCCGCCGCCCGGAAGCTGGAGCGGGCCGCCGACCGGCTGGAGAGCAGCAGTCGCCTGGAGGCGGAGCTTTCGGGCCAGTTGCGGAGGATAGAGGTCGAGGCTGTCGCGGCGCGAGAGTATCGGGAGATCGAAGCCCGCTACCGTCAGCTCTCGCTGGCTCACCTCCATCGTATAGTCACCCGCGACCTCCAACAAATGCGCGGACGTCTGGCGGAGATCGAAGAGAAGGTACTTGCCTTACGGGCGAGGCAGGAATCGTTGGATGAGGAGAGGCGGCGCTTCGCGGCGGAGGAGAAGGACCTCGCCGGCCGGTTAAGATTGGCGGAGGAGACCATTCAGGGTATTGAGAACGGCTCGGAGACCCTGCGGATCGAGGCTTTGCGAGCCGAGCGGGTATCACTGCGTCTGGAGGGCGCCAGGGACCGGGGCGTGGATCGCTCGCGCCTAATCTCCCGCCTCCAGAACGAACTCGACGAAGCGGATTCGAAGGTCCGTGAGATGGAAGGGCTGATCGGCGGCCTGAAAGAAGAGCATTCGCGCAGAAAGGAAGCGCTTGCCTCCCTGGAGGAACATGCGGCTGGACTTCGGGCACGTCACGCGAAGGTATCGCAACAACGGGCACGACTCAGCGCGGATCTAGGCGCCCTGCGGGAGCGGCGCGAGAGGTTGCAGGGACGTCTCGACGCGCCGGACGGTCTGGGGGACTTGGAGCTTCAACGTCTTGGGGAGATGGAAGAAGAGGTTGGATCGTACTCTCCAGAGGGGTTACGAATACGCGGCGAGGCGTTGCTCGGACGGCTAAAGAAGCTGCGGGCGGCGGCTTCGGAGCGGGCGGCGGAGGCGAACCGGCGGCGGGGCGTGCTCGCCGCGCTCGTTGGGAGGACGGAGGCGGAGATACAAGCCTTGAGGACCCCGGAGCAGGCGGGGGAGACTGGTGGCAAACGGCTACACGAGATCCTGCGTCCGCACCCCGGCTACGAGGCTGCCGTCGAGGCCGCTCTGGGTGACCTGGCTCGCGGCGTCCTGGTCCAGTCTCTAGACGAGGGCCTGAAATTCCTCTCCGCAAACGAGACCTCCGGTCCCGCCGAGCGCATAGTGGTACGTCTGGACGCAGAGAAGGTGTCACGCAATGGCTCACGACCCGGTAAGCCTCTACTGGAATGCGTCGAAGTCCTAGACACCTCATTCGCGGACGCCTTGCAGCGCCTGCTCGGGGGAGCTTACGTACTCGAAGGAGCCGACGACACTACTCCGAACGGAGTCCCAAAGAGCGGCTACGACGTCGCTGTGACCAGTGACGGTTTGCGCTTCACCCGTACGAGCGCCAGCCGCCGTGCGCCCGATGGCGACTTCGCTCGTCAGACCCGCCTTGCCGAAGAAGAGAGACGTTTGGGTACGCTAAAGAACCGTCTCGGGGAGGAGCTTTACGATTTGCGAGAGACTGCGTCCCTCGCGTCCGGGCAACTGGGCGAGCGCAACGCTGAGGCTGAAGCGCTGGCATCTCTGGCCTCCCGGACGGCCCGCGCTGCGCGCCTGCTCGCCTCCGAAACCGTGCGTAGGACGCGGAGAACCCAGGCTACGCGAGAACGGCGAGCCACGTACGAGACGGACCTCGGGGCGATAGAAGCGCAGATCCAGTCAGCCGGGGAGAGACTCCACGAAGTCGGGGAGGCTGAACGGCATACGAAAGAGGAGTTGGACGCTGCTGTGTCAGCCGTGGAGCCGAAATACGCGGAGGCGAGGGAGACTGCCGGGCGACTTGCCCGGACGCGGACCGATCTGCACGGACTTCGGGACCACCGGGCGCGGATCTCACGCGGTATCTCGGGCCTGAAGAACGCGAGGACCGCCGACGAGACCGCCAGGCGTACGCTGTTGGCTCGCCGCGCCGTCGAGCATGCACGGCGCCTCGATGATGCTGCTCGCGAGCGTCTCGCGCGGTTGCGTCTCTACCGTTCGGAGATCGCCAGACTACAGGCTGAGAGTTCCCGGAAGCGCGCCGGACTCGCCGGCGAGATCGGTGACGTGGCCGGAGACCTGGCCCGGAGTACCTCCGAAGCCACCGCGCTGGCAGGGGAGCTCTCCCGGGCCGAGGAAGCTGCGAGAGCGGCCGAAGCGGAGATCTCCGAAGAATGGGGCGCGACCCTGGAGATTGCCCGCGCGGCGACGGAAGCCCTTCCCGAGACAGCCAAATCTGACAGCGAGCGCGAACGAGCGCGCCTCGCTCGCAAGTTGAAGACCTTTGGCGACGTAAACCTGCTTGCGATCTCTCAAGAAGGAACGCTGCGGGAGCGGTACGAGTTCGTCTCCGTTCAGCGCGCAGATGCTGAGGAGGCCGCCACCGAGATCGAACGAATAATCCAGGGCGTGGATGGGGAGATAGAGGCGCGTTTCGAGGCGACGTTTAGGGAGGTGCGGCGGGCGTTCTCCGAGATGGTCCCGCGGATGCTGGATGGGGCGGCGGGAGAGCTAGAGGTCTCGGAGGAAGGGGTGGAGATCGGGCTACGCCTGAAGAGGCGCGGGTGGCGCCCGCTACGCGTGCTCTCGGGCGGGGAGAGGTCCTTGCTCGCGCTATCGTTCTTGTTTAGCATCTTCCTCGGGCGATTCGGGGTTCAGGCCGGGGCTGCTCCGGGGGCGTTCTGTATGCTGGATGAGGCGGAGGCGGCGCTGGATGACCTCAATCTGGCCCGGTTTCTTGCTGTGGTAGACTCCTACAGGGCGCACGGACAGTTCTTGCTGGTAACGCACCAGAAACGAACCATGGCGGCGGCAGACGTACTCTACGGGGTATCGCCGGACGCCTCCGGCGCTTCCGTAGTCGTATCCAAACGTTTAACAGGAGATTGAGAGAAGCCGTTATATGGGACGGTCGTGGCGCAATTTATTGAGGAGAAGGAGGGACCCAGAGCAGTCTGGGGCCCCTGTAGGCGCACCCGAAAGTGCTTCCGTTGCCGAGGAGACGCCGGAGGTAGAGGCTCCAGGTCTGACCTTGGAAGAGGCTGAAACTGCTCTAGAGGACGTGGCCCCCGAGGCGGCTGCCATCGAGAAGCTAGAGGACCGGCAGGTTCAGGGAGATCCGGTAGCGCAAGCGCCAGTAATCGAAGACCTCGTTTCGGAAGCACCGATTGAGAAGGTGCCGGTAGATGAGACTGGCATAACCGAGGGTCCTGAGTCGGGGGAGTCTGGCGGGTGGTTCGGGCGGTTGCGGAAGGGGCTGCGCCGGAGCCGGGAGTCGTTCGTCGGGCAGTTGAATGCCGCCATGTCGGAGTTTCGGGACGTGGAGGACGAGGAGTTCTGGGAGAGGGTCGAGGAGATCCTGATCACCTCCGACGTTGGGGTGCCGACGACGGCGAAGCTGGTCGCGGAGTTGGAGCAGGAGGCCCTGGAGAGGAACATTACGAGCGGCAGGGAGCTTCGGGCACTTCTGATCGAGCACGCTACCAGGTTGCTCGACAAGCCGATAGAGCTTGACGTCTCGCACAAGCCAACGGTCATCTTGATGGTTGGGGTCAACGGTACGGGCAAGACGACGAATATCGGCAAGATGGTCAACTTCCTGCCGGGCAAGGTAATGCTGGCGGCGGGCGACACTTTCCGGGCGGCGGCTATCGAGCAGCTCCAGAACTGGGGCGAGAAGACCGGGGCCAGGGTCGTGGCGCGCGAGAGGGGCGCGGACTCCGCGGCGGTCGCCCACGAGGCCGTCGAGGAGGCGAAGAGAGACGGTGCGGATATCCTGCTTATAGACACCGCTGGGAGGTTGCACACCAAAGCAAACCTCATGGCGGAGTTGGACAAGGTCGGGCGGGTTATAGAGCGGGTGTTGCCCGGCGCTCCGCACGAGGTGTTGATGACGGTCGATGCGACGACGGGGCAGAACGGGTTGAGGCAGGCCAAGCTCTTCCACGAGGTCGCGGGGGTGACGGGGATTATCTTGACCAAGCTCGACGGTACGGCCAAGGGTGGCATCGCCCTGGCTATCGCGAACGAGGTCGGGGTGCCGATAAAGTTGATCTCGGTCGGCGAGCATATTGGTGACCTGCACCCGTTCGAGGCTCGTGAGTTCGCGCAAGCACTGTTTGGAGAGCTATAAATGTTTGATACTTTAGGTGAAAGGCTCGGCGCGGCGCTCGACGGCGTGCGCGGAAGTGGCAACCTCACCGAGGACCAGGTCAAGAAGGTAACGCGGGAGATACGGCTGGCTCTTCTGGAGGCGGACGTTAACTTCGGCGTAGTCAAGGAGTTCGTCAAGAACGTGCGCGAGCGGGCGACCGGCGCGGAGGTCTCGAAGGCGCTCTCCCCGGGCCAGCAGGTCGTGAAGATAGTCAATGAGGAGCTCGCGAACCTCATGGGTGGTCAGGCGAGCAAGCTTACCTTCGCCTCAAAGACGCCGACGGTGGTGATGCTCGCGGGTCTGAACGGGCATGGAAAGACCACGACCGCGGGCAAGCTGGCGCTGTTTGTCAGGAAGATGGGCAAGAACCCGTATCTGGTTGCTTGCGATACGTATCGTCCGGCGGCTATTGATCAGCTTCAGCAGATCGGCAAGGAGTTGAGCATCCCCGTCTATTCCGAGGGCACGGAGCCCTCGCCGGAGGAGATCGCCGAGCGCGGCATAAAGGCTGCGAAGGACGGTGGTTACGACTTCGTCATCGTGGATACGGCAGGTAGGCAAGTCCTGGACCAGGGGATGATGGAGGAGATCAAGCGGACCCGGAGCGCGGCTAAACCGCACTCGGTGTTGCTGGTGCTGGACGTGGTGACCGGCCAGAACGCGGTGGAGGTTGCGAAGGCTTTTCAGGAGTACGCGGACTTCGACGGGATGGTGTTGACCAAACTCGACGGTGACGCGAGGGGTGGAGCGGCGCTCTCGGTGGTTTCGGTGACGGAGCGGCCGATCAAGTTCGCCAGTGAAGGCGAGAAGATGGGGGAGTTCGATTACTTCTACCCGGATCGGATGGCCGGCCGCATCCTCGGGATGGGCGACGTCCTGACGCTCATCGAGAAGGCCGAGCAGCAGGTGGATCGCCAAGAGGCCGAGGCCCAGAGTAAGAAGCTCATGGCCGGGAAGTTCGACTTCGAGGACTTCTTGAAGCAGATGCAGATGATCAAGAAGATGGGTCCTTTGTCCAGTTTGCTTGGTATGATCCCCGGGTTGAACAAGCAGCTCCAGGGTGCGAAGCTGGAGGAGATTGACGACAAGATGCTCGGTAGGGTCGAGGCGATGATAACCTCCATGACCGTTCAGGAGCGGCGCAACCCGCGGCTGTTGCAGAACCCGAGCAGGGCGCGTAGGATAGCGCGCGGCTCGGGCTCGACCCAGCAGGACGTGCAGAAGCTCGTCAAGCAGTTCGCCGAGATGCAGAAGATGATGCGGCAGATGGGTACGGGCAAGGGCGGCGCCCCGAAGCGGATGCCGCGCATGCCGTTCAAAACGAGGTAGTGTTTACTTCAAAGTGAATACCAAAATGAGAGAGGTGTGAGTATGGCGGTAAAGATTAGACTGGCAAGGCACGGGTCGAAGAAGGCTCCTTTCTACAGAATAGTAGTGGCCGACGCTAGAAGCCCGCGTGACGGCGCGTTCATAGCCAGGGTCGGCACGTACGACCCGCGCAAGAACCCGTCGGATATTCAGGTGGATAACGACAAGGCTAAGGAGTGGCTCTCCAAGGGTGCGCAGCCCACGAACCAGGTGCGCAAGCTGCTGAAGATCTCCGGGGCACTCTAGGTAGATACACTGTGCGCCAGTTGGAGAACCTGCTCCTGTTCCTCGCTCGCTCGCTGGTGGACGAGCCGGAGAAGGTCGAGGTGGAGGGTAGGGAGACGGACTCGCGGGTGGAGCTTACCCTGCGCGTTGCGCCCGGTGATGTAGGGAAGGTGATCGGCCGCCAGGGCCGAATCGTCAAGGCTATCCGCACGGTTATGAAGGCGGCCTCTGTCAAGGCGAACAAGCGCGTCAACGTGGAGGTCGCGGACTAGGAGTCCGGGAGCCGTGGAGAAGCGCCCCCCGGACCTCCTAGACGACCCTGTAGTCATCGGTGTAATCTCCGCCGCGCACGGCGTGCGTGGGACTATCAAAGTCAAGGCCCCGGGTTCGGGCCGTCACCTCCGAAAAGGCGCCGAACCTGTGTTGAACGGCGAACGCCGCCGGATACTCGCATCGCGCCAGACGCCCAAAGGCTTCTTGATCGACCTCGAAGGCATCGACGACCGCGCCCTCGCCGCGTCCCTGCGCGGATCGGAATTGCTCCTGGACCGCGCCGAACTCGACACCCCCGACGAAGAGGAGTTCTACATTGGGGATCTAATCGGTTTAGAGGTCTACGATGAGGCGGGGACGCGTATCGGGAGCGTGGCCGAAGTCCTGGAGACGCCCGCGCATGAAGTTCTGATAGTGCGGGACGATGAGGAGGCGGAGCATTACGTACCTTTCACCTTTCGTCACGTAACCGCGGTGGTACTGGAGAAAGGGCACGTCGTGGTGAGACTGCCCGAGATGGATGTCGAGTGAGCGGTATAGACGTTTTCTGCGTGTTCCCCGAGGCGGTGGAGAGTACGCTGCGCGTGGGGGTGGTCGGTCGGGCGATCGAGCGTGGTTCCGTGGCTCTTCGTACTTTTGATCTCCGGGAGTATGCTCCGAAGGGCCGGATAGACGACATGCCTTTTGGTGGAGGGGCGGGGATGATAGTGCGGGTCGACGTCGTTGCGCGGGCTTTTGAGGAAGCGTATGGGGTACCCGCACGTAAGGTTCGGGAGGAGCGGCGCGTGCTCGTTACGGAGCCCGGCGGCCGGAAGGTGGAGCAACGGTACGTGCGAGAGATTGCGGAGGGCCTGTCGGTCGGGCGAGGCCTGAGTATTGTCTGTGGACGGTATGGTGGGATGGATGGGCGAGTGCGGGGGGTGCTCGCGACGGAGGCCGTCTCATTGGGTGACTTCGTGCTCTCGGGTGGGGAGATCGTCGCGGCTGCCCTGTCAGACGCCGTGATCCGGCTTCTAGACGGTGTGCTCGGGAACTCGGAGAGCCTGATCGGGGAGTCTTTCTCGCGGGAGAATGTCCTGGGACCTCCTCAGTACACGCGGCCTGCGGTTTGGGATGGAGAGGGTGTACCGGCCGTGTTATTATCCGGCAACCATGCGGAGATCCGTGCCTGGCGCGAGAGAGGTCCTCACCAGGACCAGGGCCAGGGCGGAGACGCGGGGGGAGATGAATTCTCACCCGCGTCACAGGTTCCGGACACACCCACGAGAGGAGACAAACTTGATCACGAGCGAGGATATCAGGCAGAGTAGCGTGCCCCAGTTCCGGGCAGGCGACACGGTAAGGGTCAGCTACCGGGTTGTCGAAGGTAATCGGGAGCGTGTGCAAAACTTCGAGGGGCTATGTATCCAGCGCAAAGGCAAGGGCATAGCCGAGACGTTTACGGTACGCAAGAACTCTTTCGGAGTCCCCGTGGAACGAGTCTTCCCGCTACACTCGCCTAAGATAGCGGGATTGGAAGTCGTCTCCAGAGGCGCGGTTCGGCGCGCCAAGCTGTACTACATCCGTGAGAAGGTCGGTAAGAAGGCCCGGGTGAAAAAGGCCACCTAGCCTCCGAGCTTTATCTTGAAGATCCGCACTACCAGAGGGCGTCGCTCCGAGAGTGGCGCTCTCTACGCGTTCGACGCCGCGTGGACCGCCGAACGCGGGTTGGAGAATAGCCCTTTGGCCGGCGCGGATGAGGCTGGGCGTGGTGCTCTAGCTGGTCCTCTGGTCGCGGCGGCGGTCGTCTTGGGGACCCAGGAGATCTACGGCGTTAACGACTCGAAGATTCTACACGCCGGCCTGCGCGAGGAGCTATGCGCGGAGGTGCTGGAGGGTGCTCGGGCAGTATGCGTAGTCTCTTTTCCGGCGTGGTGGATCGACTGCAATGGCGTAGGCGCGGCGAATAGGGAAGCCCTGCGACGCGCCCTCGAAGGCGTGCGTCCGTACTGCGGATGCTTCCTCGCGGACGGGAACTTGAAGCTTGGCTCCGAGGTCGAGTGTCTACCGCGAGCGGACGGCAAGAGCGCGGCCGTCGCGGCGGCTAGCGTGGTCGCCAAGGTCTTGCGGGACGGGGCGATGCGTACCCTCTCTATGGAGTATCCCGGGTACGGCTTCGAGCGCAACAGAGGTTACGGTACGCTAGAGCACAGGGAGTCTCTGCGGGCGACGGGTCCGTGCCGGGTACATCGGTTGAGCTACGCTGGGGTTGCTCGCCCTGAATAAGCGCAATAGTAGCCGGCGGTCTGGGGAACGAGGCGAGGATCTCGCTTGCCGGTATCTGGAGCATAAAGGTTATACGCTCGTTGAACGCAACTACCGGACGCGTGAAGGCGAGATCGACCTGGTCATGCGTGAAGAAGGACCTCTTGCGAGCGCCCTGGTCTTTGTCGAGGTAAAGCTGCGGCGGGGGAGGGGTTTCGGTGACCCGTTGGAGGCTGTAACGCCGAAGAAGCAGGCCAAGGTGCGGCTCATGGCTGAGCACTACCTCGCCGGGAAGGAAGAGGACTTCGCCGCGCGCTTCACAGAGATGCGCTTCGATGTCGTCGGCATCCTACTCCTACCGGGGACCGGCAGACCGGAGGTTCGGCACGTGGAGGATGCCTTCTGAAGTACCTGTTCTGAATTGCTGGACGCCGGAGTACCCTTTCGCAATCTAAGAAAGCATGTTACTTTGTGATGTCAGGGAGCCCTGACGCGGCAAGCGGCTTTAGGGGGCGCGTAAGCAGGTCCACAGTAGGAAATGGGTGTACGAAGTAGTGTCTGTTTACCGGGTGCGTAGCCTTTCTTTGTTTGGTATAGACGCTCTGCCCGTGGAGGTCGAGGTGGACGTTGGCGCAGGCTTGCCTGGGTTCTCTATCGTGGGTTTACCGGATACGGCCGTACAGGAGGCGCGGGAACGGGTGCGGGTGGCGATCTCGAACAGTGGCTACAAGTTCCCGACCAGGAAGGTCATAGTCAACTTAGCACCCGCCAACCTGCGTAAGGAAGGGCCGGCCTTTGATCTCCCGATAGCTCTTGCCGTCCTCGCCGCATCCGGGTCAATACCGGAGCAGGGATTGGAGGGTACGGGCGTCGTGGGTGAACTCTCACTCGACGGGGGTGTCAGAGGGGTACGAGGCGCTCTCTCGATGGCCGAGAGCGCGAAGAAGGAGGACCTGAGCGCCCTGATCCTACCGGAGCAGAACGCCGCCGAAGCGGCCGAGATAGCAGGCCCCAAAGTATACGGGGTGCGATCTCTGAAAGAAGCGGTCAGCCTCGTCGCCGGCGAGAGCCATCTCTCTCCAACCGATCCCGGCGCGAACGTTGGAGAGGGAATCGCGGGGAAGTCAGGCGATGACTTCGCGGATGTAGCGGGACAGCAGTATGCCAAACGGGCGTTGGAGGTAACCGCCGCTGGGGGACACAACATCCTCATATTCGGCCAAAACGCAACGCCTCTCACAGCTTAACCTAACCGCTACGCTGGGCCTCTCGCCAGTTGTCCATCTGGTGCTGGTATGATGCTACGCGCCCTCACAGCCGTCTCCTGGCTCTTCTGCCTTGCCCTACCCCTCCTACTGCCATCTGGTCCGTCTGGGGCGATCCTCGTGACAACATGCGCCCACAATGGTACGAAATCACAACACCTCTAAGGTCCGCTTTTCCGCCACGGTGAGTAAGGAGCCTGAGGTTGAGCTAACGCTGGGCTAGCGGTTAGACGCTCGTGCCCTACTCACTGGCCTGTGAGTAGATGTGAGGCTTCTCGGGAAACCTTTGGGAGAGAGACCGTCTGAAGTCTGAAAATCCTCATGCTCGGGCCAGCCGCCTTACCATCAGCCGCGTCATGGCAGCGTGAATAAGCGCCTCGCCCGTCGAGCACACCCGCTCGTAGTCCTTCGCCATGCGCCGGTTGTGAGAGATCCACGCGAAGGTGCGCTCTGCCACCCAACGGCGCGGCAGGTTCTCGAGAAAGCCGGACGCTTCGGCAGCTTGCTAAGGTCCATCTCGCACCCCTCCTTGAACCACTCCTTGGCCCTGAAGATCTTCAGGACCTTCTCGGGTGTCGGCTTGGGTGATCGGTTCACGACCTCCTCGACCTCCTCCACGCCGAGCGCCTCCTCTGTCCACTCCTTGCCTCTGCCCCGGTAGCCTGCACATCGACCCACAGGTAAGAGAGGCGAGGGAGATGGCCTCGCGCGGGCCTGAGTAGACGCCTGATGCCGTCCTGGTCGGGCACCTTGGCGCTGTGGACCTTCGCCTCGACCAACAGACCTTCGGTGTCTACCAGGATGTGGCGCTTGCGGCCCCGAACCTTCTTGCCCCCGTCGAAGCCTCTCTGTTCGCCCCCGACCCCGGTGGTTTTCACCGACTGCGCGTCCACAATGCCAGCGCTCGGCTTGGGGTCTCGACCGAGCTTCTCCCTCAAGAGCCGCCGACGCAACGCCCGGTTCATCCGCTTCCAGGTACCGTCGATGCGCCACCTCCTCCTGAAGTAATGGAACACCGTCTTCCACGGCGGGAAGTCCCTCGACAGCATCCTCCACTGGCAGCCGCTCTTCAGGACGTAGAAGAAGACGGCGTCGAGAATCTCGCGCGGGCTGTGCAACCTCGGACGCCCACGGCGTTGCGGGGCAGGTAAGTACGGTTTGAGTAGCGCCCATTCCTCGTCGTATAGGTCGGTCGGGTACCTTCTGCTTCCCATGCCACGGCGCGTAAACAGCCGCCCGACTCTTTTTCAGACAGTCTCGGACGATGTCTTCTCGGAAACTCTGAGCCCAGGTGGTAACCAATACTTGACAACCCTTTAGCCTCCGGTAACTGTCACTATATGAGCCACTTGTGTGTTGCGCGGGAAAAAATTGTAGGAATGAAGAACCTACCCACAGAAAAAGGATGGATAATATGACCGCTGAAGGCAGTCAGACTGCTGCTCCGACTTTGGTCGAGCAAGTCAGCAGGCTTTATGAGTTGATTGCTGGTTACCATGCGACCAACCTCATCGAGATTGCACGGGAGCTGGGCGCGTGGGAGGCCCTGACGCAGAGCCCAGGTCTTACCTCTGAGGCTCTCGCGAGGGGGC
>CADCVE010000036.1 GCA_902806065.1 uncultured Rubrobacteraceae bacterium | reverse complement strand
CTGGGGCTGCCGGGGTGCTTCACAAATCTGTCGGGATGGACGAGCTCGTGAAAGCCGTGCGCCGCCTCAGGGCGGGCGAGTCGCTGCTGCCCCTGGAAGAGGTCGTGGAACTGCTGCGATTCGCCGGCTCTCACCGGAAGCAAGAGCAAGAAGCTCACCAGGCCATAGCGAAACTCACCCCCCGAGAGAAGGAAGTGCTAAGAGCACTAGCCGACGGTCTCGATGGCCAGGAGATCGCCGATCAACTCAACATAAGCCTCCGGACGGAGCGTAATCACATGGCGAGCATTATGGCTAAGCTAGGGGTACATTCCAGGCTGCAGGCACTCGTATTCGCCCTGCGCCACGGTGTCGTTAATATGCGTTGAGCTCTCGTTCCCGTCCGAGAAGAGACTAACCACGTTCAAGGGATAATTACCATACTGTTTATAAGATGGCTTCTAGCCATGCTGGATGGCTCCCCCATACTCGACACCAAGCCGCACACTGAGCACGGGCGTGAATGAGACCGCCCTTGTGCCGTCGTAGTGCTTTGAACCGGTCTACCCGACGTAGACCAACTCGGAGCTTCCCTCGGCTACTTCGGTCAGAATGTCGGCCAGGTTGCGGCGAACCGCTCCCCACCGGCGTATATCGTCGTCGGACACCGCACGGGCATCCACGCAGCGCGGTCAGACCGAGACGAAGAGGCCGCTCTCCACGGCTTCGTTCATATAGTTCAGCAGGCGCTTGTTGTACTGGGGGTCTGGAACACCTTCGTCTTTGAGGATCTCAACCGCATCTCCTGCCAGCCTTACCTCGGCCTCTAGCCCGGACCGGTGCGCCACCGAAGCGAAGTGATAGGCCATAAAGGCCGGGCGGGTACTGACGGCCGGGTCGAGACCGGCGAAAAAGACCAGCTTCTTGCGTTGCACTCTACTCCTCCTTCTCTGTCGTTGGTCTGTCCAGCGTAGGTTGGCTCATCTCGTAGCAGGCGACGTAGTGGCCCGGAGCTACCTCTTGCAACCCGGAAGCGATAGTAGCATAGCTCTCTTGCGCCTGGTCGTTTATGGGATAGCCTGCTCTGGATGACGATGGCGGCGCGAGTTCTTCTACCGCTTGCAGGAGCATCCTCGTGTAGGGGTGCAGAGGGGTTGCGACCACGGCCTCCGTGGGTCCCAGTTCGACTAGCCTGCCGCCGAGCATCACCGCGACGCGGTCGCAGAGGTGGCGGGCCAGGGCGAGGTCGTGGGTGATGAACAGGTAGCCGGTGCCATGCGTGTCCCGGTGTCTCTTGAGAATCTCCAGTATGCCGGAGCGCAGGGAGAGATCCAGCATCGAGGTAGGCTCGTCGGCGAGCACTAGCGCGGGGTCGAGCACCATCGCCCGGGCGACCGCGACCCGCTGGCGTTGCCCTCCGGAGAGTTGGTGTGGGTAGCGTCCGGTGAAGCGGGAACTCGGGGTGAGGTCTACCTCCTCCAGCGCCGCCGAGATTGCTGCCTCCCTGCTGGCGCGGTCCCCGACCCTGTGGATCTTCATCGCCTCCTCGACGATCTCGCGTACCCGCATGCCGGGATGTAGAGAGTCGTAGGGGTCCTGGAATACGAGGTGAAGGCGACGCCGGACCTTTCGCAACGCCCGCTCCGAAAGCCCGAGCATCTCTCTGCCCTCGAAGCGGACGCTCCCCGTGGCGGATCGCACTAGACCCATCACGGCACGCGCCACGGTGGTCTTGCCGGATCCACTCTCGCCTATGAGCCCGAGGATCTCGCCGGGGGCGATGCCGAAGCTCACCCCGCGCACGGCCGCTACCTCTCCCGAGCGACCGCGAGCACCGAAACAGACATCCAGGTCCTTCACTTCGAGCAGCGGGCCGCCGGAGCCCGGACTGCTTGTCGAGCTTCTACTCTCGTTCATCATCATGGTAGAGCAGGCAGGCTACCTTCCTGCCGGGCTCCACCTCCTCCAGCGATGGATCGACCGTCTTGCAATCGGCGAAGGCCGCGGGGCAGCGGGGCTCGAAGTTGCATCCGGGTGGCAGGTGGTGCAGGTCCGGAGGATCGCCGGGGATGGACTGCAGGTCCTGCTTGGGGCCGCGCACCCGGGGGACCGCTTCCACCAGGGCTCTGGTATATGGATGCAGGGGTTTCTCGAATACCGTGCGGGCCTCGCCTGTTTCGACGATTCGTCCGGCGTACATTACCGCGATGCGGTCGCAGACTCTGGTTACTGTAGGGAGGTCGTGGGAGACCAGCATCATGGAGAGGCTGCGGCTCTCCTTGAGGTCGGAGATCAGTCGCAGGATGCGGGCCTGCACGACGACGTCGAGCCCGGAGACCGGCTCGTCGGCGATGACGAGCTTCGGCTCGTTGACGATAGCCATAGCTATGACGCATCGCTGTCGCATCCCGCCGCTGAGCTCGTGGGGGTAGGCGGAGTGGCGCTCGGGCGGGATGCCGACCTCCACGAGTCTCTCCCGGGCGGTACGCAGGGCGGCCTTCCTGCTGGCTTCCCCGTGCGTGGTGATCGCTTCGGCGACCTGCTTGTCTACCGGGATTACCGGGTTCAGGGCGTGCATGGCGCTCTGGGGGATCAGGGCGAGGTCCCGGCCCCGGCGCGCCGGCATCTCCGAGCGGGGGAGACGGAAGAGGTCTTCACCGTCCAGCAGCATCTCGCCGCCCTTGAGTATCCGGCCGGGGGGCTTTATAAGGCGCATCAGGGATGTCGCCAGGGTGGTCTTGCCAGAGCCGGACTCCCCGACGACACCGAGGATCTCGCCCCGCCCAACGGAAAGGTCCACGCCATCCACAGCCCGGATCTGACCCTCGGTCGTGCGGTACACGGTATTCAAGCCGCGAACTTCGAGGAGCGTGCTCATCGGAGCGCGTCCTCTCTGACGGGCATCGGTGTCCCTGAGCCGGACGAGGGCTCGCTCGTCGGCAAGGTGGAGCGTAGTCGTGGGTCTACTCGCTCCTCCAGGGCGTAGCCCAGGAACGCGAAGCTGACTACCACCGCCGCGATGCACAGCCCCGGCGGCAGCACCCACCAGAGCCATGCGTCGGTGAGGAACGCCGAGCGGGCGTTCGCGTAGAACAGGATGGCGCCCCAGCTTTTCTGGAACGGGTCGCTGAGGCCTAGAAAGGCCAGAGAGGCCTCCAGCATTATGGAGACGTTCGCCGTGCGGACGAACTGCGCCGCGACCAACGGCGTGACCCTGGGCAGTACGTGACGGACCATGACGTAACCGTGGGTAGCGCCCATCGCCCGGGCCGCCTGGACGTGCCCGCTCTCGCGTACCGAGAGTACCTGGGAGCGTATAAGCCGGGCGGGGCGGGCCCAGATCAGGAGCCCTATCACCAGGATCAGGTTGGTGGTGTTCTGTCCGAGGAACGCCGCCAGCACGATCATGAGCGGCAGGAAGGGCAGGGAGAGGATCACGTCTACTCCCCGCATCAGTACGGTGTCTACCGGCCCCCTGAGGTACCCGCCGACGATCCCGACCGCCGCCCCCAGGATCGTGGCGAGGCACGCGGTGACGAAGCCAACCGTAAGCGAGAGCCTGCTGGCGAAGATCAGCTCGCTCAGGATATCCTGGCCCACGTCGTTGGCGCCCAGGGGGTGGGCGAACGAGGGTGCCGCGAAGGGTTGGGTGGTACGCAGTGCGGGGTCGTGGGGGGCGAGTATTGGAGCGAAGACGGCGGCGACCACGAAGAGCAGCAGGATCGTCGCCCCTACGCGCCCCATCCGGGTCCCGCTCACCGGAGGCTCTCCGCTCGCACTCGGGGGTCCAGGATCGGGTAGAGGAGGTCGGCGAGGAGGTTTGCGAGGATGACTCCCACTGCCAGCAGCAGGAACGCTCCCTGGAGCACGAGGTAGTCGCGGCTCAGGACGCTCTCGTAGATCAGGCGCCCCAGCCCGGGATAGGAGAAGACGGTCTCGACTACCGTCGCTCCTCCAACCACGGTCCCTACCTCTACCGCCACGGCCGTTACGAGGGGAAGGAGAGCATTGCGTACCCCGTGCCCGAGAACCACCTGACGCCGGGAGAGGCCCTTTGCCTCCGCCATCAGTATGTAGTCCTCGGAGAGCTCGCCCGCGAGCGAGGACCTCGCCACCAGGAAGAGCCACCCGGCCCTCACCATCGTTAGCGTGACCAGGGGGAGCACGAGCCGCTGGGCGAACTCGAGGGTGAGGCCGAAACCACCAGCCGCGCCGGACGTCGGGAGAGCTCCGAAGACCGGCAGGAGATCCAGGTATCCGGAGAAAAACACGAGGAGCAGCATCCCGATCCAGAACGGCGGCATCGAGTCTAGGAACATGAAGAGGGCGAGCCCCCATGCCTCCGTCCGGCCTCCTCGCCTGGCGGCGGAGAGGAACCCGGCGCCGCCCCCGACGACCGTGGCCAGCGTGATCGCCCCTCCCACCAAAACCAGGGTCCAGGGCAGCCTCTCCAGCAGCATGTCCACAACCGGGCGGCCTTGCTGCGCCGAGACGCCCAGATCACCCCGCAGGATGCCGGTCAGGTAGAGCCGGTACTGCTCGAGGAGAGGCTTCTCGAGCCCGAACTGCGCAAGCACCCGCTCCCGTTGCTCGGGGGTGATGGTGGCGACCTGCTCGCTCGGAACCAGATAGTCTATCGGGGTCCCGGGCGCCAGGCGGGGTATGGCGAAGTTGAGCGAGACCGCGACCAGGAGGACGAGGGCGTACTGCGCCACCCGCCCGCCGATCCGCCTCCACGCGGCTCCGGAGGGGCGCGGCAACTATATCTGGTCCTCGTCGCTCCCGCGCGCGGAGCGCCGCCGGAGGAGGAAGTAGCCAAGCACGAGCAAAACCACCGCCCCGGCGACCACGACGGCGTACAGGGTGGTCCTGCCGCCGGTCTCCTCCTCCGGTGGAGCGGTTCGCTGCGCGACCGTTTCGATCCCCAACAGCTCTGGGGCTTCCGGAATAAAAGACCACTTGTGGTGGATGCCGTGGCCTTCGACCGGGATCCAGCCATCGTACGTGCTCGAGTTGTAGGCGTAGGTGGTGTCGGGGTAGTAGAGCGTGGACGCGGGCGGGTCCTCGACGAAGAGCCTCTGTATCTCGCGCATCGTCTCGTCCTGCTGCTCGACGCTGGTGGACTGGAACCACTCTTCTCTTAGTCCCTCGTACTCGGGGTTGGAGTAGACCAACAGGGACTCCAGGGACTCGATCATCTGGGTCGGATCTCCGATCAGGTGCGGTACACCCTGGAAGCTGGAGAGCTCGAAGTCGAGCGCGTTCTGCCGCTGGCTCAGGGTGCCCGGGTCCAGAGACTCGGGCAGCAACTCGATGCCCACCTCGCCGAGCTGCTGGGCTACCAACTCGGCGGTACGGATCTGCAACGGATCGTTGGCGGAGACGATGATCGAGAGGCTGACCGGCTCTCCCTCGTACTCCCGGATCCCATCCCCGTCGGAGTCGGAGATGCCGGCCCCGTCCAGGATAACTCCGGCCTGCTCCGGATCAAAGGCCGCATCCTGGGGCTCGAACCACCTGGAGTCCGGGTGCATGAATGAGGGGCTCCCCGTCCTCCCGTTGCCCAACAGGACCGTATCCACCAGCTCCTGCCGGTCCACGGCCATGTCCAGGGCCCGCCGGAACTCCTGCTGGTCGAGCGGCGGGCTTTCGGCGTTGAACCTGTAAAAGATCGACGCGAACCGCTTCCCCTCCACCAACTCGACGTCCCGCGCCTCTCCGAGGCTCTCCTGAAGCTCGGGGGGGACGGGGCGCGTCGCGGTATCTACCTGGCCGTTTTGCAGGGCCAGGAACATGCTCGACGGGTCCGGGACTATTGGCATCTCGATCTCCCCGACAGTCGGCGGCCCGAGGAAGTAATCCTCATTTGCCTCGAACCGGTAGGACTGGTCCTCCACGTATTCCGTGAGCCTGTACGGTCCCGTGCCCACCGGGAGATCGGTGTACGTCTGGGGGTCCTCGACGTCTTCCCAGATGTGCTGGGGCAGGATCGGTAGGTCGGCCAGGGTTATGAGGTCCAGCGTGGGGCAGGGCTGCTCGCAGGTGAACTCCACCGTGGTCGCGTCCAGCGCCTCGGCGGATTCGACGACCGGCACGTCGCTCGCGTGGTGCGTGTAGCGGTTGGGAGGCCCATCTCTGTAGTAGTCGTATGTGAAGGCAACGTCTTCGGCGGTGAACTCCTCGCCGTCGTGCCAGGTGACATCGTCGCGCAGCGTCACGGTCCAGGACGTAGCATCCGCGTTTGGCGAGGCCTCCGTCGCGAGCCATGGGATCGGCTCCTCGGTATAAGGATGCAAGAAGAGCGTATCGTAGACGAGGCCCACGAGCTCGCTGTGGATGCCCGGCGGGGGCCTGAAGCTGTAAGGGGTCAGGTTGCCCTTGTCGGCCTCGGTTGCGATGGTGAGCCTCTCAACCTGCTGGGGTTGTTGCGCGCCGCCCGTGGCCGGGCTCGACCCCACCACCATCAGGAGACCTAGCACACATACCAGTACGGGACGCAAAGACTGCTCTAACGCTCCACGGACCATTGGCGCCCCCGTTCTGTTCCTCTAAACACGTTACTGTTCCTTCGAACAGCTTGTTTCCTGACTCTCCCTACCTTCCATTCTACTGGAAGCTTAGATGGTTTTGGCAAGAATCTGTCCGCCGGATATCAGCGGGGGGCGAGCAGGAGGAAGTTAGGAAGTGTTGCCGAGGCGCGGTATCTCGGGCTCCCGGTAGCCTTCTGCTTTGAGCCACTCGCGGTAGTCGCTCTCTTTTCAGCGGGAGGAGGCGGCCTCAAAGCAGGACGGGCAGAGCGCCCGGCCTTCCAGCTTTCGAACCCGTGTCTCCATGGTGAGCTCCCCGCACCCGGCGCAGGCGACAGAGTCGTGGATGCGAGCCGTTGGTGGTACCTCTGCGTCCTCCAGTTCTTCGATGGCGTAAAGCTCCTCCTCGGGCGCTCGCAAGATGGCCTCGGTGCGGTTCGCGCGCAGTTCTTTGTAGCGGGCTTGCTCCTCCTCTGTGCCGCCCCCGTTGCGTACTCTGGAGGAGAGCTCGTCGTGCTCCGGGCTCCGGTCGAAGGCTCCGGGGCGGGCGGAGACGCGTACCGCCCTGCCGTCCGAGCGCCGCATAAACGTGTAGGCGTTCTTGCCGTAGTCCAGGTGGATGAGGTTACCCTTGCCGAATGTGCAGCCGGTGAGGTACTGGATCGCATCCACCCCGCACATATCCGTCTCCGTTAGCGCGACGACCTCCTCGTCGGAGGAGTGCGGACCCACCTCGCGCAGTGCGACCTCGGCGGCCCGGATGCCCATCGCCAACCCGGGACACATGTGGCCGTGAAACCGCACGATCTCTGTCATAGTCGTAGGGTTTACACCGGTCCCGCTTCTCTGCTCCGCCACGGCTCGATCCTCTCTTCCTGGTATCCGGAGGTTTCTGATGCCCGGAGGATACCTTAACGTAACGATGCCGCGGGCGGGACATGCAGTATGTTTGTTTTCGTACCGCTCTTCACCTTCCAGCGGCTGGAAGGTTTACAATGTGCCAAGTATTACGGAAAGGGGCTCCTTGGTGGGTAGGACAGCTCTGAAGATAGGTGAGGTAGCGCGGCTGGTAGGGGTGCCGGCCAAGACGCTGCGTTACTACGAGGACATAGGGTTGCTTTCACCGGCGGGCCGGACGGACTCGGGGTATCGGATCTACGGCTGGCGCGAGCTGGAGCGGATCGAGTTCGTGAGGCGCGCCAAGCTGATGGGTCTCTCTCTGGGCCAGATCCGGAGCCTCGTGAATGCCGCCGAAGACGGCATCCCCAACGGGGTCTTTCAACGTCTCGACGATCTCCTCGACCACAAGCTGGAGGAGACTGAGCGCAAAATGGAAGAGTTGCGCGCTTTCCGGGAGAGCCTGCTGGAGTACCGGAAGCGGGCGGCGGGCGCCGAGGCGCGGGGCGCGTGCCGCTGCGGAGATCAGGGTGAGAGCGAGTTCTGCGGTTGCGTCACGGCGGCCACCGACGGGGTGACGCCGCCGGACCTGCGGGTCATCCGGGAGAACGACAGATTCGTAAGGAGAGTCGCGGAGAGCGGAAAATGCGGGTGCGGATGCTGCGATCCTGTACCCGAAGGAGTAGTGTAGAAAGGTGGTAGTAGAAACATGAAGGTAGCTGTGGCGGGCAAGGGCGGTTCGGGTAAGACGACTATCTCGGCGACGCTGGCGCGGCTGCTGGCGCGGCGGGGACATCCGGTAATGGCTGTTGATGGAGACCCGAATCCAAACCTGGGCGTGGCGCTTGGTATGAGCCGGGATAACCTGGAGAAGATAGTCCGGGTCCCGAAGGACATCATGGAGACGAAGGAAGAGGCCGGCGCCCGCAGGCTGGTCATGGCCCGGCCCATCGAGGAGGTGACGGCCGAGTACGCGATGCCCGCCCCCGACGGGGTAGACCTGATGGTGATGACAGGGGTGGACCACGCCGGCGCCGGGTGACTGTGTGCGGCGCACGCCAGAGTGCGCGGCCTGCTCGGTGAGCTGGCGACGGGGAGCAACGGAGAAGCGATGACCATCACCGACATGGAGGCTTCCATCGAGCACATGAGCCGGGGAACCACCCGGCACGTCGATGCGATGATCCTGGTGACCGAGCCTTACTTCCGGTCCCTGGAGACGGTCGGAAGGATGGCGCCGCTGGCCGAGGAGCTCGGCATCAAATATATTTGGGCGGTTGCGAACAAGGTGCGGAGCGCGAGGGATGAGGAAATCATCCGCTCCTACTGTGCGGATCACGGGGTCGAGCTCGCCGCGGTCGTCCCCTGGGACGAGGCGATACAGGAGGCCGACCGGGAAGGCCGGGCTCTGATGGATTACCAGCCCGCGGCCCCGGCGGTGGTCGCTGTCGAGGGGATCGCGGACGTCGTGGAGGGCAAGGCGGGGAGCAACGGGAGAGGAGAGACGGGATGACCATTCACGCGCCTGCCGGGTTGGGGGCTCCGCCGGATCGGGTCCAGGCGCCGGAGGAGGGACGGCGGCGGGTTCCGGAGGGACCGGTAAAGGTAGTCCACGCTTTCTGGATGGCGGGGATGAGTTGCGACGGGTGCAGCATCGCCGCGACCGGGGCGACCAACCCGAAGGTGGAGGACCTGCTGGCCGGAATCATCCCCGGCCTCCCGAAGGTCGTACTGCACCACCCGGTGCTCGCCGAGGAGGTGGGGGAGGACTTTATTCACCCCTTCAAGCTAGCGGAAGAGGGCAAGCTCGACGCTCCGTACGTGTGCATCTACGAGGGCTCCATTGCCGACGAGAGGATCGCCGCCGAGCACGGCGGATACTTCTCCGCGATGGGCATGCAGGCCATGGAGGACAGCGACGAGGAGGAAGGCGGGACGCCCTTCTCGACTGCCGAGCGTATGGGGCGGATGGCGCCGGGAGCGGCGGCAGTGATCGCTATCGGTACCTGCGCCACCTGGGGCGGCATACCGGCCGCCGCCGGTAACCCGACCGGCGCGATGAGCCTCATGGACTTCCTCGGCAAGGACTATCGCAGCGCCCTCGGGTTGCCAGTCATAAACATCCCCGGCTGCGCTCCCATAGGGGACAACTTCACGGAGACGGTGGCGGCGATACTGCTCTTTCTCCAGGGCATCGGGCCGCTGCCGGAGTTCGACGAGCTCGGGCGTCCGGCCTGGCTTTTCGAGGAGACCGTTCATCGCGGCTGCACACGGGCCGGCTACTACGAGGAGGGCATATTCGCCGAGAACTTTGGCGACAAGGAGTGCCTGGTCGAGGTCGGCTGCTGGGGACCGGTAGTGAATTGCAACATCGTCTCGCGCGGGGCACAGTCGCACATGGGAGGCTGCATGGCGGCGGGCGGGCCGTGCATCGGATGCACCATGCCGGGCTTCCCGGACAAGTTCGCTCCGTTCTACACGGCCCCGCCGGGCTCCGCGGTCTCCAGCACGGCCTCGCGTACTTTAGGATTCGGCATCCGGCGGCTCCGCGCCCTGAGCAACCACGACCGGAACCGGGAGGTCCGGTGGGACGCGGTGGCCGGCGGGGAGGTCCCGAGCGGGTGGGGTGAGATCGAGAAGCCGGGCCTCCTAGACAAGACGATGCACTTCTTCTACGAGAAGCTGCAGTTCTCCGGCAACAAGAGGAAACCCGGGCGGGATGACTCTCGCAAGTACTTCGCGGATATGCCGCCGCGAGCGGAGGGCATGCAAGCTCCTCGCGATGCCGATGAGACGGCGGAGAGGGGGTAGGGCGTGACGGACGCGCAACTGTACGCGGTATGGGGCTGGAGCCTCGTGGTGGCGGCGGTCGTGGTGGTTCTCGCCGCGATCCTGCTCATAGCCATTCTGCTCGTTGCCCGGCGCATCCTGGCCCATGGAGGGCAGGCGCTCGCGGCGGCGGAGGCCATCGCCGAGGACACGAAGATCATCTGGAAACTGGACGATACTAACCAGCTCGCCGAAGAAGTCCTTGAAGCGGCGACTCATATCGAGGAGCGCGGGGGCCATGTTGCGGGGACCCTGCAAGGCGACCGGGCGGCGAGCGGGGGAGGTACGGTATGACGCTGGCGCTGGTGAGCGAGGGGGCAGGCTACACGGTATGGTTAGTGTCACTCGGGATCGGGTTGGTGGTGATCCTGGTCGTGGCGGTGTTGCTCACCCTGATCTTGCGTACCGCCCGGCAAATAGACGGGGCGGTCTCGGACATCTGGACCGTTGGGCAGAGAATAGCCAACAACACCATCCACATCCCGCTCCTGAACCACACGAACCGGGTAGTGGACGACATACTGGAACGGGCTGCCGGGATCGACGGGGCCACGGCCGCCATCGAGAAACATGCTCTGGACTGCCCCGGGTGACCGCACTGCGTCCTCGGTCGAGGACAGGGGGTATGAAATGGTAGTTCTCCTGGCGATACTTTCGGCGCTCGCGGTGGTGGTGCTCTTCGGGGCGCTGGTCTTCTACCTGATCCAAATAATCTCCGCCCTGGAGAGCATCGGCGGCGACACACCGAGGGGATACAGCAGCCGGTCGAGTTACCTCTCCAAGATAGCCTTCGGTGTCCGGGCCATCGAGCAGCAGACCGGCCACCTCGGCCCGGAGGTCACTCGACTCAACGAGAGCCTCGAAGCGGCGGCGGGGGGCTTGCGGAGCATAGACGATCATCTGGGGCGGACCATCGAGGCCGCCAGCCGGCAGGAAGGAGCTTAGGGTGGAGATACCCGTGGCTGTGTACGTGATCTGGTGGGCCACCCTGATCGTGGCGGTGGTGGTCGTGCTGCCGCTGGCCGTCTACCTGTTGCATCGCGCCCTCAACGCCGCCCGGCAGATAGAGCGGTATGCTGCACGGGCGCTCCAGGCAGGCGTCGGGATCGCCGGCAACACGGAGAACGTTTCGGCGCTGGAAGGGACCATCTCGACGGCGACGGGCATCCTGGAGACGACGCGCTCCATCGAGGAGCGAACCGGTGCTATCGAGGGAGTGTTCGAGGACCGGACGGGGGGAGCGCGATGAGCATCCTGACGCTGTTGACGCTGGTGGCTGTGGCGATAGTGGTGCTGGTGCTGGTCGTCTATCTGGTCGGGATCGCCTACTACCTGTGGAAGGCGGATCGGCACCTGGTGAAGCTGGTCGGGGGACTTCAGGCTACACAGGGGCACGTCCGGCCGCTGCCGGAGCATCTGGGGACTATCAACGGCGCGCTGAAGGCGCTCCGGGACGACCTGCGCGGGACCGACCGGCACCTCGAAGGCGTTGGCCGGATACTGGAACGGAAATAGGAGGGGTCTAAAAAAGTGTGCTTCAAGAACCTACCGGTGGAGTTCGACTCCGAGGGCCGGCCATACCTGAGAGATGACGTCCGGGACCCATACGGCACGGAGCGGAGCCCGGACCTGAACGGCGGCTCCATAAGCACCTTGAGCCGGGACCAGATCGAGGACCTCCTCGCCCGCAACGGCCACATCCAGCAGAAGAACTTCGACCCCGTCACGCGCGTGGCCGGCGCTTTAGCATTCCACTCGGTCGTGGACCTGGAGGAGCGGAAGGTCCTGGAGAGCCGGTCGGTGGCTACTCTCTTCCGGGGTTACGAGATCATCATGATGGGCCGCGACCCGCGCGACGCCATCTACATCACCAGCCGGGCCTGCGGCGTCTGTGGTGGGACGCACTCCGGCACGGCGGCCCTGGCGACCGAGATGGCAATAGGCATCAGACCGCCGCCAATGGGGATCGTGCTCCGGAACATGCTGTCCGTTCTCGAGTACCTCCTCGACCTGCCGCTGCACCTGTTCATGCTCGCGGGGCCGGACTTCTCGGAGAACATCATCCGCAAGACGAACCCCGAGGTGTGGGAACGCGCGACGAGGACCGAAGCCCCACACGCCAACGTCCACGGCTACGGCACAATGGGCGAGCTGATGACCGACATGAACGCGCTCACCGGATCGCTGTACCTGGAGGCTCTGGGGATGACCCGCGTGGCGAAGGAGGCCTACGCCCTTATCGGGGGCAAGTTCCCGCATCCGCAGACGATGGTTCCGGGTGGCGTAAGCGCCACGGTAAGCATCTCGACGATGCAAGAGGTCTACCTTCGATTGCAGCAGTTCTTCGACTATGCCAAGAAGTGCGCGGCGATCTACGACGACATCTGCGACTTTTTCTACGAGGTGAACCCGCGCTATCGCGACGTGGGCCGCACGCCCGCGAACCTCATAGACCTCGGGGTCTGGGATGACCCGGAGGCCTACGACGCGACCTACGAGAACTGCAACGAGTGGGGCGAGAAGCGATGGGCCACGCCAGGCGTGATCGTGGACGGCCGGCTCGTAACCACGAAGCTCCAGAACATCAACCTGGGGATGGAGGAGTTCATCGACCACTCCTTCTATGAGGAGTGGGAGGGCCAGACCTTCAAGACAGACCCGCTCGGCGCACCGTTGAGCCCCTACCATCCCTGGAACAAGGAGACGAAGCCGCGTCCTCAGGCCCCGAACTGGCGGGAGAAGTACACCTGGTCTACCTCTCCGCGGTGGGACCGGATGCCGATGGACGCCGAATGTACCGCTCGAATGTGGACCACCGCAGCGGCCCAACTCATGCCGGAGAACCCGTACATCGAACCTACCGGTCACAGCCTCAAACTGCTCCTGCCCGCCGGCCGGCTGCCGGAGATGGAGCTGGAGTGGAAGATCCCGGACGTGTGGAATGCCTTCGAGCGCAACCGGGGCCGGGCCTACTGCGTCGCCTACACGGCGCTCGTCGGGCTCAATACCTGGCATCAGGGGATGGAGCTGATGAAGGCGGGCCGCACGGACGTCAGCGCGGAGTACAAGGTGCCGAAGGGCCAGCGGCTCGGGGTCGGGTTCTGGGGGGCTGGGCGCGGCTACGTCAGCCACCACATGATGCTTGACGACGGTGTGGTGACGAATTACCAGATCATCACGCCCTCGACCATCAACGCCTCGCCACGCGACCCGTGGGGGACGCCGGGGATGTACGAGATCGCCGCTCTGAACACCCCGATCCTGGAGAACAGCCCGGCGGACAAGTTCCAGGGTATAGATATCCAACGTTCCATTCGCTCGTTCGACCCCTGCATGCCATGCACCACCCACATCCACACCGACCAGGGCATAGTTACGCGCGAGGTCAACACCTGCGCCTGCGGGGCTGACGACTAGTGATCCTCGTCGCCGGCGTCGGCTATCAGCACCTCAGCGACCTCTCGTTCGGATCGGTCTTGATCGAGCGGATGCAGGAGATGGAGTGGCCCGAGGATGTCTGCGTAGAGGACTTCGGCTGGGGGCCTATCTCCATCCTGCACTGGTTCGAGGAGAGCCCCGGCAGGAAGTTCGAGCGCGCTATCTTCGCCGGGGCCATTGAGCGAGGCCGGGAGCCCGGCAACCTCTACACCTACGCCTGGCTCGCCGACAAGCCTGACCCCGAAGTCGTGCAGGAGCGTATCTCCGAGGCGCTTACCGGGGTTATAAGCCTGGAGAACTTGCTAATCATCGCGCAGCACTTCGATGCGCTTCCTTCCGACACTACCGTCATAGAGCTTGAACCGGTGGAACAGGAATGGGGCTCGGAGATGAGCGAGATCGGCCGGCGGAGGTTGGAAGAGACCGTGGCCTGGATCCAGGCCGAAGTCCACGAGAGACCTGGACCTAACGGCAACGGCCGCAAGGAGGTACGAAACAAATGACCAACAACGGCGGCAAAGGCTTCGACCCAGTAAGCGCCTTGCGCTGCCGCGATGACATCCTGCAGGCGATGTACTGGATGCGCGGTGAGGGCTTCGGCGAAGACGCTGACGTGAATAGTCTGGTCAGCTTCCTGGCCCTGGACGAGAGCCTGTTGCGCGAGCAGTTGGACATCCTCGCTGAGGAGGGGCACCTGGAAGAAACCGGGGGGCGCTACCGGTTGAGCGAGCTCGGCGCGAAGGAGGGCGGCCGCCGCTTCGCCGACGAGTTCTCCGGGTTGCAGGATACGGCTCACGGTGAATGTGGCCCTGAATGCCCGCACTGCCAGGGCATCTCGCGCGACGCCTGCGTCCACTGTGCCCCGGACGAAGAGCCTGCTCCCCTGGGCCCCCGGCACTGATGCCCGACCGCTCCAGGAAACAGATCCCGGTGGTACAGGTCTCGACCCCAACCCCGGAGTTGCCGTCAGAGTTTCAGCACCTTCTGGAGTGGCTTGGGACCGGCCTCGAACGGATGGAAGAGATACAGGACGAGAAGACCCGCGAAGAGGTCTTCGCTTTCCTCGAAGGTATAGACGTCCTGCACCGGCAGGGGCTTGGACGCATCCTAGATCTCATCGCTAGCCTCGGCGGCCAGCAGGCCGTGGAGCGTATCGCTCAAGACCCGATAGTCCGCACCCTACTGGAGATGTACGATCTGCCCGAGGCCGACGAGCGGACACAGGTGGAGCGTGTCCTGGAAGACGTCTATCCCTATTTCCAGTCCCACGGCGGCAAGTTGGATCTCCTTGGCGTCGAAAACGGTCGTGTCCGGGTGCGTCTCTCTGGTTCGTGCGAAGGTTGTCCGGAAACCGCGACGACCCTGCAACGGGTGGTCGAAGAGGCCCTGCGCGAGGGTTTCCCGGGCTTCAGGGAGCTGGTGGCGGAGGAGCCGCCGCCGAAGAACATCGTCCAGATCGGCCGCCGTCCGCTGCGCCGCCCACGATGGGTTGCGGCGGGACGACTGGAGGACCTGGAGCCGGGTGCGTTACAGCCCTGGCGCCTCGAAGACGTGTCGCTGCTCCTGATCCGTCTGGACGGTGAGGTCTATGCTTACCGGGACGGCTGCCCGCCGGGCAGCGCCCTCACCCTGCACCTGGGGCGCGTCGAGGGGAGGACGCTCGTCTGCCCCTGGCACGGCTGCCGCTACGACCTGCGAACCGGCAAGCGCGAGGATGACGAAGGAAAGCTATCGGTACTCCCGGTTGCGGTACGGGATGGAGAGGTGAAGGTCGCCCTGGGGGTGGAAGAGGTGGGGCCGGAGTGAAGCCTCGCGTGCTGGTGGCCGGGATGGGCAACGACCTGCGCCAGGACGATGGGTTCGGTATCGCGGTCATCCGCTGCTTCGAGGCGGCCGGGGCGCCGGAGGGCGTGCTGGTATACGAGTCCGGGATCGCCGGTATCGGGCTGGTCCAGGAGCTGATGGATGGCTACGAAGCGCTCGTCATCGTGGATGCTGCGGATCGGGGCGAGGCGCCCGGCACGGTGTACCTGCTGGAGGCGGAGGTCTCGACTCAGGAAGAGCTAACCGAAGAGAGCCGGCAGGAGTTCCTGGCCGATACGCACCTGACGGTACCCTCGCAGGCCCTGACCCTCGCCCGAGCCCTCGACATCCTGCCGCCGAAGGTGTACATCCTAGGGTGCCAGCCGAAAGAGTGCGGCCTGGGGATGGACCTGAGCGAGCCGGTAGAGCGCGGGGTCGTCGAGGCTATCGAACGCCTGCGAGATCTCACCGTCCGCCTGGCGGGCGAACCAGCGACCTCGTGAGGACCGTCAGCATAGAGCGCCGGGAGGTCTCCGTACGAGGCATCGTGCAGGGCGTGGGCTTCCGGCCGTTCGTCTACGCCCTGGCGCGGCGGCACAGGCTCGTGGGACTGGTCCGCAACGACGCCGAGGGTGTCCGCATCGAGGTGGAGGGCGCGCTGGAGGATCTGGAACGCTTTGTGCGTGGTATCGAGGAAGACGCCCCAACCCTGGCCGTGATCGAGGCCGTCGGGTGGCAACCGCTCGCGGCGATTGGGGACCGGGAGTTTCGCATCGAGGAGAGTAGGGAGGGCGACCAGCGGCGAGCGCTCGTCTCCCCGGACGTCGCCACTTGCGGGGACTGCCTCTCGGAACTACTCGACCCCGCCGACCGGCGCCACCGCTACCCGTTCATCAACTGTACCAACTGCGGCCCGCGCTTTACTATCACGAGAGCCGTCCCCTACGACCGGGCCACGACCACCATGTCCGGCTTCGAGATGTGTTCAGAGTGCCGGAAGGAGTACGATGACCCGGCCGACCGCCGCTTCCACGCCCAGCCCAACGCCTGTCCGGTCTGCGGGCCGCGGGTACGGCTACTGGACCGCTTTGGACACGAGCTACGCGCCAAGCCAGGAGATCCCATCCGGCGGACGGCGGGGATGCTTCGCGGACAGTCCATCATCGCCATAAAGGGCCTCGGGGGCTACCATCTGGCCTGCGACCCGTTCGATGCCGCGGCGGTGAGGGCCTTGAGGAGCCGCAAGGCGCGCCAGGATAAACCGTTCGCCCTGATGGTACGTGATGTAGCGCAGGCCAGGGAGCTGTGCCACATCAGGCCGGAGGAGGAAGCGCTTCTCACCTTGCCGGCCCGCCCCATAGTGTTACTAGAGCGTCGGGAAAACGATGGCGTGGCCGAGGAGGTGGCCCCGCGCCAGACGACGCTCGGCGTGATGCTGGCCTACACGCCCCTGCACCACTTGCTGTTGCGCGACGCCGGCATCCCGCTCGTCATGACCAGCGGCAACAAGTCCGACGAGCCAATCGCCTACCGGGATGGGGAGGCGTTCGAGAAACTGTGCGATATAGCGGACTACTTTCTTGTGCACGACCGTCCCATCCACATGCGTTGCGACGACAGCGTAGTTCGGGTAGCCGGCCGGGAGGCGTACCCTCTCCGGCGATCCCGCGGCTACGCTCCGGCACCGCTTCGGCTAGCAGGGAGCTTCGCCCGGCATACACTGGCTTGCGGCGGAGAGCTAAAGAACACTTTCTGCCTGGCAAAGGACCGTCACGCTTTCCTGAGCCACCATATCGGGGATATGGAGAACTATGAGACGCTGCGGTCGTTCCGGGAAGGCGTGGATCATTACCGTCGCCTCTTCGACGTGCAACCGGAGCTAATAGCCTACGACCTGCATCCCGAGTACCTCTCGACCAAGTACGCCAGGGAGCTGGAGGAGTCCGGGCTGCCGGCTGCCGGCATCCAGCACCACCACGCGCACGTCGCTAGCTGCCTCGCGGACAACGAAAGACCCGACGAAGAGCGTGTCATCGGGGTAGCGCTCGATGGGACCGGCTACGGTACCGATGGGGCTGTCTGGGGCGGGGAGTTCTTCGAGGGAAGTCTGGAAGAAGGGTTCACACGGCGGGCGCACCTGGAGTACGCTCCCCTGCCCGGCGGTTCGGCGGCCATCCGGCAACCCTGGCGCACGGCGCTCGCGCAGCTCATCACGCTCTACGGTGAAGAGGAGACCCTGAAGCTCCCGCTCGCAGTGGTGCGGGAAGCGGGTGAGCGCGACGTCCGGCTCGTCGCCCGGCTAGTGCAACACAAGCTGAACACCCCGCCCACGTCCAGCGCGGGCCGGCTCTTCGACGCCGTCGCGGCGCTGGTCGGCACGCCGGGCTCCGGGCGCGCCACCTACGAGGGGCAGGCGGCGATAGAGCTGGAGCTGGCCGCGACCGGTCCGACGACCCAAGCATATCCCTTCCGCCTGCGCCTCGAGGATGGCGGGTGGGTAGTCGAGACCCGTGAGCTAATAGCTACAGTAGTCGAGGATCTGCTGGCCGGGCGACCGGCGCCAGACATTGCCGCCGCTTTCCACCGCACGATGGCCGGGATGGCCGCTGCAGTGTGTGAGGCGGTGCGAGATGCGAATGGCACGAGCGCGGTCGCGCTCTCCGGTGGGACGTTCCAGAACATGTTGTTGCTGGAGCAGACGATCGAGTTGTTGGAGGAGAGGGGTTTCGTTGTTTACAAGCACTCGCGGGTACCGGCCAACGACGGCGGTCTCGCTCTGGGGCAGGCGATATTGGCGGATAGGGCTTTCGGAGAAGGTGGCTGATGAGGATCGAAGCAAAGCTCGAAGAGATGGGGCTGGTGCTCCCCGGTTCGGCCAAGCCGCCGCCGGGGGTGCGGGTGCGCGGTGACAGGGCATACCTCAGTGGGCACGGTCCCCTGAATCCGGACGGCTCACCCGCCGGGCCGCTCGGCAAGATCGCCGCGGAGGTCGAAATACAACACTGATGGGAGGCAAAACATGTGCTTGGGAATACCGGGAAAGATAGTCGAGATATTGGACGAGGACCTATTGCTGGCGAAGGCCGACGTAAGCGGGGTGCGGCGCAACATCAACATCGGGCTCGTGCATCACGAGGACGAGCAGGTCGCGGTTGGGGATTGGGTCCTGATCCACGTCGGCTTCGCGATGTCCAAACTCGATGAAGCCGAGGCGAATGCCACCCTCGCAGCCCTCAAAGAGTTGGGTGACGCCTACGAGCAGGAGCTGGAGGAGCTACACGCCTCCCAGATAGAGTAGCCGTGGAGAAGGAAACGATGCTACCAGTCTCCCACTGCACCCTGGACCACGACGGCTGCGTCGTCTGCTCCGACGCCGGCATCCCATTACGGGTGGTCTCCATCGAAGGCGACGATGCGTTGTGTGAGGACTCAGCTGGAAACCGCGCCTCGGTAGCGTTGGAACTGGTGGCCCCGGTGCGGGTGGGAGAAATACTGCTGACGCACGGAGGCGTCGCCATCGGCAAAGTCGAGCCTGACGCCCCATACCTGGTACCTGAAGCCCGAGCTACCGAAGGGAGAACCAGATGAAATACGTGAGCGAGTTTCGGGACGCTGAGTTGGCGCGGGCCGTGAGCGCGGAGATTGCCTCCGTCACCGACCCGGAGCGGCACTATAAGGTCATGGAGGTCTGCGGCGGCCACACCCACACCATCTACCGCCACGGCATAAAGGATTTGCTGCCCGACCAGATCGAACTGGTCCACGGTCCCGGCTGCCCAGTCTGCGTTTTGCCGATGGGCCGCGTAGACGAGGGCATCTCCATAGCCGAGCGCCCCGAGGTCATCTTCACCTGTTTCGGCGACATGATGCGCGTCCCCGGCTCTAAAGGGAACCTCCTCGAAGTGAAGGCCGAGGGCGCGGACATCCGCATGGTTTACTCGCCCCTGGACGCGCTGCGCATAGCCCGCGAGAACCCGGACCGCGAGGTCGTCTTCTACGCCATTGGCTTCGAGACCACGGCCCCCTCGACCGCGCTGACCCTGCAGCGGGCGAAGAAGGAGGGGTTGGAGAACTTCTCCGTATTCTGCAACCACGTTACCATCGTACCTCCGGTACGGGCGCTTCTGGACTCGCCGGATCTGCGCCTCGACGGCTTCGTCGGGCCGGGGCACGTCTCCACGGTAATCGGTTGTAGGCCCTACGAGTTCATGTCCGAGGACTACGGCAAGCCGTGCGTGGTGGCGGGGTTCGAGCCGCTGGATCTCCTGCAGTCCGTCCTCATGCTGATGCGTCAGATCGGGGCTGGCCGCTGCGAGGTCGAGAACCAGTACAGCAGGATCGTTCCCTGGGAAGGCAACTTAGCGGCCCTCAAAAGCATGGCCGAGGTCTTTGAGCTTCGGCCGTACTTCGAGTGGCGAGGCCTGGGCTTCATCGCTCAGTCTGCCCTCAAGCTCTCACCTGCCTACGCGGACTTCGATGCCGAACTGCGTTTCTCGGTGCCGGGCGTCCGCGTCGCAGATCCGAAGGCCTGCCAGTGCGGCGAGGTCCTCAAGGGCGTCCTCAAGCCACATGAGTGCAAGGTCTTCGGCACGGCTTGCACGCCGGAGCGTCCGCTGGGCGCGCTAATGGTCTCCTCCGAAGGCGCGTGCGCCGCGTACTATAACTTCGGGCGCAAGTCGTTCGAGAAGGTCGAGATCGGATCCAAAGTATGACCAACAAAGAGCAGCGCGTCCTGGACACCCTCGAACAGAACCGCCGCCGGCCGCCGAAGTTCACCGCCTCGCGCATAGACATGAGCCACGGCGCCGGGGGCAAGGCCACCCACAAGCTAATAGAGGGGCTCCTGCTCCCCGCGCTCGAAAACCCGGCGCTCGCCCCGCTCTCCGACGCGGCCCTGATCCCCTTCGGCGACGCCCATATCGCCCTTACCACTGACTCCTACGTCGTGCGCCCGCTGCGGTTCCCCGGCGGTTCTATCGGGGAGCTGGCGGTCAACGGCACCGTCAATGACCTCGCTGTCTTCGGCGCGAGACCATTAGCTCTCTCCGCCGCCTTGATAGTCGAGGAGGGGTTGGAGACCGAAATTCTCTCGCGCGAGGTGGAGGCGATGGCAGCCGCAGCGGCTCGGGCCGGCGTCCCCATCGCTACTGGCGACACCAAGGTCGTCGAGCGAGGGAAGGGCGACGGACTCTACGTTATAACGACTGGAGTAGGAGTTGCGGACCCTGAGCTGAACCTGTCATCGGCATCCGTCTGTCCCGGTGACAAGATCCTTTGCTCCGGCACCCTGGGAGATCATGGGGCAGCCATCCTGATCGCTCGTGGAGACCTGGAACTGGAAGCCGAAGTCCTCTCCGACACTCGTCCCCTCACCCCACTCGTACAAGCACTCAAACGATCCGCGGGATCCGACCTGCGCTTCATGCGCGACCCAACACGCGGCGGCGTCGGAACCGTTCTCAACGAGCTTGCCCGTGACTCGGGATACGGCGTCGCGCTGTGGGAAGAAAAGCTCCCTATCCGGGACGTGGTGAATGGGGCGTGCGAGATCCTGGGCATAGACCCCCTCTACGTCGCCAACGAAGGCAAGCTCCTCGCCGTGGTCGCACCCGGAGCAGCGGACGCCGCTCTCGAAGCCTTGTGGAGTGTTGAGGGCGGTGAGGACGCCCAGATTATCGGTGAGGTGCGCGAAGAACCGGCTCGGATGGTAATAATGCACACTGGGTTCGGCGGTACCAGGATGATAGATATGCTTGTCGGCGACCCACTTCCGAGGATTTGTTAGGCAGGCGACTCGGGTGAGCGAGAGGATCATTGGCCGGCAGTATACCGAGTTACCTCTCTGCAACCGAGACTTCGGCCTATTTTGGTATACTTTATATACTACAAAGTCCCTATTCGGAGATATCGGTGGAGTTCGAGTTCGATGAGGCCAAGAGTCAGGCGAACAAGAGCAAGCACGGCCTCGATTTCGTCGAAGCTCAGGCCCTATGGCTCGATGAGATGCTCGTGGAGATTCCGGCGCGCACCGAAGACGAGCCGCGTTTCGTGGTCGTGGGTATGATATCGGAAAAGCACTGGTCTGCGGTTATTACCTACCGTGGTGAGAAGGTCCGGCTCATCTCCGTTCGCCGGGCTCGTACCGAGGAGGTGGAAATCTATGAAAGCTAGTGATTTCGACCGCAAGTTTGACGAGGGCCAGGACGTCACCACCGATCTCGACCTGTCGAAAGTCCGTAGGCCCGGGCAAGAACAGCGGCGCGTCAACGTCGACTTTCCCGCGTGGATGATCCAGTCCCTCGACCGCGAGGCCAGGCGTCTCGGGGTCACTCGCCAATCCATTATCAAGGTCTGGATCGCCGAGAGGCTTGAACGGAAGGTTTCGTAGAGGCTATGTTGACTGCCGCTCTCGAAGCCTTGAACATAGTCGAAGGGCAAGATAGAGTCGGCTGTCACCGGCGAGGCACGTGAGGAACCCGCGTGCATGATTGTGATGCACACGCAGTTCGGCGGTACCCATACGATAGACATCTCGTCGGCGACCCTTTGCCGAGGATAAGTTAGACGGAAGATCCGAGTGAGTAGAACCGTGATTGAGTCGGCAGTATCGGGTACTGTGGCATAATCCTGCCAAAGAAGGCCTCACCTTCTGCAGTTGTGTAACCGCTACTTAACGTAACGGAGGACTTGTTTGTCTATCGATGAACTTGACCAGCAGAGAGAACGATTCGTCGCCTCTCTCAAGGCTGACGTTGACAGCCTGATCAATCTGCATGAAAGGGACGCCAAAGGTGCAGGACGGCCCGGCGCTTGGCTCCGAGCTATAAGACGGGCTTCAGTCGTACTTATCGGTGCGAACCTGGAGAACTTCATCGAAGAGTTGATTTGCACGACTCTAAGCTACTTGACCAATCAAAAGGTTAGAGCACGACGGTTTTCAGAGGGTTATAGAGTTTGGCGTTTCCGTCACACAGCGCAGGCACAGAATTTAGGAGTTGATGACGCGAAAGAACTGGCCGAACTAGCCTTGAAGCTTTACTCAGAAGTCACAGAGCTAAAGGAAAACGAACTGCTTTTGGACACAATTAGAGAACAGTTTGCTAATCCTACGCCGAAGAATGTTAATTGGATAATGGCCCTTGTCGATAAGCCGGAGTACGTGAACGACCTCAAAGTGAAAGTTAATGGTACCGAAACCAGCGTGAACTCCGCGTTGAACGAGCTTGCGCGTCGTAGGAACGCAATTGCTCATGGCGAGGCTGGTGAAGATCCAAGCTTGGAGGATGTCAAACGTTTGTCGACGTTTGCTCAGAGGTTTTCGACAAAGATGAAAAACGATGTATCCAGGGTTGCGGAAAAACGTCTGGAGCGATAATGTCGCTAACACGAGATTCAATATGGAGCAGATTCTCCTTTGTCAGTTTAGAAGGACTTAGCTGAGACAGGGGGTAAGCGATGCGGCTGATAGACACAAACACCCTTGCGACCAGTATCCGTAAAGAATTGCTGCGGCGCAACGAGATCTTTGACTCTTTTTTCGAGGCCGAAGCTCCGAGGCTGGCCGAAGCCTGCCACGAGATGTCCCGGCGCTTCCTTGCGGGCGGGCGGCTACTGACGTTCGGAAGCGGGTCAGCGGCCACGGACGCCGAGCACGTCTCGGTGGAGTTCGTGCATCCGGTGATCGTGGGCAAACGAGCCCTGCCGGCAATGGACCTCGGTGGGGACTTCGAGAAGCGCCTGCCGGTAGTGCTAGGGTCGGAGGACATGGTGATGGGCTTTTCGTTTCCAGACGCGGACGAGGCGGTGGAGCGGACACTGCGGACGGCGCGGGAACGAGGAGCGCTCACGTTCGCCCTGATGGGAGAGGCGGGGGAGTATTCTTTCGCCCCGCCGGACGAAGATTCGTTCGTATGCCAGGAGGTCTTCGAGCTGCTTTATCACGTCCTCTGGGAGACGGTTCACGTGTATTTCGAGCATCGTGAACAGGGCCACGATGTAGGAGCCTCTTCCTTCCTGTATCCGTTTCTCGGCAAAGGGGAGCAGCCGCTTGAAGAAGTAGTAAAGGATGTGCAGGGTTCGATGCTGCAGAAGATGCATGAGACGAACCGTCTGCGAACGGCGGCGGCTGAGACGGAAGCAGGCGCTATCTCGGAGATCGCTGCGACCATCTCCGAACGGCTAGAGGCGGGTGGTAAAGTCATCGCCTTCGGTAACGGCGGCTCCGCCACCGACGCTAACGACCTCGCCGCCGACTGCGTGGACCCGCCGCCGGGCCTGACACCACTCCCGGCGGTCTCGCTCTCGGCGGAGCCCGCCAACATCACGGCCATCGCCAACGACATCGGTACGGAGGCCATCTTCGCCCGCCAGCTCATCGCCCACGCCCGGCCGGAGGACGTAGCGATAGGCATCTCCACCAGCGGAGGCTCCACCAACATCCTGGCCGCTCTTGCGGAGGCCCGCAAACGGGGGCTCCTTACAGTAGGCATCCTGGGGTACGATGGCGGAAGAATTCTGAGCGAGCGCCTCGCGGATCATACGGTAGTCGTGCGCTCGGACTACATCCCGCGGATCCAGGAGGTGCAGGCCTCTATCTACCATGTGCTGCGGGCTCTCTTAGAGAGACTGTGAGTAGGTGCTTAGACGGAGCACCCTTGTCCCTTCCAACCCACCTGCACGGGCTTGCCCTCCTCGAAGATTACTGGCACAGTGCGTTTGCCGCCAGTAAGCGCGAGCATCCGCTCGTAGGCCTCACGGTCTTTCTCCACGTCGAACTCCACGAACTCGATCCCACGCCATTCGAGGTCTTCGCGGGCAGCCTCGCTGTAGGGGCAGCCCGGTGAGGTGTAGAGTTCTACTTGCACACTTTGATCCTAGCAGACCAGCAGATCCTACGTGACAAAAAACGGTGAGAGGCACCGCCACGTTCACTCGTACGCGGATGGTGCCCCGTACCCGACCCTGGCGGGGCCGCGTAAGAGTAGGTGACGTTGTCTCGTAGGTGTTTGCGCCATGCGGACCGATGCGCTCCGAAGTGGCCGGAAGGAGCGGCGTGTCGTGTTCCCTACCGATCCTTTCACCAAGAGTGCCGATAGCCGGCCAGACCTCAACCGGTTTCTTCTGTCTCCTCTTCCACCTCTGCCGCCGACGTTACTCTAAAGACGAGGATCTTGCCCCGTTCGGGATAATCTATGAATTCGAGGTTCCCTGTAACGGCCACCTCCTGGTTCACCAGCTCTTCGGAATCCTGAAGAGCCGATATATCGACCTCGATTTCTAGCACGTAGCCTGTGTGCTCATTCTCCGGGCTGACAATGTTCTCTCGAAGACGTCCTTCTAGATAGGCCATCGCTACTCCCTTTTCGGACTCTGTTGTTTGGGAACATGGTACCGGAATCGAGACTTGTAGCCCTCCACGCCGCACACGCGTAAGCCAGTCCGCGCGTTTTGGCCCTCTTCTAATGTTCCATGTTAGCAAAGGCCTCCTGAGAACTAATATTAGGATGATATTGTTGAGGAGAAGGAGCACGCTCCTCCTGCACACCTCAATCGTTGTAATGAATTGCCTTAGAATAAGTAACACGTAGAGCTTAGGGCTAGGGAATACGAGTTGCGAGCTGTTTTGAGCTAATCGGTGCAGAGAAGCACGGCAGGGGCTGTGACCTGTCTGCGAGGCCCAACAACCGGAACTGGTTGCCTATGACTTGCACCCCGATTATCTCTCTGACAAGGGCCACGCGGTTTTTCTTTTGGTTTGCTAGACTTGAGTCTGGCGAGCGGCAAATTGCCAGGCTCTCTGCTAGAAACATTCCGGGGCGGCGGATGACTGGCTCGGGGACGGTGAAAGGGATTATATGGACGTAGCGGTACGCAAGTTGACGCTGGAGAGGCTCGGGCTGGTACATTACGGGGCGGTACACGAGAACCTGCCCCCAGCGAGGCTCGTGGAGGCGGCCGTAAGGAGACGCGAAGGCATGATCGCCGAGAACGGCGCTCTGGTAGCCAAGACCGGCAAACGCACGGGCCGCTCCCCAAAGGACCGCTTTATCGTCGAGGACGACTTTACGTGCGACAAAGTAGCCTGGGGCGCCGTCAACAAGCCGTTTTCTACGCAGGCCTTCGAGTCGATTCTGGAGAAGGCGACCGACTACCTCGGCAACCTGGAGGAGTTCTACGTGGTCGACGCCTACGCGGGAGCGGACCCTCGGTACCGTCTCAACGTGCAGGTCGCGGCCGAGTATGCCTGGCACGCTCTCTTTGCCCGCCAGCTCTTCCGCCGTCCCGGCAGAGAGGAGCTGCAAGACTTCGAGCCGGAGTGGACCGTGCTCAGCGTCCCCGGCTTCCTCGCCGAGCCCGAGGAGGATGGCACCGGGTCCGAGACCTTTGTATGCATGGACTTCTCGCGCAAGGTGGTCCTCATCTGCGGCACGGGATATGCCGGTGAGATCAAGAAAAGCATCTTCAGCGTCCTCAATTTCGTGCTGCCGACGGAACATCAGGTCTTCCCGATGCACTGCTCGGCCAACGTCGGCGAGCGCGACGACGTGGCGTGCTTCTTCGGGCTCTCCGGTACCGGCAAGACCACGCTGTCGGCGGACCAGGAGCGCAGGCTCATCGGGGACGACGAGCACGGTTGGTCCGACGAGGGCATCTTCAACTTCGAGGGAGGGTGCTACGCCAAGACCATAAACCTCTCTGCCGAGAAGGAACCCCAGATCTACTCCGCCATCCGCTTCGGGGCCGTGCTGGAGAACGTCGGCGTCGAGCGCCAGAGCCGCGAGGTGGACTACGAAGACCGCCTCCTGACCGAGAACACCCGCGCGGCCTACCCCCTGGAGTACATCGAGAACTCCGTCCCTGAGGGTCGTTGCGGTCACCCGGAGGCCGTCCTCTTCCTCACCGCCGACGCCTTCGGGGTCCTCCCCCCGATAAGCGCCCTCACCCCCGAGCAGGCCGCCTACTACTTCCTCTCCGGATATACCGCCAAGCTCGCCGGCACCGAGGCCGACATGGAGAACGAGGTCGAGGCGACCTTCTCGACCTGCTTCGGGGCGCCCTTCCTGCCGCTCCCGGCCACGACCTACTCGACGATGCTCTCCGAGAAGCTCAAAGAACACGGGACGCGCTGCTACCTCATAAACACCGGCTGGTCCGGCGGACCGTACGGGGTCGGGAGCCGCATAGACATAACCGAGACGCGCGCCATGGTGCGGGCTGTCATCGAGGGAAAGCTCGACGGCGCCGGGACGCGGGAGGACCCGATCTTCGGCCTTCACGTACCGCTGGAAGTCCCTGGTGTCCCAACCAAAGTCCTCGACCCCCGTGGGACCTGGGACGACAAAATCGCCTACGACGAGCATGCAAAGAGACTCGCCGGCCTCTTTATCGAAAACTTCGAGAAGTTCGAGGCCGAGGTGGACGAAGAGGTCAAGAAGGCGGGGCCGGCTTCTCCGTAGCGGTCAGCTATCAGCAAGAGCAGCGAACAGGTAATCGACCGCAGACACGGGATTGCTTCCGGCAAGCCGAGGAGACCTGTATTGGTCCGGGTCTCCTCGCGTGACGATACGTTCAGCACGCTTCTGCTACCACGGCTATAGCTCACAGCTTATAGCCGCCTACCTACGCACCTTTGTGTTTGAGGCAGCGTTGCGCCACCTTTGCCTTTGGGTAATCGTTCTGACCATGCGAGTTCGAAACACAACAGTCCAGGAACTGCTTCGGATGCCCGATGGAGGAGACCGTCACGCGCCTATCCGAGGAGAGTTGCGAACCGCGTGACACCGGCGGGATATCCGTACGGGTGTATTGCGGTGTTTTGTCTGGCCTCTGACGCAGTATGTCGAAGAGAGGTGACTCGGGGCCGTGTACGCGACGAAGACAGGGTGCCTGCTTGCTCGTGACCCTGACACGGTGCGCGCACCCTATGTAGCGTTCGTGCGCGGCGAGCGCGTTGCGGATGTGGGGGAGACCGGAAGATACCTGCCTGGAGCGGCGGACTGGCAGTCGAAGTAATCCCTCCCGGGGACACCTACGCTGGGGGAGGGCAAAGTGACGGAGTGGCTCCGAGCCGGTGTGCTCGGATAGTGATCGTGGTGGACCCATTGAACTGCGTGGTCAAAGTACACCGTGATCCTGGCGGCGTCACGACGCTATCAGGAGATGACGAAATCGACGTTGCAGACGTGGTCCCGGAGTGACCCCTGTAGGGACGATAGCTATTCTCCTGCAACGGGCAACAGGGCGGCGGTAGCCGTGGGTTACTAAGGTGCCGACAAGGTTTGCCCCGCCCGGGCTAGCTACTCACGGGTAGATGCTAGAAGCGGGCGCAGGTCTTCCAACCGGTCGTAGAGCCACCACAGGTAATTACGCGTGCCGTCCTCGCGCAGCGGGTGCAGGTCAGCATGCTCGGGGTCGTCCACGAATGCCTGGAACGACTCTTGGGAGGGCCACTCGACGAGGACCATAACCCCGCGTGGCTCCACGCCCGGCTCGCCCTCCTGGACCCCGCTCAACCGGCCAAGGGCGACGACCCGGCCGCCGTGTTTACCCACGGCTTTCACGGATCGGCGCGAGTACTGCAGGTACGAGTCGTTGCCCGTGAGATCAAAAAGGTTCAAAGCATACAACGCCATCTCTCGCCTCCGGATAGTAGTCTCAGCATGCGAGGGTAAGTATGCGGCCCGGGGGAACGCCGGTCCAGCCAGCGGCGGTATCGGTTATAGTTTTCGGGAGATTCCCTGAAGCGATATGAAGGCAGAGGCTGTATGTTCGAGGGACTGATCAACGGGGACGGAGAGCTGAACCTCCGGCCCACCAAAGCGATCCGCGGGGGAGCATGACGGACATTTTGAGTGTAAGAGCGCTGGCCTTCGACGTCTTCGGCACCGTCGTGGACTGGAGAAGCGCCGTGATCCGGGACGGCGAAGAGCTGTCCCGAAAGAAGGGGATCGAAGTAGATTGGGCTGCCTTCGCCGACGAGTGGCGTGGCCGCTATGCTCCCTCGATGGACCGGGTGCGCCAGGGCGAGATTCACTGGGCCAACCTCGACGCCCTCCACCGCGCCTCCCTCGAAGAGTTGCTCGAAGAGTTCGGCATCGAAGGTCTCGCCGAAGACGAGAAAGACTACCTCAACAAGGTCTGGCACCGCCTCGATCCCTGGCCAGACTCCGTGCCTGGGCTCGCGCGCCTTAGGGAACGGTACATCATCACCACGCTCTCCAACGGCAACGTTGCTCTCCTGACCGACATAGCCAAATGGGCAGGGTTGCCGTGGGATCTTATCTTGTCGGCCGAGCTCGTCCACCACTACAAGCCCGACCCCGAGACCTATCTAATGGTGTCGGGCCTGTTGAATCTACGCCCCGAACAGGTAATGCTCGTCGCCGCCCACCCGAGCGACCTGCGCCACGCCCAAGAGAACGGCCTCCGCGCGGCCTACGTCCCACGCCCTCTTGAGTGGGGTCCCGAAGGAGAAGCAGAGGAGCCCGACCCGCTCTTCGACCTGGTCGCTGAAGACTTCGTCGATCTGGCCGGAAAGCTCGGCGCATAAAGAGCTGGTAGCTGGTAGCCGGTAGCCGGCCGCTAGAACAGCAGTGCGTGCAGAGCAGTTGCGACTCCCAAAGCGCCGGTGAGGAGCACTATGCTCAAGCTCACCAGGCTAAATGTTTTCTCCGAGATCCTCTCCACGAGCGCGGTACCGGCGAGCTTGCCTAGGAGTGCGGCAGGGACGAGGGCCAGAGTGAGCGGCGCCTGGGCCCAGTCAAAGACGTCGCGGAAGACGAGCAAGGGGAGGGTCACTACGCTTGCAACGAGAAAATAGAGCGCACTCGAGCTCCGGAAGGCATGCTTGGCGAGGCCGCGAGAGGCGAAGAGGAGCACTATAGGAGGGCCGGCGAGCCCGATGGAGGTCGCGAGCACGCCGCTCGTTGAGCCAGCCGCGACCGGTCCCCACCGTGTCGCGGCACCGGGGATGCGCACCTCCCGCAGGAGCAGCAAAGTCGAGAATACCACCATGACCCCCGCCCCGAGCCGAAGATACACCGGGTCCACGGTGCGCAAGACCTCGACCCCGGCGGCCATTCCGACCAACGCCGGGACCAGGAGCGCGAGCACCAACCGCTTGTGAGCATCACCCCACGAGTCCCGGACCACCGCCAGGTTGATAAACACCGAGAGTACCGCTGTCAGGGCCACGACCGTCGCCGGGTCGTAGACGAAGAGGAGCAATGGCACGCTGATGAGGGCGATACCGAACCCGGTGAGCCCCGAGACGCACCCTGCCAGAAAAGCTGCTGAGAGCGCCACCAGGAACGAAGTGTTCAACATATTCCGAAGACGAAGATGCCCCCGCCGGACGATGCCGGTACGGGGGCTCTCACAACCTACTCTTCTGGTGGTTTAGCGGAGGACACCAGCGTAGAGCTTCTCCCACGCCTCCATCTCCGGGGTGAAGTAGCGCACTCGTGTCTTCTTGTACTCGCGGGTGGAGTACAGGGAGATCCGCTCGGTGAGGCCGGTCTCGGCGGCCATCGCGTCCAGGACGGACTCACACTCCTCCTCACTGCGGCCATGGACCATGCTGAAGAGGGCGTACGGCCAGTCCTCGTACACCGGGCGCTGGTAGCAGTGAGAGACCGCCTGGTACTGGGCGAAGGTGTTGCCAACCTCTTCCACACGCTCCGGCGGAACCTCCCAGACGCCCATCGCATTTGCCCGGAAGCCTGCTTTGCGGTGATAGAGGACGGCAGAGAAGCGGCGCATGATCTTGCGCCGCTGCAAGTCATGCGCTCGCTCTAGTAGCTCCTCATAGGAGAGCCCGACCTGACGTCCCCAGAGATCGAAGGGCCTCGGCGTAAGCGGCACATCCTCCTGCAAAGCCTTGATAGCGGCCTTGTCATCATCGGAGACGTTCCGGTCGGCTCCCGCCCGGTCGTCCTCGCCGTACTGCGGGGCTTCCTTCCTCGCGGTGGCGCCCTCCCTCATGTCCAGCGTCACTCCGATCTTGAACAGCTTCAGCGTCGGCAAGGTACGCGTCTTCTCGGCGCCGCTGATCTTGTGTAGCACCTCTATGGTGCTCTCTAGTCCGAGCCGCGAGTCCGGCGGTACGGCGACCGTGTACCAGAGGTTGAAAGGGTTGTTACGCTCGTAGTTGTGGGAGACACCAGGGTGAGAGTTTATAGCCTTGGCGGCGGAGTTCAGCTTCTCGGGTGGAATCGTGGCGGCGACGAGGCTCGACTGGTAGCCGAGGACGCGGGTATCGAAGATGGCGCTGATCTGCCGGATCACCCGCCCCCTCTTGAGAGCGTCTATGCGCCGGATCACCTCGTCCCCCGGTAAACCAAGACTCCTCCCCAGCGCCTCGAACGGCTCCCTCTCCAGCGGAAACTCCCGCTGTATAAGGTTGAGCAGGTCTTTGTCGACGCTATCCATCATTCGGTTGCTGGAGACTGTGCTTACCAAGGTTCACGGACCCTTCTCGACGCTTTTCCACTGCTTTGCATTAGCATAATAGCAGGGGCAATAGAAATTGGTTAGTAATACTCTCACGCAAGCAGAGTAAAACCCTCGACCGCGCCCCCTACCCCGACTGTCTCGCCGCTCCCAAGCGCTGCCAAGCGATGTCCCTACGGCAGATAAACTCCCGAAGATGCCGATCTTCCGACTGCCAGTTAGCAACGAGATCTAGCGAGAGCCTGGGTCTATCGCTGTTCCTCCAGCGCCCTCTGGTACTCGGTATAGACCGCCTGAACGTCCTTCCATACGGCGCGTTTCGCGCTTTGCAGATCGTCGCCGCGCTGGCGTAGTACGTAGGCCGGGTGGAAGGTCGCCATTGCCTTTATACCGTTCACCTCGTACCACTTGCCGCGGTCTTTGGTGATCTTGAAGTCCTTGTCTATTACCGTTTTGGCGGCGGGGCCGCCGAGGCACAGTATGATCTCCGGCTTCACCGCCTCCATCTGGCTCTGGAGATAGGGGTTGCAGGCCCGGATCTCGCCGGCCCGTGGCGGGCGGTTCTTCATCCGCCCCCCTTCCTCCACGGCGGCCCGGCACTTGACGGTGTTGGTCAGGTACACGTCCTGGCGCGTCAGGTCCACGGCTGCGAGGATGTCATCGAGGAGCTTGCCGGCACGCCCCACGAACGGCAAGCCGGTGGCATCCTCGTTCTCTCCCGGTCCCTCACCGACGAGCATCAAGGGGGAGTAAGGATCTCCGGTCCCGAAGACCGTGTTCGTCCGGTTGAGCGCCAGATCACACCTCGTACATACAGAGACCTGCCGGGCAAGCTCCGCTAGCCGCTCTTCGCGGTTCTCGCCACCCTCCAGAGACTCAAAGAGACTATCCAAAACTCCTCCAAACATTCTCGGCTGTGCCAGCCTACATTCTACGCGGCGCGCTCCGGGTAAGCAGCAATAAGATTCGGAGTGAGCGCCGGTCATCATTGCGGAGGACGATTATCCCGTAGCCGGTACACAGACTGACGCGTGTGGCGCGAGCCAGCGGGGGCTGTTAACGTGGTTTGACCCGTGGGGGGCGAGGTGAGAGTCAAGGGCATAAACGTCCGGTTCGCCGCGGATTGGACAGAGGCAGTGCTTTCGAGATGTCAGGATGGCTCGGTCCTCACCACAGTTCTTGGCGGGGGGCTGGTGGTTTGGGTAGGATGTTCAGGAGATCATCCAGGAAAGGGGATGTGGATGAGTGATGGTCAGGGGCCGGGGCGGTACATGGTGGGGGATCGGATCCTTTTGGAGTTGGATCTCGAGCACCGGACGAATCTCGGTAGGGTCTTCGTTGCCTTCTCTCACGAAACCGACCCGCTCACGGAATTCTACTTCGAGAGCACAGCTTTCCCGGAGGAAGACTGGCAGGCGGGCATGACGAAGGCGAGCCGGGTCATCCTGGAGGCGCCGGTACCCCCCGAGACCATCCCGGGCCTCTACACACTCAACCGCGTCAACGTATTCTCCGTCGGTGGGAGGCTTGCCCGTCTGCGGGAAGACGCTCTGTCGTGGATCTCCGGGAGAAGCTTCGAGGTCGTAGAGGAGCCGGCGGATACACCGTCCGTGTCCGGCCTGAGGTTCCTGGGCTAACTAATAGCAGTTGCAGTCAACGAGTCTCGAAGGGGGCTAGTTTAATGTCTGATACAGCGAGGTTGCCGGAGAGCCAGGTCGGAGAGGGCGGCGGGCTAGCAAGGGCCATCGGGCCGCGCTTGCTGTTGCTCTTTATCATCGGGGATATGTTGGGAACCGGGATCTACGTCCGGGTCGGTGCCGTGGCCGGGGAGGTTGGAGGCGCGGTCTGGGTCTCGTTTCTGGTGGCATTTATGCTTGCCGCGCTTACGGCCTTTGCCTACGCGGAGCTGGTGACCAAGTATCCCGGTGCGGCGGGAGCGGCACTATATACTAACCGGGCGTTCCGCAACCCGCTATTCTCGTTCATAGTGGCGTTCGCGGTGATCTGCTCGGGACTGGCGAGCGCGGGAGCGGCAGCGCGGGCATTCGGCGGGGACTACCTAGGCCAGTTCGTCAATCTGCCGGCGCTGCTGGTAGCTATCTTGTTCGTACTCTTACTCTCACTCATCAACTTTATAGGTATCTCCGAATCGCTCAAGACAAACTTGGTCTTGACCCTGATCGAACTGAGTGGACTCTTGCTAATTATCTTAGTAGGAGCCCTGGCTCTCTTCGGTGGCACCGCAGAGCCGACCCGGCCGTTCGAGTTTACGAGCGAGGCGGCAGTGCCGCTGGCGGTCCTTACCGGAGCTTCGGTGGCATTCTACGCTCTGATTGGCTTTGAGGACTCGGTCAACGTTGTCGAGGAGACCGAGAACCCGAGCCGCACCTTCCCACGGGCGCTCTTCGGCGGGATTGCGCTGGTGGGCGTGGTGTACCTTCTGGTAGCGTTCACAGCAACGATGATAGTGGACCCCGCGAGGCTTGCAGGGGAAGAGTCAGCCCCGCTACGCTTGGTGCTCACAGAGGGGCCGCTGGCGTTCCCGCCCCAGCTTTTCGCGGTGATCGCGCTCGTGGCCATTACCAACACGGCTCTGGCGAACTTGATCATGAGCTCCCGCGTCCTCTACGGGATGGCCCGCGAGGGCGTCATGCCGAGCATATTCACCACGGTACATCGAGGGAGGCGCACGCCCTGGGTAGCAATAGTCTTCGTTGCCCTGATCATGATCGGACTGGTCCTCACTGGCGACGTGGGCGACCTCGCCAACACCACGGTCGTACTACTATTGCTGGTGTTTATAGTGGTAAACATCTCCGTTTTGGTTCTGCGCCGCGAACGAGTGGACCACTCCCACTTTACCGCCCCTGCTGTGATACCCATCCTCGCCATTGGGACCATCCTCGTCCTGCTCTACCAGCAAGAGCTCGCCATATTCCAGCGCGCCGGAATACTCCTCCTGGTCGGGCTCGCCCTGTACGTAGTAAATTACCTCGTCAAACGAAGCCTGGACCGGGAAGCACCCCACGAGCCGAACAGGTAAGGAGACCAGTGGCGCTGTAACGAAGACCCACATCGAGCCGCACCCGAGGAGGCGCTCCTATTCCTCCTCGCCCTGGCCGGTCGCTAAAAGCTATCTCGCGTAACGGTTGTTTGTGTGGGTGCGGTCGCCTACTAGCGTCCTCGGGCACAAAACGACCGGAAGGACGCTGAAGCGTCCTGCTCTCCGAGCTCATGCGAGGGCGTGACGAGTCCGCGCGAAGGAGGCTCGGAGAGCATCGGGCCAAAATCGGTTGGCGTATTAGACCCAAATACATAGAGCGCCGTGTGAAAGACCCTTGTGGGCTTGTATTCGGCGCTCCACTACAGTTGTGATGCCGTACAAGGCTGGCAAGGAGTTAGAGTACGGAACCGAAGGACATAAACCCGGAGAATAGACGCAGAGTTTTTACCTCAGAATAGTCTCGCGATTACTCTGAGCTTGGCACCTCTTATTCATCGTCCGTGTTGAAGGCTTAGGTGATCATCGACCACGCAATTACTTCACTTCGGCCCGCTATACGGATGTTTCATCGGTTTCGTTGCTCTCCACAGGCTCTGCTGGAGCTTCTTCTAGGCTCACGGCCGCGGTTCCCAGAGGGGTGCCCTGGCTCTCCATAAAGCGGCGTTCGGAGGTATACGCCTGAACCATCATCGCCAACTCGAGCTGCTCGCGTTCGATGGGGAGGGTGCCCGCCTCCTCCTGTTTCAAGACCTCGTTCCCCTTCACCCCCAAGGACTGCTCGAACTCCAGGATCCTACGGCGCATCTTCAACCGACCGCCGGGGGTCAGGCGCATAAAGGTCTGGTCCTCGGGACCGCGCATCGGGTATATCCACGCGCTCTTCAACCAGGACTGCAGGATCTCCACCTTGAGCTGCTCTTTGTCTTTTAGCTCCATCTGATACCTTTTCTTTAGCTGCCAGATTGTGTTTGTTTGTGTACTCTATCCCGCCCCAAGAAACTCTACAACCGTGCCCTGCGTATTGATGTCTACTATGAACAAAACTTCTGGAACTGCTTTCCCTCAGAGTTACGACCTCCATAAGGCTCTCGGAGGCACTTTTACCGCACGCCTCCACGGCCTCCTTCTGGCCAGGTTCATACTTCTCGGTCCCGACGGATGGGAGTTCGGACGCCTGTATATGCATGGGCCATCGTTGGCCAGGTTCGAGTTCGGAGATTACTCGGCGACTCTGGAGGCGTCGGGGGGGCGCTACCGAATGCTCGACTCCTACCTGGGCGGCGGAGAGGTGCTCACCGCCAACACGAGGCGGCGCTCGACCGGCGAGCTGGAGATTTACTCTGAGGGCCAGACCTACGGGGTGCGAGCCAGGCTCCTCCGCAACCTCGCTATCGCCTCGTATCCGGGTGGCGAGAGGGCGGTTCGCCTCTCCGGTAGCCTGACCGGCCGTAGCTACAATGCTCTCTTCGCCGCCGCCGACAAAGGCGCGCTGCCCGTGGCGATCTTCCTCCTCTGGTACCTCGCCGCCAACCGGCGCCGCGCTTACCGTATGGGGAGACCGGCGGGGGGTGAAAAGATGTAGAGAGCTATACATAAGAACTTGCTAACCGGTAAATAGCCGGATAGTGTTAGAAGACACTAGGTGAAAGGAACAAGCATGCAGCAGGAACCGAACTACGGTAGGCCGGAAGAGGTCAGGGAACCCGGCTATTCCGGCGGGGGAATGGGGAGTCCGGTCGGGATGAGCGCTCAGGACGAGCGGCAGTGGTCCATGCTCGCGCACCTGAGCATACTCGTGGGCCTCATCGGACTCATACCCTTTGGCGCCCTGATCATATGGCTAGTCTATAAAGACAAATCTTCGAGAGTGCGCTTCCACGCCCTACAATCTCTCTGGTATCAGATAGCGTGGATCGGAATCTTCATCGCGTATTTCTTCGTTACGTTTATTCTCTCGTTCGTTACGCTGGGCATAGCCGCCATCGTGCTGGTACCGTTGGGGTTACTGCTCGTTCTCGTCCCCTTCGTCCACCAGTGCTACGCAGCCTATAAGGTCAACCAGGGCATCGACTACCGCTACCCGGTCATAGCCGACATGGTCGACCGGGGACGCTTCTCCGGGATCAGCCACAACAGGGACTACTCCAATACATCGTCCTACCACCACAGCCCTGACTCGACCACCGGTACCTTCAGTGATAACTCCTCCAGCAGCAACTCCGGCTTCGATTGGAGTGGGGGTTCCGGCGGCAGCAGCGACTCCGGTGGCAGCAGTGGAGGTGGTGGCGACTCCGGCGGCAGCAGCAACCAGTAAGCTACCGCAAACTACCCGTCCCTCAAGCTACTCGACAAACAAAAATCGACGTGCATCTACACGAGTCGGCCTTTCGGGGCCGGCTCTCTTGCTTGCGACCCCTTTTGCTTGGCTTCCTTCGTCCCTTATATAGGGAACTGTGGTTGGAAGGGCTGGGGCTGGCCCTGGATTGGGATCTGAGGTTGGTCCACTGGGGTCGAGTAGATGGTGACGGTCGAGCCTGCGGGCAACAGGGTGCCGCTAACGGGGTCGGTACCCCAGGTGACGCCGGTGTTCAGGTAACCCGGGCGGTACTCATAGACGACCCTCGTCTGGAACCCGCTGCTCCGCAGAGCCTCTATCGCGACGTAATCGAAGTACGTGTTGACGTTTGGCACGGACGCTAGTCTCCCGGCCGTCAGTTGCGTCTCCAACTCCGTGTCCGTCTGCTCGGCCTCATCCGCGGAGGTCTCCGCCGTCTCCGACTCGTCCCCCGTCTTCTCTGACGTGTCCTCCGTCTCGGGTGCCTCTGGTGGGTCCTCCGTTGCGGGCTGAGCGGCCGTCATCATAGCGCTCTCCGTTTGCCAGGGCGACGCTTCACCGAGGTACCCGCCGAGGCTGGCAGCGGCGGCTCCTCCTCCCAGGAGGAGCAGGGCGACCATCGAGGGAATGAGGAGCGCTTTTTTGCTCAACCTGCCGCCGCGGGCCCTGTGGCGGCGTTTTTTGCGCCGTCCCAGGCTCTCGCCGGGGTCTTCTTCTTGCGAGTTGGCACTTCTGCGCAAGTCTTCCAGCATAGCGGAGGCGGAAGAGTAGCGGTCCTCCGGGTCCTTTGCGAGGGCTTTCAGGATTACCGCTTCGAGTGCCGGTGTTATCTCTTTATTCAGCACGCGCGGTGGAGGAGGGTTCTTGTGGACTTGCTGCCGGGCCACGCTCCTGGTGTCGCCGGAGAATGGCGGACGTCCGGTGAGGAAGTGGTAGAGGATTATGCCAACGGAGTACAGGTCGCTGCATGGAGTAGTCTCATCGCCGCGCAACTGCTCCGGCGACATGTAGCGGGCACTGCCGATGATCTCCCCGGGTTCTCCCGCTTCTTCTTCCTCGACGAGCCGCGCTATGCCGAAGTCCGCGACTTTTACGGTACCTTCCCGCGTTAGAAGGATGTTCGAGGGTTTTATGTCCCGGTGAATGACTCCACGCCTGTGCGCGTAATCGAGTGCCTCCAGAAGTTGCCCGGCCACACCCCGGGTGAACCGCTCACCCAGCCGGCCGTCGGGCGCCTCCCTCAGCACGCTACCCACGTCCTGCCCCTCGACGTACTCGGCGACGATAAAAGGGACCTCGCCCTCCTGAGAGATATCGTATACCTTGACGATGTTCTCGTGATCCAGAGAAGCCATCACCCGCGCCTCCTGCTTGAAGCGCGAACGGAAAGAGACGTCCTCGGCGTAGCGGCTATGCAACGTCTTCAGAGCAACGCAGCGCCCGAGGATTGCATCCTCCGCCTTGTAAACGACGGCCATCCCCCCCGTGCCTAACGTACTCCGTACCCTGTAACGCCCCCCGAGGACCGTTCCAACCGAGGCTTCCAGTGTCCGACCACCTCCGACGGCTTGTTCCTTAAACAATTATATATCCCTCTTTGCCAACCAGATACGATCAGGGCCTAAAACCGCAGGTCCCCCAACATGCTGCAGGTTACCAGAATCCGAATCAATATTTGGTATGCGCCGGTAACACCTACCTCGCGCAAAACTCGATAACGAGGTCTAATTAATACTGCGAGTTGTAGGAATTGACGTTGGGCGCAGGTCAGCGGCGTGAGAGGGCTCTTTGGACGGCGGCCCCGATACGTCCGCCGTATGGTTGGGCGCCGGTGATCATCTCCGCATTCTGGAGCGGCTCGCCCGCGGCACCGACGAACATTGTCGGCACGGAGCCGACACCGAGCCTGAGCGCCAACTGCTCGTCGTCCAAAACCTTCTCCGTGTAGCGGCCCTCCTCTAGCGCGGCGCGGAGCTTCCCCCAGTCAAGCCCGACGGAGGCACCAACCTCCAGGAGAGTCTCTTCTTTGCCGATGTCCTTTCCATCCTCGAAGAAGGCGCGGAACAGTGATGTGTGCATCTCGTCGAATTTGCCCTCTTCGCGAGCGTACTCGGCGGCTTCGAGGGCTTTGCGGCTGCGAGGTTGGACGGGTGGCAGGCGTAGCGTCATACCCAAGGATTCCGCCATGGGGTAGACGGATGCATTCCAAACGCGGTGCAGATATTCGCCGTCCGGATCGAGGGTAGGGATGGGGTCCGGCCTTAGCTCGTAGGCGCGCCAATCTACCTCGATCGCGTCCCCGTACTCTTCCCGCACACGTGCGAGGTCCGGTTCTTCAAGGTAGCAGAATGGACAGACGTAGTCGCTAAAGACCGTTACTCTGGCTCCTGCTTTGGTACGTTCGTTGTTCTCCATAAGGCCTCCCGGTGAACCCGTGAACTACGGATTTCGTTCTACCACGGGGACCAGGCAGCTACATGGGGGTGAGGTTTAGCTCGCTGGTGATCTCGATGCTATCCTTGATAGATCGTGCGACAGGGCAACCGTCGGCGTAGACTCCGAGCACCCTCTCAATAGTCTCGCGGTCTTTCTCCTCTGCAGCAAGGCGGAAGGTTTGTTTGATCCTTTTGACCACTAACACGTTGTTGTCTGTTTCTATCTCTCCTGTGGTGTCGGCATAGAGGTTGTCGAAGGACACTTGACGCGCTGCCAGCGCGCCCGCAAAGGTGCCGAGCAGTCACCCGCCGGCCGCGGCCACAAGGTAATCGAGGGTGGTTGGGTGTGGCTCCTCCGCATCCGGGGAGACCCCGTAGTGTTCGGCGACCTCGCCGTGGACCCCGAAGACCACCGGTTCCTCCTCCGCCGGGAGGTAGGCGCGCCGTATCTTCCCCTCCACTGGCTCTACCTTGACCCGTGAAACATAGGCTACGTCCGCCACGTTTACGTCCTTTCTGTTCCTATATGGTTAGTAACGCAGTATATAGGGGGCTGCGCTTCCGCGTCCTGCTGAACAACGCTTCAGGGCTTGGCAGCAGCACTGACTGCTGAAACTGTATTTGCTAAGGTCATCTTTCGATTTGGAGATCAACCCCAACAGCTTGTTCTTGTACAGGGGGCTATAAAACCCTGTAGCAACCGTTGATCTCGAAATGGTTTAAATGGTTCAGGACCAAAAGAGCGCACAGAGGAAATGATGAAGTGGATCTTGCTTCTTACGATGCTCTTATCCACTTTCGCCAGGCATTTTCCTCTTGCGCCACGAGCGTTCGCCACGAGCGCCGCCAACAAGAGGCCGGGCATGGGCTCCTCGCTACTAAGGCCGCACGATTCCCAGAGGCTCACCCGCGTACTCCATCGGGGTGTGAGTGACAAACCCTTCAACCTGGTTGGCGTTGATGAGCATACCGTTGCCCGCGTACATCGTGGCCCAGTCCGGGTAGATCACAACGTCGCCCGGTTGTATGTTCACCGGATCGACGGGGGCGTACCTGCCCAAGTACTCCTCCGGAGTGAATGGCGCGTTCGCATCGATGCCGCTAACCCTGAGCGCGTACCGGACCAGTCCGGAACAGCTGAACGTATCGGGCCCGTCGGTGCCCCAAACAAAGGGCTTGCCCAACTGCGCCTCCGCCACCCCGAGGGCACCTCCACCGCCCAGCGGCAACAACTCCTCGACCGGCGGCGCCTCCCCAACGCCGAATACGTCCTCACCTGCCGGAGCCAGCACGTCCTCCTGCGCCATTTTTGCTCCCGCCGAGATCGCGACCGACAGAACGAGTACAACAATTAGACCGAGCAGCATTATCAAGTTGACCCTTCGAGGCATGGCTTCGAGGCTCCTTTCGACCGTGGCTATAATTTTTTGGTCCCGCGGAGGATCCCTCAAAGACCCCCCCTCCAATGCCCCGGCACTCTAGAAGCCGCCCGGTACGAGCGCAACTCCCTCATCACCCTCTCCAAAGTGTCCCTACGACAACAATCAGCTTAAATAAAGGGAATTCTCGTATCCTGTCCGATACTCAATCTTAAATTATCTTAATATTAGTAACACTAGCGCAAGGATATTGACGACCTCTTGTCCTGCAAAGAGACGAGGGATCGCCGAAAATACAAATAGTTGTATACCCCCCAATGGTATGTCATAGGATGACTGGAGGTTCGAAGAGGGGTGCGCCGCGTTGCCAAGTTCAGTAGCGTCGCTCCCGCCAATTGGCGCAAGTGTATGATACGAGCAAGCGAAAGGTAGAACTCCGCCGATGGTGAGGGCGCACTACGGAGGACTGAACGCTTTGGTGGCGGCAAGGGGTAGGCTCTTGGCTGCCCTGCTGGTAGTGGCGCTGGTCCACGAGCATGCGGGTAGGATCGGCGGTATCGCTTATGCCGCGGTCGTGATCGTGGCCCTTGGGGGAAGGCAAGGATGGTTACCGCAGCCGTCAGCAAGGCCGCCCTGAGTTCCTTGTCCGAGGAGCAGTGCTCAAAGGTGACCAGGAGCGGCAGGGTGAGCAAGGCGATGAGTACTACATACGCTAGATGCCCTGATACACGGTGTCGGAGCGAGCTTTGACTACAAAACCGCAGTCGCTGCAATGAGGCCGGAGACGGCAAAGGCAAGGCGGTCTTCTACTGACATACTGCCCCTTCGCTTTTACCCGGCTGGCTCTCCGTTTGCTTCCCCTTGAAGCCCGCTCCCCGCGCAGTGCGTGATCCTTCGGTCTGTCCTCTTGTAAGGCCGCACTCTCTATGTGCTGTCGTATCTCAAGCTGCAAACTCTGGTCAACGGGCTTGTTCGTAACGACTGAACATGAAAGAGTTTGGTAGGTTCGGCATTGCCGAACCTGATGGTTGCCCGGGGGGACGCAAAGGATTATCGTTGGTCTCGTCAGGAAAGGGCAGGTTCTCGGGGGAACTCTGTGCGGACTGTAAGAAGGCTGGTCGTGTACCTGCTTTGTTCTCAATCGAGCGGTTCGGGTGGGTTGTGAGAGACGGCCCCATCAACGCCGATCTTGCTGGTTTCGGTCTGCCGGTCGAAGGGTCGGGTTCCGGGTAGACGAAGATCTGGCACAAGGGCTAGTTGAGAGGAGGCCTCGAGTGGGGGCACGGGCGGGTGAGGATAACGGGCGGGTAAAAGTAGCCATTGTTGGTTCAGGCAACATCGGTACTGACCTGATGTACAAGATTTTGAAGGAGCC
>CADCVE010000035.1 GCA_902806065.1 uncultured Rubrobacteraceae bacterium | reverse complement strand
AAGGTTGGGCTGCCGGAACTGACAGGCGGAGACATTTACGCTTCATTAGAGACGAGGAGCTTTGTTTCTCTTTGTGCCACAGCCGCGCCTGGCGGCAGGCCTCCCGCAAGACCCACCGCCCAAGGGGCGCTATCAGCCCTGTTTGCTCGGCCAGCGGGATGAACTCACCGGGCGGAACCAGGCCGTAGACCGGATGCCGCCAGCGCACGAGCGCCTCCATCCCGCGTACCTCTCCGGTCTCCAGCGCGACCAGCGGTTGGTAGTAGACGACGAACTCCTCCTCTCTGACCGCCCGGCGCATCTCGGACTCGAGTAGCAAACGTCCCGAAGTAGTGGTGCTGGCGTCAGGATCGAAGACTTTGTAGCACGCCTTACCCTGCGCCTTAGCCGCGTGCATCGCTACATCCGCCTTGCGAAGCAGGCCCTCCGGGCTGTCCTGGTCGGAGCCGGCGAGGGATATACCGACCGTGGCGCTGACCAACACCTCGCTACCATCCAACCCCACGGGGGCTTTGAGCGCGTCCCCTATGCGCTCCGCCACGAGAGCAGCCGCATTTTTGTCGGGGATGCTTTCAAGTAAGACAGCGAACTCGTCGCTACACAGGCGCGCGACCATGGTCTCGCGTCCTACGGACTCTCTAAGCCGTTCGCTTACAACGACGAGCAGCCGATCACCCGCGTCGTGCCCGAGGCTGTGGTTGATCTGCTCGAAGTTGTCCAGGTCCACAAGCAGTACGGCAACGGAACCTCGTTCCCTGACGGCCTGCAGCAAGGCAATCTCCGCACGTTCCACGAACAAAACCCGGTTTGGTAGGTCGGTCAGCGAGTCGCGCAGCGAATCGGAACGGAGATGTTCATCCCTTTGGCGCCGGACCTGTCCGAGCGCCCACAACAGCGTGAGGAGCAAACCCGCGACAACGACCGCGAGTGCGGTACGCCAAACCGCTGACCCACCAGTACCGTAGAAGATCACCAGCGCAACGAGGACCGCCGCCGCGAGCGTGAGCCCTGCTCCAATACGCCGACCATTTTTAAACTTTCGCATCTAGTCCCCAAAGCCTCCTGGTTGCAACGGGTCTTCTATAAACCTTCGTATCGTTATCGTGCGGTTGTCAGGCAAAGTTCGTGAGACCCGCACGCACACCGCCCAGTTTATCTTAGACCAGCAGGACTGGAGATCACGTGTCACGGGCTGATCGTCGTCGAGAAGTTCTCTTCGAGGAGCTCTGTTGCCTCCGCACTCGTGACCGGCTTCGTGAAATAGTATCCTTGCACTATATTGCACCCTAGATCCCGCAGCAGATCGAGCTGCTCCGCGTTCTCTACTCCCTGCGCGGTCACCGCCCATCCAAGGGCGTGAGCCAGACCAATCATCGCTCTTACTATCGCCTCGTCCTCGGGCTTCTCACCCAGCTTGACTATCAGGGAGCGGTCGATCTTCAGGAAGTTCAATGGGAAGTTCTTCAGGTAGGAGAGCGAAGAGAAGGCCGTCCCGAAGTCATCTATCACTATGTGTACGCCGAGGTCCTTGAGCGCCATGAGCTTCTCGACGTTTGTCTCCGCATCGTCCATCAGGACGCCTTCGGGAATCTCTATATCGTAGCGGCAGCTGAAGACGTTCTCTAGAAGAGAGCAAAGGCTTACAAGAAGTGTGTCTAACATGCTACAATTCCCGCTCCGCGAGGGGTATTCGTCTAGTATGTAGAAGGAGACGCTTCATTGATGGAGCACACGGATCGACAGAAGGTTCTAATAACAGGTGGTGCCGGGTTTCTAGGGATCAACTTGATCCGGCACTTGATGGCGAAGGGATACACCCTCGCTTCCCTGGACGTCGAGGACTTCGACTATCCAGAGAGGTACAAGATAGAAGTCATAACAGGCGACATCCGCAACAAGGCGCTCCTGAACCGGGCGATGGAGGGCGTAGACTTCGTGGTCCACACCGCCGCCGCCCTGCCGCTCTACACGCCGGAAGACATCTACACTACCGACGTCGAGGGTACGCGCAACGTCCTAGAAGTAGCGCAGCGTCACGGGGTCAAAAGGGTGGTACACGTCTCCTCCACGGCGGTCTACGGGATACCGGACCACCATCCGCTGTATGAGACGGATAAGCTGGAGGGCGTCGGCCCATACGGGCAGGCAAAGATACAGGCCGAGATGATCTGCCTGGAGTACCGCGCTAGAGGTATGATCGTCCCGGTGATCCGTCCAAAGTCCTTTATAGGTCCCGAACGGCTCGGGGTCTTTGCATTGCTCTACGACTGGGCCCTGAACGGGCATAACTTTCCCATGATCGGGAGCGGTAACAACCGCTACCAGCTGCTGGACGTCGAGGATTTGTGTGAGGCGATCCACCTGACGCTGGCCCTCCCGGAGACACAGGTCAACGACACGTTCAACATCGGGGCCGCGGAGTTCACGACGATGAAAGAGGACTATCAGGCCGTCCTCGACTACGCTGGTCACGGCAAAAGAATCGTCGGCTTCCCGTCTACACCCGCGATCTGGGGCCTCAGACTACTCGACAGGCTAAAGCTCTCGCCACTCTACAAGTGGGTATACGAGACAGCCTCAAAAGACTCCTTCGTCTCCATCGAGAAGGCACAAAGGGAGCTCGGATACAAACCGAAGTACTCTAATAAGGACGCTCTTCTTCGGAACTTCAGGTGGTATATCGAGAACCGCGTGCAGTTCGAGAATGCCTCCGGCGTCTCGCACCGGGTGCCGTGGAAGCAGGGCGCTATCGGGCTGCTCAAGCGTTTTTTCTAACTGTAAGCTGTGTTTAGTCACAGATATACATAAAACTATGTAGACACTACTACAGTTATTTAAGTATTTTTCCAGGGAGAGGCTCTATAGGTGATCCAAGGCTACTACTTTCCCGTAAACTAGACGTTAGCGGGTCGGCAAAGCTGCTGCGCTTCGTCGCTCTTCGGCTGCTTTCACGTCAATGAAGCCCGACCCGCTACTCCTTGAGACTCACACTCCCATCGGAGAGTTACGCTACACGGTATAGATTCAGATGTTTTTCGCTTTTCGCCCGCAGCTACTCAACTGCGCCGGACGCTCCTCTTCCAGAGCATCACGATCAGTATCCGCCCTAAAGTGTAGATCAGGTATGCAATCCCCAGCATCTGCAGGCCGAGCATAAGCGTCTGAAGCAATGCTAGCGTCGCTTCCGCAAGGTCTTGCTCGCTCACCGCGCTGGAGAACGCCTTCACCTGGTTGAGAAAGGAATCGTAAGCTGCAGTCACGATCCCGGGCAGGTGGATGATCAGGCGAGACAGTAGGAGCGCTAGTAAGGGGACCACGATAGCGATGTACGCGATAAAAACCGTCCTGGCCAGAGGCTTCAGGTCCGGCAGCCTCGCGCCTTTCCAACCGGGTATAGGCAACAAGCTTCTCAGAAACGCTCCCATCTGCGAGAAAAAGTCCGGTATACCGGTGAGGTCGGCGAGCGCCCAGTAACCATCGAAGCGCACCAACGGGAGACACTGATAGAAGATGTCGAAGTTAATGAGCAGCACCACCACGAGCAGAAACTCGTATCCCGTCAAGAGGTAGAGGCCCATGATCGCCAGCGCGAAGATGAGGTGAAAGTAGAACCCCCCGAGATCGGTGCGCACGCGTGCCCAGCGGCCGAGGCGATAGCTATCGGTGGTATCTGTATACATAGCAGGGTAGACGATATACAGGCCCACCCCCATACCCCGCACCTTGCCCCCACCGTACCGCAACGCCGCCGCGTGTCCAAACTCGTGGAAGATACCCGAGACAAAGAGAATGCCCAGCACGGCGAATACTAACCCTGGTCTGTACAGCAACTCAAGAATACCGCTGGTCACGCCATGCACTGCATACAACCAACCGTGGGCAGATGCTATGGCCACGATAACGGGAACGAGCACTGGCGAAGCAAAAAGAACTTGCAGAACCTTGGTTATCGGGTCGATAACTCGCGGCCCTAGCATCTTCACGCGCATGTTGACCTTCAAGGGCGAACGTATCGGTCGCTGCTCGGATGTTTCCTCGGGAGCCGAAGAACCCTCGTCCTCTTGGACGGCGATGATTCTCAACGGGATGAGCCTGGTTTCGACGAGCTGCCGAACGTTATCAGCACTCACCTGCCAGTCGGTAACCTCCGTCACCTTCGCGGCTATCTCGTCGAGGGTGCGCTCCCCGTCTGCTTGCTCCACGATCCGGTACAGGAGCTCTGTAAGCTGTATAAACCGATCACCGCGCTGTATAAGATACTGCGGCTCCTCGAAGCCGCTCTCTTGGATCTCTCCAATAAGCTCGATATTCGGCGCCCGAGCAGGACGCTCGGGCCATTCCACCGCCTCAATCGGAAGCTTTTGCCGGTTGGGCGGATTCGCCTGAGCCCCGGCTCGATCCTCGTTCGATCTTGAGTTAGCCTGGGGCATTGCTCCTCGATCTCTGGTGGACTACAAAGGACGGGCCGGCTTATGACCGGCCCGCTACGCCCTTCTGCCTCTAACTGGACAGTCAGGTATACATAAGACTCTAAAGAGCCTTATCCCAGAACCCCAGTGTTATTGGATAATACCGAACCTATTCTGGGCGCCCTGACCTACATCGAAGGCGTTCTGCGCTTCACATGTCGCGCTACCATCCTGCGCGAGATCCTGCGCGAGCACGGCTGCGTTAATGCCGCAGACATTGGCCGCAATACCTACGGGTACGGCCACGTTCACTCCGTTCAAGGCCACAACGTTGACCAGAGCCATCATCTCCCTTTCGGGTAGCTCTACGCCAACCTGCGCCTCAATTTGGGCAGCGCTAAGCTGCTGCTTGTTCTGCATCTTCTTCTTACCTCCTGCGAGGTAGCTTTCACGTCGCCAACCAGCCTACCCAAGGAGGCAGAACGCATAAACAACCGGAACAAGAGATAAATGCCAGGCAAAGAATCTACATGAACCCGCCGAGCATCCGGATTGACGCTAAACGAACCCATGGCACGAAACGCCACGGCTGACGGAAGCTGGAGAGAGGTTGGAGGAACCGGGTGCAAGAGAAAGGACCGGGTCTGTTTGTGCCCCGGCCCTTTTCGGATCTCCGTTTGAGAGGGACAAGCTCACCTCACCGGGTACGGGCAGGGAGCGGGGTGCTCATACGCCGGTTCGTTGCCCTGGCCGCTCTGACCGGCGCCGTTGCCACCGTTGGTGGCGGATGGAGGCTAGCGAGTAGGACCGCCGTGGTCTTGCGCTTCTCATCTTCGTACCTTACGTGAAGCACGGCAGCGATCCGGGCCCCAACGAAAACCAACACTACGCAGAGATCCTACAAAGACCTGCCAAGCAACCGTGCCGCCGCCTGGTCGAGCATCCAGAGCGGGCCGGAAGAGGGCTGGACGAGCTTCGCCGGGTAGTCATGAGGGTCGGCATCTCCTTCGAGAATCTCCTTGAGAGCATCCGCCTTACCCTCTCCGGCGACGAGGAAGACAACGCTCTTTGCCGCGTTTATGACCGGCACGGTGAGCGTCAGGCGCACGGTGTCCATTTTCTCGACCGGGTTCTCGACGGCCCACCGGTCGCGCACGGCGAGCGCCAGGGTGCCGGGGAAGAGGCTCGCGGTGTGACCGTCCTCACCGATACCGAGCAAGACGAGGTCGAAGCGAGGCGTCCCGCCGAAGAATGCCTCTATCTCCTCTTCGTAGAGAGTGGCTGCCCGGGTGGGGTCCAGCTCACCGCGCATCCGGTGGATGGAGCCCACGGGTACGTGGGAGAGCAAGGCATCGTGGGCCATAAGGTAGTTGGAGTCCTCGTGATCCGGGGCTACGGTTCGCTCGTCCCCGAAGAAGGCATGTACTTTGCTCCAGTCGAGGTCCCCGGGCTCGCCGTACTCCTTCGCGAGCACCTCGTAGGCCCGCTTCGGGGTCGAGCCGCCAGCGAGGGCCACGGCGAAGCGCCCGGAGTCCTCTATGGCCTCGCGGGCCTGCTCTACGAACGACCCAGCGGCGGCCTCCGCCAGATCCCGGGGGTCCTCAAAGACCCTTACGTTCGGGTGGCTCACAAATCCAGCATCTCCGCGGTCATCTGTAGGGAAGCCTCGTAGACTTCGTCGCGGCCACGGTACCTGAGTTCCTCTCCCACAAGGACGCCTGAATCGAAGGAACCAAGCTGGACCGTGCGTTCGGCGAGCAGCTCGTCGCCTCGCATGACCGTGCTGCTGACGTCCGAGAGCTCCCGGTGGCGTGAGACCTGGTAACTACACTCTTCGGAGAGGATACGCACCCGGCGCAGCCGGGCGTCGGGCGAGTCGGGGGAGAGTGTGGCGGTTACTTCCCCGGAGGGTCCGGAGAATTTGAACTCGCGGCCTCGGCGCTCGCCGCAGACCGCTGACTCCGGGCGCCAGCCGAGTGCCGAGGCGAGCCAGCCCACGAAGAGCAAGACGCGACTCTCGCCCACGGGCCTGTACAGTACCTCCACGCGCTTTATCTTCCCGAGTTCTCCGGCTCTTTCGGGCGGAGCGAAGAGGTCCGCGACGAGCGAGCGCCACGGCGAGAGCGCGGCCCACTGCAGATCCCCGACCTCCGGGGAGCCGCTAGCGGAGAGGTGCGCTACGCCTCGCATGAAAGCTTCGCTATCGTCTACACCACCCGAGTCGAGAATGAGACGGTCGGCGAGGGCTGCCATGCCATCGGACTCCGCCGGACGGGGCATCCGGCCGTTCGGGTACCAGAGGAAGACGGGGAGGTCGGGGAGCAGGAGTGGTCCGGCGAGGCTTTCGAGGTGAGCGGCGGGTGGTCCCTCGGCGTGTATGGTTATCTGCTCGGCGCAGATCTGGTTGCCAGTCCCGCCGGGTATTCCATGTCTCAAGCTGCAGAAGGCGGAGAGACTTACGTCGAGTTTCGATCGCTCTTCGTCGGGGTCGGAGATCATGATTATCGCCCTGCATGGGTAGTGCCCGGAGAGGCTGGAGACGACTTGGGCGATCTCCGGCGCGGACTCTTCGTCGGTCACCACGATCAGGTTCAGGACGCTGGCCCGGGCGCCCAGAGAACCGTCCTCGTTCATCCGCAGCCGCGCCAGCCCTCGCTCTATCTGTTCGACAGACATCGCGCCACCCTCGGGCGCTGACCGCGACTCCCCGATCACGGCCGCCGCCATTCTCGCCCGTCGCGCGCGACGAGTTCCTCGGACTCCGCGGGTCCCCACGAGCCTGCCGGATAGAAGGCGACCTTCTCACTCTCGGCCCAGGAGCTTATTACCGGGTCCAGGATGTCCCACGCGCTCTCGGTCTCGTCGGCCCGGATAAACAGCGTCGGGTCACCGAGCATCAGGTCCAGGAGGAGCCGCTGGTAGGCGTCCGGGACCTCTTCGAGGAACGCCGTCCCGTAGAGCAGGTCCATGTTTACGGAGCGGATCCGGAACCCCGATCCGGGCACCTTCGCCCCTATCTTCAGCGAGACCCCTTCCTCGGGCTGCACGCGTACCACCAGAATGTTCGGCTCCAAGTTCTCCGCACCTGCGAACGGCGCGTGCGGCGTCCGCTTGAACTGGATGGCGATCTCCGTGACCCTCTTCGGCAACCGCTTGCCCGCCCTGACGTAGAACGGTACCCCCGCCCACCGCCAGTTGTCTATGAACAGCTTCAGCGCGACGTAAGTGTCGGTCGTCGAGTCGGGGGCGACATTCTTCTCCTCCCGGTAGCCGGAGACCTCCTCACCCCACACCCACCCGCTAGTGTACTGGCCGCGCACGGCGAACTCACCGACCTTGTCTCTGGGGATACGGCGGACGGATTTCAGGACTTTCACCTTCTCCTCGCGTACGCCCTCGGAGTCGAACGCTACCGGCGGCTCCATCGCGGTGAGACAGAGGACTTGCATGAGGTGGTTCTGGACGATGTCTCGCAGGGCGCCGGCTTCTTCGTAAAAGGCGCCGCGGGTGCCGATTCCAATGTCTTCGGCGACGGTGATCTGGACGTGGTCCACGTAGTGCTGACTCCACAGGGGCTCGAAGACGCTGTTGGAGAAGCGCAGGGCCATAATGTTCTGCACCGTCTCCTTACCTAAGTAGTGGTCTATGCGGTAGATCTGGGTCTCCTCGAAGTACCGCCGGATGCCGGTGTTCAACTCTTTAGCGCTCTCCAGGTCCCGCCCGAAGGGCTTCTCTATTACCAGCCGCGCCCACCCACCGTTCTCGCCCCGGTTCATCCCCGCCTCTCCGAGTTTCTCGACGACGGCCGGGAAGAGGGTCGGCGACGAAGCAAGATAGAAAGCCCGGTTCCCCCGTGTCCCCCGCTCCCCATCAAGCCGTTTGAGGAAGTCTTTGAGTTCCTGATACGTCTCGGCCTTTTTGGTGTCGCCGGGTAGATAGAAGACGCTGCCGCAGAAAGATTCCCAGACGCTATCTCGCACCTTGCCCGCGCGCTGTTCGTTCAGGGTTTTGCGTAGCTTCTTGCGGAACTCATCGTGGCTCATCTGCGTACGCGAAACGCCGACGACGGCGAACTTCATTGGGAGGCGGCGTTGGGTCGCGAGGTCGTAGAGAGCAGGGATTAACTTGCGCGCCGTAAGGTCGCCGGAAGCCCCAAAGATTACCATCGCCCCCGGCTCGGGGACCTTGGGTAGCCTGGAGTCGTCCAATAGGACGTCCGCTGAGAGCTGCGTATCTGTCTGCAAGCTACCAGCCATCAGCTCTCAGCCTTCAGCATGCGTTTCACTCCGGTTACCTCCTCTTCCTCCCACACCTTCAACTGTCTGAAGCTTCGCACGATCTACTCTCGACTTGTACCCTTGCTGGAAGCTGACCGGCTACTGCTCTGGATACTTGGTGCTGGCCTCCTGTATAGCATGGCCGCCGAACTCGCCACGCAGGGCCGCTATGACCTTCATGGCGAAGGAGTCGTCCTGGCGCGAGGCGAACCGGGCGAACAGGGATGCAGCGATGGTGTTGGCGGGTACGCTCTCGTTTATCGCCTCCAGGACTGTCCAGCGGCCCTCGCCGGAATCCTCGACGTAGCCCCGGACGCGGTCCAGGCCGGCGTCCTTTTCGAAGGCGTTCTCCGCTAGCTCGAGGAGCCAGCTTCGCACCACGCTGCCCTGGTTCCACAGGTGTGAGACGGCGTGCAGATCCAGATCGTACTGGGATTTCTGCATGATCTCGAACCCCTCCGCGTAGGATTGGAGCATGGCGTACTCGACCCCGTTGTGGACCATCTTGACGAAGTGGCCGGCCCCCGCTCCACCCGTATACAGGTACCCATCCTCTGGGGCTAGAGTCTTCAGCGCGGGCTCGACATGCTTGTAAGCGTCGGAGTCGCCGCCGACCATGAGGCAGTAGCCAAGTTCGAGACCCCAGATACCGCCGCTCGTCCCCGCGTCTAGAAAGCGCAGGCCCTTCTCATGGAGCATCTCCGCGCGGCGGATGGAGTCGCGGAAGTAGGAGTTGCCACCGTCTATGAGTATGTCGCCCTCATCCATCATGTCAGCGAACTTGAGGAGCGCCTGCTCCGTGACGTCGCCAGCCGGGACCATCGTCCAGATTACACGCGGACTACCAGAGAGCTTCTCGACCAACTCTTCCATCGAGTAGGCGCCCTCCGCTCCGTCCTCGACCGCCTGATCCACTGGCTCCGACGAGCGGTTACCCGCCACGACTCGATGCTCCCCGCTGCGAACCAGCCGCCGCACCATGTTGGCCCCCATCCTGCCCAGGCCGTAAATACCTATCTCCACAAGCTAATCCTCTCCGACTCTAACCTGCCCTAGCCCTGACGAACGACCCAACGGCTCTTGCCCTGCATCATCTCCACAAACCCGTCGAGCGAATCGTGAACGTCCAAACACCCTCCAGGACCTCCTCATGATCCACCTCGGCGCAGCTTGCCAATGAGCATCTCTGCATTATCAGCCCCCCCTCAATTGGCCCCTCCGAGGGTATCTCGCCGTACAGTCCATAAGCACCTTGAGAGCTTTGAGTAATCCTCGCTCTCGGCGAGTTCCCGCGGTTGCTTGTAGTGGAGGCTGGATCCTGAGATGGCTTTCTGGAAGAGAGTGGAATTCGAGTGCACACCGCCGCTCTCGATCATGCCGCCCAGAGTACCATTCCCGGTAGCGTCACGCGAGACCGCCTCTACCATACGCTCCGCCTGGTCTCCGCCAGCCTCCGCAACCACCCGTTTATAGCTCTCTCCCACTTACGCTACCCACCGCCGGAGGCACGCTCGGCTCCTATGCGAAAGTCTACATCGGATAGGTTACGAAGTAATTAACTATAAGACTCCCGCGAGCAGCAAGAGGAACGCCGTGGGTAGCACGTAGCCACCCACGGCCGGGAACGGAAACCAAGTCGGACTTCCCGGTTCTTGCCTGGTTATCCTCGGGAGCGAGCCTGGCGCTCGGAGGCGTCTCGAACGGCGCCGTCGAGTTCGCCGGCGGCCTCGTCGAGGTGCATGCCGGAAGCCCTGAGCAGGTCCACGGCCGTCGAGCGGACCTGGCCGACGAGCACGCTGGTCGGGAGGTCGTGGCGCTCGTCGAGGACTACAGTGGCCTCTCCGGCCGCCTTGAGAGCGAAGCTTCTCCCGACTTCCTCGCGTGTGTCCGGCTCACGCCCAGGCTCTTCGAGGTACCCGGCGAGCTCTTCGACAGCCCGCGCGAGGTCGAGGACGGCCTCACTGAGCAGACCCGGTGCGGGTTCGCCGTGCCGGACCATACCGACAGTGGCACGCGCCAACACGCGGGTGTTGCGTACGGCGAGGTCCAGCGAGTGCGCCGCCTCGGCATAGGGGTCGAGGCGCTTGCGAGAGTTCCGGCGGGACGGAGAGAAACGAGCGGTCTCGTAGCCGGCCTCCAGCGCCTCCCGCAGATTCACCACCCGCGCGTCGATCTCGCGCGCTCGCCACAGCGCCCTCTCGGCCTTGTCCGAATCTCCGTCCGCCAGAGCGCTGGACGCCTCCTCGAGCGTCGCCGTGAGGTCCGCGAAGATCGGCCGCGCCGCCTGCTGGACCACCGTCTTCGGGTCGACGGGCAGCAGCGAATGTACGGCCAGGGCCACTAAGCAACCCACCAGCGCGTCCATGAACCGGTCAGGCGAAGGTCCGGCGGTCGAGGGATCCAGGGTGATCACCAGCACAGCCGTGACCCCGGCCTCGGTTATCAAGAGCGGCCCCGCGCCCAGAAATATTGCCGTCGCCATCGCCACAGCGACGACCACCCCGATCTGCAACGGCCCGGTCCCGAGCACGAACATGAGCAAATCGGCGATCGCAAGCCCGAACGCTACCCCGATAAACCACTCCACGGCCCGCCGCCCTGTCCTTCCAGCCGTCGCCCCAAGGGCAATGACCGTCGCTATCGGCGCCACAAACGGCTGCTCGTGACCCAGAAGCAAAGCCGCCAGGTACCAAGCCGCGCAGGCAGCCACCGCTGTCTGCAAGATCGGCCACCAACTACTCCTAACCCGCTGCACACCACCACTCAAACGCCGCCACAACCCCGAAAAAGGATTACCACCAGAGAGCCGCGTGGAGATCAAACCAAAAACCCCACGAGGACCACCCAATGCCATCGTATGCCAGTTACCGAACATCTTCTCACCCCCCACCAATCACTAACAACTCTATATACCTTTCGCATATACTCTAAGCTAACACAGCTTCCAGAACATAAAAGGGGCTTGGCAGTCCCGAGAGCAATGCGTTACCAAATTGTTGCTTTTACATCACAAACATTTTACAACGCGTTGCAAGCAGCCCCTCGGCTCACCTGTCGGGAGTGCTGCCCTATCCAGCGTAGCGATCCTGTAGAACATGAAGGACCGAGTGAAGCTACCCGATCAAAGCGGCTAGAGGGGTCGTACTCAACTACTACGTTAGTCGCATAGCGCGAGAAGCGAACCGCAATTATCCTGTCACGCATCGGCCCGCAAAGCAGTTAAGGCACGGTGGGGTAAAAAGAGACCTCTAATGCAGATTGGTTGGTTGAAGTACACATAAAGGCAATTGGCCCACATGAGATAATCATGGCTGTCCGAATCGTGGCCGGCGGCGGGATGCTGTACTCTGCATTTTTTATCCTCCGTGCAGTGCGCAAGAGGATGTACTTCAACTCCAGTTCCGACATCTCCCAGGCCCTAGACAAACTGTGGGAGCGCTACAACAGGGGCGAAATCTCTTGGGACGAGTACGAGGCGCTGAGCCGCGATCTTGAGGGGTACAGGCGCTAGGGCTGGTGCGGACGATGAAGGAGCGAGGATAGTTGCCGGAGTCTTGAGTGTAGAGGCAACAATGCAGATGGTGTTCGGGCCGTTGTTTCCTTTGATCTTCGGGATGGGAGTGCTCGCGCTTATAGTCGGGCTAGCGATAATGCTGGCAGCCCAGCTTGCGGAGTCTCCGCGAATGCGTAAGAGGGGACGAAGGGTTGCCGCTTACGGCGGAACTTTGTTGTTACAGCGGTTAGCGTAAGTATTGATCCGCGTGCTAGCCTTCGGGCATGAAACCCTACTCGAAGGATCTGAGGATCAGGGTGCTCGCGGCGGTCGACCGCGGGGCGCCCAGGGAGGAGGTCGCC
>CADCVE010000034.1 GCA_902806065.1 uncultured Rubrobacteraceae bacterium | reverse complement strand
CCGCAGGGGGCTTTCGTGATGCAACAATCTACAGCCACATCCGAAAGATCCAAGCCGAGCATCTTATCGTAGGCGTCGAGTACTATTTTGTGTAGCTTCTCCATAACTCCGGCATTGATCCACTCGTCTCTACGACGCCTGAGCGTGGTTGCCGAGCAGCTCTCGTCGGCGATCCTCTCGTAAGCGCAGCCGAAGATCAGAACCTGCACGAGCTTCTCGAATACCACCCTCTCCGGTATCCGGGGATTGTGGCAACCCAGAGGATGCCCCACTTCTCTAGCGGGCAGCAGATCATGGAACTGATCCCAGATGGGGTCGATGATGCATGATGGGACGGCGGGCATGGACTGCTCCTTGTTCGGAAAGCTTCAGTATCTTCCCGAATGATTTAACAGGCCGTCCCCCCTTTCATACAAACAGGCTACTCCCTACTGGCGGAGCCTCTAATACCACTGCTAACCGCTGTAGCACACGTCAGGGTAGAGAGCCTGCGCCTGGCAGTGACGGAAGAGTTTGCGAAGGTTGGCGGATTCCTAACCGTAGGTTAACAATGTTGGTTTAGCATCATGGCAAAGATCAAGGGTTTCGTGGCTGCTTAAAGGAGAAAAACCTTGTGGACAAAGACCGTTACGACCTTGCTCGCCCTGGTAGCTCTGGTTGCTCTCGCGGCTGCTGGTTATGCCGGGGGCGGTCAAGCAAGCGAGAGCAACACGGAAGGCCAGACTACCGCCGAAGGCTCCAATAGCGAGGAGGATCGTGGGCGGGAGGCCACACTCGAGTTGCAGGGTGAGGCCGGGACCGAGTTCTCGGGCTCTTGCACTGGCGGGGACCAGGAGCCCGAGGAGATCAGCGGAGAGGTTCCCGAAACCTTCAGCTATAAGCTAAAAAAGAAGCCTCTGGACTGTGAGATCAGCTCGGACGGCGACTTGCAGGCCGATCTCACCGTGGGCAAGAACGTGCACTCCGTGCAGCGAATCAGCGGAGGCACGTTGAACCTCACCTATGATAAGGGAAGTGTCTCTTCTACTGTCTCTTCATCTTCGGGATCAAGCGCACGAGAAAGCTCGTCATCATCTTCTGGGGCAACCACCCGGGGCTCTGGCGAAACGACGAGCGAGTCGAGAGACGTGAGCGGCTTCGAAGAGGTCGAACTCAGAGGTGTAGGCAACCTCTCCATACAGCAGGGGGACAGCGAAGCGCTGACCGTGGAGGCAGAAGAAGATGTCCTCCCGAAGATCGGGACAAAGGTCAAGGACAACCGTTTGATCCTTGGCCCCAAGCGCAACACCACCATCGATACGACCGGGCCGATCACCTACGAGCTGACCCTCAAGGATCTGACTGCTCTGGAAGTGTCGGGACCGGGGGATGTCGAGGCGGAGGATATCAGCACCGACGAACTGGCAGTCAAGATCAACGGGACAGGGGACGTAGAGATTAGTGGCGAAACTGATAACCAGAACGTAGAAATCTCGGGTTCTGGTGACTATCAAGCGGAGGATCTGGAGAGCGAACAGGCGGAGGTCGACGTTGGAGGAACAGGATCGGCCATCGTAAATGTGAGCGATGAGCTAGACGCAAAAGTTAGCGGTACCGGCTCCGTGGAATACGTAGGAGATCCTACGGTCAATCAGGACGTAAGCGGAACCGGAGAGGTAAGCGAGCACTAGCGGTAATTTGTGGCTCTCGGAGAATGGAGATCGAGTACGGCCGCAAGGGTCGATTTTGCGGGCTGAATTGGAGCATGTTTAGTGCAATCGAGCAACTCCATCGTAGGCAATCCCACGTTCACATCCCTCTTCAACAAACTACCGCTAAGGATCGATTTCCTACTTTTCGGAACAGGGGCCTCAGCGGCGCAAGCGCTCGACGCGGCGTTGGATGGCAACCCATCACCACTGGTTTGCTTTGTTTACGCGGTTTAAGTAGTAGGTGGCTTCGCAGCGGGTTGCGCGCGGTTGCGACTCTGGAAACTCCACTCTCGGGCGCTCACGCTAGATCTAACTCGTGCGCGAGCAGGTCCATGAGCAGGCCGTCGCGCCATGTCCCATCCGGCGAACGCCAGTACTCGCGCATGACACCAACTGCGCGGAAGCCAACCTTCTCGTAGGCTCGGATCGCCGCGGCGTTGTCGGCCGCGGGGTCAATCGTGAGCCGGTGATGTCCTCGCCCGTCGATCAGGTAGCGCGCGAGCGTCCGCACCGCGTCGGTTCCGAGCCCCTGCCCCTGCGCCCGCCCGGCGAGGAAGACGTCGATCCCCGCGTGGCGGAAATCGGGCTCGTTCTCCTCGTGGTACTGGATCAAGCCTACAATATCGCCCTCCCTCTCTATCGCAAACGCCTTCTCGTCAGCGCTTCCATCGGCCTGCCGGCGTAGCTCCGCCTCGTTCGGAGGCCCCCACCAGCGGGCGACGCCGGGCTCAGTCTGGATCTCGATCACCCGCTCGACGTCGGCTGCCCGCAGCGGGTGCAGCACGATACTCCGGCCGCACAGAAGCGCCGGGCGGTCGGCCGGGCCGCTAACCGACGCTGACTGCGTTTGGCCGAACTGCTGGATAACATCGGCGGCACGTAGGTAGCCGCCTGCGTCGCGTGCGGCTTTTTGCATATGGGCGACGCGGTTCCGGTAACCGGCGTCGCCGCTGATGGTAGTGACGGCGTCGCGCAGCGCGTCAGCGGTGACCTGCCCGGGTTCGAGGGCGACGCCGAGTCCGAGATCGGCCACGCGGGCGGCGGTCATCGCCTGCTCGGGTTGTTGGGGCACTACGACCATCGGCACACTGTAGTAGATGGCTTCCATGACCGAGTTCATCCCGCCGTGGGTCACGAAGACGTCGGTGTGTTCGAGGACCTCTAGCTGCGGCACGTGCGGGCGGGCGAGGAAGTTATCGGGTGTTCGGTCAAGCGTGGATGGATCCGTGTTCGTACCTACCGACAGCACCACTTGCCAGTCGCTATCGGCGAAGGCGTCGAAGCAGGCGTCGAAGAACTCGGGGTTGGCATTAAAGACGGTGCCCAGCGAGACGTACAGCGTCGGGTTGCCGGCGAGCCGATGGAGGGGGAATCCGGACGCGTCGCCACGCGGCGAGATCGACGGTCCGACGAAAACGTAGCGCTCGTCGAGTGCGTCGGCGTCGGATTGGAACGCGCGCGGCAGGGTGACGATGTTCAACGCCTCGGCGGTAGTAAAGAAGTCCAGAGGGCTTAACGGGGCTAGGCCATAGCGATCGTGCAGATGCTGGGAGACGTCCCGGAAGTCGCTCATCGCCTCCTCGGCCTCGGGCGACGTCTGTTCTTCGAAGATCGACGATAACCGGCGCACCAGCGGGAAGTGCTCGGTCACCGCATAACTGGGGACGAATGCCACCGCGGGCAGGCCCAGGATCGCGGCGAGGGCTCGACCCCACGGGCAGAAGGGGTCGTAGACGGCGCAGTTGGCGTTCTCGGCACGCACCCGGTCGACCAGCCGGGGCACCAGCCGCAGGCCGTCGGCCATCATCCGCGGGAAGAACGCAGCCATCATTTGCTGCATCCTCGCGGGGTCGGTCTGCCCCATGGCGGTGACGCCGGGAGGGGGACCGGAACTCATCTGGAGGTCATCGATGCGGCGGAAAGTGGCGCCGGTGTGGCGGATCTGCGGCTCGAACTCATCGGTCAGGTAGTAGGTGACCTGCTCGCCACGGGAGACCAGCTCGCGCACGACGGGCAGCGTCGGGTTGACATGCCCATGTGCCGGGACGTTGAACACCAGAATCTTGGACACAGCTACCTTCCTTCACGATAGACACGGTTCTACCTCCTGGAGATACGTACAACCTTTGTCGTTGTTTCAAAGCACTGGACGTTTTCGGCCAATCTCTCACGCTACCGGAGGCAACCGAAATGTCATGGGCTTCGTCTCACTATCAGAGTGTTCCAAATCGCGGTTGCGCCCCGGGAGCCCTAGATGACACCCGACCCGCAGCATCGGCCTCGGCCGGAACCGGCCAGGAGGCCGGCAGCCAGCATCACGAGGACTACGAACGTATTGCGGACGGGATCAGCGACGGTTCGGCCGGCGTCCAGGGCTGGCGGTTTTGGAGGACCCGGCGACGGGGAGAAGAAGGATGACCGTAAACTGATAGAGAACTTGGGGGATAACGACGTGGAAGGTATCAAACGCCGTAGGGAATTCGAGGAAGCTATAAGGAACGTCGTGGCGAAGCTCGGGCGAGAGGGCGAGGAGCGCATAGACAGAGCCCACGTGGAAGAGGTAGGACAGCGGTACGAGTTGGAGCCCGAAGAAGCAAGCAAGCTTTTCGTGGAGTCCAGGGGCAACATATGGCGGGGCGAGTTGATCGAGAGCGAAGGCGAGCAGGGCTGGGAGGCGGCCAAGCTGGAGCGCGCTCCAGCCACCGGCAAGTCTCCCGAAGACAATAGCATCTAGGACAGAAAAGGCGCGAGCGCACGGTAATGATCGACCAGTTCCTCGAAGCGCATCCGGTTTAGACCCGACGGCGAGGGCACGACTACGTCCGTCACGCCCGGGACAGCGAAGGTCTCCTGCACACCCCAGGAGACCTTCGAGGTCGCGCGGAACCAGCGGTACACGCCGATGCCAGTGTAGGCGACGACCCGAGGCTCGAACCGCTCCAGCTTCTCGCGCAACTCTTTGGCGCCAGCCTGGATCTCCTCTCGCGTAAGTTCGTCGGCCCTGCGCGTCGGTCGGGAAGCGAGGTTGGTAAAGCCAATGCCGAGGTCTAGCAACTGCTCGTCTTCCTCTGGCCTGTAGAGACGTTTGGTGACGCCGGAAGCGTGGAGGACACGCCAGAAGCGGTTGCCGGGGTGAGCATAGTGGTAGCCGCTCTGGCCCGACGTCAGTGACGGGTTGTACCCGCAGAAGACAAGCGTAAGTCCGGGCTTGAGGAGATCCTGAGCCACGAATATAGCCTACCAGCGGAGTGAGATAGTAGCCTTTGCTTCTCCCGCCGCCATCCCGAGACGAATTATCTGTCGCGTTCGCTTCCGCGCCCGGGCTGGTCTTCCCTGGGGATACGGCGCGTCTCGTCTATCTCTTCGTCCCTAAACCTCAACTCGCGTGTCTCGTCTTCGTCCCCTGGCCTGCCTCCTTCGCCTCCGGCCCTCCCCCGTTCGTCTGGTGCTATCTCCGCGGTCGTGGTATCCGAGGTTTCGCGCTCCCGGCCCGCGGCCCTGAGTTCCTCCGTCCGCCTCGCCTGCGGCCGGTCTCCCTGACCCGCTCCGCTCTCCAATCGGCGCCGCCCCTGTCCACTTTCCGAGCCGCGATCATCTTCTCCGGCGTTCTCCTCGCTGGGGAAGACGATGTCGCTGACGGTCACGTTCAGCTCCGTGACTCTGAGGCCCGTCAAGTTCTGAACTTGTTCGGTGATCCTGCTGCGGACCCTTGCGACCAGTTCCATGATGTTCCGGCCGTACTCGATCCCCATGGTGAGATCTATGGCAGCCTCGGTCCTGCCGACTTCCACGGAGACACCGCGCGTCTGGCTCTGCGAGCCGGTCACGCTATCCAGGAGACCTCCCGCGTTTCGGGAGGCGCTACCGCCCATGTACACACCTTCTACCTCTCCAGCCGCCATGCCCGCCAGCTTGGAGACGACAGTATCGTTGAGGGTGGTGCTGCCGCGTTCGCTTACGAGCGGACTATCGGGCTTCTGTTGGTCTTCTCGCTGGGCCATCTCTCCCACTCTCCTCTATCAGTCAAGTTTCACCTTATCCTGGATATTTCCCAAGATGTCCCCGGTACAACCCTATCAGGAGCGCGAGCGACTCCCCATTCTTCTTGCTACAGTTTCCAAACGTAAGAACGACCACGGCTCCAGAGGGAGAACCGTCCTTGAAAAGCACACTCTATCTCCCGGCGGCGATAGTCGCCCTGGCGCTACTATTGCTAACCGCATGCTCTAATGGAGAGTCAGAGGATCCAACCAGAGAAGAGAGCGCCAACGAGGGTTCATCCGCCGACACCAAAGCCGCGGTAGACACCCGCGCACCTTCATCCGCCGCCGAGCCAGATCGCCCGGCCTCGCTCGTCCCTATCGCTCACCTGACCTCGCCCCGGGAGGACGTGAGCACCGGTGATCTTTTACAAGACCCGGAACTTGCGGTCCCGGAAGAGTCCCAGGAGCTCGCCAGAGAGCTACTCGACCGCCCGGACTTCGAGGACTTCGGCTCGACCAACGCCGTCGTAGACTACGTTAGCAGAACCCCGGAGGCTACCGGGCTCGTGCCCTGGGACGAAGTCACCCCCCGCGTCAAAGCTCTGGCGACCGACGGCGTTCCCCTCCTCGACCCGCGCGCGCCGGACCCGGAGGGCTACCCCCTGCGATCTGCAGCCACAACCGTCCCGGACCCGGAGGAGCTTCGGAAGGTCGTCGTGGGCGGGGACATAGTGCTGGACCGCGGGCAGCCCTTCGCCGTCTTCGAGGAAGGCAGAGGTATAGATTTCCCGCTCGACGGCGGCTATGCGGCGATCACCGGCCGTACACTCGTACCCAATCCCTACGATGATTCCAGCCTTGTTTACCAGTTCGAGGCCGAACGCCTGGGGGAGGGAGGCGAAGTAAGGGAGTACTTGAGAAGTGCCGACCTCACGCTGGCCAACTTCGAGAACCCGGTCCTCGAAGACGCCATCTACCATCCCGAGGCGCCGACGTTCAACGGCGACCTCCGGCTGCTGCCAATCCTGAACCAGGCCGGAATAGACGGCGTGACCCTGGGAAACAACCACATCCTGGATGCGGGAGTCCCCGGGTTGGAGGAGACCCTGGGGCACCTGGACGACGCGGGCCTCTCATACACCGGGGCCGGGGCGGACCTCGATATCAGCCGCGAGCCCATGATCTTCGACCTCGCTGGCTTGCAGGTCGGCGTTCTCAACTACCAGGGCGTGCCCTCTTATGAGTGGTCCTGGGCTACGGATGACTCGCCCGGCACGGCCCCCCTTCTGGAGGACGTGATGGTGGAGGACGTACGGCGGTTGCGACCTGAGGTGGACATCATTATTGTGATGCCACACTGGGGAACGGAGTACATTGCGGAGCCCGAGCCCGAGCAGGTGGAGCTTGCTCACGCGGTCGTAGATGCGGGGGCGGATCTCGTCGTTGGAGGTCACGCGCACTGGCCCAAGGGGATCGAGATGTACGAAGCGTCCCCGATCTTCTACGGTACGGGCAACTTCCTCTTCGATCAATCCTGGTCAGAGGAGACCTCGACCGGTATCTTCGCCGACGTCGTCCTATACGAGGACCGCGTCCTCCAGGCGCATCCGGTCCCGTTTATAGTCCTGGATAGGAGCCAACCAAACTTGCTCGTCCGGGAGCCACCAAGCGACCGAGCCCTGAACACCATCTTCTCCGTCTCCCCAAGCCCCGAGTTCGAAGCATACGAAAGACCACCCGAAGACTCCGAATAGCCGGCTAAGAAGCGTCGCTCGAATACCAGCGCTTTGCCGGGCCAGAACAACCTCATCAAAGCGGTGGAGCCCTCTCTAGCGGGTGCGCGAGTTTCTCAGCCCTCGGACGGGATGCCGGAGAACCGGGAGAGGCTAACTATACAGAGCCAGAATCGTACAGTTCCGGGTCATCTCTCAGCTACCTTCACCGGCACAATCTCCGCGTTTCAAACCCACCGTGCAGTGCAAGTGCCCTCTCCGATAACTGCCTGAACGGGAACTTCTTACGAGGCGGCGAGCCGTGCGCTCGTCGCCTCTATCTCTGGAATCCGGTTCGCGTGACTCTCAAAACTGTCCCGGCCACAATACACTTTCGGGCCGCGGCTCCGTACGACGCTCAGTCCTGATCGCGCTCCTTGAGCCAGAAAGCCGGGTCGCCGGTCGCCAGAGAAGCCCAGTCTTCCTCGGGCACCACGCTAGTCTTACGGGTAGTAATAGGACTATTGTCCGGTGAGGCCGCCTGATGGTATCGTCTCTCTTCGCGGTCTATTCCCGGTACGCCACGCTCGTTAGGTTTGGCTTCCATAGCGCTCCTTTCTCCAGACCGGGGAGCGACCCTGCCGGGATCCGGCCAAGGACTCACCACACGGGTTCTATAGAACGACGATTTTACTATCCCTTAACCTTATGTGTATTGTCCTGCGCACGCCGTTGTTCCTTCGCACTGCTGGAAAACCAGTGCAAAGAGGGGTCCCGGTAGCCGGGACCCCTCTTTGTTGTTGGTAGATGTACTACTTTAGGCTGCGGTGTTGCCCATGATCCAACCGTACTCGCCACTCTTGAGCATCCGCTCCGCCTCGCGCTGTAGCTGGCGTATCCGCTCGCGCGAGACCCCAAGTTCCTCACTGAGCCGGGCGAGCGTAGCGGACTCGCGGCCGTCGAGGCCGTAACGACGCACCAGGACGTATCGGTTGCGCTCCGGCAGCCGCTCGATGGCCTCCCCAAGCTGCACCGTCTCCATACCCCGCATCACCTCGCCCGGCGTGTCCGACGCTCGCTCATCCTCGACGAGCTCTCCCAGCTCGGAACTGTCCCCGTCCGAGGTTAGCGGCCGGTTGAGGCTAGTAGCGTCGGGCATGGCATCCTTGACCTCCCGGACGTCCTCGACGGTCCACCCCAGCCTCTCACCGACCTCCTCGTCGGTCGGCTCCCGCTCGAACTCCGCCAACAACTCGTTGTACGAACGCGCCATCTTCCTTATCTTCTCTCCCATATGCACCGGTACCCGGATGGTCCTCCCCTTGTCCGCTACCGCCCGCTGCACGGCCTGCCTAACCCACCATGTAGCATACGTCGAGAAGCGGTAGCCGCGGTCCGGGTCGTACTTCTCGACGGCCCTCATCAGGCCGATGTTGCCCTCCTGGATCAAGTCCTCGAAAGGCAAACCCATCCCGCGATACTTCTTGGCGACGCTGACGACGAGGCGCAAGTTCTTCTCTATGAGCCTCTGGCGGGCCTTCTTGTCCCCGGCCTTGGCCCGGTTGCTGAGGTCTATCTCCTCCTGATGCGTGAGCAATTGACCCTGCCCAATGTGCCTCAGATATTTGGCGAGAAGCTCCGGCGTCTCGCTCTCGCGCTCCGGCTGCCGTTTTGCGGTAGTCTCCATAAGTTACCTCCGTCCGAGCTTTTTATCCAACGCGACGCAAAAGAACCCCGCCGCAGCGTCCCTACAGGTTTCATGTTCTCCAAAGCCCTGCTTTGCACTAGCTAGACCGCTAGTAGGAAAAACATCATTTCAACACTGTTGGCAAGGGCGTTATTATACTGTTTCTACATGCTCTGTCAAGGCTACCGGCACTGAGCGGCGTGACTCCTTTACACAAAGCGGGACCGGGAGGGACCTTTCAGGCTGCCACGCAAGCCTCTTCCGCTTCGTACTGAATTAGTGTGGACAGCGGCAGGCGCGTCGCCCCGCCTGTGTCTAGGCCCGGTGGATAGCTTCGCTACGCCTGGCTGTAGGCGGTCTGTTTAGCTGCGTCCGGGCTTTGCCGCCTGGTAGATGGCGGCCATGTCGTCTTCGCCGTGCCCGGCGTTTATTGCTTCGTCGAAGTGGGCGGCTACCGCCTCGGTGAGTGGGAGGCGCAGACCGTTGGCTTCTGCGGCGGCGAGTACCAGGCCCGCGTCCTTGCGAGCCAGCTTCGCGGAGAAGCTCGTGGGGAACTCTTCCTCGATCATCATCTGGCCCTTCATCTGCGCGTAAGGCACTCCCAGCGGACCACCTTCGATGGCCTGGAGGAACTGTGAGGGGTCGACACCGATGGCTTCGGAGAGGGCAACCGTCTCGGCCAGCGTGCCGAGGAGGCCCACGATCCAGTTGTTAGTCACGAGCTTGAGGCTGCTGCCGGCGCCGGCCTCGCCGAGCCACAAGGTCCTGGCGCCTACCGCGTCAAAGACCGGCTCGCATCGACCGCGAACCTCCTCAGGTCCCGAGGCCAGCACGATCAACTGTCCCTGCTCGGCGGGTTGTCTAGTCCCAAGGACGGGGGCATCTACGTAGGCAGCGTCGTGCTCCTCCGCTACTCGCGCGAGCCGCTCCTGACCCTCCAACCCGACCGTGCTCATTTGTAGCCACACGCCGTCGCCGGGCAGCGTGGACAACGCGCCATCCTGTGCGCCAACTGATTCCGCAACGGCGTCGGCGTCGGCGAGCATCGTCAACACGAACCCGGCCCCGTCAGCGGCCTCGGCGGGGCTGTCCACCACCTGCGCGCCATCGTCCCCCAGCGGCTCCGCCTTTTCGCGCGAGCGGTTCCAGACGCGCACCTCCATGCCCGCCGAGATAAGATTGCGGGCCATCGCAGCGCCCATTATTCCGGTCCCCAAAACGGCTATCACGTTGTCCTTCGCCATCTCCCTATGTTTCCTTTCGAGAATCGTCGGCTTGGAAGGCTTAACATACCCGCGATTCCCTGAGAAGAAGCGTGCCAGCGAGGCTGCTTGAAGGCCGCCGCGAGCGAAGCAGACTGTGATCCGGTATCAACCCCCAGACTACTCCACCCGAGCGGCTGTTGATAGCGTAGGCTACTTTGGCTTCTTCGATGCCGCCATCGCCCTGGATATATACTCGCCCATCTCCCGCATCGGGCCGGTATCGACGCCGTGGATGGTCTCCTCCTGACGCCACACGTTGCGTACGGAGCTTTCGATCTCCGGGTTGCCACCGGTAAACTCCCGGACTAACTCCATCCAGCGCTTCGCGAGCCGCTGCACCCGCTCGTCCGACGGGTCGGTACCCGCCTCCATCTCGGCCCGGACTTGCTCCATTAGCTCCGGCCACTCAGCCTCGACCTGGCGAATTCTCTCCTCACCCAGCCCGCGCCCTCTCTCCTCGATCTCCTCCCGCTGCTCCGGGGTGTAGTACCTCCACAGCCTCTCCGACATCCTGATCACCTCCACCGTTTGAACTAACTCTTCGGCCGAGCCCTCCTCTTTCGAGGACAGTCGCGCCGCTATCTCTTCCAGACGGTCGCAGAGCTTCTGCTGCAACTTGATCTGCTCCCTCAGCCGTGCCAGGTGCTGCTCGATCACCCGGCGTGGCGAGAAATCGGGAGCATCCAGAATTTCCCGGATCTCCTCCAGGCTCGCCCCCAAGTACCTGAGCGAGTTGATCTGCCGCAGGCGGTCCACGTCACCGGCCGTATACAGACGGTGTCCCGCTTCAGTGCGCCGCGACGGCGAGAGCAAGCCGATCTCGTCGTAGTAGTGGAGCGTGCGGACGGACAATCCCGTCTGTTTAGCCAGCTCGCCTACTTTCAAAGCCGCTGATTGTCGAGTCTCCATTCCTCTCCGCTGACTCCTTTCTGTCGAGGACTGTTCATCACGACACGATGCTACAACCTCACGTTACGTTAGGTTCAAGGAGTTTTTGTGGCCGGAATGGAGAAAGACTCAGAAAAAGTTAAGGGTGGCCAGCGCGATCGCGAGGTAGCGTAGCCCTTTGCCGAGCGTTACCCAGAAGCAGAAGCGTGCGAAGCTCATCTTCGTCGCTCCGGCGAGAACGACCAGTCCATCACCGAGTATCGGCACCCATGAGAGGAGCAGCACCGGCTGGCCGTATCGCTCAACCATTTTAGCCGCGCGCTCGTGGCTTCTGGAGACCTTGCGTGGCTTGACCAGGGCACGGGTAGCGCGGCGGGAGATCCAGTACGTCGTACATGCGCCGAGCACGTTGCCCGCAGTCCCCACCACGACCGGCAGCGTGATCGCGTCCTCACTACCGACGAGGAAGATCAGGGGCGGCTCCGAGCTTAGAGGCACGATGGTCGCTGCCAGAAAGCTCCAGAAGAAGAGAGCACCATAAGAATAGATCAGCGACACGGCACCCGGAATCTCTTACCCTAAAAGCCCGAAAGAATGGTAACGACAGCGAACGCCGAGACCTGTACCAATCAGGGAAGTCTCACCAGACCTTCGAGTAGTCGCTCTGTCGCCTAGACCAACATCCCGACGCAGCCCGCGAAGAGGACGAACGGCAAGAAAAGTGACCAACTCACACCCGTCTCTCCCGCTACAAAGTTCGCTGGCGCATCCCGGTCGAACTTCGGCAAAAAAGATAGTAGGTTCGTGTCTACTTGAAGCGGTACTGCCGGTACATGCCGGCACTCTCATCCACGTCGGCCTCGGTGACGTGGGTGCGGCCGCGGCCGGCGACACGCTCCTCGATGCGCTTGCGGATGAAGCGGCGCATTAGGAACGGGCTGCGCTTTATCCGCCGGTCGGCCTCTGGGTCCCAGGTGATCCGCGTCTCAGCCAAGATGCAAGCCTCTCTTCTTCTCCAATCTACAGCCCTATTCTACCGTAGGTCCTCTAATCAAGGCGGTGCGATCAACGCTGGTCCCGTGGGGCGCCGCCAGAGATAAGGCTGTCGGACGGGCTACAAGGAGGGATGCTTTGGAGAAGCCTGCGGCGCTCGAAGTCCGGGAAATTACGCACCTTTACAAGAGCAGCGGTCGCGGCGACGCGGGCGTGGGCTTTGCGGTCCACCTCGGAGATGCCCTCTGCCTCGTGCGGCCGAACGGCTCCGTCCAAGTGCTGTGAATTGGAGCGTAAATGCCGCTATCCTACGGAACGAGTCTGAGTCCCTGTTAATTAACCCGGTGTGCGGGTTTCTAGCGGAGTAGTCGAGCCAGTTGCAGGGGTCGGTTACCCGCCCGATGGTTGAGCAAGAAGGCAACGGTGTGGCTGAGAACCTTCCGAAGCAGCCTGCCAACCAAGTG
>CADCVE010000033.1 GCA_902806065.1 uncultured Rubrobacteraceae bacterium | reverse complement strand
CCACCTCCTTCCTGGGGATGCCGCGGTTGACGGCGTCGAGCACTTTTAGCCTCAAATCGAGCGAATAGGCGTTCATCCGTGCAGCTTCGCACGTCCATCATCTATTGTGCAAGCTGCTCTAGCGGTAGTTTGTTGAAGTAGGAAAAGCGTTGTGCTCCAATGGTGGCATAAGGAGGTGCCGCCATGACCAAACGACTGCCCGTGGAGCCCTCTCCCGGCCCTTTGGAAGAGTACGCTGCCAGCTTCGACGGCCTCTTCGGCGCTCGCGCCCAGCGCGAGGGCTTCCGTCGCTACCTCGAAGGTCTCCTGCTCCCAGCCGAGCGCAACAAGACCCTGACCGCCCTCGCCAACACTGAACCCGTGGCCGGAGCGCAGCGCAGGGAAGCGCAGAGCCTGCAATGGTTCCTCTCCGAGTCCGGGTGGGACCCGAAGGAGGTCAACGAGCGCCGGCTGGAGCTCTTGCTCGAAGACCCTGCCACCGCCGCGAACGGGAAGGGCGTCCTGGTCGTGGACGAGCACGGGGACCGCAAGTGGGGCAAGAGGACCGCCCACGTCGGCAGACAGTGGTTGGCCAATATCGGCAAGACCGACAACGGCGTCGTGTCGGTGAGCTCCTTGTGGGCCGACGAGGGGGCATACTACCCCCTGGAGGTCGAGCCCTACACACCGGCGCACCACTTCGAGGCCGGCAAGAGCGACCGGAGGTTCCGCACCAAGCTGTACATAGCGCGACAGTTGGTGGAGCGTTCGGTCGAGATGGGCGTCCCCTTCAGGGCGGTGGTGGCGGACTCCTTCTACGGCGAGGACCGCGGGTTCAAGCGTTCCCTGGGAGAATTGGGCGTCGGCTACGTGCTTTCGCTCAAGAAGTCGCATTGCTGGTGGCACATGGAGGGCACGATCGGCGCCCTGTGGGAGGCCGCGCTGGCGGCCGGATGGAAGGACGCCGAGGAGCCGGGGGAGTGGGCGAAGGTGGTGCGCGCCTTCCGCGACGGGCATCGGGAGGAGTGGTGGGCGCTGGAGGTGGAGGCCGGACCCTATGGCACGGAACGGGCGAAAAGGGCGCTCGTGGTCACCACCGACCCCGAAGGGCTACCGGATCTTGGCACCTGGTACCTGACCACTAACCTGCCCGCACCCGGTTCCGGTGGAGAAGCCGAGAGCAATTTAGCCCCGGCGAGCGTGTCGGAGGTGGCGAGACTCTACGGGTTGAGGATGTGGGTGGAGCAGAGCTACAAGCAGGTCAAGCACGCTTTGGGTTGGAGCGGCTACCAGGTCAGGAGCGACCACGCGATCCGCCGCCACTGGCAGCTCGCGTGCTGCGCGTTCTCGTTCTGCTGGTGGGCGTTTGGCCGCTTGCCGACCGACGACGCCGAGTCGGCCGAGCGACCGGAGGACGACCTACGCGCCGTCTCAGCGGGGGGGAGCAGGCAGGAGACCCTCGGTGTCCTGGCCGGAGGCCTTGAGGGCGGTAAGGGGGTGGCTGGAGCCGTGGGTGATGCTGTGGCGCTACTGGAGGGCGTTCTCCGGCAAGCCCCCGCCGAAGGAGCTAAGAGCGCTGTTTGAGCGGGTGTTCTCGGGGCGGGGGCTCTACCTCTATGCCCGCTAGCAACAAACTACCGCTAGAGCGAGTTGCAGGGCAGATGATCCATGTGGCACCATGTACACATGAACGCCTACTCCGAAGACCTCAGGAAGAAAATCCTCGAAGCGCTACGACGGGGCGCGACCAAGAGCGAGGCCGCCCGCGCCTTCGGCGTGAGCCGCTCCTCGGTCAAGCGCTACGCCAAGTTGGCCGAGCAGGGCCGACCGCTCGCCCCGAAGAGACGTCCCGGCTCTAAGCCGAAGATGGGTGAGACAGCCCGGAGGCTTCTAGAAACGGACCTCGAAGAGCGCCCGGCGGCCACCCTCTCCGAGCGTCGCGAGTTCCTGAAGAAAGTGGCGGGGGTCTCGGTGAGCGAGTCCACCGTGAGCCGGATGTTGGGGCGCCTCGGATGGAGCCGAAAAAAAGATCGCTGGGAGCGAGAGAGCGCGACGAGTTCTTGAGGGCCGCATGGCGGCTGCTGTTCGCCGAAAGGGTGGACGCCAAGCGCCTGGTGTTCGTGGACGAGATGGGAGCCAACGTCTCGCTTTGTCCCATCTACGCTTGGTCGCGCCGCGGAGAGCGGGCGCACGCGAAGGCGCCGCGCAACTGGGGCAAGAATGTGACCCTGCTGGCGAGCATCACGGCCGGGGGCGTCGGTCCGTGCCTGGCGGTCGAGGGCCCCACGACACGGGAGGTCTTCGAAACCTACCTGGAGCGCGTCTTGGCGCCGGTCCTACGTCCTGGGCAGACCGTGGTGGTGGACAACCTATCTGCCCACAAGGGCGGCAGGGTGAAGGAGATCGTCGAGGCGAGGGACTGCGAGCTCGTCTACCTGCCGCCCTACTCGCCGGACCTCAACCCCATCGAGCAGACCTTCTCGAAGATCAAGGGGCTGCTGCGACGAGCCGAGGCGCGCACCCGAGAGGCGCTGATCGAGGCGATGGGTCGGGCGCTGGAGGCGGTCACGGTCCGCGATGTCCTGGGGTTCTTCGCGCACTGCGGCTACCGCACGGTGGACCAACTGCTATGACAGATGCTCTATACACTCCAAATCGAAGCTCTCGCTCAGAGTATGGGCGATCCTTTCTTTGAGGTCCTCTCTGTAACGGTACGCGGGCGTGGCGTTGGCCACGAGCACTACCCGTTCGCTCCGGGTGATTTCGGAGACCGTCTCGATCAGTACGTCTAGGGCTTCGGGTCCTACCTCGATCGGGCTCATACCGATGGGGTTTAGCTTCCCATCAGAGTCGGAGGCCGCCAGGGCTTTGCGCAGGGCGTCAAGGTCGGTGGGGTCGGCGCGGGAGAGGTTGTCGGCGGTAGTCACGCGGATGTCTTTTTCCTCAGGACCCTCCTCCCGTTTGCATATGAGCCAGGGCGTGGGTCATGGGGCGGGTAGCCGGGTAGAGGTCCCTGTAGACGGAGTAGAGCTCGTCGTAGACCTCGCGGTTCTCCGGGTTGGGCTCGACGGTGCTCGCCATGGAGCTCCATTCTGCGTCGGCCTCTACCAGGCCATGGGCGATGCCGGCAAGCTTGGCGTCGCCGTAGCTGGCGCCTATGGTTTGCTCGGGTAGCTCCTGCACAACGCCGGTTACGTCGGAGATCACCTGCGTCCACAAGCCACCCTTCGTGCCGCCCCCGACTGCGACGAAGCGTTTGGTCTCGCCGCCCGCCTCGCTTATGGCCTCCAGGAGGTGGCGCGCCCCGTAACCGGTCGACTCGAGCAAAGCCCGGTAGAGGTGACCGCGCCCGTGGCTCAAGGTGAGGCCGCAGATTACGCCGCGCGCGTCCGGGTCGTTTATGGGGGTGCGTTCACCGGCGAAGTACGGCAGCGCAACCAGGGCCTCCGAGCCTGGGGCTACTTCGGCGGCCTCTTCGGTGAGTTCCTCAAAGGGCTTGTCGCCAGAGATCTCCTTGAGCCAGGCCGTGAGTGATCCAGAGGTGGACATGCCGCTTGAGAGGTTGTGGGTGCCTTTAAAGAGGTGGGCGTTGCTCCAGAGGTTGGAGGTCGGGAGCGCCTCCGGTAGGATCGCGATGATCGACATCGTCGAGCCGTAGATGATCATCACGTCGCCGGGGTCCTTGACCCCTATGCTCAGGCCGTCCGCGAAGCTGTCCGTGGTCCCGACGGCCACGGGAATACCGGCCGGGAGACCCGTCGCTTCGGCGGCCTCTTCCGTGATCTCCCCTGCTATCTCCGCCGGCCACCGCAGCTCGGGCATCTCTAGTCCCGGGGCTACTTCGTCGCACCAGTCCCCGATCCAGCGGTTCTCGCCCGTGTGGTAGAGGGGCTCGCACATGCTCGCCGAGGGGTGATCCAGGACGTACGCGCCGGTGAGCCTGTGGGCGACGAAGGTGTGCGCCATAAAGAAGTAGCGGGTCTCTCCCCAGACCTCGGGCTCGTTGCGCGCGAGCCAGGCTATCTTGGGCCCCACTGATTGGGCGGTCATGGGGTTGCCGCAGAGCTCGATGACCTTCTCGTTGCCGTACCTCTCGGTGAGCTCCTCGATCTCCCTCGAAGCCCGGGTGTCTATGCCATACAGTATGGCTGGCCTCAAGGGCTCTCCGCCCTCGCCGGCCGCCAGAAAGCAAGGTCCGATGCCGCTAACGCACACGGCGACCACCTCGTCGTCGCCGCGGGCGCTTTCCAGAAGCTCGGCGCAGACCTCCGTGAAGCCCTTCCACCATACCTCTTCGGCGTCGTGCTCGGCCCAGCCGGGTTTGGGCAACGAGAGCTTGTGCGCTCGCTCGGCGGTGGCGACCACCTCGCCGTCGGACCGGGCGAGCACGCCCGTAGAGCTCGAAGTTCCCAGGTCTATGCCGACCAGTAACTCACTCATGAGGTTCCTCCTTCCGGTATCACCGCTACCTTTATGCCTTCGCCGCGGGCCGAGGTCTGTATCGCCTCGGTGGCCTCTTCTAGTGGGAAGCGGTGGGTGACCATGTTCGAGACGTCCACGCGCCCGGACTCTATAAGCCTGAGGGCTACCTCGTAGTCCGAGCGGCGCGCACCGGTCACGCCCGTAACCTGTAACTGGTTATAGTGGATCAGGTTCGCCTCGACCTCGGCCCAGCCCTCGTTGGCCAGCCCCGCGAAGACGTTTATTCGCCCTCCTTTGCGGGCCAGTTCGAAGGCCTGGTTGACCAGAGCGGGCATCCCGATGCAGATCAGGGCCACGTCCACCCCAAGACCGTCGCTATTCTCCATGACGACCTCTGAGAGGTCCTCGCTCGTCGGATCGACGGTAACGTGGGCGCCTAGAGTTTTGGCGAAGCGTTGACGATCCTCAGAGGGCTCGCTTACGATCACGGTGCGCGCGCCGGCCTGGAGCGCGAGCTGGAGGTGGAAGAGCCCTATAGGACCCGCGCCCAGGATGAGGACGGTGTCGTCGAACCCCACCCGAGAGAGAATCTGACCGTGTACGCAGCACGAGAGAGGCTCGGAGAGTGCGAGTTGCTCGGGTGGGATGTCTTCGCTGGCGGCGAAGAGGCAGCCAGCCCTCACGGCGTCGGCGGGAATACGCACATACTGGCTCAGGCCCCCGTTTACCTCGTAGCCCATCGCCTTCCAGTTCAAGCAGACGTTCTCCATGTCGCGCTTGCAGTAGAAGCACCTGAGGCACGGGATGGTCGGGGACATGCCCACCGTGACGCCGACTTCGTAACCCTCTGCCCCATCCCCGACCGCGGCGACGCGTCCGGCGAACTCGTGGCCCAGGATCGAGGGCGGATAGATGCCGGTGGTCTTCTCCCCGCGCAGTATGCGTACGTCTGTGCCGCACACGGTGTTAGCTCCGACCTCTACTAGAACCTCACCCGCACCGACCTCGGGGGTCTCGACCTCCTTCACCTCGATCTCGTCCGGACCGTTGAAGACGGCGGCGATCATCTGTCTCTCCTTCCCGTTACGCTATCCTTGTCCTGGCACATGCCGCACCCTCTTACGTATCGTTTCCTGCTTCCGGGATAGGGCTCTTGTCCGCGTAGAGCTTGTACTCCTCGCGGCTCGACCAGTCCGGGCCGCGTACCCTTCGTCCCGCTGCCTATGCCTACCAAGTACGGCTCCTCTGCTACCATTTCCTCCTCTTCTATTCGTTGCTCGTCCTGAATAGCTTCAAGGCATCGCGCATGCCTCTGAAGATCTTTCATGCCCGTACTCTGCTAGGTGACCAGCAGTGAACCGAAGACGATGATGACGGACATTATGATAATCGAGATGGCTGGCGGGTCTAGATGGGTGTCGCCGTGGATCAGGAACAGGCGAGAGGACAACTCGCCCAAGATGGCACCCAAGATACCGGCAACGGCGCCCACGAGTATCGCGAGGAGCGGGGAACCGCCAAGCACCACGACTTCGATCGCAGCCACGCTGGCGGGCAACGTCATGTGGTGTGTGACCGGCACCGTGAAGCCGAACTGCAAAAAGATCAGCGAGGTCGCCGAGATACCGTAGCCGAGAAGTACCCCGAAGGGGAGGAGCGCGGGATCGAACGCCGCGATCTGGGTGGCTGCCCACGCCGCGAAGAGGCCTGTGCCCAGTCCCACCACGCTGACCTGCAGGAAGCCTTCCTGGTAGGCCAGCCATACCCGATCCCCGCCGGTACTCCACCTGCCGCGCTCGCGCGCCTCGGCGTCCAGGTTTCCGAAGATGCCCGTCTTCCCGAACATCAACCGGGTAACGACGGCGAAGACCACGACCACCACGGCGATAACGTCGATATACGTAGGATAGAAGCCGCTCTGGAAAGGGGGAATCAGGTTCATCAAGAGCACCTGCAACGCATATCCTGCGGCGCCAAAGACGCCCCCGACAAGGAGGGGCAGCGGGTCCCCGAGGCCGGCCAGCGGGGTAATGATGTCCTTCCCATCCTCTATGTCTCCCCGCCTAGCTGCGAAGGCCGCTGCCGCGACCGCGCCGACGAAGGTAACGTGCGGGCCGGTGATCGGTCCAAAGACTACAAGGCCGAGCACGTCAAAACTGGCACCACCGAGCCCCGCACCGAACGCCGCCAGCACGGCGATACCCGTGAAGATAAAGGCGGGTAAGCCCCCGATGGCGGCCCCAAATAGACCACCGCCGAAGGCGGCCAACAAGATTCCCCATTCAAAGCTCACGCTAGAAACTCCTCCTCTCCAGTATCCCGCGATCCGCTCTCGGGACCCCAACACCGCAATGGCGACACCGGCAACGGATCGCGCTACCAGGGCTCCACCGTCGGGCGGGCTCCATAGCCAACCTGGCGGGATTCTGTTTTCCTTTCCCACGTCTAGCATAGTGCAGGCAAGAATGTCCGTCAAGTGAACATTTGTGTCGCTGCCATCGCCGGCTGCGGCTCCTCGAAGCCTATTCCGCGTCGACAGAGGCCGGTTTGGACTGGCCGTAGCCGGATATCTTGGTCGCCACTTCTTCGATCTGCTGAGGGGTGAGGAGTATCGGTTCTCCGGCGAGCCTGGCGTGATAGTAGATCTCTGCCATCTCCTCCAGGACGACCGTCCGCGAGAGGGCCTTTTCCGGGCTCTCTCCGACGGTTATGGTGCCGTGGTTCTGCAGGAGACAAGCGTTGCGGGATTCGCCCAGAGCTTCGGCGGCGTAGCCCGCGAGCTCCTCTGTGCCGTAGGTCGTATACGGGGCTAGCGGGATACGACCGTCTCCCGAGAGGGTGGTGAGCATGTAGTGGACCGGCGGTATCTCCCATCCAAGGCACGCCAACGTCGTCGCGTAGCGGGAGTGGGTGTGGACTACGGCGTCCACCTGCTGCCTGGAACGGTAGATGCCGGTGTGCATCGGGGTCTCGGTGGAGGGCTTGAGGGAGCCGTCGAGTAGCTCGCCGTCTACGTTCACTAGCACTACATCTTCCGGTTGCATGATCTCGTAGTCCACGCCGCTCGGGGTGATGAGGATGTCTCCTTCGGGGGTGCGGGCGCTGACGTTGCCGGAGGTGCCGGTCACGAGGCCGGAGGAGATCATCTGCCGGGCGACCTCGGCGACTTCTTCGCGCAGGTCCTGGTGCTTCATGGAAAGCCCTCCCTACGGCCGTATCTCGTACTTAATGCCTTCCTGGCGGCCATGACTTTCTAAAGCCTCAACGACGTCTTCGAGCGGCCGGACGCCGGAGATGAAAGGCTCGGGGTCTATACGGCCGCTCTTTAGCAGGTCGAAAGCGACCTGAACGGTGTAGGGGGTGTGGTGGAAGATCCCCCTTATCGTGAGTTGGGAGTAGTGGAGGAGCATGGTGTCCACCTCTATTGACGTCCCAGAGGGGGCTCCGCCGAAGAGCGTGACGTCCCCGCCCTTGCGGACTATTTGCAGGGCCTGCTCCCAGAGCGGCGGCAGGCCCACAGCCTCGATGACCACGTCCGTCCCGCGTACCTCCGGCGTCCAGCCGCGCACAGCCCCTATCGTGTCCACGCCCTCGGCGGCCTCTACGGTCTCCTCGGCGCCAAGTTGCCTGGCGACCTCTAGACGCGAGGCGCTCTTGTCCAAGCAGATCACGCGGGCCCCGCGTTCGGTGGCGAGGCGGACGAACATCAGCCCGATCTGGCCGGCCCCGATGATCGCCACGGTGTCGCCCATCGAGATCGGCGTCCGCACGACCCCGTGTATGGCGCAGGCCAGGGGCTCGAGCAGCGCCGCCCGGCTGAACTCCATCCCCTCAGGGATCTCGTAGAGGTTCTGCTCCACGATGCGCGACGGGACGACGATGTACTCGGCAAACGCGCCGTTCAAAAAGGAGAGGTTCTCGCACATGGACTGGTCGCCGACCTTGCAGTAGAAGCACCGGTTGCACGGCGCGGAGTTGGCCGCGACCACCCGCGTCCCTGGCCGCCATCCTTCGACGCCTTCGCCTACGGCCTCTATCGTGCCGCCGAACTCGTGCCCGAAAGGCGAAGGTAGCTCCGGAAACAACGTCGGATGTCCCCGCCTGTACGTCTTGACGTCGGTACCGCAGGTGAGCGCCGCCCCGATGTTTACTAGAACCTCGCCCGGACCCGCCTCCGGCACCGCGACATCCTCCATCCTTACGTCACCCGGCTCGTAGAACATCGCCGCCCTCAACCCGCGCCTCCCATCCTCTCGCGAACCAAAAACTCTCCCAACCTCACTCTAGCAGAAAGGTTTCGGGTGGAGCAAACACGACCGGCCGCACGGAGAAGGGCCTCGATAAGCTCGCGGAGAGGCCGTCCCAGGGCGAACGGCGATGTCGAAATCAGTCGCCAAATAGCGCGGAGCGCTATGCAGAGCCCGCAGTTTCGTGGCGGTAGCTCTTCGCCGAGGGTCGCCAAGACGGAGGAGATCAACCACAGCTCTTGTTTCTCTGCTCGTTAGACGTTCGAGGTGTTCTAATCGGTCCAGCCAAAGACGCGCAGCTTTGCCTCTACGACCTCCGTAATGGCGTCGGTGAGATGATCACCGAGCCGTTTGAGATCGAGTGTTTCCGAGGCTGGGCCGAGCTCTTTCTCCAGGCAACCGAAGTACGCGGCTCTCAACTCAGTGTTGACGTTCGTCTTTGCGACGCCGCAAGAGATCGCACGGCGCAGGTCGTCATCCGGGAGTCCGGAGGCCCCATGGAGGGAGAGTGCGAGCGGGAGGCGGTCCCGGATCTCGGCGAGCCGCTCCCAGTCGAGCGAGGGGGTACCGGAGTAATTCCCGTGGACGTTGCCGACCGCGATCGCTAGGCAATCGGCACCGCTCTTCTCGGCGAACTCCACGGCCTCGTCCGGCTCGGTCATGGCGCCGGCCAGCGCCTCGCCCGTCCGGTCCTCCTGACCCTCGACCCTGCCGAGCTCGGCCTCCACCCCGATACCGCGTGGCCGCATGGAGCGCGCCACCTCCGCAGTGAACGCCAGGTTCTCCCGAAAAGGCAGCTTCGAGCCATCGGCCATAACGGCGTCTACGCCGCATTCGGCGGCGCGTTCGATGGAGCTTCTCTCCGTGACGTGGTCTAGTTGGACGAGGACTTCGACGGAAGAGTGTGCACCGGCAGCCTTAAAGCCACGCACGAGCCTCTTGCCACCGGCGCTCCGGAAGGAAGACGGGCTGACGAGCACGATGACTGGAGCCTTGCGGCGCTCCGCCGCCCGGATCACGGCCTCCAGCTCCTCGAGGTTGTAGCAGGTGAACGAGCCGACGGCCTTGCGGGTTTCCCGCGCACTATTCAGTACCTCGGCGAAACGCGTCTCGTACAACTCGCGCGTGTCCTCTAGAGGCTTGTTACGTATCCTTCAGAGCGTCGGAGAGCTTCGGGAAGAGCGGGCGGAGGCTCGGGTATATCTCCTTGTAGACGCCGTAGATCCGGTCGTAGACGGCGGCCCTTTTTTCGTCGGGCTCGTAGCGGGCGCCCTCTCCGCTCATGGCCTCCGCCGCTTCCCGGATGCCTTCGTGTACGCCGGACGCCGCGGCGGCGAGCATCCCGGAGCCGAGGCAGGTGCTCTCCGTCTCCTGAGCGACCGCGACCGGTCGCTGCATGATGTCCGCGATGATCTGGCACCACAGCGAGCTCTGCGCCCCGCCGCCCAGCGCGACGACGTGCTCCACGGGCTTCTCGAGCCCCGACTCCGCGCCGTCGGTCATCAGGCGCTGCTCGAAGGCGATGCCTTCCAGGATGGCGCGGTAGACGTGCGCCTTGCCGTGCGCCCCGGTCATGCCGACCAGGATGCCGCGCGCATTGAAGTCCCAGTACGGCGTGAGCGCGTTGTTCCAGTACGGGACCGCCAGGAGGCCGCTCGAGCCCGGGTCCAGTTGGGCGGCGGCGGTCTCCAGGATCTGCTCGGTCGTGAGGTCGAGCCCGAGGCCCTTAGCGTCGAGTCCGGAGAACTTCTCGACGAACCAGCTCACCGTATACGTCCCGGCGGCAAGCAGGGTCTCCAGAGTGTAAGTCCTCGGGATAGGACCCGAGAGCACCCTGTACTCGTTGCCCCAGCTGTAGGTCGCGCTGTACGTCCCGGAGACGACGGCCGTACCGAGGTTCAGGTATGCCCGGCCCGGCTCGGTGATGTTGGACCCGAGCCCTGCGGCCTGGCCGTCCCCAACGCCGCTTATGATGGGCAGTCCTGCCGGCAGGCCGATCTCGCGGGCCACGTCGTCTTTTAGCTCCCCGATTACCTCCCCCGGCGCGTACAGTTCACACATCTGCTCGCGGCCAAGACCAACCATGTCGAGTAGCTTATCCGACCAATCGAAGGACTCCATGTCCACGAGCCCCAGAGGATCGGCGGTCGCCCACGAGGTGCGCCAGTGTCCGGTCATGCGGTGTACCAGGAAGGCGTGTACGTCCACTACCCTGGCAGACTGCTCCAGGGTCGTCGGCTCGTGCTCTTTGAGCCACAGCATCTTGTAGAAGCCCGGCGTCGGGTTCGGCGGCTTGCCCGTGATCCTGTGTACCTCTTTGGAGCCGTACTTTGCGACCTCTTCGCGCGGGCGCGAGTCGAGCCACAGGATGGCGGGCCGTATCGGGTGGTCGTTCTCGTTGAGGCACACGAAGGTCTCGCGCTGGTGGGTGATGCCGATGGCCCCGATCCTCCTCGTGTCCACAACCTGCGCGGCGCGCCTCAAGGCGGTCTTCGTAGACTCCCACCAATCCTCGGCGTTCTGCTCGCCCCAATCCGGCTGCGGGCTCGACAGATCGAAGGTAGCTCGTCCTTCGGCAACCTCCCTACCCCTACTGTCCCAGACCACGGCCTTGGTCGCCGTCGTCGAGCAATCTACCCCGATCACGTAATCTGTGGAGGCCACGATAGACCATCCCCTTTCCCATACCTCTCCGGCATTCTGCCGCCAAGAGTCCCAAGGCTTTCCCCAAAAGCGCCTCATACATCATAGAGCCTCCGCCACGGCCGCACCACCCGAAGACCCCGTTACGAGTTTCTCCGGCATCGATTCGCAGCCTCCCGCGGTATTCGCTGGTTTCAACTCCTGGTAAGCTCCGCATCGCTGTCCGTTGCAGGGCTCGCGGAGACTTCGGCGTCTAGGATGTCCAGCATCATCCTGGCCGTGTCTTCGTCCGTGACCAGGACGTTGAGCACGCCCGAACGCGCCGCGCCGATGTTCGCCAGCGGCTTGTGGGACCCTGAGCTCACTCCGATACGGTTCGGTATGCGTTTCATCTCTTCGAAACCTACGGCTATCGTGCGCTCGTGCATCTCCAACGGGATTAGGGACCCTTCGCGCGAGATGTGAGAGCCGCAGACTTCGGCGACCCCTCCCTGGTTCTGGATGTAATCCAGATCCGCTTTGCTGCAATACCCTGTGCGGTACTGCCCGTTATCTTCATCCATGCTGCCGATCCCCACCACGATACTGTCGGCTCGCCGGGCTATCTCCAGGGTCTTGCTGATGTGCGGGTCGTGCAACAGGCCGTTTCGCACCGCTGCCTCCGACACGAGCATCGGCGCGTGCAGGTAGTGCGCGCTCGCCCCCCACACGTCCGCAAGAAACGCGGTGATGGCAATACCATCGAGCTCGGTTATGCTGCCCCCGATGCTGCCCGCCAGCTGCACCACGGTCACGTCCCGCTTCTCTCGCAAGAACTTGCTACGCACCACGTAATGGACGCTCCTGCTCCAACCGAGGCCCACGATGTCGCCCTGATCGGTGTTCTCCTGCAAGTACCGCGCGGCCAGCGCCGCCACCTGGCTGACGTTGTTGGTGGCCTCAAAGGTCCGGGAGTCCAAATCCAGTTCGGCCAGGACGAGACACTCGCGCAGGCCCAGCCGCTCTACGAGCTTCTCCTGCAAACCAGGTGCGGTCCTCAATGGCGAGTGGATGCTTATCTCGACCATCCCCTGTTCTCGGGCTTCTTTAAGCATCCGCGAGACGTTGGACCTCGATACGCCTATACGCTGTGCGATCTGCTCCTGGGTAAAATCCTTGATGTAGTAAAGCTGCGCCACTTCGGCCAACAGCAGCGACTCATCCTCGGATAAAGCTGTCCGACGCTGCCGCGTCACCTCAATACCCTCCAGACTAACACCAGCTCGATGCTGGAATGAACGGCCCGCCACTTCCGTTTCGGGCATAGATACAACTTTGCCACTTCTCGTTGCTAGTCTAGCATTTTCTTATGCCCCCTCCGTAGGGACCACGCCAAGCGTCCTCACACGCCCGTCTTGCACAAATATCCAAACTTTGCTCATTTGACGCAAGGCGGACGATGTAATATCTTTGGTGAGAAGAGTTGCGATCCTTTGGGGAAAGGAAGGCAAGCAATGGCAGAGGGCCCGTACTTTATGGGGATAGATGGCGGAACGGAGAGTGTTAGGGTGGGCATCTTCGATCGGGAGGGCACACCGGTTGTATTCGCTGGCGAACCGTACTCTCTCGAGCACCCGCGTCCCGGTTGGGCCGAGCAGGACCCGGATGAGTGGTGGTCGAGCCTGGTTTCGGCGTCGAGGAAGGCGCTTGAGCAGAGTGGTATCTCTGCGGAGGAGATAGAAGGCATCTCTATGGACACCACGAGTTGCACGGTGGTCGCTATGGACAAGAACGACCGGCACATGCGTCCGGCGATCATCTGGATGGACGTGCGCGCCGCCGATCAAGCCAGGCGGATCGGCGAGACCGGTGATCCGGCGCTCAAGTACAACGGCTACGGGGCGGTCTCCGCCGAGTGGATGCCCTCCAAGGCCCTCTGGCTCAAGGAGAACGAGCCCGAAATCTACAACGGCGCCAGGCACATCTGCGAGTATCAGGACTGGATGACCCACAAGCTAACCGGGGAGTGGACAGCCTCCATAAGTAACACGAGCATACGCTGGTACTACGACCGTAACGAGGGCGGCTGGCCGGAGAGCCTCTACGCGGCCGTGGGCATCGAGGACGTGCTAGACAAGTTCCCCCAGAAGGTGTTGAACCAGGGTGAGGTGGTCGGAGGCCTGAGCAAATGGGCAGCCGAGAAACTGGGCTTAAAACAAGGGACGCCGGTCGCCGAAGGTGGAGTCGACGCCTTCGTGGCGGCGCTGGGGCTCGGGGTGGTGGAGCCTGGCAAGCTGGCGCTTATCACCGGATCTTCGCACGTCATGATCGGACAAACCTCGGAGCCAATTCACGGCCAGGGTTTCTTCGGCGCCTACACAGACGCCATGATCCCCGGCCAGTACACCGTCGAGGGCGGGCAGGTCTCCACCGGCTCCATCGTCGCATGGTTCAAGAACCGGTTCGCGGTGAAAGCACTGGCCGAGGCCGAAAAGCGCGGGATGGACCCTTATGACATCCTGAACGAGATGGCTCGCGACGTGCCTATCGGCTCCGATGGGCTCGTCGTCATAGACTACTTCCAGGGCAACCGTACCCCCTACACTGACCCCGAGGCTCGGGGAATGATGTGGGGCCTCTCTTTGAGCCACACTGAAGGACACCTCTTCCGGGCGATCGTCGAGGGGGTCTGCTACGGCACCGAGCACATCTTCCGCATCATGCGCGAGAACGACTTTGAGCCCAGGGAGATAGTCGTGGCGGGAGGTCCGACCAAGAGCGAACTATGGATGCAGATGCACTCGGACGTCTGCAACCTCCCAATCTCCTTTACGCAGGTTGAGGACGGCGCGGTCTTGGGCTCGGCGATGCTGGCGGCGGTGGGTGCGGGGGCTTACCCGGACATCCAGACAGCCGTAGAGAACATGGTGCACACCGAACGCACCATCGAGCCGGATGAGAGCGCTCACGAAGAATACCAGTTCTACGTGGACAGGTACGTCGAGACCTATCCGCAGATGAAGGAGCTGATGCACGAGACGGTCAGGCACGTCGCGAGCGGCGGCAAGGCCACGGCGGAGGCTTAGGGTCTTTATGATTGGGGCCGTGTTCCGCGACCCCGGCCACCTGGAGGTCGGGGAGGTGGAGATGCCGGAGATAGGACCGGCCCAAGTCCTCGTGAAGGTGGGGGCCAACACCGTCTGCGGCACCGACTTGCGTATCCTTCGCGGCGAGAAGACGCGCGAGATCGGCCGGGGTATCGTCCCCGGGCACGAGGTGGCCGGCTACTTGACCGAGGTCGGAAGGAACGTCCGGGGCTACGAGACCGGGGTGATCGAGTCCGGCCGCGTCGCGACGGAGCGGATGGTTATGCATTGCTTCCCGCTTGCGGACGCCGGGAAGGATACTGAGAATATCCGCCGGCGGTGAAGGCATAAAGGTTGCCGTGATAGGGGCGCGAAGCGCCCAGAGAGTTGGGAGTCGGGAAAGGCCACGAAGAGGAGAAGAGATCTCATGACCGCCGAGGCTAGCAAGCCCAAGAGAAGAGATTAGGATGCCGGAGAAAAGCGCGCAAACCTTTCCCGCTGGCCTCTTAAAGGTCCCGGACAGGCTCTACGAAGGCTACATCTTCGACCTCGACGGCACCATCTATTTGGGAGACGAGTTGTTGCCGGGGGCGAAGCGCCTGATCGAGACGCTAAGAGAGAAAGGCAAGAAGGTAGTCTTCCTCTCCAACAACCCTACCAAAGACCCAAAGATGTACTCTGAGAAGCTTACGAAGCTCGGGCTACCCACGCCGAAAGAAGAGACCGTAAACACCGTCGTCACCATGACGCAGTGGCTGCTCCAGAACCACCCGGACGCGGTCGTCTTCCCCATCGCCGAGGAGCCTCTAAAGAACGCGCTGCGCGAGGCCGGTATAAAGATGTCCGAGAACGCTGAGGAGATAGATATCGTCATCGCCTCCTACGACCGTACCTTCGAGTACGAGAAGCTCCAGATCGCCTTCGACGCCATCTGGTTCCACAGGCGCGCCCGCCTCGTCACCACCAACCCCGACCGTTACTGCCCGTTCCCCGGCGGAAGAGGCGAGCCCGACGCTGCGGCCATAGTCGGGGCTATAGAAGCGTGCACCGGCGCGAAGTGCGAGGTGAACGTCGGCAAGCCCGACCCGATCATGCTGGAGACCATCATGGAGATGGTCGGGCTGGACGCCGCCGAGTGCGTGTGTACCGGCGACAGGCTCTACACCGAGATCCGGATGGCCCTCGACGCCGGGATGCCCGCTGCCGTGGTCCTGACCGGCGAGACGACCCCCGAGATGCTCGCCGACGAAGCCTTGAAGAACAAGCCGGACTACGTGCTGGACCGTATAGACCGCCTGATCCCTCTCCAGATGTGGAAGGAACTGGGCTGGACCGACGAGGATGAGTAGAGAGGCGGGAGGTAGGGCATGAATGAAGAGCTGGTGAACGGGGCGCTACGCAACGCGACCGACACACAAACGGTGAACATCGGGGAGGGCGCGCTAGCCTCGGTCGCTGAAGTCTTCGAGCAGAGCTTCGGAACAGACGCCAGAGCGGTCGTGGTCACGGACGAGAACATGTGGGCGGCGGCCGGCGAGGAGGTGCAGAGGAACCTCGAAGCGGCCGGACGCGAAACGGTCGAGCCGTACATCTTCCCCGGCAAGCCGGTTCTGTACGCCAAGTACGACAACATAGAGATACTCATAGAGGCGCTGCGCGGGCACGACGCCATCCCGGTCGCCGTGGGCTCCGGAAGCCTCAACGACATCGCCAAGCGAGCGGCTTACGAGTGCGACCGGCCGTACATGAACGTCGCCACCGCCGCCTCGATGGACGGCTATACGGCGTTCGGCGCTTCGATAGAGAAGGATGGGGCCAAGCAGACGCTCACCTGCCCGGCGCCGCGCGCGGTCGTGGGTGACGTGGACGTCCTGGTAAACGCGCCCCCCAAGATGACCGCTGCCGGCTACGCCGACCTGCTCGGCAAGGTGACGTCGGGGGCCGACTGGCTGATCGCCGACGCTTTGGGGGTCGAGCCCATAGACCAGAACGGCTGGGATCTTGTACAGAACCACCTGCGTGGCTGGATCTCCACCCCGGACGAGTTGCGCGAAGGTGACAGCGAAGCGATGGACGGTCTCATCGAGGGCCTGGTCATGTCCGGCCTGGCGATGCAGGCTTACCAGTCTTCGCGGACGGCCTCCGGCGCCGAGCACCAGTTCAGCCACCTCTGGGAGGGAGAGGGTCTGGGCCGGGACCTCGACCCGCCGCTCTCACATGGGTTCAAGGTCGGAGTGGGCTCCATCGCCATCGCCGCCCTCTTCGAGCGGGTACTCGAACGCGACCTCGCCAACCTGGACATCGAAGCGATAAAGCACGACTGGCCCGGCCCGGAGGAGGTCGAGCAAAGGGTACGGGCGGCGCACGACCCTCCGCTAGAGAACCCCGCCGTCAAGCAGAGCCTCGCGAAGTACATAGATGCCGACGCGCTCGGCGAACGGCTGGAGCTGCTCGGCAAGCTCTGGCCGGATCTGAGCAAGAAACTGCAAGAGCAGTTGATGCCGGCCGACGAGTTGCGGGAGAAGCTGCGGGCCGCCGGATGCCCAACGAGCCCCGAGGAGATCGGGCTGAGCATCGAGGACTTCAAGGCGACGTACCGCAGAGCGCAGATGATCCGGAGCCGCTACACCATCCTCGACCTCGCCAACGAGGCCGGTATCCTCGATGAGTGCGTCGAGGAACTGTTCGCACCGGACGGCTTCTGGGCCCGCGATGCGGCCTCGCAAGCGCGTTAGTGCGGAACGGCCCGGACCGTAAGAGCGTGACGAATTTAACCGGGAGGAGGAATGATAACGGAGACTATTGGACGAGCGCAGTACAGGATGAAGAGTACGGAACATGTCGAGAGATAGGTCCAGGAGGTAGGTAAGAGATGAAGAAGATAGGCATCGGTGCCGACGACGCGGCCCTCGAACTCAAAGAAACGCTCGTCGAGCACCTGGAGGAGAAGGGCTACGAGGTCGAGGACTACAGTCCTCCCTCCAAGGAGGAGGCCAAGAACGCGGGGATAGATTATCCCGATGTCGCCGTAGAGGTCGCCGAAGCGGTCGCCCGTGGAGACCATGATCAGGCCATCCTGTGCTGTGGCACTGGTCTCGGTATGAGCATAACGGCGAACAAGGTACCCGGAGTGCGTGCGGCACAGTGCCACGACGTCTACTCGGCGGAGCGGGCGAAGAAGTCAAACAACGCCCAGGTCTTGACGATGGGTGGGCGCGTGATCGGCCCCGAGGCGGCCAAGACCGTGATGGACGCGTTTCTGGAGTCCGAGTTCGGTGGCGGAAGCTCAGCTCCGAAGGTGGACAAGATGATAGAGGTAGACCGCCGCTACCACGGCACCCCGGCCTCCTAGGGCGTCGCGTGGGGAGCAAAAAGGTCGCTATAACGAAAATCACCCGGCTGCGAATCATGGCCGGGTGGCTCTCGGCTCTGAGATAGCAAAGTTCGACTAAAAGGGAGGTATGTTGGATCTCAAGACCCAGACGAGCGTGGCGCGACGGTCTATAGATGTCGTGAGGACGCTGGCGATGGACGCGGTACAAAAAGCGGGCGACGGCCACCCGGGGACGGCGATGGCGCTCGCCCCGCTGGCGTACACAATCTACACGCGCTTCCTCCGGCACAACCCGGAGAACCCCCTCTGGCCCGACAGGGACCGCTTTATCCTCTCGGCGGGCCACGCCTCCATCCTGCAGTACTCGCTGCTGCACCTCACCGGCTACGACTTGCCGATGGATCAGATAAAGCAGTTTAGGCAGAAGGGTTCCATCACCCCCGGCCACCCGGAGCAGTTCATGACGCCGGGTGTGGAGGCGACGACCGGGCCGCTGGGCCAGGGTTTCGCCAACGGGGTCGGGATGGCGATGGCCGAGCGTTTCCTCGCCGAACGCTACAACCGCATCGGACACAACGTAGTGGACCACCGCATCTTCGCCATCTGCTCGGACGGCGACCTTATGGAGGGCGTCTCCAACGAGGCCGCCTCCCTAGCCGGCCAGAACGGCCTCGGCAGGCTCGTCTACTACTACGATGACAACCGCATCACCATAGACGGCACCACCGCCATCTCCTTTGACCGGGAGGACAAGGGCAAGCGCTTCGAGGCCCAGGGCTGGCACGTCCAGCACGTCGCCGACTCCGAGGACCTCGACACCCTCGCGGAGGCGACAAGCAACGCTATCGCCGAAGAAGAACGCCCGTCGCTAATAATAGTGCGCTCCCACATCGGCTACCCGGCCCCCAACGCGATAGATACCGCCGCTGCCCACGGAGCGGCTTTGGGCGAGGACGAGGTCCGCGCGGCCAAGGAAGCCCTCGGCCTCGACCCCGACCAGGACTTCTTAATCCCCGACGAGGTCTACGACCACATGGACCAGAAGACGAAGGGCCGCGATCTCGAAGAGGAGTGGAACCAGCGCTTCGCCGCGTGGCGTGAGGAGTTCCCCGAGCTCGCCGAGGAGTGGGAGCAGGTCCAGAGCGGGGACCCCCGGCCGGGTTACGAGGAGAAGCTGCCGAAGTGGGACCCGTCGGAGACGGAGAAGCTCGCGACCCGCAAGGCCGGGGCGGCGGTCATGGACGCGTTCAAGGATTACGTGCCGACCATGATCGGGGGTGCGGCGGACCTCGTGGGCTCGACCAACACCGCATTCTCCGGGGGCGGTATCTTCTCCCCGGACAACGCCGGGCGCAACATAGCCTGGGGCGTGCGCGAGCACGCGATGGGCTCGTGCGTCAACGGCATCGCGCTGCACGGCGGGATGGTCCGGCCCTACGGCTCGACGTTCCTGATCTTCTCCGACTACATGCGCCCGGCCGTCAGGCTCTCAGCGCTCATGGGCGCTAAGGTCGCCTGGGTCTGGACCCACGACTCCGTGGGCCTCGGAGGGGACGGCCCGACCCACCAGCCCATCGAACACTACATGGCCCTGCGCGCGATCCCGAACCTGACGGTGATAAGGCCCGCCGACGCCAACGAGACCGCGATGGCCTGGCGGAGCACCTTCGACACCGACGGGCCCGTAGCCATCCTCCTCACGCGCCAGAACCTCCCCGTCCTGGACCCGGAGCCGGCTGAGGGCGCGTTGCGCGGCGCCTACGTCCGCGCCGACGCGGATGATGGAGGCGAGCCGGACGTCATCCTTATCGGCACGGGCTCCGAGGTTGCCGTGGCTCTCGAAGCGAGGGAGCTGCTCTCTGAGCAGGGCATCTCGGCTCGGGTGGTCAGCATGCCGTCGTGGGAGATCTTCGACGCACAGGACCAGGGCTACAAAGACTCCGTGCTGCCGCCCTCGGTCGAGGCTCGCGTCTCGGTCGAGGCGGGGGTGCCCACGGGTTGGGAGCGTTACGTCGGCTTCCGCGGCAGGAGTATCGGGATAAACCGTTTTGGGGAGTCCGCGCCGGGCGAGCCGCTTCTGGAGGAGCTCGGCATGGATCCAGAGAACGTGGCGAACGAGGCGCTGGACCTGCTCGGGCGCTCCGAGCGGGTAGATGACGAACCGGGAACGCCAGCGGCTGAGCCTACCGATCCATCGGAGGGGCATTCGTAAACGCAGTAGCACTATGGGGACGGGACGGTTCGGAACTCCCGTCCCCCGTAAGGAAAGGTAGAAACGTTGAACGAAAATCTCAAGAAAGCCGCGGAGTTGGGGCAGGGGATCTGGATAGACTCCATCTCGCGCGACGACCTCGTCGAGGGCGGGGCGTTGCACAAGATGATCGAGGACGGGGTCGTAGGCGTCACCTCGAACCCCACCATCTTCCAGAAAGCCATCTCCGAGTCGGAGCTATACGACGCGCAGCTAGAAGAGATCTCCAAAGAGACGGAGGATCCGAAGGAGATCTTCCTGGAGCTGGCCCGCAAGGACATCCAGGACGCCTGCGACATCCTCGCGCCCGTCCACGAGCAAACCGCCGGGAAGGATGGCTACGTCTCCCTCGAAGTCTCCCCGAACCTAGCCTACGACACCCCAAAGACCGTCGAGGAGGCCTTGAGGCTGCACGAGTTGGTGGACAAGCCAAACCTGCTGGTCAAGATACCGGCCACGCAGCCCGGCCTCGCGGCCATCGAAGAGATCATATCCAACGGCAAGTCCGTGAACGTAACCCTGATCTTCTCGCTCGCGCGTTACAAGGCGGTCGCGAGGGCGTACATCCGTGGGTTGCAACGCTTGGTGGCGGGGGGCGGCGACCCGTCTACCGTGGCGAGTGTGGCGAGCTTCTTCGTGAGCCGGGTGGACACGGAGGGCGACGAGAGGCTGGACGAGGTCGGCAGGCCGGACCTCAAGGGCAGGCTCGCGATAGCGAACGCGAAGATGGCGTACGCGGCGTTCGAGGAGATCTTCTTCGGCGACGACTGGAACTTCTTGGAATCCAAAGGTGCGTCCAAGCAACGCCCCCTCTGGGCCTCGACTTCGACAAAGAATCCGGACTATCCGGACACCATCTACGTGGACAACCTCGTCGGTCCGGATACCGTGAACACGATGCCTGCCTCCACCCTGGAGGACACGATGGACCACGGCAACATCCGCCCGACCCTCAAAGAGGGCCTCGACGACGCGAGAAGGCTTCCGCGGGAACTCAAGGAGGCCGGCGTGGATTACGACGACGTGACCGAGACGCTGGAGAAGGAGGGGGTGCAGAAGTTTATGGACTCTTTCGACGAGCTGCTCGACGTCATCCGCGAGAAGAGCCGCAAGCTAGTCGGTCAGACGTAAGGGCGGTATCGAAATATCCCCGGCGGCTGGAGTACCGGACGCCGGGGGAGAAGGCTCCCACGGGAAAGGAGTAAGGGATGGCAACTGAGTTTAGGGGCGTTGTCTTCGACGTTGATGGGGTGCTGGTGGACTCGCCACACGAGAGGGCGTGGCGCGACGGGCTACAGCAGCTCATGGAGAACGAGTGGAGCGACATACGCGACCAGACCTCGTACTCGCCCGAGGCGTTCACGCCGCAGGTCTACCAAACGGAGATGAGCGGCATGCCGCGCTATAAGGGCGCGGAGGCCGCTCTGGAGTACTTCGGTGTGCCCGACGTCGAGAGGCGCGCCCAGGAGTACGGCGACCGCAAGCAGGAGATGATCGTCGAGCTCATCGAGCAGAGCGAGTTCTACGCTTACCCGGATGCCCTGCGTTTCGTGCTCGAGTGCAAGAACGCGGGGCTCAAGATGGTCACGGCCTCCTCCTCGAAGAACGCCAACGCGTTTCTGGAGCGCATCCGGCTGGACGAGTTCTGTGAGCAAGAGGGCCTGAGCTACGACTTTATAAAAGATGGTTACACGATCTTGGACATCCTGGACGCGAACGTGAGCGGGCGCGACTTCGAGCAGGGCAAGCCGCACCCCATGATCTTCTTGACCGCCACCGAAGAGATGGGGACCTCGCCGGAAGACACCTTCGTAGTCGAGGACGCCGTGAACGGCGTCGAGGCCGCCAAGGCGGGAGAGATGGCCGCGCTCGGCCTGGCGCGCGCGGACGACGAGGAGATGCTGGCCGACGCGGACGCGGACCTCGTGGTGACGAGCCTCGACGACGTGTCCGTAGAGGCGCTCTCCGAGGGCCGGCTGGAAGAGGTGAGCGTCAGGTGATCTCGCGCGACAAAGCAACTCTGGGTGAATATGGTCCCGCGGTCGAAGGTGCCCTGAAGGAGTTGCGCGACGAGCGGGTTGTGGAGCGCATGTGGGATGGGGATCACACCATATGGGGGCCGGAGCCGGAAGAGATAGCCGACCGCCTGGGCTGGCTCAGAAGCCCTCAGGAGACCGAAGAGGCGTTGCCCGAGATACAGGCTCTGGCGACCGCTCTGCGCGATGAAGGGATCGAACACATACTCCTCTTGGGAATGGGCGGCTCCAGCCTCGCGCCGGAGACGTTCAGTCTCTCTCTGGACGCCAGGGAAGGGTACCCGGACCTTGCAGTGCTGGACAGCACCGATCCTGAGGCCGTGTTGCGCCACGCCGACCGGCTCGACCTCTCACGCACGGTGTTCGTCGTCTCGACCAAGTCCGGCGGTACGGTGGAGACGTTCTCGTTCTTCAAATACTTCTACAACCGCGTTGCGGAGGTCGTTGGAGAGGAGCACGCCGGGTCGCACTTCGTCGCCATCACCGACCCCGGCAGCGGCTTGCAGGATACCGCCGAGAGGTACAGCTTCCGCGCCACGTTCCTCAACAACCCGAACATCGGGGGGCGTTACTCGGCGCTCTCGCTCTTCGGGATCGTCCCGGCGACGCTTGTCGGGATTGATGTACCCTGGCTCCTGAGCGGTGGGAAGACCGCCGCCAGCGAGTGCGGTCCGGAGGTAAAGGTCGAGGAGAATCCCGGCGCATGGCTGGGCGTGGCGATGGGAGAACTTGCCAGGAACCACGGATGCGACAAGCTGACGCTCCTGGTCTCGCCGTCTCTAGAACCCTTCGGCCCGTGGGTGGAACAGCTGATCGCTGAGAGCACTGGCAAGGACGGCATGGGCATCTTGCCGGTCGCCGGGGAGCCCGAGGGCGTGCCGAACGCTTATAGCGATGACCGGCTCTTCGTGAGCATGAGGCTACGCGGCGAGCAGAGCTCGGACGGCCTCGTAGACGAGTTGCGGGGCCGGGGACATCCCGTGATCGAGGTAGAGCTCGAAGAGGCCTATGATTTGGGCGGGGAGATGTTCCGCTGGGAGGTTGCGACCGCGATTGCCGGATGGAGGCTCGGTATCAACCCCTTCGACCAGCCGAACGTCGAGTCGGCGAAGGTGCAGGCGAGGAAGATGGTAGCCGAGTATCAGGAGAAGGGGGAGCTGCCCGAGCCGGAGCCAACGGTAGAGGAAGACAGTATCTCAGTCTACTCCTCACAAGAGTTCGGCGGCTTGAACGAGGTCATCGAGGAATTTCTCTTGCAGACCCGCCCCGACGACTACGTCGCGTTGCAGGCGTGGCTGCCGCCAGCGGGTGAGACGACGGAGGCTTTGCAGAGGCTGCGCATGCTTCTCAGGGACCGGCACAAGGTCGCCACGACGCTCGGGTACGGACCGAGGTTCCTGCACTCGACCGGACAGTTGCACAAGGGTGACGGCGGGAACGGTCTATTTGTGCAGTTTACCGTGGAGCACGAGCGCGACGCCGGAATTCCGGATGAGGCCGGGGCTCCCGAGTCTTCGCTAAGCTTCGGAGTGCTGGAGAAGGCGCAGGCCTTAGGGGATCGTCAGGCGCTGCTGGAGGCCGGCCGACGGGTGATCCGGGTGCATCTCGGCGGAGACGTGGACGGCGGCCTGGAGAGGGTGATGGAGGTTCTGTCGTGACGGGAGATCGCCGCCCGGATCGCGTCTGGGGATTAGAGCGATCTCTCCCGAAGATTTCGGGATGGAGAGGGAGCGACGCGCTCGCGGTACCACAAGGACATCACCGGTCGGGAGATTGGGAGAACACCATGGTTACCGGAAAGGAGAAGTAGTCTGTGTGATGCCTGACTGCGATTGATGACAAGAACTATGGTTGTTTAGGGAAAGGGAGGCAAGACATGGCTGAGGGACAATACCTTTTGGGTATAGATTTTGGCACGGGGGGCGTCAGGGTTGGCATCTTCGACCCCGAAGGGGCACCGGTGGCTTTCGAGAGCGCCGAGTTCGAGACGCGATACCCGCGATCCGGCTGGGCCGAGCAGGACCCCGACGAGTGGTGGTCTTCCCTGATTGAGGCGTCGCGCGGAGCGATGGAGGAGAGTGGGATCGACCCCGCGGAGATCGCCGGCATCGGCGTGGACGCTACGAGCAGCACCGTCGTGGCGATGGACGAGAACGACCGGCACCTGCGCCCGGCACTCTTGTGGATGGACATACGCGCCTCTGACCAGGCTGTGCGTATTCAGGAGACAGGCAACCCCGCGCTCAAGTACAACGGTTACGGACCGGTCTCTGCGGAGTGGGGGCTTCCGAAGGCCATGTGGTTAAAGGAGAAAGAACCGGAGACCTACGAAAATGCTAGGCACATCTGCGACTGTGGCGACTGGTTGATCCACCGCCTCACCGGCGAGTGGGCGGCCTCCATTAATATGGCCAGCTCAAAATTCTACTACGACCGCGACGAGGGGGGCTTCCCGGAGAGTCTCTACGAGGCGGTGGGAATCGAGGATTTGCTGGATAAGTATCCGCAGAACGTGCTCGATCCGGGTACGGCGGTAGGGGAGTTGAGACGGGAGGTTGCCGAGGAGTTGGGCCTCAAGGCCGGCACGCCCGTGGCCGAGGGTGCTATCGACGCCTACGCCGGCGCTCTTGGTCTCGGGGTCGTCGAGCCCGGCAAGCTGGCGCTCATCACCGGTTCCTCGCACGTCATGATCGGGCAGGCCGCAGAGCCTATCTACAATCCGGGACTTTGGGGCGCCTATACGGATGCCATGATACCCGGCCAGTACACGATAGAGGCTGGGCAGGCCTCCACCGGCTCGATCGTCGCCTGGTTCAAGAACAGCTTCGCCAAGCACGCCAACGATGAGGCCGAGAAGCGCGGCGTCGGCCCCTACGAGATCCTCAACGAGCTGGCCCACGACATACCGATAGGCTCCGATGGGCTCGTCGTCATAGACTACTTCCAGGGTAACCGCACTCCCCACACCGACTCCCAGGTGCGCGGCATGATGTGGGGTCTCTCCCTGAGCCATACCGAAGGGCACGTCTTCAGGGCGATCATCGAGGGGATCTGCTACGGCACCGAGCACATCTTGAGGACCATGCGCGGGCAGGACTTCGAACCCAGAATGAACGTCGTCTCCGGCGGCCCGGCGAACAGCGAGCTGTGGATGCAGATGCACGCCGACGTGTCGAACGTACCGATCTCGCTCACCAAAGTGAGCGAAGGCCCCGTTTTGGGTGCGGCGATGCTGGCGGCGGTGGGTGCGGGGATCTACCCGGACATCCAGACGGCCGCTGAACACATGGTCCACACCGAACGCACCATCGAGCCGAACTCGGAAGCCCACGAGGCGTACCAGTTCTACGTGGACCGCTATGTGGAGACCTACCCGCAGATGAAGGAGCTGATGCACAAGACCGTGAAGCACGAGGCAAGCAGGGGTCAGCCCGCGGCGGCGGAGGCCTAGGCCACACGGCCTAGGCTACATGGTCGGGGCCGCGCGGCCGCGGCCGACCTTATTCCGATATTGCGCAAGGAGAATGATGACTACAGTAACCATCCTGGGATCGGGCATAATGTCCACGGCGCTCGCCTGGCCGCTCTCGGACAATGGCCACGAGGTGCGCCTGGTGGGCACCCATCTCGACCGCGACATCATAGACACCATCAAGAAGACTGGCGTTCACCCGAACCTCGACCTGAAGGTGCCGGAGGGCGTGCGCGCGTACCAACTCGAGGAGGCCGAGGAGGCATTCGAGGATGCCGAGATCGCTATGAGCGGGGTCAACTCGTTCGGTGTGCATTGGGCCGGCGAGCAGTTCGCGTCGCTCTTGAAACCGGGCATGATGGTTATAGCCGTCACCAAGGGGATGGAGGCCGACGACGACGGCAACCTGCGTATCCTTCCCGAGGTGCTGGCCGAGGAGGTGCCGCAAGAGCTGCGTGAGCAGGTCTCCTGGTCAGCCATAACCGGCCCGGCCATCGCTGGCGAGGTGGCCGTGCGCCACGACACCTGCGTGGTCTTCGCGGGCCGCGACGCGGACGTATTGGAAAAGCTAGCTGCGACCTTCCGTACGGATCACTACCACATCTGGACCAGCATGGACTTCATCGGTGCCGAGGTATGCGCGGCGGTCAAGAACTGCTATGCCTTCGGGGGCGGTTTCATGGATGGGTTGCTGGACAAGGAGGGCAAGTCGGAGGCGAAGTACCGCAGATATAACTACGGTGCGGCGCTCTTTGGGCAGGCGACGCGCGAGCTCGGACAGTGGATGGAGCTCCTGGGTGGGGATCCTGACACGTCCAACGGACTGCCCGGTGTTGGGGACATGTTCGTCACCACCATGGGCGGACGCAACGTGAAGGCGGGGCGGTTCGCCGGGGCGGGCGTGCCGTTCTCCGAGGTCCAGAACGAGCGGATGAAGGACGTGACGCTGGAGGGGGTAGCGGCCATAAGGGTAATCGGCGGCGCGCTAGAGAAGCTCACCGAGCGCGGCGTCGTGCCGGCCGAGGAGTTCCCGCTTATGCGCCACCTGTACGACGTGGTGGAAAAGGACGAGCCGCTGAACATGCCCTGGGAGACGTTCTTCGGAGGCGAGCCACAGAAGCAAAAGCAAGAGAGGGTCTAGGTATGAACCGTGAGAGATTGTTAGAGAGCATCGGGGAGAGGCCGTTCGACCTGATCGTGATCGGCGCCGGCATCAACGGTGCGGGTATCGCTCGCGACGCCGCGATGCGGGGGTTGCGGGTGCTTATGCTAGATAAGGGAGACATCTCCAGCGGCACCACCCAATGGGCCACACGCCTCATACACGGCGGACTGCGCTACCTTGAGCACTACGAGGTACCGCTGGTGCGTGAGTCTTTGAGGGACCGCGAGATACTCCTGCATATAGCGTCGCACCTGGTCAAGCCGCTGCGTTTCGTCGTCCCGATCTACGATCGCTCCTCGCGCAGTCCGGGGATGATAAGGCTGGGTATGATCGGCTACGACGTGCTCTCCTACGATAAGTCGGTTCCCAACCACAAGATGCTTAGCCGGGAGGAGGCGCTGCGTGAGTACCCGGGCCTCAACCCGGATGGGCTTAAGGCGGCGGCCACGTACTACGATGGGCAGATTGAGTTCGCCGAGCGCGTGGCGGTGGAGAATGCGATGTCGGCGGCTCAGAACGGCGCGAAGGTCATAACTTACGCTGAAGTGACGCGCTTGCTCTTCGAAGATGGTGGTTCCAGGGTGGTGGGGGTAGAGTTCGAAGACAGGCTGGATGGCGGCGTCTACACCGCCCGCGCACCGGTGACGGTGAATGTAACCGGACCGTGGGTGGACAGTGTGTTGAGCGGCGCCGGGACTCCAGGCTCCGAAGGCGAGCAGGCGAACGGCCGGTCTGGCGACGACGGGGGACACATGATCGGGGGTACCAAGGGCTCTCATATTGTCGTGGACTCGTTCCCCGGCGCGCCGAAGAACGCTATATACGTTGAAGCCCGTGCGGATGGCCGACCTTACTTTATCGTTCCGTGGAACGAGCGCTACCTCATCGGCACCACCGATTTCCGCTACGAGGGCGACCTCGACTACGTATCGGCTGGTCAGGACGAGATCGACTACCTTCTGGAGGAGACGAACTACGTTATCCCCGAGGCGAAGCTCACGCGAGACTCGGTGCTCTTCACCTACGCGGGGGTCAGGCCATTGCCGTCCGCGCCCGAAGGAGAAGAGAGCTCCATCTCTAGGAGCCATGTGGTATTCGACCACGCCAAGGGCAAATCGGCCGCGGGAGGGAGGATCAAAGTCGCGGGCAGCAGTACCAGGGCCGAGGGCCTGCTCTCGATCATCGGGGGCAAGCTGACTACTTACCGCAACCTGGGTCGTCAGACGACGGACGTCGTCTACAAGAAGCTGGGCGTCAAGGCCCCTAAGAGCGCCACGGACAGGGTTCCACTCCCCGGCGGTCGGGCTCTCGACTTCGACGGTTTTGCCGAGGAATTCAAAACGAAGAGCGGCCTTCCCGGCGTGCTCTCCCAGAGACTCCTCAAGCTCTATGGCTCTCGCGCCTACGACGTGCTGGCCGAGGCTGCAGATGATCCTTCACTCAAGGAATCTCTCGTCTCTCCATCAGCTGTAGAGACCGGCCTCATGGGCTGCGAAGTCCTCTATGTCTTCCGCCAGGAGATGGCGCAGAAGCTCTCCGATGTGCTGCTACGACGCACGATGGTGGCATATGGTCCCAACGTCGCCCTCGACGTGGACGAGGCCGCCGCGGCGGTCGCCGTCAAACACCTCGGCTGGAGCGAGGAGCGCGCCAAGCAGGAGGTCGCCGAGTATCGCGAGTGGATCGAGCGCTACACGCCCAAAGCGCTCCGCGAACGCGAGGGCACCGGAATCCCGAGCGCCACGGGGTAGGTGTGCGCTCTGTGAGGCTTGAAGGAACATACCGGAGCGGGGAGGGTGCGGCGTGATCTCCGCCGTGCTCTTTGACCTGGATGGCACGTTGGTGGAGACCGAAGAGTTGAAGGCGATCTCGCACGGCCGCACCGTCGCCGAGTTGCGTTCTGATGTCTCGGAGGATGAGGTGGCAGACGTCTATGCCAACGACCTAGTGGGGCACTCGCGCCAGGAGGTCGCCGAGACCCTCGTGCAACGCTTCGGTCTGGAGGAGGCGGCCCGCGAGCGCATGGAGGATCTCGGGGTGGAGGAGACGTGGCAGGTGCTCGTGAGTATCCGCCACGACATCTACGATGAGATCCTCGGAGATACCGACCTGCTCCTGAAGCAGCGATATCCACACAACATCGAGTTGCTGTACGAGCTGCGGGGTGAGGGTTATCCGACGGCGTGCGCCACCATGTCTCACCGACCCCAGGTCGAGCGCGTGCTCTCCGTGCTCGGTATCGAGGACGCCTTCGACGTGGTGGCGACGATGGACGACGTCGAGCGCGGCAAGCCCAACCCTGAGATATACCTGCTCGTGGCGAAGAAGCTGGGCATGCCGCCCGAGGAGTTCCTCGTCATCGAAGACTCCCCAGCAGGGGTCGGGGCTGGTGTCGCGGCCGGGATGGCGGTCGTCGCGGTGCCCACCAGGATCACGTCCAAAGGAGTGCGCGCCTCCAACCTCCTGGACCCCCGTTGGGTGGTCGAGGACCCCGAGACGTTGTCCGAAGTCGTGCGCCAGCGGATAGAGGAGGCCGGAGGAAAACGAGAGGCACACACGCAGCCTATGCTTTAGGAGGGCAGAGAAGGTGCGCATCGTTCAAATGTCGGACATACACACGGGAACGCCGCTATTCAGGCCCGAGCTTCTGGAAGCGGCGATAGAAGAGACCAACGCCCTCGCGCCGGACCTCGTCGCCGTGGCCGGAGACCTCACGACGGAGGGCTACCGGTGGGAGTTCGAGGAGGCCAAGCGGTACCTGGACCGGCTGGAGTGTGAGAACGTCGTCGTAATTATGGGCAACCACGACGCCAAGAACGTCGGCTACCGGCACTTCGAGGATTTCTTCGGTCCTCGGTCGCTCTCGATGACCCTCTCCGTCCCCGAAGGCGAGGCCAAGGTGGTAGCGATCGACTCCAGTGAGCCGGACCTCGCCGAGGGGGAGATCGGCCGCGAGCACTACCCCTGGATAGACTCCGAGCTGCGCGGCTGGGACCGGGGGCCGAAGATCCTGATGGTCCACCATCACATCCTCGCCGTGCCCGGTACGGGGCGCGACCGCAACAACCTCAGAGACTCGGAGGACGTGATGGCTCTATTGCGGGAGCTCAAGGTGGACATGGTGCTCTCCGGGCACCGGCACGTACCCTACGTGTGGAGCATCTCCGGCGTTCGGATCATCCACTCCGGCACAGTATCGAGCTCGAGGGTTCGAGGGGTCATGCCTCCCTCCTACAACGTTATCGAGTTCGACGAGGAGAAGGTGGAGGTCACCCTCCGTCAGCCGGGTGGCGAGGAGGAGACGCTCGCCCGGTTCTCCAGGCGGGCGGTAACGACTAGCGAGATCTACCCGGACTTCGAGCGCTTCGTCCGCTACGGCGAGGCGACGGTGTAGGACGATTCGAGAGAGAGGGAGACAATGCCCAGGAACGTAGGCGACCTGCCACACGCGGTCGAGCACCAGAAGGAGCTGGAGGAGCGCCTCTCCGGCAAACGGCCCGCCGTCTTCCTCGACTACGACGGCACGCTGACGCCGATAGTGGATCGGCCCGAGGACGCGGTCATCTCGGAGAGCATGCGGGAGGTCATCAGCGGGCTGGCGAGCAGGTGTCCCGTGTGCGTAGTCAGCGGGCGCGACAGGCAGGTGGTGCAGGATCTCATGGGGCTGGACGATTTGATCGTCGCCGGCAGCCATGGCTTCGACATCTGGAGTCCAGATGAGGGCAAGATACAGCACGACGCCGGCGAGGGGACCGAGGAGCTGCTCGACGAGGTAAAGACGCGTCTTCAGGAAGAGATAGAACCCTTCGAAGGCGCCGCGGTCGAGCCGAAGAAGGCCTCGGTCGCGGTCCACTACCGGCTGGTCTCCGAGGAGAACAGGCCGAAGATGAAGGAGATCTTGGACGCGGTGCTCGACGAGCATCCGGACGACCTGAAGGTCACGCCGGGCAAGATGGTCTACGAGGTGCAGCCCAAGATCGACTGGGACAAGGGCAAGGCCGTCCTGTACCTGCTCGAAACGCTGGAGCTCGACCGCGATGACGTGGTGCCCATCTACGTTGGCGACGACGTGACTGACGAGGACGCCTTCGAGGCCCTGGAAGGGCGGGGTCTGGGCATTTTCGTCGGCGAGGCCGACGACCCGGAGGTGTCCGGGCGTACCACCTCCGCCGATTACGTTCTCTACAGTATACCGGAGGTAGAGAATTTTCTGGATGGGCTCGCGCGATGACCGGCGCGGGGCAGAGCCGACGAACGAGGGGGGAGCGCGTGCAAACCGCCAGGAAAAATACCGGAACGATCGGCTTGTGTTGCTCGGATCTGGAGAGGATGGAGCTGCTGAATACCTCGAAGTGCTGCGATACGTGCCACTCCGCCGAGGGCCACACTCTCGAAGGCGTGGTGGCTCTCGGGCCCTGCCGCGCGACGCTCCCGGATGGCAGACTTGCCTTCGTCTGCTGCACCGCCAGGAAGCAGTTGTTCGGGGGAGCGACCTCGTGACCGAGCGGCCCGGAGGACCGTCACAACTCCACCCGAGCCAGAGGGCGCGGCGTTTGGTCTGTCGCGTGCTTACGCCTCTGGTTCATTGGACCAAACATAAGAAGGAGGACAGGATATGCCATTGGTAACGATGCGGCAGTTGCTGGATGAGGCGGCGAAGGGCAGCTACGGAGTCGGCGCCTTTAATGTGAACAACCTTGAGCAGGTCCAGGCGATCATGGAGGCCGCTAGCGAAACCAACTCGCCGGTTATCATCCAGGCGAGCCGCGGAGCCCGCAAGTATGCTAACGACCGCTTCCTCTACCACCTCATGCTTGCCGCCACCGAGGTTTACCCGGAGATACCGGTCGCGCTTCACCAGGACCATGGCAACGGCCCGGAGACCTGTGGGAGCGCCATAAACCTCGGGTTCACGAGCGTGATGATGGACGGCTCCTTGATGGAGGACGGCAAGACCCCCTCGGACTTTGAGTACAACGTGCGTGTCACCCGCAAGGTAGTGGAGATGGCGCACGAGCGAGGCGTTACGGTCGAGGGAGAGCTTGGAACCCTTGGAGGCATCGAGGACGGACACGGCTCAGGGGAGGTGAGCCTAACTGATCCCGAACAGGCGGTGGAGTTCGTCGAGCAGACCGGGGTAGACGCCCTGGCAGTCGCTATCGGCACCAGCCACGGGGCGTACAAATTCACTAAAGAGCCTAACCGCGAGGTTCTGGCAATGCGCATCATCGAGGAGATAAACCAGAGGCTGCCGAGCACGCACCTAGTCATGCACGGTTCCTCCAGTGTCCCGAAGGAGCTCGTGGACGGCATCAACGAGTACGGCGGCGCGATCCGTCCGACGTGGGGCGTGCCGGTGCGCGAGATCCAGGAGGGGATCAGGCACGGGGTGAGGAAGATCAACGTGGACACCGATCTCAGGCTGGCCGCCACGGGCGCCATCCGCAAGGCGTTCGCTGAGAAACCGGGGGAGTTCGACCCGCGCTACTACCTCAAGCCGTCTCGCGAGGCGATGAAGGAGGTCGTCAGGGTGCGTATGGAGGCGTTCGGACAGGCCGGGCACGCCGGTGACTACCAGCCGGCGACGCTCGAAGAGATGGCCGAGCGCTACGCCACTGAAGGCCACCAGCTCGCCGCTACATAGAGCCAGGAAGGAGAACATATGGAAACTTGGACACTGGTGTACGATAGTTTCGAACCCGAGGAGGAGAGGCTACGCGAGGCGCTGACCTCGACCGGCAACGGCCACTTCTGCACGCGGGGGTCCTTCTCGTGGACCGAGGCGGACGACGTACACTACCCAGGCACCTACGTTCACGGCGGGTTCAACCGGGAAACCACGATCATGGCCGGCGTGCCGGTCCTGAACGAGGACCTGGTAAACCTACCAAACTGGCTGTTGCTTGAGATGCGGATCGAGGGCGAGGAGGCCGTCGGGGCGGACAACGTCGAGCTTCTCTCCTACCGGCACGAGCTGGACGTCCGGAACGCTGTGCTCAAGCGCAACCTGAGGATTCGGGACCGGGCGGGTCGCGAGACCACGCTGGAGACACGTCGCTTCGTCAGCATGGTCGAGAAGCATCTTGGAGCGATGGAGTGGAAGATGACGCCGGAGAACTGGTCCGGCAAGGTGGAGATCGTCTCCGCGCTCGACGGCCGGGTGACCAACAGGGGCGTCGCCCGCTACCAGGATCTCGAAGGCCGTCACCTGGACCCCGTGGCAACCCACACGTCCAGCCCCCACGTCGTGGATACGCTCGGCCGCGACGTGATCGCCCTGGAAGCGCGCACCCGCCAGTCGCGCATCTACGTCGCCGAGGCGGCCCGCACGCGCGCCTACGGGGAAGGGGGGCAGCTAGACGTCGAGCGCAGCCTCTACCGGATGGAGGACTACGTCCACGAGGTCCTGGCCTTCGAGGTCGAGGAGAAGACGCCTGTTCGCGTCGAGAAGATGGTCGCCATCTACACCTCGCGCGACCGCGCGATCAACGAGCCGCTAGCGAACGCCATGAAGGCGGCGGGCCGCTACGGGACGTTCGAGGAGTCTCTCGAGCTCCACACGCGTGCCTGGGTGAACCTTTGGGACCTGTGCGACGTACAGGTCCCCGGCAATGAGGAAGTCCAACGCCTCTTGCGCATCCACATCTATCACATCCTCTCGGTCTGCTCGCCGCACACCTCAGACCTCGACGCTGGCATACCGGCGCGCGGCCTCAACGGCGAGGCCTACCGCGGGCACATCTTCTGGGATGAGTTGTACATCTACCCGTTCCTCAATTTCCGGCTGCCAAAGATTACACGCGGAGCGCTGATTTACCGCTATAGAAGGTTGGGCGAGGCTCGGGCGACGGCTAAAGAGTCTGGATACGAGGGAGCGATGTTCCCCTGGCAAAGCGGTTCGGACGGCCAGGAGGAGACGCAGAAGGTGCATCTCAACCCCAACTCGGGGAAGTGGGAGCCGGACCTCAGCCACAACCAGCGGCATATCAACGCGGCGATCTACTACAACATCTGGCACTACTACCAGGCGACGGGCGACCTGGAGTTCTTGCTGGACAACGGGGCCGAGATGCTGCTGGAGATCACGCGCTTCTGGGCCTCTATCGCCCACTTCAATCCGGAGCGGGACCGGTACGAGATCCACGGCGTCATGGGACCGGACGAGTTCCACGAGAAGTACCCGGGCGCCGAGGAGGGTGGCCTCAACAACAACGCCTACACCAACGTGATGGTCGCCTGGATGGCGGAGACGGCCCTGGAGGTTCTCGAATTGCTCCCCGAGCGGCGGCGCGATGCTCTGCGCGGGGAGATCGGGCTCGCCGACGACGAGATAGAGCTGTGGGAAGACATGAGCCGCAAGATGTTCGTCCCGCTCCACGACGACGGCGTCATCAGCCAGTTCGAGGGCTACGAGGACCTCGAAGAGCTGGACTGGGACCACTACCGCGAGGAATACGGCAAGATACAGCGCCTCGATCGCATCCTGAAGGCCGAAGGTGACGACCCGGACAAGTACAAGCTCGCTAAACAGGCCGATGTCTTGATGCTGTTCTTCCTGTTCCCCCTGGACGAATTGGAGCACATCTTCGAGCGGCTGGGCTACGAGTTCGGTCCCGACACCCTGCGCAAGAACGTCGAGTACTACGAGCCGCGGACCACCCACGGATCTACCTTGAGCTTCGTCGTACACGCCCACGTTCTGGCGGAATTCGACTCTGAAGCCTCCTGGGAGATGTACCAGACGGCCCTGAACAGCGACGTCGGGGACGTGCAGGGCGGCACCACCAGTGAGGGTATCCACCTGGGGGTGATGGCGGGGACGTTGGATCTTATCCAACGGGGCTACATGTCTAGCGAGGTCCGGGACGGTGTCCTCCACCTGGACCCGAAGCTCCGCGACAAACTGGAGGGACTCTCGTTCTCCATGCGCTTTCGCGAGACCTCAATCGAGCTTTCGTTAGAGGGAGACGAACTGACGGTCGCCACCCAGGCCGATGGCCTGGCCCGGTCCATCAAGATCGGCGTCAACGGCGCGGTCCAGGAGCTCAAGGCCGGCGAAAGGCACACTTTCGAACTCGCGCGACTCTTGGACGACGAGGGAAAGGAGCGGGTTACAAGCTAAAGAAACCCCACTAGTAGTGATGGGCGGGCCAGTAAGAGACAAACGACCGGTCCGTCACGGCGCGTTGCAGGGATCGAGGAAAGGAGTCTGTTTTGGCTAAGGGCTCGAAGAAGAAGGATGTAAAGAAGAAGGACGCGAGGAAGAACGGAAAAGTCGAGGCGGTAGTTCGGTCATCGGAAGCGTACCCAGACTACCGGGTGGCGCCTGGAGAGCGGATCGTGTTGCCCGCCATAGATGCCAACCAGTCCGAGGGTTACGAGAGAAAGAGGGATGTCCTGGACGAGCTCGAGGAGCAGCGGCTTCGCATCCAGGACTTGCAGGGCAAGCTCTACGCGGAGAACAAGCACGGGCTCCTGATCGTGCTGCAGGCGATGGACACCGGCGGCAAGGACGGTGCAATCAAGCACGTCTTCAGCGGCGTGAACCCGCAGGGTTGCCGTGTATCCTCTTTCAAGGCACCCAACCCCGAGGAGCGCAACCACGACTTCCTGTGGCGCTACCACAAGAGCGCGCCCGCAGTGGGACGCATCGGGATCTTCAACCGCTCCCACTACGAAGACGTGCTCGTGGTCCGGGTAAAGAACCTGGTCCCCGATGAGGTCTGGCGCCCGCGCTACGAGTTGATAAACAACTTCGAGTGGAACCTCACTCAGAATAACATCTCGGTAATCAAGTTCTATTTGCACATCTCCAAAGACGAGCAGAAGCGTCGCCTGGAGAGCCGTTTGGCTGACCCGAACAAGAGATGGAAGTTCTCGACCAACGATCTCAAGGAGCGCGCGTACTGGGAGGACTACCCGCGCGCCTTCGAGGACGCGATCTACGCGACCTCCACGGAGTACGCGCCCTGGTACGTGATCCCGGCGAACAAGAAATGGTATCGCAACCTGGTCATCGCCCGCGCCCTAGCAGACACCTTGGAAGAGATCGACCCTCAGTTCCCTCCGGCCGAAAAGGGCCTCGAAAATATAACGATACCGGATTGAGCGGCGCCGTGGAAGACCCCAAGCGCGTCGTTGCTCACGAGGCGGTGGAGCGCTACGTCGAGGCCGGCATGATCCTGGGCCTCGGGACGGGTACGACGGCGTACTGGGTGGTCAGGAGGGTAGGAGAGTTGCTCGCCGCCGGAGAGTTGCGCGGCGTGCGTGGGATACCCACCTCTGAGCGCACGGTGGCGCTGGCGAAGGAGTTCGGCGTGCCGCTCCTCACCCTCTCGGAGGCCCTGCCGGACCTCACCCTGGACGGGGCGGACGAGGTCTCCCGCGACCTCGATGTTCTCAAAGGATGGGGTGGCGCGCTGTTGCGGGAGAAGATCGTGGCCGCCTCCTCCCGCGACGGCCTCGTGATCGTGGCCGACGGCTCCAAGCTGGTCGAATCCGTGGGCAAGGGCCCGGTCCCTGTCGAGGTCGAACCCTTCGGGTGGGAGGCGACCCTGGACGCCCTCGCCTCGCTGGGCTGCGATGCAACGCTAAGGACGGGGGACTCGGACCCGAGACGGCCGTTCATCACAGATGGGGGCCACTACACGGTGGACTGCCTCTTCGACGCGATTCCAGAGCCAGAGGCCCTGCAGACGGAGATAAAGCATATCCCCGGTGCGATAGAGACCGGCCTCTTTCTCGGGATCGTCCGCGCCGCCGTGGTGGGGCAAGCGGATGGGGTAGAGATTTTTGCGATCTGATAGAGAAGGAGCTCTGTAACGCGTGAAACTCTTTTCCGGGCTGGGAGATAGAGTAGTTGGTGGACCTTCAATACTCGCGGCCAACTTCGCTCACCTGGCGGAGGAGGTGCGAAAGGCTGAGGAGGGCGGGGCGGAGCTAATCCACTTCGACGCTATGGACAACCACTTCGTCCCGAACCTGACCATCGGACCGGTGGTCGCCGCTTCGCTCGTCCCGGAGACGGCCCTCCCGGTCGATGCCCACCTGATGGTCGAGAATCCGGACATCCTCATACCCGCTTTTTTGGACGCGGGCGTGGCGAGCATCTCGGTCCAACCTGAGGTGGTCATGCACCTGCATCGCACGCTGACCATGATCCGGAGCGGCGGTGCCGAGGCCGGGGTGGCGCTAAACCCTACCACCCCGCCAGAGTCCGTAGAGTGGGCGCTTCCCTATCTGGACTTTATCCTGGTCATGAGCGTCAACCCGGGCTTCGGGGGCCAGAGCTTCATCCCGGAGATGGCCGATAAGATTCGACGCCTGCGGGAGATGACCGACCTGCCGATAGAGGTGGACGGCGGCATCAACGAGGAGACGGCCCCGCTCGTGGCCGAGGCCGGCGCCCGGGTGTTGGTCGCCGGCTCCGCCGTATACAAGGGCAATCCGGCGCAGGAGATGCGTAAGATCCTCGACGCGGGGCGTCGCGCCATCGGACAGTCAAGCTGGGATACCTATTGAAGGAATCCCGAGGTAGCGGCGAATTTGAGTAAGAAGGCATAATTGCACATGGGTAGGAACTCGGGAACTAGGGAAGGGAGAGAGATGAGTGGTGCGGAGTTGAGGCTTGGCCAGTTGTTCGACCGGGAGAGTGGGCGATCTTTCATAACTGCTTTCGATCACGGGACGAACCTCAGGGTACCGCCGGAGGCCGGGAAGCCCTTAGAGGTCGTCGAGAACATAGTAGCCGGCGAGCCGGACGGTGTTCTGATCTCGCCTGGACTGCTGAAGCAGGCATATCGCTTGTTCGCCTTCAGGGGAGCTCCGGTTCCCGTTTTGCGCGCGGACTGGACGATCTTGGACGAACGCATGGAAGACATCGGGGAACACTACCGGGTCATATGCTCCCCTCGGGAGGCCGCCGCTCTGGGAGCCGGGGCGATGGTGATGTACCTGATCATGGGTCCAGAAGAGGGGACGATGTTCGCTGACAACGCCCGGGCCATCGCCGGGGCCGCGCACGAGGCGCGCCGGGTCGGGCTGCCCCTGATCGTGGAGGCGACGTTGTGGGGCTCGCGCATGTCCGACAAGAAGGACCCGGACCTGCTCGCGTACTGCTGCCGCATAGCCGTCGAGCTCGGGGCCGACGCTATAAAGACCGAGTACACTGGCGACCCGGAGACGATGGCCGCCGTGATAGAGGAATGCCCGGTCCCCGTCCTCACTCTGGGAGGGGCGAAGGGCGGCTCCGAGGAGGACGTCCTGGAGAACGCCCGGGGTGCGATAGAGGCCGGCGCCCGCGGGCTCATCTTCGGGAGGAACGTCTGGCAGGCCGACGACCCGGCGAAGATGTCCGCCTCCCTCCGGGAGGTCGTACACGGCGTTTCGGTGAGGAGGTAGCGGCATGGAGGTTCTGTGCGTCGGCGACCTGTTCCTCTCCTCGAAGCGGTTCAAGGAGGCCATAGAGAAGGAGATGGGAGGCGACGACTGCGTAGCGATCCGGGAGGTCTCGTGGGCTGGCGAGAAGGCCGAAGACCAGCACCACCTGCAGCAGGTCATGGAGCAGGACGGCCCGGAGGTCGTGCCGACGCCGGAGGAGATCATCGAGGCCGTCGGCGACGCCGAGGTTATAGCGGTCCATTTCGCCCCGATCCCGGAAGCGGTTCTGGAGGCCGCTCCGAACCTGAAGGCCGTGGTCGTGGCCCGCGCAGGCTACGAGAACGTCAACGTCGAGGTCGCTTCCGCGCGTGGGATCGCCGTCGTAAACCTCGTCGGCCGCAACGCCTCGGCGGTCGCCGAGCAGGCCATCGCCCTGATGCTGGCCGAGACGAGGGATATAGCGCGCGTGGACCGTGGGATACGCGCCGGTAGGTGGCCCAAGGAGTTTCCGCAGATGCCCTACGACCTCTACGGGTGTACGGTTGGCCTGATCGGGCTCGGCCAGGTCGCCCGCCAGCTCGCGCCGCGCCTCTCGGGCTTTAACGTCGAACTTCTGGTCTACGACCCGTACGTAGACGAGGCGACGATTTCCTCCTACGGCGGCGAGAAGGTCGAGGAGATAGAGCAGATCTTCCGCGAGTCGGATTTCGTAAGCCTGCACGCGCGGCTGACGGATGAGACCCGGCGCTTCATCGGAAAAGAACACTTCGAGATGATGAAGCCGACCGCCTACTTCATCAACAACGCGCGCAGCCGCATGGTCCGCTACGACGACCTCTACGAGACTCTAAAGGAAGGCCGCATCGCCGGGGCCGCGCTCGACGTCCACGACGACGAACCTCTGGGCGAAGACAGTCCCTGGCTGAAGCTGGAGAACGTCACCCTGACCCCACATATCGCCGGCACCACCACGAGCACCTGGGAGAACTCGGTAAGGATGGTCGCAGAGGCGGTCAAGGAGATAGCGGAGACCGGACACGCGACTAATACGGTCAACGCCGAGAGTCTGGAGAAGGCATGAGCCCGTACTTACTCGGAATAGACAGCGGAAACACGAGCACAAAGGCGGTCGTGTTCGACGAGGAAGGTTACGAGCGCGGTGTGGGGAGCGTCAACAACAAGCAGGTAAACCCGCAACCACGCTGGGTCGAGCAGGACATGAACACCGTCTGGGAGAACACCCAGACGGCGGTGCGCGAGGCGATCCTGGCGGCCAAGATCGACGGTGGCGAGATCTCGGCGGTCGGCATGTCGGGCCATGGCGATGGCATCTACCTCGTGGACGAGAACGGGGAGTCGGTGCGCGCCGGTATCCAGTCCATGGACACCAGGGCGCACAAGCTGCTCACGCGCTGGGACGAGGCGGGCGTGAGCGACAAGGTACTCGAGTTCAATGGGCAGCGACCCTTCGCGGCGCTGCCGCCTGTCCTCTTGGCGTGGTTCAAGGAAAATCAGCCGGAGGTGTTAGAGCAGACGCGCTGGGCAGTGTACGTGAAGGATTGGCTCCGTTACAAACTCACAGGTGAATTTGCCACCGATCCCTCCGAAGCAAGTAGCGGCTTCACCGATGTCCGCACGCAAGACTACTCTGAAGAGGCGTTCTCACTCTACGATCTCGAGGAAGTCCGCGGGATGCTTCCGCCCATAGTCGGCTGCACCGAGATGGTCGGCGAGGTGACCAAAGAGGCGGCCCAGCTCACGGGTCTCAAGGCCGGTACGCCGGTCGCCGCCGGGGCGCATGACGTGGACTGCTCCTCCGTGGGCGTCGGCTGCATGAAGCCAGGCGACCTTACCCTGATCGCTGGGACCTGGTCCATCAACGAGGTCGTGAATGACGAACCTACCTTCGTCGAGGGCGTGGCCTGCCGCAACTTCGTTGAGCCTGGCCTGTACCTCAATATGTCCGCCTCCCCGACGAGCGCCACGAACCTGGAGTGGTTCGTGCAGCGGATGTGCCCGATGGAGGTTAAAGCCTCCAAAGAGATTGGAGCTTCCCCCTTCGCGTTCATCAACCGGGAGGTCGAAGGGGTGATCAACGAGGAGCCGCGGGTCTTCTATCACCCGTTCCTCTACTCCTCACCGCACGGCGACGACGCGTCCGGTGGTTTCTTCGGCCTGCGCGGCTGGCATACCCGCGGCCACGTCTTGCGCGCTCTCCTCGAAGGCACCGTCTTCAACCACAAGACTCACGTCGACCTGCTGCGGGGCGCCTTCGATGTGAAGCGTATAAGGCTCACGGGCGGAGGCTCCGGCAGCGAGGTGTGGTCCCAGATGTTCGCCGACGCCCTGAACGAGACCGTTGAGGTCACCGGCGCCGGGGAGACGGGCGCTTTAGGCGCGGCCCTATGCGCCGGAGTCGGGATCGGCGTCTACGCCTCGTTGAATGACGCCACCGCTAACGTGGTCCGCAAGTTCCGCATCCACGAGCCCGACACGAGGAACAGCGAACGGTACGTCGGGGCCTACGAGACCTACATGGGCCTCGTGGATGCCCTGGATCCCGTCTGGCCGCGCCTGGGATGAGTTCTCCCTCTGGGAGGAGCAATCAGCCGTCAATAACCAGCTAAGAGATTGAGGGGAGACCTGTCGTGATCCTGTGTGTCGGCGGGACGCCTGCGATGCAACGTACGCTGTGCTTCGAGAGCCTCGAACCCGGCGCCGTGAACCGGGCGTACAAGGTAAGTGTTACCGCGTCGGGAAAGGTGGTTAACGTTGCCCGTGCGGTTACGGTGCTCGGAGGCCAGGCGCTGCTCGCGACCTTTTTGGGCGGTGACCCGGGCCGCTTCGTAGCGCGAGAGCTCGAGGCGCGGGGCGTGCCACACGAGGTCGTCTGGACGGAGGACGACGCTCCGACGCGCACTTGCGCGACCTTGATCCCCAACGATGGTCCCGTGACGGAGCTAGTGGAAGAGGCACTCCCCGTCTCCGAAGGGGACATCGCCGCCCTCGAAGAGATCGTGATCGAAGATCTCAAAGAAGCCCAGGCTCTCTGTCTCATCGGCTCCTTCCCGCCCGGCGTCCCCGACGACTTCTACGCCCGGCTCACAAAGGCCGCACGCGAAGCCAGTGTGCCAGTACTCATAGACGCCCAGAAAGCGCCGTTGCGCGCCGCTCTTGAAGAAAGACCCTTCCTGGTCAAGCCGAACCTGGAAGAAGTCGCGGACACCTTGAACCTGCCCAATGGCGAGCCCGACGTCCGCGACGCCGTCGCCGGGCTCACCGATGCGGGAGCCCGGTGGGCGTTCGTCTCAACAGGGGCTTCCGGGTCCTTGCTCGGTGACGACTCCGGCGGGCTGTGGAGTGTTGAGCCACCGCGGGTGGATGCAATCAACCCTATCGGCTCCGGAGACGTCATGGCAGCTGGTCTCCTCCTCGCCTTCCAACGGGGCTCGTCCGTCCCCGACGCCGCCGTCTATGCCACCGCCTGCGCCGCCGCCAACACACTCACGTCTACCTCGGGCGTGATCCGCCCCGCCGACGTAGACGCTTTGCTCCCTCAGGTAAAGCTGGCGCGGCTCGCCTAGCTTCTCGTCGTTCGGGCCGCTACCGTCCGTCGATGCTTTGAGATGGCAGCCGCTGCTCAACCGGGATGCTAGCCAGGTAGTCCTCGACAACCAAACGTACACCCTCATCTGCGGAAAGCACCTGAAAATCCTCACAAAATTAGGGAGCCGCCGGGGAACTCGACGGACGCCGGCTGGTGTTCATTGACGAGATGGGCGCTAACGTCTCGCTGGCTCCGCTCTACGCGTAGTCCCGCAAGGGCGATAGGGCCTTCCGCAGCGCACCGCGCAACTGGTGCAAGAACGTCACGCTGCTGTCGAGCATCCCCGGTACCGGCCCTGGCTGCCTGTCTGTGCCCGACAGCCTGACGGTTTCTAGACTCAGGCCCGGTCTTGAACCTGCTGGGTCGCACCGGCCATACTGGCGCAGTGAGCGCAGCAGTAGAAGGAGCCGTTCGCCTCTACGCCGTGTCCGATAACCCTGACC
>CADCVE010000032.1 GCA_902806065.1 uncultured Rubrobacteraceae bacterium | reverse complement strand
AGGAGGGGGGTAATACTCGCCAGCCCGATCCTTCTACTAGTTTATCCTCGGAGGGTTCCTTCGCAAGGAGAAAGGCATCTCAGTGAGAGGACATGCTCTCGGCAGCTCGTTGTTTGGGTTCAAAAGCATCAGCTTTTACTTGAGGGTGATAATTGATGCACAGAAGGCGTAATCGAATCCAGGGTAAGCAAGGTTGATGTTGTGCAGGCTGAGAGAGTGTGGATACTGCTGCTATAGAGGGGCCGGGTCACCACACATCTGGTACATGTTTTGGTCTGATAGTTAACCCGTTATCTCGCCCGGCCCTCTTTCTTCAAGGCGGCACTATAGGCGAAGCACCCGTATCCTGCATAGCCCCGGTCCGATGGACAGTACCTCCAGGGAGCATAATACGTCCCGTAAGAGTATTATCCGAAGTCGCGCCCCGCAACTTTGCAGGCAGAGTACCCTCCTTATCGGACCGGAGCTATGCGGTTTCCGAGAAGACTACTCTTATAGGCAGTTCGATGAATAGGCGTTAGTGGCATAGAGACAAGGAAGGGGCAGCCGCTCCTAATCCTACTTTGGGGAGATGCGCAGGGAGGCTCGTCCCCCGCAAGAACAGGTGCTGACGTCGGTGGCACTGCCTTTCACTGCTCGCCAAAGCCTGACTTTCACTGCTCGCCAAAGCCTGACTTTCACTGCGGGAAACCATACAGCGGCTGATAAATAGCCTCTAACCGCAACCCACCACAGGCCGGGGTCTAATTCAGCCCCGGCTTTTTCTATGCCCCGAGTTTTCGAGAATACGGAGAATACCGGAAACCTTAGCGGTGTGGTCTTGCACCTTCTTCTTTATGCTGGGGGGCTGGGATGTACGTCTGGATAATGACGACGGGGAGGATCAACAGATGACGGAGGAAAAGCGGCCACAAAAACGTGGATCTGGCTTCTTAAGGCTCTTTGAGCGCGGAGTCGATACCGCTACTCGCAACAACGTCACAGCTTACGGCTACTCCGTTAGCATCACCGCTGCCTTCGCGCTCCTGCAAACATCTCGCAGCGATACTGGAGTCTTGGAGATATTCGGCTTCGCTCTCGGGGCAGTCATCGCCTTCGCCCTGATTGCAGCCGCAGCCTCCGGCTTCTTTCGGGAAGAGCTTGAGGACCAGCCGAGCAACGTCAAGTCTCTTGCAGGAGCGTTATCGTTCTTCTCGGTGGGCCTTGCGCTCGGGATGGCATACGTCGTCGGAATACTTATACAAGGCACACTAGCGTGGCCGCTGAGCGCCTTCTTGACGACGGTGGTGTATGTAGCCGCGGTGGGGGTAGAGTTGGCTGTAGCGCACCGGATATGTGGGGCACCGGAAATGCGAGAGTAATGAGGAACGGCACGCGAAGTCAGGTGCCTATTTTTACCGAACTGTCGCTCGAACTGTCGCTAGGGGGCCTTACCGGAAACTAAGCTTCCGATGTGCGCATTCCTCGGAACTTGGTCTTATTCACCGAATTTTCGAGAAGTTTGCGCGAATAGGAAACTCATATAAGCATCTTCTCGTGTTACAAGGTCGCTTGCAGAGGGCGATCGACACCGGCAAGGTGTGTAACTGATCTGTCATTGCGCAATGACAACTGCACTTTTCGTTGCAGTTGTCGATCTACAAGGGCGAGGTGTGTAACCCGGCGGCAAGGATGGGTCGGAATCCGCCGGGCTCGATAGCTACCCGCCCCCCGGGTTGTCAAACCCGAACCACCGCCGCCACCAACTGGAGCGCCGCTGTACGGGCTCCTCCGCTTGCCCCCGGTCGGTTGGGGTCTCTGTACCCTCCGGCTCCTCGGTGTCCGTCTCCGGGGCGTGTGGCTCGTCTCGCGGCAATGTCAGAGCCTCTAGCTGGCGGCGTAGCTCATCACGTTCGCGTTCAGCCAGTTCACGACGTACCCGCTCGGCTCCCAACTCCTCTCTGACCCTACCAAGATCCTCTACAAACGGCCTTAACAAGTCCTGTACAAGCTCTATAGGAGTGGTGCCCGTACCACCGACCGGGTTAACAGCTTGAGAGGGGTCTTGTTGTGAAGCGCTTGGTAGGGGCGGGTTAATCAAACTGTTACGGTCGATCATCCACGTAAAACCGTTCTCTGTAAAGACTTTCTCGGCATCGTAGAGACCCGCCTTAACACGCCCCCGCACTGTGTTGGGATGAACACCTAGTAAAGTGGCCGCTTCGGTTATTGTAAGCCTACCAGTGCCCTGAACATCCTCGTTAACCCCATGCTCATGGCCCCGCTCGTCTGTCATAGCCGGGCATCTTACCCACAAAGGCGCCGCCACGCCGGGCAGGTTACGTACTCCAGGCTCCAGCGAGACCTCCGGCACCTCTGATGCTTAGATTGAGGGTTAGGTAAGGTCGATCAGGGGGTGAGTCTGGTTGACGTTGCATCCTGCTGGAAGAGGTGCAAAATGCTAATCGCGTAGCTTGCCGGGATGTGCATTGCTGGGACTGCCGGAGGGGGTCAGTCTTCGGAGGCGCATCCTGGCTCCTACGACTCGGGTAAACTGACAACTATCGGCGGCGCACCCCCCCTCCGCGCCGCCGAACAGGACTCGCTCTCTGGCGAACGCCAGGAGACCTGGGCCAGCGAAGCCAAGGAGTGTAAGGGGGAAGTGTGGGGGACCACCCGGAGCTAGAGGAACGCACCCTGGAGTGTTCGGGGCGTATCGTCCTAGACTGCCAGTGTGGCGACAGGCTCATACTTCTCGGACAAGAGGAAGACTGGCGCTTGGAGGGGCGCTCGGAATTCGGGTGCGGTTGCGGAAAGCATCTCACCCTTGCCGATCGGCCGGACGAAGAGGTCCTTGCTGTCAAGCGTTTTCTTCATGGCGTCATCAGACCTCCCGACCTTTAAAGCAGGCTTTCTTCTTCCAAGCAGAAAGCCCGTATTGAATGGTACGCGGCCACAGGGAACACCACGGCGAACGCCACGGCGGCAGTGAGGCGCCCCTGGAGCGAGGCGAGCGGGGATTGTGGCGTCGCGTGTCAGCGTGGATCGGGTTCGGGGTACATCATCGACCTTAGCAGTCCTCTCGCAAGCCGGGAGACGGCAAGCTCGAGGCTGATGGGTTTTCAAATAGTGACAGATAGTGAAAACGTCCAGCGGGTAAATCCCATCTTCAGCTTTGTAGAACCATAAACATCAAATATTCAGGCTCTTCCCTCACCATGAGGAGGCACCGCCTTGCACGGCTTTGAACCGGTCGGGTACCTATGACGCTACAGTGAGAGGAACCACACCATAAAGTATTATCGGATTATCGGAAGGTCACCGGGGAACTCCCTCCGAGAAGTCCTCCAACCCATCATACTCCCCGCCCGCTACTAGACTTCGGGGCACGAGTTGACCACGCTCGACAAGAGCCTCCTGGTCCAGCGGCAGGTGAGGATAGCCACCCATGACGCGTTCAAGCGCCGTTCTCCGGTCCCTGGCATCCGCCACCGCTCGAAGGACCTCCGGCGGCTCCAGACGGGGCTCGCGCGCATGGTCCGCCTGCAGGGAGTCCGCGAGAAACATGAACGTGCTCCTAAACGTCTCCTGTGGGTCAAAATAGTATCGCCGCCCGTCCCGAAGCTCGAACGAGTCCATACTCCCGCGCATGGCTTTCTGCAACTTGCCGAGCTTAGCTTTAAGTCCCATGTTTTTTCTCCTGCTGGCGCTTGAAGGCTTCCGAGAGTTCCGCGACCTCGCGGGCCAGCTCCTCCGTTTCGTGGAGCTTCCGCTCTACCTCTATAAGCCGTACACGGGTGTTCAATATCTGGTTGACGACGGCCCCAACCTTTGGCTCGATAGTGTCGGCGAGCACGTCTTCGGCAAGGGTTTCGAGCTGGGCCTTCAGGTCTTTCATCTCCCGGCCCGGCTTGGAGCGGGCGGCCCTGGAAGCGTTCCTACGGCGGGCATCCTTACGGGCCGGATCATGCGCGGGGCACCAGTCGCTACCACGCGCAGCGACACCCTTACAAAGGTCGCCTTTTGCGGTTAAACCGATACATCGGGTCATTTGCGACTACCCTCCCCCCGCTTTGAGCCGCCGCCGTCCCACTTGCCGGGCAACCGGTGGCGGCGGGTAGGTTGTCTTCTCTCACGCCTCACATCAGCCTCCAGAACCACAAAGCGGCAACGAGAGAGGACGCCAGGAACATCGCTCCCCACACCCAGGCGGAGCTAGCATCACAGTCGTTGACGCTTTCTGTCAGGCCCCACGCACTAAATGCCGCTATCAATACCGTGCTTGCGAAAAAGCCGATAGACATAAAGGCGAGGAGGCTCACGCCGCCCGCCTCTTCAACTTGCTCAACAGGTGCCCGGTGTGCCACCCGTTTTCACATGGCGTTTGATGGTCACCCCGGGCGGCGGTCAAACCGGCTGCGGAGCTTATGTAAGCCGAATATCCGCTATTGAGGCGAGAGGCCTTGACCATGTGACGCGAGACCCTCACGCTGCAAGCTCCGATAGCCCGCCATCGCAGTCCTTCAGGTCGCCGTTACACCGCTCGGGGTGGTACACGGTCGCCCGCAGTACGGTGCCGGAGCTGAAGTACTTAACGGCCGCCCCCTGGCACCTGGCGTGGTAATTGCCGATGATCTGGCCGGTCTCGAAATCGCGCAGGGCGAACTCGTGGTGAGCAGGGCGTATGCGACGGTTACAGGCATCGCATCTCGGGGGGGGGGGTTTTACTCATGAAGACACCATCACTATCAATCTCAAGAGGCTCAAGGAAAGCAACATGATTCCGAAGGCCCACAGCGCCACCCACGACCAGCGCGACGCGCCACGCTTCCGCTCTCGCTCGGCAACAATTGTGGTGAAAACTCCCAATACGATACCCAACACCGCGTAGCCCAGAAAGAACACCGAACTCATGCCCCTGCCCCTTCTTTCGTCTCCATCACGCCGCCTTCCTCTTCAGCTTGCTCAAGATGTGGACGGTGTGCCTATCGGAGAGCGGCAGGCCCTCAGCCAGCCGATACCAGCCGATGCGCCCGGAGTGACAAGAGCGGTGACAACAGGGGCGGTGAAAACACCGAGTATTGGTTGATACAGGAGCGGGTGAAACGCCCTTGTTTTCACAACTCGCCATCACATCGCTCCGTCTTTCTTGGGTCGCCCTGGCTTTGCCACCGGTCCTCCTCCGGATGACGCTGCCGCCACGCTTCCCGGAGCTCCTCGCCACGGCGGTCCGTTTCGGCGCGCCGCTCGTCTTCTTCTTTATGCGTGACCCTATCCCGCTCTCTGTCCTTGCGGTCTCTCATGCCCACCACGCCAACCGCAGAATGCCGTTCATCACTAGGAGCACCCCGCAGACCCCGGGCAGTAGCCACCATCTCGACCCTCTCCTGCGCTCTCGTACGGCAACCACCAGCGCCAGGACACCCACGGCCGCACTCGCCACTGACCAAAGCACCAGTAGGCTTGTCACGCCGCCCCCTTACCTTGTCGCGCCTTGTCGAGGGCCTCCAGGCTAACCCGCTCCCATTCCCTTAACGCTGCGCGGAATGCGGCCGGGTCGTTGGCCTCGCCGGCGGTGACCATCACCTCCTCGTAAGGGTCCTGTATGGAGAGGTCAACGGCCTCCTGCTCCACCTTGCACAACCCAGAGTAGAGTTCCGCGAGATGCTTCAAGGCGACCTCGAGGAGACTATCGACCCACTCCGGATCCCACTGGGCGGCGGGGCTATCGGGGAAGACCTTGCGGGCCAGGGCCATGAGAACGTCCTCGAGATCGGCCAGCTCGAAGACTTGGCCCCGGTCGGCCAGCTCCTCGCGCCACTGCCACGCCTGAGAGCGGAGGCGTAGCGGACTCGTCTCGCAGCACCGCTTGAAGAAGGCGCGCCAATCGGGGGCGGCCTTGAGCAGCTCCACGACAGCTGTGCGGGCCTTCATTCTTCACTTCGCTCGTCGGTATCGAAGAGGTCTTGCAACTCGGAGAAGTCTTCTTCTTCTGTTTCAGAGGGAAGCGGTGAACGGAGTGAACGGAGTGAACCTTTTTCTGACATAATCCCATGAGACTCTATTTCCCCGGTGCTTATACCGGTTTTCGGTTCACTTTGTTCACCTGCTCTTCCGTTACCGGCTACATTTTCTCGTGATTTGCTGGTATTTTCTACGGTCGAATGTTGAGTGAACGATCGTCCACCCGCCTCCCCTGGCTGCCCCAACGGTTCACCGCTTACTCTGACTCTGACGGGACCTCTAATCAGGGCGATGTCGAGATATTCGTACTTCCCTTTATTCGTCCCGCTGGTGATTCGCTGCTTCTCGTATCCCCTCTCTTTGAGCCGCTCCCCGAACTTGCGTTGCTTCTCGGGACGCTCTCCCGTCTCACCGCACCACTCTCTGTAAGCCTCGTACAGCACGGTAGCAGCCGTACTCTCCCCCTCCACGGCGGCGCACTCTTCCCGCAAGAACGCAGCAAGAACGTCCATCTCGGCTCGATACTCACCGGTTGCCCTCCGGACCTCTTCGGGCGCTCGGAGACCTTCTCGCTGCCAATGAAGGCAACCCGCTACCGCCCAGGCCAGGACGCCATTCAACTCAGTGCGGAGCTTCTCGGGCAGCTTGCGATCCTGTTCCGCCGGCGGAATGGTCACGCCCCACGAAATCAGCCGGATGCGCCGCCAAATGGCATTGTCGGTGCCACGGATCTCAGGCTTGTGGTTGGTGGAGAGCCAGAGTTTATGCGTTGGCTTGAAATCGAACCACTCGCCGCGCATATATCGGGCGCTTACGGTGTCTTGACCAGTGAGATCCTTGATGCGTGCTTCGTCTAGGCGTCTGCCCTCTTCGGTTTCAGAAGCGGCTACGAAACGAGCTCCCTTGAGGCGGGCGACATCGTTGGGTACCCCATTGAAACGCCTCGCCATGAGCATATCTGTTGGGGTGCGAGTTGCATAATCTCCCAGCGCGGCAGCCAGAGTCTCCTGAAACGTACTTTTGCCGTTGGCACCGGCACCGTGGTTTATGAGGATGCATTGTTCCGAGGTGTCCCCGGTCGCGCTATAGCCAGAAGCGCGATGCACGAACCCACGCAACTCTGCACTCGGCAGGGCGCGCTCTAAGAAAGCCTCCCAGGTTGGCGCTTCCGCTCCCGGGTGGTACTCTGCTCCCGCCAATTTGGTGAGCAGGTCTTCCCGCCGGGGCTTCCGCAACTCGCCGCTTTTGAGGTCTACCGTTCCGTTGAGAGCGTTTATGAGGTGTGAGTGTGCATCCAGCTCGTCGGGTAGAACCGGAACTTCGTGCCTCGCCAGTTCGAGCATTGCTTTTATAGCGGCCGCACTTTCGGACTTCGCGGCGTGCTTGGCTAGGGCCTTCCTGCCCTCCTCCGTCTCGGCGTTGGCTGCCTCACGGTAGATGCTGCGCACCGTCTCTTTGGCGAGCCTGTTCACCAACATGATTTCGTCTCGTTCCCACCGGATCCCGGTGTAGACGAGCCACTTCTCCCACGGTTTGCAGTAGCGCACGCTTTCCCCGTGCTGTGCGATGAATCTCTCAGCGTTGCCCATCTCGGTGAGGTGGAAGCGCTCCGGTGGAGACCCTCCTCCACCATGTTTGCCGAAGGAGACTGAGATCACGTCGCCGGCGGGCTCGTACTGGGACACACTTTCGGCTATCTTCCCGAGCTCGTCGGCTTCTAGGGGTGGCATGCAGCGCCGCTCGTTCGTAACCTCAAGAGCGGCGAGGATCTCGGCCGCGTCCATCCCTCGTCGCCTCATGGTTCCCGCGAGGCTAGTCAACTCTTTGTTCCGCTGCCCGGATGGTATGCGTTCCCCGACAGGACCGGCTATGCCATTCCGCTTCGGCCGCTCCAAAAGCCGCATTAGCCACTCGGGGGGGTTAGCGAGATCGGCGTCCTCTAGCGAGACAAGCCACTCGTAAGCCTTACCGTTCGAGCCCACCGAGGGCGGAGCTACGACATAGCCACCGCTGGCCTTCACGTCCAGGCCGGGCGCGACTCGGATCCCGGTCCTTACCTCTGCGTCTGGGTGCCGGAAGTAGAGATGAAGCCCCCCGCTAGCCGTCCGAACCATCGGCGTGATTGGGTGGCCGTACTTCTTGAGCTCGGCTTCTCCTTCGGACCCGTCTACGTCGAGTACAAGGATGTCCGATACCGGCCCGGTGACAATTCCCACCCCCGGCCACGACCAGGAAGATAGCTCCTCTTTCGTCGCCCTTTTGCTCAGGTAAGGGGCGAGTTCGACGAGGCTAGTTTGCTTGGAGCGCTCCTTGACGGGGATGGGACACAAACCTCGCCGGTGATAGGTGACGGCTTCTCCCCTGGCGCCGCTCATGCGGAAGCCTCCAGTGCTCCGCCGGCCCTAAACTCCAAGACTACGTGATCTGGATCGAGAACGTAAACGGTCGTGCGCCTCTTACCCCAAGCCGCGCGCTCTCGATGGGCTCTCATCCATGCTTCGGGGTCACGTAAGTCGTACATCACCAGCGTGCTGGTCGCTTGCATCGGGTATAATCCTCCGTGGATGTGGTCTGGGGTCCCTGTCTTGGTCGGCGGGACCCTTTTCTTTGCCTGCTCATCTGATTAGCTTGCGCGTTCCTGCGGTGCGCGAGCAAAAGACTTCTCAATGTCTTCCAGACCTCGCACTGCGTCAGCGTTAGCACGCTGCTTGTTCAACGTTTCGACCTGACGCATGCGGATGATCTCGTCCAGCATATCTGAAAGAGCATCGTCGAGATTGTGGCAAGCCTCGCGCTCTGCCGATGACACATCTGGGGTTTCGCTGATAACCCAGACCATGTACGGGTATACTCCACGGTTGGTAATAGCCTCGAAGAACCCTTCCTGAAGCTGGCCCATCTCGATGGATTTACCGTATGGATACGTGCCCTCCTTCTCTACACGCCCCCGCTCTTCGTGCCAACGGCCGGCATAGCCGGCTGCTATTTCGGCTATCTTCCTGAGCTGCTGCACGCGCTCGTCTTTCGACGGAGCTTGCTGTAGAAAACGCTGGCGCTGCTGCTCCGCCAGGACCTCCTCCGGGTCCTCAAATGGCAGCCCCAACTGTGCTTTTGGGTAGACTTCACTTCTCTCTATTAGCTCCCTGACCGCGCTCTCTGGAATCAGGTAGTCCCGACCTGGCTTGTAGGCTTTTAGTTTCCCCGACTTAACCCACCGCCGGATAGTGCGCTCGTTTTTACCCAAGAGCTGCGTCACCTCGTTGAGCGACAAATGGCGCTCTTCCACCCTACCTCCTTTTGCGGACAAAACCGGACATGTCCGCTAGTGTACAGAAAGGGGTACGTGTTTGCAAGTAAAGAGTCCACGGAACGCATATGTGGTGCTTTGAGTGCGCCCCGGATCAATGTTGCCGTGGTCTAGTCTTCGAGTAAGTCGCGGGGCGCAGGTCCGTTCTCTTACCCTGGCGGCCCTCCATCGCCTTGTTTAGCGCATCTAGCGCCGCCGAACGAGCGTCCCATAATACTTTGAGGATGCCTCATATCTCCGGTCCGATGCCTTACCCTCTATCGGACCGGGGTAAAGCCTTGTACTTACGGTAGTGGGATCTTCGCGGGTGTCCGTACGTACGGGAACGGGTAGAAAACAATCTTATCTGCTTACAGATGTGTACATAATAATGTACACTAATGATACGCGCACTCGAGCGGACAATCGAGGCGGAGTCCCAGGCGCTTGCTCGAGCGGTTAATCGAGGGTCGGTGAGAAGGAGGGATATAGGATGCTGAAGCTTCCTGAGGTGCTCGGTGTAGCCGAGGCCAGGAATGAGATCACGCACATGCTGGAGGAGGTCGAGAAAGGACGCACGTTCATCATAAAGGGCACGAAGGGCCGGGAGGCTTTCGTGATTGATGCGGACGTTTTCAGAAGGCTGCAAGACGCCTACGTGGAGCTCGTCGGAGAGCTTGAAACTCAGAAGATCCTGAACGACGAGAGGGCAATGCTGGCTCTCCGGGAAGCGTCTGGCGAAGACGACGAACGAGAGAGATTCACGCTCTCCGAGGTGGAGAGCATGGTCGGAGAGGTAGGAGATCTTGAGGGGGAACAACCCTAAGAGGAAGCTACTGATCAACAGGATAGGCGTGGAGAGTCTGCTCGAGCTTCCTCTGAAGATCCAGAAGCAGGCAGTTAGAAAGATGGGCACCATAGAGGCTGCGCCGGCGAGCGCAGGGTATCCCCTACGAAGCCCTCTACAAGGCTATCGGGGCATTCACAGCGGCCGTTACCGAATCGTTTGGCGACTCCTCACCTTGGAGAATGGCGACCAGCTCGCTGAGGTCGTGTACGTAGGCATCCGTTCCGAAGGAGACGAGAGGGATGCCTACTCCGAGTTTGCAAAGCTCTTCGGTCTACCGGACTTCTAGCCGAGAGGGCATGTCTTCTCGGAAACTCAGTTTCCTGTTCTATGCATCTCCCGGAAACCCATATTCACCTTTGTCAGGCGTAATGCTTTAGGATCGGGACGAAGCGGCCCGAGCGCTGCAGCCGACCCCCGAGTATCATGGGCCAGCCGTGCCTAGTTGGAGTGATGTAGAAGCCGAGGTCCCTGAGATCGCCGCCTTGGCTCGCGGTTTCCTGGATGCCCACATCCACAAAACCCTCGCTACACTCCGGCATGATGGCTCCCCGCGTATCAGCGGAACCGAAGTCGCTTTCGCCGACGGGGAGCTGTGGTTCGGAAGCATGTGGCGGGCGCTGAAGGCACTCGACCTCCGGCGCGACCCCCGCTTCGCGTTGCACAGCGGATCGGCAGACCCGCCGGACTGGACGGGCGACGCGAAGCTGGCCGGCCGCATCGAGGAGGTTACCGACCCCGAGCGCAAAGCGGCGATCGTCGGGGCCGACGCCCCGCCAGGGCCCTCCCACCTCTTCCGTGCCGACATCAACGAGGTGGTCGTCGTCCGCCTCGGGGACCCAGCCGATCACCTCGTCATAGAGTCGTGGCACGCGGGTCGGGGCGTTACCCGCCGGGAGCGACGCTAGTGGTAGACGGCGATACCACCGGCCCCGGGCGGCCCTCCCCAGTCTTTTCACGAGATGCCAAGAGGAGTCCTCCTCGGAAACCGGGCTGTTGGGTTCTTGTCTTCTCGGAAACTGAAAGGACGTTAGCCTTTCTAGCGGACCACTGATTTACAGAACTTCAAGGGCACAGCCTGCTCACGGCTTCCTTCCGGTGACGAGCGAGTAGTAGCCGTAGGTAGGCGTGAGCGCAATCTCCTCGAAGCCGGCTTCACCAAGCAACTCCTCGAGTTCCCCAGCGGTGAACTGCTTGCCTTCTGTGAAGAAGATCATGTTCATCGAGAACGAGGTTACTGCAAGCGGGGCGTCCCGCGTGTCCTCAAGGAGCATCTCGTGCAGGTAGATCCGCCCTCCCGAAGGAAGGCTCTCGAAACTCTGCCGGGCAAGGAGACGACAGCGTTCCCAACTCCAGTCATGAAAGATGTTGCTCAGGAAGTGGGCGTCGTACCCCGAGGGCCAGGGATCGCCAAACATGTCCAGCGATGCCGTGTCGATCCGATCCTGAAGCCTGTAGTGGGCCGCGTACTCCTCTGCCAGCGTGCAGACGACCGGGCGCTCGGCGACGGTAAAATACATCTCAGGATACTCTTGGGCGAGCGCGATGCAGAAGGCTCCGGAGCCTCCGCCGACGTCCAGAAGGCGGCGAATGCCCGTGAAGTCGCCATGTCGGGCTGCGCCGACGGCGGCCGGAAAGGAGTGGCTATGCATCGCTCGTGTGAAGAGTCTGGCTTGCTCGGGATCGAGCTCGTGAGTCTCCCAGACATCGTCGCCTTCGTAGCCGATTGGCTTATCTTTTTTGAGCGCCTCTCGAAGCGTAGAGCAAGTGAAGGGGATGTCGCGGACGAGTTCGAAGATACCGCCCCAGTAATAGGGGCTGTTCGGGAGCAAGAAGTTCCTCGCCACGTCCGTGAGATGGAATCGGCTTAGCCTCTGCTCGAGAAAACCGAGCGAGGTGAGGACGCCGAGAAGCGCCTCCGTTGCGCGCGGTCCGAGCGAGAGTTGCTCTGCGACTTCCTCGCTCGAGGCAGAAGCCTCCTTGAGCAGCGGGAAAACCCCGAGCGCGTCGGCGACGGCGAGGGTCGGAAATTGGTAGACGGATAGCCAGACATCCCAGATCAGGCGGTCGTCGGAGGTCGGTGGTTCGAACCCAGCTGTCTCGTCGATCATCGATGCTCTCTTTCCTTTCGCTTTCCCTAGTCGGTTAGCTTCTTCTTGACAATGACCACAAAACACGGAAACGTCAAGAGCTGAGAGAAATTCTGCGCCTACAGAGAGTTAACGCTAGGGGACGGCTGCCGCCTCTATGCACTCACCTTCCGACAAGATGTCTTCTCGGCAACTCAAGGAGGGAAGAGCATATTAAGAGGGCCAGGGGCAAATAACCCTGGCCCTCTCTAACTTCCTTTACGCCTCTAGGAGGGCTTGCTGTCTCTAAGGGCTAAGGCCGCGCTTCGAGCACAAGGTTCAAGGGCGTCTCGGTTGCCCTCCGGAAGCGGCCAAACCCCCCGGCACCAACCACTTCACCCAGGCGGCTCTCTCCGGCCTGAGCGCCCAAAGCCAAGCCAACCTCCTGATTCTTTGAGGCCGGTACACACAGAACTGTCGACGCTGAGTAGTAGATTCGCCCAATCGGATTGAGGTTATCCTCCAACCGGTCGTTGGCATAGGGCTCGATTATCATCCAAGTGCCGTCGGGGTTGAGCGTTTCGAGCACGTGAGCGGCGACCCCGACGGGATCACCCATGTCGTGGAGGGAATCGAAGAACGTCACGAGATCATAGTCCGTGCCCGGGTAGTCTGTTGCGGAGGCCACCTCAA
>CADCVE010000031.1 GCA_902806065.1 uncultured Rubrobacteraceae bacterium | reverse complement strand
CGGGGAGCAGCAGTCCCTCAAGGTAGCGGCGGAAGCCTTCGCGCTGGGCGCGAGCGCGGAAGAGGTCGTCGAAGCGGGTGGCGTACCCTTCCAAAGGACCGGGGGACGGGGCAACGGGCAGCCTTTTGGTCATAGCGGCACCTCCTTACCGCCATTGGAGCACAGCGCCCTTCCTACTTCAACAAACTACCGCTAGGGGCGCCTCCTCAGCCCGAGACGTAAGACGCCCGCTCCGGCGTACCGTAGAGCGTGGTGCGACGACGGGGGGTACGCCCGATCTCCCGGATCATCTGCTCCAGATCTTCGGGCAGCATCTCCTGGCCGTGGCTCGCCCCGGCCGCCCTGGAGATGTTCTCGTTCATCAGCGTACCACCGAGGTCGTTGCAGCCGGCCTCCAGGCACAGCTTCGCCCCCTCGGAGCCCATCTTGACCCAGGAGACCTGCACGTTGTCTATGTAGCCGTGCAGCGCGATACGCCCGACGGCGTGCATCTTGACCGTCTCCGCGAAGGTCGGACCCTTCCGGGAGCGGCCCTGCAGAAAGAGCGGGGCGCCCATGTGTACGAACGGCAGCGGGACGAACTCGGTGAACCCGCCGGTCTCGGCCTGTATGTCCCGGAGGACCAGCAGATGCCGCGCCCAGTTGATCGGGCCTTCCACGTGCCCGAACATGATCGTGGTCGTCGAGCGTAACCCGAGGGCATGAGCCGCGCGCATTACGTCCGACCACTCGGCGGTGTTCACCTTGTCGGGGCAGATGACCGCCCGGATCTCATCGTCCAGTATCTCCGCCGCCGTCCCCGGCAACGTCCCCAGCCCGGCTTCTTTTAGCTCTCGCAAGAACTCCTCGACGGAGATACCAAGCGTATGCGCACCCTGAGAGACCTCCAAAGGCGTGAAGGCGTGAACGTGCATCCCCGGGACCTCCTCCTTTACGGCCCGCAGGTATTCGAGGTAGCTGCGTCCCGTGAACTGCCCGTGGATGCCACCCTGCATACACACCTCTGTAGCGCCCTTCTCCCACGCCTCGCGGGCGCGCCTCGCGACCTCGGCGGTGTCGAGCAGGTATGGGTCGCCGCGCAGGTTCAAGGACTTCGGGCCCTTGGAGAACGCACAGAAGCGGCACTGGAAGTAGCACTGGTTGGTGTAGTTGATGTTGCGGTTGATGACGTAGGTAACCTCGTCGCCGTTTACCACGCGCCGCAACTCATCAGCCACCTTACACAACTCTGAAAGCTCCATACCACGGGCGGTGAACAGCAAGGCTATCTCTGCGTGGTCCAGGTCCCGCTCACCCGCCCCCGAGAGCGCCCGGACGAACTCGGGCCGCATCTTCGAGGGCCGATGTCCGCGCACTTCCCTGACCGTCCCAGCCGGGACCTCCTCCGTCGTACCCGGCGCCCAGGACGTAACGCGCGCGAAGCCCTCGGCGTCCATCGCCGCCCACACGCGGGAGCGTAGCCCCTCGTCCACCCACGCCTCAGCATTAGCCGCGTAGGCGGGATGCAGGGCGAGCCGTTCGAGGAGCAGGTAGCCTCTGCTCTCCGTGGCGGATTCCAGCTCGGTGAGGTGCGGCCACGGCCGCTCGGGGTTTACGTGGTCCGGAGTGACGGGGGAGACGCCGCCCCAGTCGTTGATCCCGGCGTCTATATACCGGGCGTAAGGGGGAGCGCCGTTCCGCGCTGCCTCCGCCAGGTTCGGCGGTGCCTGTACGGTCATATCTTCCGGCAAGAGTAACCGGGCGAGAGCGATGGTCGCGAGCATCTCGCTCTCCGGGGGCTCAGGCGCTCCCTGCATCCTGGTCCCCGGCTTGGCCCGGAAGTTCTGAACGATGCACTCCTGGATGTGCCCGTGCCTCTCGTGCTGCTCCCGGATGGCGAGCAGGGTATCCACCCTCTCCTCGACCGTCTCCCCAATGCCAATAAGTATCCCGGTCGTGAACGGGACGGCAAGCCGGCCCGCCGCGTCCAGGGTCTCCAGACGACGTGCGGGTACCTTGTCCGGCGAGGCCCAGTGGGCCATCTCCCGCCCGAGCAGCCTTTCGGAGGTCTGCTCCACCATGATCCCCTGCGAGACTGAAACCTCTCTCAGCGCCCGCACCTCTTTCTCCGAGAGCACCCCGGGATTGGCGTGCGGCAGCAGTCCCGTTTCGTTCGAGACAAGCGCGCAAGCGTGGATGAGGTACTCGATGGTGTTCGAAAAGCCCAGCTCCTCTAGCTCCCGCCGCGCCTCGGGATACCGCTTCTCCGGCTTGTCCCCGAGCGTGAAGAGCGCCTCCTTGCATCCGGCCTCCGCCCCGGCCCGCGCTATCTCCAGCACCTCCTCCGGCGTCAGATATGCCCTCTCGCCGGGTCGTGGCGGGTGGGCAAAGGTGCAGTAGCCGCAGTTGTCCCGGCATAGCTTGGTGAGTGGGATGAATACCTTGCGTGAGTAGGAGATGCGGGGGCCGAAGAGCTGGTCCCGTAACTCCGCCGCCGCGTGCATCGCCGGCCCCGGTTCCGGATAGGCGAACCGCGCTAGAGCGTACGCCTCCTCCGTCCCCAAACGTCCCCCTACGGCGTCCTCGATCAACTCCTCGTAACCGCGAATCTCTCTCATAGCGCGTCAGTATACCCCCGCTTTCCGTACCGTTGCCATTCCCGACAAACTTTGTCGGAGATGGTTTAGAATAGTCATCTGTGCCGTTGACATTGCAGGAGAGGAGAGATCTGATGGAGCAGGACATAGAGCAGAAGGGGTATGCGCATCCGGAGGCGTTGGTGAGCACCGACTGGGTTGCCGAGCACCTCAGCGATACGGAGAACATAAGGATAGTGGAGTCGGATGAGGACGTGCTCCTCTACGACATAGGGCATATCCAGAACTCCGTGAAGATAGACTGGGTGGAGGACCTCAACGACCCGCTGGTCAGAGACTACCTCGACCCGGAGCACTTCGCCAGGCTGATGGGCGAGAAGGGAATAGGACCGGAGACCACGGTGGTCTTTTACGGTGACAAGAACAACTGGTGGGCGACTTACGCGCTATGGGTCTTCCAGCTCTTCGGGCACGAGAACGTCGTGGTAATGGACGGCGGACGCGTCAAGTGGGAGCAAGAGGGCAGAGAGATGACCCAGGAGGTGCCCTCCTTCCCGAGCAAGGACTACCCGGTACCGACCAGGGACGATGCCCAGATAAGGGCCTTCAAAGAGGACGTGGAGAAGCACCTGGAGAAGCACGGTCCCATGGTGGATGTAAGGAGTCCGGGCGAGTACAGTGGGGAGTTGCTCCACATGCCGGACTACCCGCAAGAGGGGGCCTTGCGGGGCGGTCACATCCCGGGGGCGGCAAACGTGCCCTGGGCCAGGGCCGTCAAGGAGGACGGGTCCTTCAAGAGCGCGGACGAACTCAAGGAGATCTACGAGGGCGAGGCTGGCCTCAATCAGGGCGACGACGTGATAGCGTACTGCCGGATAGGGGAGCGTTCCAGCCACACGTGGTTTGTGCTCAAGTACCTGCTTGGCTACGACAAGGTGCGTAACTACGACGGGTCGTGGACGGAGTGGGGCAACGCCGTACGCGCCCCCATCGAGCGGTAAGGAGTCTGCATTTGAGCCGCCAGCAACAGATAGCGGTGCTCCTGCAGCATTACCAGGACCCTCGCTATCAGGGGATACTAGAGGATGCGGATGTGGTCATGCCCGGCGGTAGTCCCGAGTGTGGTGGTTCGGTCGTGATCTACTTGATTGGGGAGGAGGGGCGCATAGGTGGCCTCTCCTTCACCGGCCAGGGCGACATCATCAGCCAGGCCGCCACCAGTATGATCCTCGAACAGGTACTCGACGAAGGGCTCTCGATGGACGAGGTCATCGCCCTCGACTACGAAGCCTTTGTGGACCGCGTGGGCCGCGAGGCCGTCGGCAGCCGCACGCGCAACGCCACCCTCGGCCTCAGCACCCTCAAGTCCGCTGTCAGGAAGTATCAAAGAGACACGCTGTACGCCAATTCAAGCGAGCCTGCCCGCAAGGCCGGATAACAGACAACTCAAGCCACTATACGAGTATAGGTGAGAGAGCCGTGCCGCCGGGCTTTCTCCGGCGGCACGGGAATCCGGACGGACTCCCTACTGTGAATCGTCGAATGCTATGGTGCCCTTATTTCTGCCACTGGGGTCCGTCTCATCACAGGCCTTCACTGTGTGACCGACCTCTTCGTCCGCGTCTATCTTCAAGCTGAAAGTGCCCTGGGCTTCGATCCGAGGGCTAGGGCCTTCGTCTCCGGCTACACCGGAGACAGTGGAGAACGGCACCGTATTACCGGCTTCGTCCAGCGCCTGTATCTCCAAAGCTCCGGAGCCCGTCGAGGCATAGACGTAGCGCCACCCTTCCCCGATCATCTCGAACTCTGGGAGACTGTCGTCCCCGATTCCATTGAAGATTCCTACATCCTCGTAGCCTTCCGGGCAGGAGACAGGCAAGCCATTTGGGGAAGACCTGCTCGCTCCGGCGGCCCAGGTGTGGGCGTTCCGGGTGTTGCCGTAGCGTAGCTTACGACTGTGGCAACCGTCAGGAGAGAGCGCAGGGCCACGCTGGGAAGAGAGAAGCCGCGACTCCGAACGCGCGGTGGCCTGCGAAACGTCCCGAGGATAGCCGCCAGTGGGAAGGCGAGGACCAGACCTCAACGCCCAACACCCCTCCGACTATGGCCGCTATCAATCCGTATGCAAGGGCCGCATAAACCAGGAGTGGGAGGTTGTCGTACGGACCGGGCTGGCCGGTTAACAACCCGAGCGCTAAGGACGACCCCCCGAGGATCGCGCCGCCGAGGATCGCGCCGCCGAGGCATATCCCGAGCACCGTAATGCCGTAGCGGGCGAAAAAGCCGCCGTTCAAGGCTGGTCTTCCGGTTCTCAGGACGATTTCCGAGGCCGCGAGCCCGGCTACCATCGCCAGGAGAAAGGTCCCGAGTAAGGGCGGACCGCCCTCCGAGAACACCCCGCGTGGGTCTCCGATAACGAGCACGTTAGCAATCCCCACGAGGACGGCCGTAGCCTTCACAAAGATGCTTGTCGGATCTACAATTGCTTCGCCGCCTCTTGTGACGCCCGAGAAGCCTCCCCGGTCATCTTCGCCTTGACGGGCACGCCTCAGAAGGTACAGCAGAGCCAACAACACGAAGAGCGGTGCAGCCCAGGCGACCACTACAACTGCAATGAGTTCACCCGCGATTGTCGAACAACCGCCATACTGGCTACCCTCGGCGCCGAACTCTATCGTGGAACAAGACCAGTCCGCTTCTGCGACCCAGCCAAAGAGGACGATGGAGAAGAGTAGCGCCGGTAGGAAACCAAGACTTACCAGGGCTACCCACCAGTACCGGAGCACCAGCTTCCACATCCCGACCAAGACCCGGTAGGACATCCCGAAAAGACCCCTCACCATCAACCTCCTCGCGTCGAGACGTTGTAACAAATTGTACCGATGCTGAGAGAGAGGCGCGAGAACGCTGTGTGAAGCCATTGCCGGCTGTTCGTCAAAACTGCCGCCCTTAGCGAGAGAGACAGTTTCACACCGGGGCGGCAGTTTTGGAGCGTCCCCGGCTGAGGTCTTCGAGAAGCTGAGCGTTTCTATCCTGAGCGGTGCGGCGGGGCGCTAGGGAGGAAACCGGGCCGCCAGGAGCTCCGAGGCCCTCTCGCTGGGGGAAGGCTTCCAGAAGTAGTAACCCTGGGCTAGCTTGCACCCTAGCTCACGCAGGTGCGCGAGTTGATCGGCGGTTTCGACTCCTTCTGCGACCGCTTCCAGGCCCAGGGTGTGCGCCAGCGTAAGGGCCGCCGATACTAGGCCCTTATCCGTCGGGTCTCGCCCGAGGCCGTCGACGAAAGAGCGATCTATCTTCAGGTAGTCGACGGGCAAGCGCTTGAGGTAGGCAAGCGAGGAGTAGCCCGTACCGAAGTCATCGATAGCGATCCTCACTCCCAGTTCCCTCAACTCCTGGAGCGTGGCGATGATGGAGTCTACATCCGTAACCATCATACTCTCGGTGATCTCCAGGATCAGGCTACGCGGCTCTAGACCGTTCTTACGTAGGACTTGCGCGATAGTCTCGGCCAGATCGGGCTGTTTGAACTGCCTCGCCGAGAGGTTCACGCTTATTATGGGCAATGGATCAGCGGAGCCCGAGTATAGCTCTTGCCACTCCCTGGTCTGACGGCAGGCCTCCTCCAGAACCCACTGGCCGAGGGGGACGATCAGCCCGGTCTCCTCGGCCAGTGGGATAAACTCCAGGGGGGGTACCAGGCCGCGTTCGGGGTGCTCCCAGCGCACCAGGGCCTCGAAGCCCACGATCCGGTCGTTCTCCAGCGACACCTCGGGTTGGTAATAGACTCTGAACTCTTCCCGCTCCAGGGCGCGACGGAGATCTTCCTCTAGTCGCAGACGCTTCAGGGCACGGACGTCCATACCCGACTCGAACATGGCTTGACTATTCTTGCCCGCCTCCTTGGCCCGATACATGGCAAGGTCGGCGTTCCGCAGCAGGCTACCCGGAAGGTCCTCGTCCGACCCTCCGAAGGCGATCCCTATGCTGGTAGTGACAGATAGTTCGTGGCCTTCGATGTACAGAGGCAACCGCAGTGTCTCCGCGATCCGTTTCGCTACTCTATTTGCCTCGTTCGTGTCCTCAATGTCTTCGAGCAGGACGACGAACTCGTCCCCACCGAGGCGTGCGGCGGTGTCCGTGGGTCTGAGACACTGCGAGAGGCGCCCGGCCACCTCGATCAGCAGATCATCTCCTACCTCGTGGCCTAGAGAGTCGTTGGTGACCTTGAAGTTGTCCAAGTCCATGAACAGGACGGCTACCTTATCCCCCCGCCGCTTTGACCGCTTGAGGGCATGGCTCAAGCGGTCGAGGAACAGGGCCCGGTTCGGCAAGTCCGTCAGAGGATCGTGGAAGGCCTGGTGAGCGAGTTGCTCCTCGAGGAGCTTACGCTCGGTGATGTCCTTTTGCACCCCGATAAAGTTAGCTATATGTCCGGCTTCGTCACGTACTGGGGCAATGTACAGCTCGTTCCAGAACAGAGTGCCATCTTTTTTGTAGTTGCGCAGAGGACCCGACCATTCGCGTCCCTCCTTGATCGCAATGCGTAGCTCGTCCAGGCCTTATTGGTCCCTGTCAGCGTTGGCCAGGAAGCGGCAGTTGAGCCCGGTCGCCTCCTCCGCAGAGTAGCCTGTGATCTGCTCGAACCTCCGGTTGACATAGATGATTGGGTTGTCGGGCCGGTTCGGGTCGGTGATGATGATGCCGTTGGAGGAGGCGGCGATGGCCCGGTCCTTCAGGCGCAACTCGTCCTCCACTCGCTTACGGCTAGTGACGTCCCAGGCGTTGACCACCACCCCCCGCACGCTCGGGTCATCGAGCATGTTGGTGCCGACGGCTTCGAGGTGGCGCCAGGAGCCATCCCGGTGCCTGGCGCGTAGCTCGATAGGCTTGCCCACCCCTGGGTTGCTCGCCCTCGCGGCCACCGCTCCCGACACCCTCTCCACGTCGTCCGGGTGAACGTAAGCGGAGAGGTTCTTACTGAGCATCTCCTCAGGCCTTATGGCCAACACGTTCTTGATCGAGGGGCTCGCGTAACGCACTGTGCCATCAGCCTCGACGATCGTAACGATGTCTGAGGCTTGCTCTGCGAGGGCGTTGCGGAACAGCTCCTCGTTCCTGCGCCGTTCCTCCTCTTCTCGCTTGCGCTCCGTAACGTCGCGCTGCACGGAGACCCAGTGAGTAAACCAACCGTTCTCGTCGGCGACCGGCACGATGTTCAGTTCGACCCAGAAATCGGTACCGTCCTTGCGGTAGTTCTGGATCTCTATCCGCACCGGCTTCCATCTATTCAGCGAGGTTCTGATCTCGTCGCGCGCCGCCTGGCTTGTTTCGGGTCCTTGTAATATGCGTGGGGTCTTGCCGGCCACGTCCTCCATGGTGTAACCGGTCGCCCTTGTGAACGCCTCATTGATGTAGACGATCCTTGGCCCAGGCTCTTCGACCGGCTCGGCCTCTGTCACCAGGATAGCGTCGTTGACGTTCTCGACGATCGATCTCAGGAGGTGGAGGTCCGCCTCCCACACGTGCCTCTCGATTTCATTCTCCACGCTCATCTCGTCTCCGTTCGAGTCGGAAGAAGGTTGGCATCCACCCAGGATGTGGTCGAACCTCCTCACGCGTTTATCATTCTATCTCCTAAACCGATTCTTGATGTTATCGGTACGACAGGGAAAGAACTGTATCCGACACTACCTTTGGTTAATGAACCATTCCTCGCTATCAGTACATCCCGTCCGCGCCCCGTCATGACCAGCATACGGAACGATTTACGGATGCGCGATCCTCGCGGATTACCCCTCCACGGGACAACCTCTGTCGGGAACGATTGGAGTGTATGAAGAGCCGCGTGGGTGGCCCGCGAAATTGTCTGATCTCTTGGCGCCTAGATCAAAACAACAGTTCGCTGGAGCAGACTGATTGACGCGGCCTATCCGCTGTTCGTCTAAACTGCAGCCCATGAGCGAGAGAGAAAAGAGTCCACTCTGGGGCGGCAGGTTCGGTGCTTCGCCGGCCGAAGCCTTCGAGGATCTCAACGCCTCCATCTCCTTCGACGTCCGGCTCGCTCCGTACGACATACGAGGCTCTATTGCTCATGCTCGTATGCTCGGCGAGAAGGGGATAATCTCCACCGAAGAGGCGGAGGAACTGGTACGGGGTCTGGGCGCGGTGCTGGAGGAAGTCGAGTCGGGGCGCTTCACGTGGACGCTCGCTGATGAGGACGTGCATACGGCCGTGGAGCGACGGTTGCGCGAGGTCTCCGGCGAAGTGGCGCTCAAGCTCCACACCGGCCGGAGCCGCAACGATCAGGTTGCCCTCGACCTTCACCTCTTCGTCCGGGACGCCGCCGCGAGCATAAGCGACGCCCTGCTCGAAACCATGCGTGCCCTCTTCGAGGTCGCGGAGAGGCGCCAGGACCTTATACTCCCCGGCTACACGCATCTGCAGCGGGCGCAGCCGATCCTGCTCTCTCACCACCTCCTCGCGCATTTTCGGGCTTTCGAGCGAGACCTGACGCGCCTCTACGCGGCGCGGGAGGCGGCGAACGTCTCGCCTCTGGGCGCGGCTGCCCTGGGCGGCACACCGCATCCCATAGACCCGTCGCTCACGGCCGGGGCTTTGGGCATGCAGCCGCTAGTAAACTCGCTGGATGCCGTCTCCGAGAGGGACTTTGCCCTCGACCTGCTCTACGCTCTAGCCGTGCTCGGAGTACATCTCAGCAGGCTCGGGGAGGAGTGGGTGACATGGACCTCTTCGGAGTTCGGTTTCGCCACGCTCGACGATTCCTACTCGTCGGGCTCCTCGATCATGCCCCAGAAAAAGAACCCCGATGCCTACGAGTTGATGCGCGGCAAAGCGGGACGCCTTATCGGCAACCTGAACGCTCTCCTCATCACGCTCAAGGGCCTGCCTCTAGGCTACTCCAAAGACCTCCAGGAGGACAAGGAGCCTCTCTTCGACTCGGTGGACTCGGTCCTCGGCATACTTGCCGTGTTGCCGGAGATGCTACGCACCGCCTCTTTCGATGGGGAGCGCATGGCGCGGGCGGCGGGCGGATTCGCGCTGGCGACGGAGCTTGCGGACTTCCTCGCGGCGCGAGGGGTACCGTTCCGGGAGGCGCACCGTGCGGTAGGACAGCTCGTGCGGCGTTGCGAGGAAAAGGGAATCAGGCTCGAAGACGTCTCCGACGAGGATCTCACCGCTGCTCACCCGACGCTAGCAAATCTACCGCGCGAGCTGCTTACACCGGAGGGTAGCGTCGCGAACAAGAAGTCCTCCGGCTCCACGTCTCCCGGCTCGGTCGAGGAGCAGCTCCGGCAGGCTCGGGAGTTGTTGAGAGGTTTGCAGGGCTAGTTTAGGGTATTCTGCGATGTCTCTAATTCTCGTTTGAAAAATTGCGCAATGGATTTTGCGGAGCGCGCTTTGACACGTGGCGCGGAAAGGGAGCAGATGGTTCGCAGGGGATTTTCAGTTTTATTGACCATGATCGCAGTGCTGATCGTCACCGGGTGTGGCGGAACCGAAGACAAAGGCGGAGCTCCGGGAGAGCGAGAGAACACGGAGTCGGGCTCCGGGTCGGCCAGTGAAACCACAGGTGGCGAGACAGCCGGTGGCGCGGAGGGCGGGCAAGGTACGGCCATCGTAGCCGGCGAAACCATCTTCGGAACCAGCTACATAAGTCCCCTGGTGGAGATTTTGGTGACGTTTATATCGGGGATCGGTCGTTCATAGCCAGCAACACGGTGCTGCGCGCGGCCCCGGACCAGCGTCTCGACATCGGCAACGAGACCAATGCCCAGGACAACGTCATCGTCCGTTCACTCGTAGACTCTTCTAGGATCGGCGACGAGACCAGTCTGGCGCATCACGCCATAGTAAGGGACTCAACGATAGGCAATTTCGCTTTCCTCGGTTTCGACGCAGAGATCGTAGACTCCACCATCGAGGACGGAGCCTTGATCTCCGCCGGCGCCCTCATAGAGAACGTGACGATTCCCGAAGATGCCCTGGTGCCCCCTGGAGCGGAGACAACGGCCCAGGAGGATGCCGACGCTTTGGAGAGCATCACGGAGGCGAACGAAGAGTTCAAACAAGAGGTACTCGACGTCAACGCGGAGTTCGCCGAGAGCTACATCACGCTCTATGAGGAGGAGGGCTACGACAACGTGGTGGGAGTCGGACCCAACCCGACGACCTCCTTCAACGCGGAGCGGGTCGAGCCGGAGATCAACGACGCCGAGCTCGGGGAGTTCGTGCGTATCCTGGGCGACGTGCAGCTCGGAAGTGGTTCCAAAGTCGGCGAACGCACGGCAATTCGCGCCGACGAGGGCTCTCCGATAATCATAGGCGAGGATGCGGAGTTCGAGGAGCGGGTGACATTTCACGCCCTGAAGGGCACGAACGTCGAGGTCGGCGACAGTCTTTCTGTCGGAGACGACTCGGTAATTCACGGGCCTTTAGAGATTGGCGACAACGTCACGGTCGGGGACGATTCGGTCGTCTTCCGGGTCAGGGTCGGCGACGATGTCGTCATAGGTGACGACGTCACTATCCAAGGCCCGCCGAACGAGGATGGCGAGTTGGAACTCGAGATCCCCGACGGCGCCAGCATCCCCGACGGCGTCGTGGTCACCACCCAGGAAGAGCTCGACGCTATCGTCGAGCAGCAAGAGCAGCAACAGGGCCAAGGAAAAGAGAAGGAGAAGGGGAAGGAGAACGAAGAGAAGAAGAAGTAGTGTGGGCAGGAGCTTTTCTGAACCTATCTAGGGCAGAATAAACGTGGCAAAGGGGTTGCCTTCAGTGCGCTCACTGTGGCTCAACGGACTTAAGACAAATGGATCTACAACCATTCGCTCTACGCTCTAGGAGGATACCAATGCGGAGCAAGCCGCCTGGTCCGAGCCGACCCGCGGGGCAACCAGCGCCTACCGGACCGCCTGCACCCGAGTTCGTAGACCGCAAAGGCGAGATCTACGAAACACCGCATTCCTCCGACCCGATAGGGGGGAAGCCCTCTACCGGAAAGCCCTGCAACGGATCCGGCCGCCCACGGGGCTTTGCCCGGCTCTGCTCCAATTTTGGGAGAAAGTGGGAGCAAGGTGACAGCAAAGGAAGAACCCGAGTCGAGAATGCAACGTTACCTCGACTTCGACCCCAAGCTCACCGGAACCTCGGTCGGGGCCCTTCTGGCCGTGATCCTGGGTGATGCGGCGGAGCGGCTGGGTACGACGCTAGGACCCGCTGGTGGCTACGGCCTACGCCGGTCTGATCATCGTCATCGTTACCTGGGTGGTTTCGAGGCGGCGCTGAATGAGAGGACGCGGGAGGAGGTCGAGGCGGCCTTGCACCAGAAAGGAGACGCCCGCGCTTACGTAGCGAAAGCTGTGAAGGGCGGCGGTAGGGGAATAGGGGAGTAACAGAAACAGCCGCCGCCCAACGATACCTGCTCATCTACTATAAGGGGTACGTATCGCTGCCGCTAGTGATCCATAAGGGATTGTCCTGCGTAAAAAAAAGAGGCCGATGTCCGCATTCCCTTACGTGGTTGGGCACCGGGTTTTTGGTTCAGAATGCCTTTTCCGCTGGTTTCATGCTGCGGGGCTTTTGGTTCAGAGCGGCGACTTTTAGTTCAGGAGCGACTTTTGGTGCAACGCCACAAGGCCGGCAGTTCGGTGGTCACTGGTCCCGAAGATGAGGAAGTAGGCACCGAGGGGGGGATCGTCGTCCTAAGCTCTCCTCCCGGGCGGAAGGCTTGTTAGCCCGCTACCCTGATCGCTAACTACTCCCGCCCACGACCAGCCTCTGGGTCTCCTCGATCACCCCGAGCAGATCCTCGATTTCTATGTCCTGAACAAGGCGCGTGTCTTGGCCGTCGACGAAGACGCTCGCGCTCAAGTGGTCGTGGTAGCGGATCACGACCCAGGAGGTGACGCTAACCCCCCGTACCTCTGAGGCGTTGTCGTTGGATACGATCAGGTGGGGACGGAACGAAGGCGCCTCTCGGTCTAGGGCCTGCGGGTCGGCGAGGCAAACCTCGTCTCCGGGGCGGTTTTGTCGGACGATGTGGGCGAGCGTCTCGCGGTACATGGTGGGCGCTACGGATATCAGTATTCGCATGCGGGTCCGTGACCTCTCCCCAGCGGAACGCATTCCCGAAAGTGGAGGAAGGTCCGTAGTGGTCGTAGCTTTCTTGGGTTATACCTCCAGCCTCAACGTAAACCAAGCGACCGCACGTAAACGGCACGAAAATTGCGCCAAAGTGTGCACGATCGCTGTGCGCTTACCGGCCGCCCTTAGAGGAACCTCCCCGACTTCTCGGAAGTCGGATGGAGACAACTACAGTCCCTACAGCGGTATTCACAAAGATCGATCCTGTAGCTCGTATCCAGAGTGAGCGAACCAGCCGTGAGCGTCCTCGGGCGTGACGGCCGCAAGTGCTTCGGCCATCGCCTCTAC
>CADCVE010000030.1 GCA_902806065.1 uncultured Rubrobacteraceae bacterium | reverse complement strand
GGAGTCGGGATCGGCGTCTACGCCTCGTTGAATGACGCCACCGCTAACGTGGTCCGCAAGTTCCGCATCCACGAGCCCGACACGAGGAACAGCGAACGGTACGTCGGGGCCTACGAGACCTACTTGGGCCTCGTGGATGCCCTGGGTCCCGTCTGGCCGCGCCTGGGATGAGTTCTCCCTCCGGGATGAGCCGTCAGCAATCAGCCAAGAGATTGAAGGGAGACCTGTCGTGATCCTGTTTGTCGGCGGGACGCCCGCGATGCAACGTACGCTGCGCTTCGAGAGCCTCGAACCCGGCGCCGTGAACCGGGCGTACGAAGTGCGCGTCACTGCTTCGGGCAAAGTGGTCAACGCCGCCAGCGCGGTCACGGTGCTCGGAGGCCGGGCGTTGCTCGCGACCTTTTTGGGTGGGGATCCGGGCCGCTTCGTAGCGCGAGAGCTCGACGCGCGGGGCGTGCCGCACGAGGTCGTCTGGACGGAGGACGACGCTCCGACGCGCACTTGCGCGACCTTGATCCCCAACGATGGTCCCGTGACGGAGCTGGTAGAAGAGGCACTCCCCGTCTCCGAGAGGGACGTGGCCGCCCTCGAAGAGATCGTGACCGAAGATCTCAAAGAAGCCCAGGCTCTCTGCCTCATCGGCTCCTTCCCACCCGGCGTTCCCGACGACTTCTACGCCCGGCTCACAAAGGCCGCGCGCGAAGCCAGTGTGCCAGTACTCATAGACGCCCAGAAAGCGCCGTTGCGCGCCGCTCTTGAAGAAAGACCCTTCCTGGTTAAGCCGAACCTGGAAGAAGTCGCGGACACCTTGAATCTGCCCAATGGCGAGCCCGACGTCCGCGACGCCGTCGCCGGGCTCACCGATGCGGGAGCCCGGTGGGCGTTCGTCTCAACAGGGGCTTCCGGGTCCTTGCTCGGTGTCGACTCCGGCGGGCTGTGGAGTGTTGAGCCACCGCGGGTGGAGGCAGTCAACCCTATCGGCTCCGGAGACGTCATGGCAGCTGGTCTCCTACTAGCCTTCCAACGGGGCTCGTCCGTCCCCGACGCCGCCGTCTATGCCACCGCCTGCGCCGCCGCCAACACACTCACGTCTATCTCGGGCGTGATCCGCCCCGCCGACGTAGACGCGTTGCTCCCTCAGGTGAAGCTGGCGCGGCTCGCCTAGCTTCTCGTCGTTCGGGCCGCTACCGTCCGTCGACGCTTTGAGATGGCAGCCGCTGCTCAACCGCGATGCTAGCCAGGTAGTCCTCGACAACCAAACCTACGCCCCCATCCGTCACTTCGTATGCGAAGCATCGTGAGACATATTGATTGTCGAGCCGCCGGTCTCCAGGGACATGGCCCGGAGGTCAGGTACGGCTACTATCTGTCGGAAGAAAAGTCTAGCGAGGACGGGATGACCTTCCTTCGTGCCGTGGCTGAACAGACGGCGGTAGTTGAGTACACCAACTCTTAGCAACTGCGGAGGACAAGGCGTGCTAGAAGTGCGCCAACGCATGCATCGACACGGAGGCCAGTCGCGATCCCTATTGCTGCTACGTTGCGCCGACGGCTTCGTTCAGCGAAGGGTACCTTTGCGGAAAGCAACTGAAAATCCTCACAAAATGAGGGAGCCGCCGGGGAACTCGACGGACGCCGGCTGGTATTCGTTGACGAGATGGGCGCTAACGTCTCGCTGGCTTCACCCTACGCGTGGTCCCGCAGGGGCGATATGGCCTTCCGCAGCGCACCGCGCAACTGGGGCAAGAACGTCACGTTGCTGTCGAGCATCCCCGGTACCGGCCCTGGCTGCCTGTCTGATCTCGACAGCCTGACGGTTTCTAGACTTAGGCTCGGTCTTGAACCTGCTGGGTCGCACCGGCCATACTGGCGCAGTGAGCGCAGCAGTAGAAGGAGCCATTCGCCTCTACGCCGTGTCCGATAACCCTGACCCCGCAGTGTTCGCAGGTCGGAGCGAGTGCGTGGATGGCACACTCGAAGCTGTCGAAAACGTGGGGCTGGTCACCCGGCCTCTCTACCCTGAAGGCCTTGTCGTAATCGTTGCCGCAAACTTCGCATTTTGGCATCTTCCCAGTCCTCTCTACCGGTTACCCTGTCCGTGTGATCACTTCAATTATTACCCCCTCTTAGAACCCGCACAAACACCCTAGCATCGGTGCAGATGTGCCGCGCCGCCTTCTGTGCCACCGACCCTATCCGGGGTCTGCATGCTCTGCGGCTCGAAGTCGGAACGAGGGCTACGAGCGGCTATAGATGGGTCATGTCCTAAAGATCGCTGGTCCCTCCCATAGGGGTCCACCAGTCTTTACAGAATCCAGTCACATAGGTGTTGCAGCAGTTTTAGGAATTTTAAGATTGATTAAATATTTCTATAAGGCCCAAAAAACACGTTCTAACACCTTCTAGGCTAGCTGATTATTAGGCCGAATATTTCGCGACAGCTCAACATTAGGAGGCAAAGGTTGGCCAACAAAGAGTTCATGAGTATAAGCGAGCTCGCTGAATATCTTGGGTGTGGAAGGAATCAGAGCAAGATAATCCAGCCGGGGCCACAGGCCCTTCCCGCATATCGCTGCGGCCACAAGATCCTGGTCCGTCGAGGAGATTCGGATAAAGGACAACAAGAAGACCTCTTCGGCGGGTCGAGGTTTTGGGAGCTCTCCGGTGGGTTGGCTCGCTGCAAAGGATGCGGCCGGTCTTTGACTCCGCACACGGTTAACCGTAAGAAGTGCGGCAAGGTCGACTATTACTACAGCTGCCTCGGTCACTGGCACGAGGGGACATGTGCCAACAAGAAGCACCTTCAAGCTGAGGATCTTGAGTTGAGGGTAGCAGCAGGGGTAGCCTCGCTCTTCAGAAATTGAGACAAGCTTCTCTCTCACATTGACGATCGCATCCGGCAAGTGACACAGAGCAACCCCGAAGGGGGAGCAGAAGCCTGGGCAAAGCGGATCACGGAACGCGATCGCAAGCTATCGTGTGCCAGGACCTGGCGATCGAAGGTCTCATCTCTCACGACGATCTTCGCGAGAGGCTCGTGGGAATTAGGTGCGACAAGGAGGCTGCGGCACGCGAACTCGAGGCTACAAAGAACAAGAAGGAGCACATCGAAAAGCTGAAGAGCCACCGACGGTACCTACTCGATCGCTACGCGGACGGCCTCGCGTCGGACTTCCGGTATTTCCCACCGGACGAGCGGCACAGGATTTACAAGAAGCTCGGGCTGACGGTCCGCGTTCGCCTGGACGGCACGCTGGAGATCGAGGGCACGTTCGACGTCAATGCGCTGCCGAACGAAGCTATGGCCGCATACTACTGCTCAGCGAGGGCACAAGTCATATCTACCAACCGCTTACTCGACGACGCCCCGCCGCCTCCTACCGGCAGCACTCCGCTCGGTGATTTCTTGCGGTTGCGGGAAATGCGGCCGCGAGAGAAGGCGCACCGAACCGACGAGTCCCCCCAGAAGGGATCCGACGCCGAGGGCGATGGTTGTAAACCAGAAACGTCCTCGATAAGGCTTTTCAGGTGACCGTGCCCGGTGGGGAGCCGCGGACGTTCGACAGTTTCGAGTGAGCGATTCACACGCTCGCCCGTCTGCGGTGTCAAATTAATAGGCCACGGCGTCGAGGCAAACGGCTCCTTCTACTGCTGCGCCCACTGCGCGAGCATGGCGGGGCGAACGGGGTTGCGGATCGCACTTGAACTATGCCTCCGGCAGCCGCCTCTAGCGATTGCCGTCGGTAGTCCTTAGCGGGCGCTCTTCTCCGGCTGCGAAAGACGCCCCATAACGGCCCGGAGACCGAAGTCGCCCGGAAGGTCGGAGGTGAAGCGGCGGAGGCCCAGTATCTTTCGAGCATCGAGGTTGACCTCGCGACCGGCCAGGTGTGGAAATATGACGCGTGCGGCGTAGACCGGATCCTCGCCCTTCAGACGCACGAGACCTTTGCGCTTGCGCGCACCGTCCTCTTTCATCACATACAGGCTAGACTCTCCAGCACCGGCGCAGCAAAGTGCGAGCCGGTGCCAGTCGAGGACCAGTGCCTCGCCGGGACGAAGCAACTCACGTGCCGCCGGTGTCATGCGTACCTTGAACTCGTACCATTGCATGCTACGAGTCTATCATCCAGTCGTCTCTAGGAGTCCTTGGAGTTTCCTTCGGCGGTCTCTACATTGGAGTGGTAGGTGAACATAGATTCGAGGAAGTGTGAGTAGGCATCCATGGACTCCTGGGTGAGGACTCGGTCGGCCTCTTGCCTTCTGTAGTCCTGCTCGGGTAGATCCTGATCAGCAAGAACGCGGCTGACCTCTTGACCCCTGCGAGCCTGCTCGGCCAGTCTCCGCGAGGCGGCCCGGTCACTCTCCGCCTGGGCTTCGAGGTTGCCGATTACCCTCTCGACGAAGCTCCGGGTAAGACGCGCCAGCCGGTCCTGGGCCTCGGCGGGGCGGCCCGATCCCTTCCTGTTCATCAGCACGATGGCCTCGGCGAACTTCTGGGCCGCCTCGTCCACCACCTTCGCCTGCTGATCGTCCACTAAGCCTAACTCCTCTCTTGTGCTCTCAAGGTATTATCGCTCAAGTGGCCGCCGCTTTGCTAGCGGGAGAGCCAGCCACGCAGCTTCCTCGCCCACCCCTTGAACTTCCCAAAAGTGGGGCTCGCCTTCGTCTTCTGCAACGGCTTCCGGTCTCCCCGCATCTCGCGGGCTCCGTCGTCCCTCTGTAGCTGCTTCGCCTGCTGTTCCCCCGACGATTCGTGGGAGCCTTGTTCACTTCGAGGGATGCGGATCCTGGCGAAGGAGACGAGCTTTTGGTTTGCTGCCCCGACGCGCTCGGCGAGTTGCTTCGTCCTCTGCTTCACCGGCGGCAGTTGGGGCCTCCACATCCTGCGTAGCTTGCCGGGTTTGAGAAAAGAGACAATCTCCTTGTTCACCTCTTCGGACTGCTCGATAAAGACCAGGTGGGCAGCGTCCTCTATTACGCACAGCCTGGCGTCCGGGATAGCCTCGGCGAGAGCGGCGGCGTTGGCGACGGGTATGTAGCGGTCCTCGGCGCCGTGGATCACCAGCGTCGGGGAGGTTATGTCCCCTACATTGCGGGAGGCGTCGAACCGGGCGCCGGCCGCCACCTGCTGGTAGTAGTCAGACAGCGATGAAGAGTCGGCCAGTCGCCAACGCAAGATCAGGTCGAACTCCTCGTGGTTACTCGCGCGGTAGGCCTCCGAGGTAGCCGTTTCGAGTGATCTGTGCGCCGCATCCTTTGCGCTCAATGAGCCCCACCCGAGCATCCTTCCAAGCGCCTGGAAGGATATGGGCTCCGGTCCCACGCCGCCGTAGCTCGTGCATACCAGCGTCAGCCGGTCCACCAGGTCGGGTCTCTCCAGCGCCAACTCCTGGGCCACGAAGCCGCCGAGCGAGGTGCCCAGGACGTGAGTTTTCTCCACGCCGAGGTGGTCGAGTAGAGCTATCACTTCAGCGACCAGATCCACTACGCCGCGGGCGAAGTTGTGCTCACCGCGGATGTCGAAGGTGATAGTGCGGAAGTGGCGAGAGAGGGTGGGGGTCTGTTTGAACCAGCACCAACGACCAAAGCCGAGCCCGCCGATCAGGAGCAGAGGTGGACCATCGCCCAGAACGTCGTAGTCTATGCTGGTGTCGTGGGTGAGCATTACGGGCATGACGCGAACCTCCTAACGTGATGCGCCTACTAACTGGGCGACACGCTGGTTTATTGCCCAGGGAAGACGTATAACACACCCCTGACCAACACCGATGACAGGGCATGAGCTACGCTTCGCCTCGTATCTCTGGTTATCGGGTCCGGGGCGGAGGATTGAGGAGGTGCCGGCAGCTCTCTTCACCGCAGGCCTTCGAGTGTTGGCTCCAGGATACCTCCCCGGATCCGAAGGTAGAGCTTAGGGAATTTTGTGTTCCGTACCACTTTACTTGGGTACCATACGGACTCACTATGGCTTCGCGAACAGACAATCGAGAGCCCGATACGCTTACCCTCCCCGAAGGAATAGAAGTCTCTGTCCGAACCATCAAACCCGACGACGTTCCGGCGCTAAAGCGGTTCCACAGTCGTCTTAGCGAGAAGACAGTCTACCTGCGCTTCTTCGGTTCCATGAAGGAGCTCTCCGATAAGAAGGCCAAGTATTTCGCCCACGTAGATCACGTCGATCACTTCGCGCTGGTTGCCCTGGATCCGGACGAACCGGACGAGATCACCGCGATCGTACGCTACGACCGCGAATCCGGTAGTGAGCGGGCCGAGTACGCCGCTCTCATCGAGGACCGCTGGCAGGGGCGTGGGTTGGGCCTGCATCTGACGCATCAACTGATAGATGAAGCGCGTGATAAAGGAGTCCGATTCTTTTACGCGTTGGTAATGCGCGAGAACAGGCGTATGCTGAACCTCCTTCAAGCTCTCGACTTGCCAGAGCGTGAGCATCGAGAGGATAATGCCAGGTATATCGAGGTCGAGCTGCAAAAGGAATAGCTCCGTCGTTCGAAGCGAAAGACAGAGCGCCCGTGGCTCGCCAAACACAAACAAAGAGGAGGTAATAGAGATGCCGGCGATCGCGTTCGCGTTGCCTATTTTACCGGGGCAGGAAGAGGTTATAAAGCGCCTCGGGGGAGAGGTCTCGGACTCGGGACCACTACGGAGCGCCTACGAAGGGTCCCGTAGGAGCCTGGGCATTACCGAGGAGAAAGTGTGGCTTCAACAAACGCCCATAGGGCAGATGATAGTGGTGTATTGGGAGACGGACGATCCCCAGCGAGCGCTGCGCGAGATGGCCGATTCGCAGGACCAGTTCGATAACCAGTTCAAGCAGCTCATAGAGACCGCTGCTCCCGCTCTGAACTTCTCCGATCAACAACCACTACCCAACAAGCTGCTCTTTGAGTGGTCAGCAGGCTGATACGGTACTATTACCAGCCTGCCAAGACAGTTCGAGGTCGATCACCTCGCTCCTTGCCCCGGGTTCAGACATTGAATGCTTGCATGGGCCGGGGCGCGTAATGGTAGGGTTCCAGAGAGCCAGAAAGAAGGGAGCGGAGCCTTGGCCGCGTTGCCACAGAGACTGACCCTGATCTTCGACGGTGCGTGAGGGTTTTGAACGTGGTCGGCGCGCCTCGTCAAGAGGCTCGACCGTGGCCGCCGCGTGTCGGCGGAGCCCTACCAGAAGCCCGGCATACCCGCCTCGGCCGGACTGAGCACCGAGCAATGCGAGGCGGCCGCGTGGGCCGTATCACCCGACGGCAAACGCTACCGCGGAGCCGGGGCGATCAACGCCTCCCTGGCTGTCGCTACCGGCGTGGCGCTGCCGCTGCTCCTGTACGAGCTACCTGGTATCCGGCAGCTACAGGACCTCGGCTACGCCTTTATCGCCGCCGTTCGCGGCAAGCTCCCCGGCGACAAGCCTTACTGTAAGCAGCATCCCGGAGAGTGCCCGTAAGCGTACGACTTCCCTACTCCTCCCGGCGTTCGCGGTAGCGGTTGGTAATGGGCATGCGGCGGTCGCGGCCGAAGGAGCGGGCCGTGACCTTTATGCCGGTTGGGACCTGACGGCGCTTGTACTCGGCGCGGTCCACCAGGCTTATGGCGCGCTTCACGTCCTCCTCATCGAAGCCGGCGGCGATGATCTCGCCTATCCCCTTGTCCTCCTCGACGTAGGCTTCCAGAATCGGGTCGAGGACGTCGTAGGGCGGCAGCGAGTCGGTGTCGCGCTGGTCTTCCCTTAGCTCGGCGGAGGGCTCCTTGGTGAGGATGGAGTCCGGGATGACCTCGCGCCCTTTGGTCTCGTTCACGTAGCGGCAGACGCGGTAGACGAGGGTTTTGGGGACGTCGCGGATCACGGAGAACCCGCCTGCCGTATCGCCGTAGAGCGTGGAGTACCCGACGCTCGCCTCGCTCTTGTTTCCAGTGCTCAAGACGATCCAACCGAACTTGTTGGAGAGCGCCATGAGGATGTTGCCCCGGATGCGAGACTGTATGTTCTCCTCGGTCTCATCTTCCTGCAACCCCTCGAACGCCTCCGAGAGCATCTCCTTGTACGCATCGAAGGCCGGCCCTATAGGCACCACCCGGGAGTCCATCCCAAGGTTCTCTACCAGCGCGTACGCGTCAGCGTTGCTCGCCTCGGAGGTGTACTGGCTCGGCATCAAGACACCGGTCACGTTCTCGGGACCCAGGGCCCACGCCGCGACGACGGCGCCGAGCGCGGAGTCTATGCCGCCGGATAACCCGAGCACGGCCCGCGAGAAACCGTTCTTCCGGAAGTAGTCTCCAAGCCCCAAGACCAGCGCCTCGAATACCTCGCCCTCCTCGGAGAGCGCGGCCTCGACACGAAGCCCGGCGCCAACTCTACCGTCCCGATTGTTATTTCCTGCCTTGCCGGCCAGGGCCGCCGAGGTCTCCGGTTCGGCGCCTGGTATCTCGATGATCTCCGGCTCGCGGTCGGAGTTCTCTTTGCGGGGTCGGGGGTCGTGCAGGCGATGCACGAGTGCTTCTTCGGGGTGGATGTCCACGAGGAGTAAATCTTCCTCGAACTGTTTAGCGCGGGCGATGATGTGGCCTTCGGGGTCGAAGACGGCGGAGCGACCGTCGAAGACTAGCTCGTCCTGGCCACCGGCGAGGTTGCAGAAGATGACGTAGCAGCCGTAGTCGGAGGCGCGCACGCTGAGCATCCTCTCGCGCGACTGGCCCTTGAGGCGATGGTACGGGGAAGCGGAGACGTTTAGGAGGACGCCCGCCCCGCCCAGGGCTTGCTCGCGTGCGGGGCCGCCCGGGTACCAGATGTCTTCGCAGATGCTCAGGCCCACGAGGGCGTCGCCGAGCTTGAGGATCGGGGCGCCGGCACCCTCGCGGAAGTAGCGGTTCTCGTCGAAGACGCCGTAGTTCGGCAGGTAGCGCTTGTGATAGCGGTGCAAGACTTTGCCACCGGAGGCCACGGCGCAGGAATTGTAGAGGTCGCCGTTGAGGTCCACGAACCCGATGGCCGCGGCTATGCCTTCGGGCACCCTCCCGGCGAACTCCTCCAGAGCGTCCAGGTTATCCCGGATGAAGCTCGGCCGTAGCAGCAGGTCTTCGGGCGGGTAGCCGGTCATCGTAAGCTCTGGGAAAGCGACGAGATCGGCCCCCTCGTCCATCGCCCGGCGGAGGGCGTCGGTGGCCTTCTCGACATTCCCCCACACGTCGCCGACGACGGTGTTGATCTGAGCTAACGCCACCTTCATGGGTCAATGATAAGCCCTAAGCGATCCGCTGTCAGCTTTCCGCGAGACGTGCTCACGCGCCAAGGCCGGAAGCCGTCCGGCGCCCTGAGATAGAATCCGCGGCGTGATGGCCGGAGAGGACCAGCAGAACAATGCCGGAGGTCCGCGCCCAAACTCGTGGGCCGCTCCCTTGCGCGGCGCGGCTATTGCGGCCGGGTTGCTGGAGGAAGCCTGCGCGGCGGGGGCGGGCGACCCCTTGCGACTGGAGGTCGTGCGAACGCTGGCGCGAGACCTCGCCGGGGAGCTACGGGCGCTCTCGGTCCTGGCGGATGCGGAGACCGGCGCCGTGGAAGGCGTGCTCCGGGCGGCGGACCTGGCGAACCTCGCGGCCTGCGTGGTCCCGGAGCTAACCGAAGCCCGCGCCGCGGAGGCGGCAGCGGCCGCATACCAGGCCGCCGGAGCTGCCCGGGCCCTGTGCATCCTCGCCGAGGCTGGTACGGCTGGTACCGGCGCATCGAGTGGGAAGTACGCACTCAACGCTCTTGGAGACGTCCGGGGAGCGGCGTGGCGGGCGCGTCTCGCCGTCCGGCAGATGGACGAGTTCTTCGAGGGCGAGAGCTAGAAGAGGTTGCCGGGGCGTCCGCCGGACAGTACGTCGCGGGCGGCTCGCGCCATCCTCGGGAGGTAGTCGTCTCCGCCCGGGACGAACTCGCAGAGGCTCACTAAGGTAGGCGACGTCTCTCCGGCTCTCCACTTCTCAGCGGGAATATCTTCCCCCTCGCGGAGTGCTTCGACGTCCTGGAGTTGGAGGCGTACGATGGCGGCGACCTCTTTCTCTTGGAGGTGCAGGTCTCCGGGGGAGAGGGGCCTGACTAGTAAAAAGACGTCGTGGAGTTCGCGGTCGAGCCCGGCTGGTATGTGTGACTCGACCATGCGGGTTCCGAGTGGGATCAGCTCATCGGGATTTACAGAGAGACCTAGCTCCTCCTCGATCTCACGCAGCCCGCCCTCCAACGTTCCTTCTCCCGCCCCGAGGTGCCCGGCGACGGTCACGTCCAGCCTGTTCGGCCAGGTCTCCTTGACGGCCGCCCGCCGCTGCGCGAACAGGTATGGCCCCCCGGACGGGAGTTGCGGCGAGACGATCCAGCAGTGGAAGCAACGGTGCCACAAGCCCAGCCGGTGCGCCTCGCTCTTCCACGCGGCTCGCCCGGTCTGCTCCCCGGAAGAGTCTAAAATGTCTATCCGCTCATCCACGACGATAGAGTAGCACTCAGGGGAGACGTACTTTGGTCACGGTGATGATAACGAGCTACTTCGAGGAGGAGCACGTAGAGCGCATCCGCGGTGTCGATGACAGATTGCGGGTGCTCTACCGCGAGGACCTAGTCCCGCCGCCGCGCTGGTCCGGGGACCATACCGGCCCTCCCGACTGGCGGCGCTCGGAGAAGGGCGAGCAGGAGTTCCTGGATATGTTGGCCGAGGCGGAGGTCCTCTACGACTTCCCCCGCGGACACGTAAAGGACCTCATCCGGGTCGCCCCGAAGGTGCGGTGGGTACAGGCGAGTATGGCCGGGGCCGGGGAGGTAGCTGAGAAGGCCGGGCTTCAGAGTACCGGCGTGATCGTCACGACGGCGAGTGGCGTGTACTCCGGGCCTCTGGCCGAGTTCGTGATGATGGCGTTGCTCCAGCACGTCAAGGGCCTGGACCGCCTCCGCCGTGATAAGGCGGAGAAACGCTGGCGCGAGGCGCACACGGAGACGCTGCGCGGCAAGACTTTATGCATACTGGGGATGGGGAGCATCGGACGGGCCGTGGCGGTTCGGGCGCGGCCCTTCGGGATGCGCGTGGCGGGCGTGAAGCGTACGGTGCGTGAGGACGACGCGGCCCGGGAAGACGTGGACGAACTGTACGCGACGCGGGACCTGCACGCGGCGCTGCGGGGGGCGGACTACGTGGTCGTCACGCTGCCTAATACTCCGGAGACATATAGGCTCGTGGACGCGGCGGCGATCTCCGCGATGAAACCCGGTGCGTACTTCGTGAACGTGGGGCGCGGGAAGGTGGTGGACGAAGGGGTGCTGGTGGAGGCTTTGCAGAGCGGGCATCTGGCCGGGGCGGCGCTAGACGTGTTCGAGGAGGAGCCGCTGCCGGAGGAGAGCTCTTTGTGGGATCTGGAGAACGTCGTCGTGAGCCCGCACTCGACGGACAATGTGCCGGGGCTGACGAACGAGTTGCAATCGAAGCTCTTCCGCGACAACCTGCGGCGTTACCTGGACGGGAAGCCGCTCCGGAACGAGTTGGACAAGAGGTTGCTCTATTAGCGGGTTCGTCGCGGATGCCGGGTTTGCGCAAGGGGACGAGGTAGGCTGCGCGAGTCCCCTCGTAGACGCGAGGTTACGAGAACGAGATGTAGATCGCCGCTACCACGAGGGTAAGGACGACGCACAGAATCATTAGCTCTCTCAAGGGTTCACGCTCCTGACTCGATGACGGGGTCGCGGCCCTGTTCCTGAAGGTCGTGGAGCCGGGCGTACAGGCCGCTGGAGGAGACGAGGTCGTCGTGGGCGCCGGACTCGGCGACCCGGCCTTCTTGCAGAACGAGGATCTTGTCTACGTTCCTCACCAACCTCAACTCATGGGCGATTACGAAGGTGGTTCGCCCCTCCGTGAGCGTTCTCCAATTCTCTTCTACGGCGTCTGCTGCCTCGGCGTCGAGGCCGGTCTGAGGTTCGTCGAGGATGAGGATCGGGGTGTCCCGGAGCATCGCCCGCGCTATGGAGACGCGCTGACGCTGCCCCCCCGAGAGACTCTCCCCGCGCTCAGAGAGAACAGTGTCGTAGCCCTCGGGCATCTCCTGGATGAATTCGTGGGCGCCGGCGAGGCGGGCGGCTTCTTCGATCTCCTGCATGGAGGCTTCGGGCTTGCCGTAGGCTATGTTTTCGGCCACCGTCGACCGGAAGAGCATTGGCTCCTGGGGGACGAAGGTGATCTGGTCGCGCAGGGACTTCATGGTGTACTGCTTTATGTCCTCGCCATCCACGAGCACCCGTCCCTCTTGCGGGTCGTAGAGGCGGGCGATGAGCCCGGTGACGGTCGTCTTGCCCGCCCCGCTGACACCGACGAGCGCGACCCTGCTCCCGGCTTCGACCTCGAAGTCCATCCCGCGCAAGACCTCGTCCGCCTCCTCGTCGTAGGCGAAGTGGACGTCCTCGAAGGCAACGCGGCCCTCCAGGGGGGGTGCCGTGTGGGCGTCGGGGGCATCTTTTACGGTGGGTTCGGCAGAGAGGAGTTCTATAATGCGCTCGCCGGAGACGAGGGATTTGCCGATCTGGTTGACCTGCCGGGAGAGGGACCACAAGGGGGAGAGAAAGAGCCCGAGGTAGGCGACGAAGACGGTGAGGTCGCCAACGGAGAGGGCGCCGGAGAGCACCTGGCGGGTGCCGAAGTACAGGACTAGCGCGGTCCCCGCTCCGCCGACGAGGCCGAGCAGGATGCTGAACTTGGCTTCTATGAGTGAGGAGTCCACGCTCGCCTTGAGTGACTCGCGGCTCTCCTTGCGGAAGCGTTCGAGCTCGTCGTGCTCGCGGCCGAAGATCTTGACGGCCCGGATGCCGGTTATGGACTCCTGGATGACGCTCGCTATGGCGCCTTCGCGCGTCCTCACCACGCGCATCCTCTCGATCAGGGACTTCCGATAGCGCCGGACGGCGAGGAACAGAAACGGGACCGTCAACAGCGCGAGGGTTGTAAGACCAGGGCTCATCCACAGCATCACGGCCAGCATCCCGAAGAGGATCAAGAACGATGAGCCGACCTCCACGATGGAGTCCACCAGGAGACTGCGAACCTCCTTCACGTCACCGGTTACGCGCGTGATAGTGTCCCCCGTGCGCCTCTTGCCGTGATAGTCGAGGCCCAACTCATGCACCTTTTTGTAGAGCGCCTCGCGCATGTCGAAGACGGTCTGCTGGCCGAGCTTGCTCAGGAGGTAACGCCGAAAAGCGGCGATGGCGCGGCTGGCGGCGGTGATGAAGATGAGCAAAAAGACCGCGCCCGCAAGCAGGGCGCCAATATTGAAGGCGATGGAGTCGGGCAGATAGGCCGGCGCCCGCTCTCCGCCTATCACGTAGTCGAGGATGAGGGCGAGGGGCCAGGGACCCGCGAGGCTCGTCCCCGTTTCGAGGAGCAACAACACGAGCGCGAGGATCAAACCCTTTTTGCGCGGCCTTAGGAACGGGGCGAAGTGCGAGAGCGCCGCACGTGTGCGCCGCAGACCATTCCTCATCTCCGAAAAACCGTTTCTGGATTTATTGTTAAACCCAAGCTCAACCATAAGATTAGGATACCCTACTGGGAAGGGGTAGAATGTCGGTGGTAACACCAACACAAGCCGGAGGGATGTCTAGCTTGGCGCGAAGGGTTGTAGCAGCGGTCGAGGACTTGTTGTTCAAGAGTAAGATCTCCGAGACCGCCAACACGCTCGGCGTCGAAGCCCTCTTTCCGCGCAGCCCGAAGAAGCTCTTCAGTGAAGTTCAAAGCTCCCCGCCGGACCTCCTCATCCTCGACCTCAACTCGTCTCGCTTTGAGCCCCTGAAGCTCCTCCAGGACGTCAAGTCCGACGAAACCCTGCGTGGCGTACCCGTGATCGGCTTTCTCTCCCACGTCCAGAAGGACCTCGCCGTGGCCGCCCGCGAGTATGGTTGCGACCGCATAATGGCCCGTAGCGCCTTCACCAGAGATCTGCCGGAGATACTCTCCAGCGGTTCAGACGGCGGCAACGGCGGTCTCGATGTCTGAGGCCGGTAGCAGCGGTAGCTGGGAGCTTCTCTCCTCGGAGAGCCTCATGCAAACCCCGTACTTCGCGTTGCGTTCGGATAGGCTGCGGCTGCCGGACGGGGCCGTAAAAGACCCATACTACGTCATCGAGCGCCCCGACGCGGCCATCATCTTTCCGCTGACCGCATCGAACGAGGTCGTGCTGGTGCGCCAGTACCGGCACGCGATAGGCATGATGGAGCTCGCGTTGCCGGCGGGTCTCGTCGAGGAGGGTGAGGAGCCGGAGAAGGCGGCCCGGCGCGAGCTCGTCGAGGAGACCGGCTATGCGGGGGGAGAGTGGGAGTCTCTGGGCGCGGTCGCCTCTTCGCCGAGCCTCAAGGACAACTGGGCGCACCTGTACCTGGCGCGCGGGGTCGAGCAAGCTGGACCACAGCAGCCCGACGAGTACGAACGGTTAGAGGTCGTAACAGTACCGGCCGCGGAGATCCTCCACAAAGTCCGGACCGGTAGTATTGTAAGCTCCAGCGGCGTTGCGGCGGTATTGCTAGCTCTCAATGCCCTGAACGAAACCACTTAAAGCTACTCATATATCTTCGGAGAGAAACCTTGCAAGGATCACCGGTACCAGCGGAGAGTAACCGGAGGTCCATTGTCGTAAACGACAAGGCAGACTCCCCACCTGGTAGCTTTCTCGTCTGTACATGGTCTGCGACGATAAGGTCCCCGACGAGCACATCGGGGTGAGCCACCTCCTCACCCCAGATAGTCTCGCCGTTGGTTGTTGATCACTGTTGATGAGACATCCTCGTTGTATCGCTCCACGAAGAGCTTCAAGCAGATCTCATGCATCTCCTCCGACTTTTGGAGAAAGAAAGCATCCGTTCAACAAAACGAGTCAGACGCTAGCCTGAGGTGTTGTTCCGGCACTCTACGTGCATCAACTACTTTGCGCTTTGCTTGCCTACCGCCTCACGACACTCGCCCGATAAGCCTCCCAAAAACCGCTGTAGCAATACCCCCTCCCCTTTGTAGAGTTCGGGAATGCTCTACCGTAGCCTGCGACAAGTAGTGCGCTCACGACCTTGTAGCTCTCGCTCCGCCTCCTCGTCAGGGCCGTCAGCAGTCTATCTCGAAGTTCGGCATGGTACTTTGGAGCGAAGCTAGATTCAGGGATATAGGGCAAGTGAATAGTGGACGGACGAAAGGGTCGGGGAAGTCTGGTCCGGAGGTAGCAAACAAGGTCTGTCGGGCTGTCGGACGCTGGCGCGTCACCGGCTACACTGGTGCTGGCAGCGCCCCTAGCCCGTCCAGGATTATGAGCAGCGCGGCGAAGGAGTTGAACGTCGCGTGGGCTATAAGGCACGGTAGCAGGCTACGCGTGTGGCGGTACAGCGCGCACAGGCCGACTGCCAGGACTAAAAGCACCGGCAGGGCCACGGGCTCCAGGTGTATGAGGGCGAAGAGCGCCGAGGAGAGGAGCGCCGCGAGGGCAAACGAGACGCGCTCACCAGTCTCCTTGCGGAGACCGTTTTTGCCGAGTCTGCGGGCGGATAGAAGGCTTAAGCGGTATAGGCCGCCGAAGATGGCTCCCCGGAAGATCAACTCCTCCACCGCCGGTCCGAAGAGGACGACCACGGCTATGATCGCCGGTATCGCCGTCCCGGGGTTCTCCCCGACCCAGCCCGATAGCCCCTCCTTGAAAGGTCCCTGCACGCTCGATTCGGTGGAGTAGCCGAGCGCGTCGAGGATGTACAGGCTCAACGGAGCGATCACCAAACTCGCGATCACCGCACCGAACCCTGCCAGAAGCCCCAGTCTAGCCCCCGCAAAGTACCCGCTTCTGGGTACGGAGAAGCCCAGAGGAGCCAGAGAGTAACTCGTCTGCCTCTTGAAAAGCCCCCGCGCCACGGAGACTCCGGCCCAGAACAAGCCGACCGTGAGCACGAACAACACTACGTCCTGCAACACCGTAACCAGCAGTATGTAGGACGGATCGTTAAGCATCTTTACCCTTTAGATACACTTCGCCCGGCGGCCATCCTCGCGCGGCATCACTCAGGAGCCTCGCCTTTACCCATGCGGGTAGGAGCGGTATCTCTTCGAGATCATCGAACTCCACCCAGCGCACCTCGGTGAGCGTAGGCCCCGAGCCCTCCTCGACCTCCGGGTCGCTCCCGAGTCGCGCCTCCCCGGGCTCACCAGGCACCACCTCGACCCGCGCCGTCACGTCCACCGTGTGCCGATCCTCGCTCAGAAAATCGCTAATGTACATCACCCCGACGAACCGTCCCGCCAGGCCCGTCTCCTCCAGTAGCTCGCGCTCGGCGCACTCGGGGATCGTCTCGCCCGGCTCCAGGCGTCCGCCAGGCAGCACCCAGTACGGCTCCCGGTCCGGCTTCTCGTGGCGCACCAGGAGCAACGCCCCGTCCCGCTCCACGACCGCCCCGACTCGTATGCCGAAGTCCATGCTTGAAGATGCGCGATCCTTGACCATGAGGATTCAGTATATATCCTGCCTGAGAGGGCTCCGTGATCCCGCCTACCGCGAATCGACGCTCTGGACGAATGTCCCGAATGCTACTGGGACATTCATCCCGGAAGGTTTAGTACAAAAGTCCTATAGAGGTGGATCTGATGTCTCCGATACAATGCCGTACGTGGTGAACGGCGAAGTCTTCCAGCAGACGAACCGGCGAGCTAGGGAAGGCAACAGGGGCCGGGGCTGATACTATCACCGGCCCCCTCTCTTGCCGGACACGAAAGAGTGCCCGTTTTACTCCACAGAACGAGTGCCGACCTGGCTGCCGACCCATACGTACCCGTCCGACCAGACCTCCCGTTTCCAGATCGGCACTATCTCTTTGATCCGCTCTATAGCGTACCGGCTCGCCTCGAACGCCGGCCCGCGCCGGGGAGAGGCGACGACTATAGCGACGCTCGGCTCGCCGGGGTCTACTCTACCGAGGCGATGAACGAGAGAGACGTGACCGACCTCCCAGCGCTCCCGTATCTCCGCCCCAATCTCCTCCAGCTTCCTGTCCGCCATCGGCCGATAAGCCTCATACTCCAGGTACTCCACGCTAGCAATGGCGCCCTCCACCTCCGCGCCCTCGTCCACCCGCGTCGTCCCGATAAAAGTCGCAACCGCTCCACAATCCGGGCGGAAGGCGCCGGTGACAATCGCACCTACGTCTATGGGCTCCTCTACGATGAGGAACAACCTCATCCCCCCGAGACCGGCGGCAACACGGCCACCTCATCGCCGGGCGAGACTGCATCCTCCATCCGCGCGTACTCACCGTTGACGGCGAAAGCCAGAGTGTCGCGCATAGGCGCCAGGCCGGGATGCAGATCCACGAGGACGGGCCAGAGTTCCGCGAGCGTGGCGCCACCGTTCAGGGCCACCTCGGTCTGACGGGTACCGGCCCGGTCAGCCGCGGCGCCGAAGAGTAGGATTCTAACCCCGGACATTGTCTACTCCTCCCTGGGGTCCGGGGTGTACTCCGGGCCGACGATTACCTTCAGGGCTTGCGGGATGACGGTGAACTCGGCGGGATCGTCCCCGATGACCTCGCCGTCTACGGTGAACTGCAGTCCCGGACTGGTCTCTATCCGGATCTCTTTTGCCCGCTCGAAGAACACACCTTCTCTGTTCAGGTAGTCGGATTTGGCGAGCGCCGTCGGAGCGAGCGTGAGGATCTCCTTCAGGCCGACATCCTCGACCACTACGACATCGAGTAGACCGTCCTCGGGGTTAGCTTTGGGGGCGGCGAGCCAGCCCCCGCCGGCGTAGCGGCAGTTTCCAATAGCCATGTTCACGGCCCTTACGCGGTGCTCCTCGCCGTCCAGGTACATCTTTACCTCACGCACGTCGAAGCCGCGGGCGACCTGCAACGAGGCCCGGAGGTAGGAGAGCTTGCCCCATTTGCTTTTCGTCTCCTCGTCGTTGGCGTAGGAGATCTCCGCTCCAAGCCCTCCGGTCGCCACGTTGATGAAGTAGCGCTCGCCAACTTTCTCTGATCGTACGTGCGCTATGTCAAGGATGCGCACCCGGTCCTGGCGGATCACGTCCTCCGCCGCGTCGGGGTTCTCCGGAACGGCCAGGGTCGCCGCCAGGTCGTTGCCGGTCCCCGCCGGCAAGAGGGCGAGTGTTACACCCTCCGGGAAGTCGACATTGCCGAGCCCATTGACTACGTCGTTTACGGTGCCGTCGCCCCCGATGACGATGAGAAGTCCCTCGTGCAAGTCCCCGGCGGCCTCCTTCGCGTCCTCGGGGCCTTCGGTCTCCACCCAATCCAACTCGAAGCCGGAGAGCACCTCGCGCAACTGGTCCGGATCATAAGTCCCACCGCCGGAGGAGGGGTTGATGATCACCCGCGCTTTGGTCTTCGATGCCTCCATCACCCCGCCCTTCTTTGCTTTCACGCCAGGGTGAGTCTACCCCGAACGCCACCGGGGCATAACGCGTGGGATGCTCAAGAAGCCCATCGCTCGGGACGCTCGCGCGTCTCCGAAGGGCTACTACTCAGGTCGAGCCGGAAGAGCTGGACGCCTGGCACCCAGGCCTCACTACCCGCGGCGCCGTCGAGCCTCACCACGGCGTTGCTCCCGTCACCAGAGAGGTAGCGCACCTCTCCGTGACCCAGAGGCGAGCCGACCCGCTCCCCGACGGAGAGGTCCGGCAGGAACGCCTCCCGGAGCGCGGCGACGTAGGCGAGGGCGAGCGAGCGTCCGAGGTGAGCGCCTTCGTCGCGCCTGTCCGCGACCAGTATTCCCGCGATGCGGTACAGATTCGCCCGGCTTACCTGCGAGATCAGGCACGCCCGGATCGTCTGCCGCACGAGCTGTCCCTCGTACCCCGTATACTCCTCTCCGCTGCGCCTCAATATATCCATCACTCGTGGATACGCCCGCCCCACGGCCTCCTCGACCGTCAACCCATTCACCCCACGCTTGTACACGTGCGGATCCAACCGCTCCTCCTCCCGCCGCCGCGGGATACTCAACCAATCTTGCCTCTTATTTCTATCCTCTGTCATACAAGAATTATAACCCGCGAGCCACAGTTTCCATCATTGAATTAGCTGCAAAAACGACCATTTTTGTCTGCAAAGCTTTAGACGGCACCTGCTAGTGTCACGGGATCTAAAGTGTTATATCCAAGTCTTGTATGGCTGCACAACGTCATTGAGAGGAAGCAATGCCGTGATGCACGGCTCCCTTACGCGGTTCTTGCGTTAGACTAGAACAAAGAGCAGGAGGTTTTGTGGATTCCGGGCAGTTTCTGGAGAAGTTGAAGCGGGAGGTCATCGGGCACCCGGCGCTGGTGCATCCTTTTCTAGAGCGGTTCGGGGACGGAGACGTGAGCGAGGAAGGTGTCAGGACGTTCGCGGTCCAGTACTATCGCCACGTCCGGGCAAGCCGGCTGTACCTCGCGTCTCTCATCTCCAACTGCGGCCACGACGAGAAGCTCCAACTCGCGCTTGCGGAGATCCTCTTTGACGAATACGGTCACCTGAACCCCCAGGAGACCCATCCTGCTCTGTACAGGCGCTTCCTATTGGCTCTGGGCCTTACCGAGGAGGAGTGGGAGGACCCGCCGACCATCCCGGAGATACAGCTCTACATAAGCGCCCACCGCGAGTTGACGCGCGACCCGGACTTCAGGTTGGGTCTGGGTGCTATGGGACCGGCGAGCGAGTGGCCCGTGCCCCCGATCTACGTGCGCCTCGCCGAAGGCTTGAAGAAGGCTACCGACCTGCCAGACGAGGCCCTGGAAATCTTTACCAGCCACGTCACGATGGACGTCACCCACGCCCGCATAATGATGGATGCCATCGCTCCTTACGCGGAGAGCGAAGAGGGCCGGAGCAAGGTGCGCGAGGGCGCCGTGCGCTCTCTGAACGCCCGCTCCGTAATGCTCGACGGGCTCTACAAGGCCGTCTACGGTGAACCTGCTCCGCTCGCGGGCGGTTCTGTGCGCGCCACCAACGCCTGAATGCCGGAGCTACCGGAGGTCGAGACGATAAAAGAAGACCTGCGCGAGCTGGTCACCGGATCGCTCGTTGTGCGGGTCGAGGTGCTGGATCAGGCTCTCGTCGAGCAACCGTCGAGCGAAGAGTTTCAGCGAGAGCTTGAGGGTGCAAGGATCTCCGGGGCGCGACGGCGGGCGAAGCATCTCATCGTGGAGTTGGATAGCGGGGCTTCCCTGGTATTGCAGCTAAAGATCGGGGGTCAGCTCCTGCTCGTGCCGCCGGTGGAGGAGCCGCGCACGGCGCTCATGCTCATCCTCCACCTGGACGGGGACCGCAGGCTTTTCTTGCGGGACGAGACAGGATTTACCCGCACGCGGTTGCTTGACGCGCGGGAGTTGGAGGCGCGGCTCTCCGCTATAGGACCGGAGCCGTTCGGCGAGGAGTTCAGGGAGAACGGCGCGGAGTATCTGCGGGAGAGGCTCTCTTCACGGCGGGCACAAATAAAGTCGTTGTTGTTGGACCAAAAGGTCGTCGCCGGTATAGGCAACATTTACGTGGACGAGATCCTCTACGATGCCAGGTTGCATCCACGCCGTAAGGCGAACACGATCTCGAACGAGGAGTGGAAGGGGCTGCACGCGGCCATCCTCGAGAACCTCGCTGCCGGGGTCGAGCACCGGGGGACGACCGTCCGGCTGTACAAGGACGTGCTGGACCGTCCGGGGAGGCACCAGGACTACCTCCGAATCTTCGAGAAACACGGCAAGCCCTGTCCGGATTGCGAAGGAGTGGTCGTTCGGGAGAAGATCGGGGGTCGTTCCAGTCACTTCTGTCCATCCTGCCAGCTTGAGGAGTGGCGCGGAGGGGAACAACCGTTAACATTAGGTTAGGAAGCGAGAGAGGAGTAATACGGTGGCGGATAAGTTTGATCTGGTAATAATCGGTAGCGGTAATGGGGGGTATATACCCGCGATCCGGGCGAGCCAACTCGGGATGAGCGTGGCGATAATCGAGAAGCAGGAGAACCTCGGTGGGACGTGCCTCAACTGGGGCTGCATCCCGACCAAGGCCCTCCTCAAGACAGCGGAGATGCTCCACGACTTCGAGCGCGCTGCGGACTTCGGGATCAACGTGAGCGGCGTCGAGTTCGACTACGCTCAGGCCGTGAAGCATAAGGAGCAGGTCGTAAACCAGCTTCGCAAGGGTGTTCAGGGCCTCATGAAGAAGAACAAGGTCCAGGTCTACAAAGGCGTCGGCAGCTTCGTGGAGCCGAAGAAGATCCAGGTAGAGACCGAGGACGGCGAGACCCAGGAGCTCGAGGCGGACAACGTACTCATCGCCACCGGCTCGGCCGTGCGGACGCTTCCGGGCCTGGAGATAGACCACGAGAAGGTCATCTCCAGCGACGACGTGGTAAGCATGCAAGACGATTACCCGAAGTCCGTCATCATCCTCGGCTCCGGTGCGGTGGGCGTCGAGTTCGCCAGCATGTACCACGACTTTGGAACCGAGGTCACCATCGTCGAGGTCGTGGACCGCATCGTGCCGAGCGAGGACCCGGAGCTCTCCACCGAGCTGCAGAAGTCTTTCGAGAAGCGCGGCATAAGGGTGCTGACCGGCACCATGGCCGACCCGGAGAGCCTTGAAAAGACCGAAAATGGCGTAAAGATCACGGTAGCGCCACCGGACCAGGGGCAGCAGGAAGAGGAAGAGGAGAAGACCGAAGGCGGCACCTACGGTGACGAGCCGGATCCCGCCGGAGACACCGGCGACGGCGACGGTGACGGCGAGACACTGGAGGCGGAGGCGCTGCTGGTAGCTATCGGGCGCAAGACCGTCACCGAGAACCTCAACCTCGACGCGACCTCCGTCGAGCTGAACGACCGCGGCGAGATACAGGTGGACGAGTTCTACCGGACGGACGAGGATGGTGTCTACGCGACGGGTGACGTTATCGGGGGTTACTGGCTGGCTCACGCGGCCGGGCATGAGGGCATCATCGCCGTCGAGCACATGGCCGGCGAGGACCCGCTGCCAATGGACCAGGATCTGGTCCCACGCGTCACCTTCTGCCGCCCGGAGATCGCCTCGTTCGGGATGAATCGCCAGCAGGCCGAGGACGAGGGTTACGAGGTCAAGGAGGCCAAGTTCCCCTTCCGGGCAATCGGCAAAGCCCTCATAGAAGGCGACCCCAACGGCTTCGTGAAGATAGTCGCGGATGCCGAGACGGATCTGATCCTGGGTATGCACGCCATCGGCCCGCATGTCACCGACCTCATAGCCGAGGGCGTCTTCGCCAAGCTCGTCGAGGGAACGCCGCAGGAGCTCGGCATGGCCGTTCACGCCCACCCGAGCCTCGCGGAAGTTATGGGCGAGGCCGGAATGGCGGTAGACGGACACGCAATCCATATGTAGCAGTCAGCCAGCAGCCGTCAGCAAGAGGCCGTCATCCACGAAGCTGCTTCCGAGCGATGCCGCTCTCGCGTGTTGGTCAGATATTCTTTTCTGTCGAACAGGAGTCACAGCAACAAAAAGTGTAGCCGCTCACGAAGAAGCCGATGGCTGACAGCCACAAATTCGATCCAGCCCGCGACGGCTTCGGCTTTCGGAACCCGGTTGGCTGGACACCAAACAGAACCGGCGGAGGGCCTCTCCTCCGCCGGTTCTATGCTTTCGCTTATGGAAAGGGTCTGTGCTTTGGCATGGCCGCGGCGGCTCTGACGAGCTTCGCAGGGTATGAGACGAGGCTCCGACCGCCGCTTGCGGAGTTATCACTAACCCCGGGTCTCTTCGCCGTGCTTCGAGAGTACCAGCTGCGACAGTTCCACCCGCGAATGGTGTACGCGGCGGTGCGGGCTTGGGTAGACTCCGGGGGCGGGAGGCCGGGTAGTGTTCTTGAAAGGCTCCGTCTAGTGGGGACAAGCCCGGACCCGCATATCCTCTGCTTCGGGCCTGCGCTGAATCAAAACTTCTTCGCTTGTCTCGCCCGAGCGCATGCCGTCGTGCCATACAGGGTCGAGGAGGGGCGGGTCTACGTCTACGACCCGAACTATCCGCGGGACCGGGGTAGGTTCTTGCACTTCGTGTGGGGTGGTGAGGAGTTCGTGTACGACGGGTTCCGGGCGCGCGAGGGGTGGGGGGTCACGCTGGTGCCCGTCTCGGCTTGTCTGGACCAACGCTGGAATGCAAGCCTGCCGAACCGGGTAGAGTGGACCGGCAAACAAACATAAACGGGAGCAGGTGGAGTGGATGGAAGAAGATAGTCAGCGGCGTGATCGCCAGGAACTTCTGGAGCGGTTGGCTGGAGCGCAAACCCCGCCGGAGGTGGCGAGCGCCAGGACCGCCGCGGATAACTGGCTGGTCGAGCACCCCGACGACGACGAGGTGCGCCAGGCCCGCGAGCGGTTAGAGGCGGCGGAACTGGAGGAGGACCTGGATCTGGAAGAGGGTGGCCCGACGTAACGTTACGTCCCCCTACTCCATTCCCAGGCCCCGACGATCTCGGGCGGCGCAATCTCTTCCTCGGCTATCTGGAGACCGACTTCAGGCAAACCGCCAAAGGCGACCTTGCGCCCGCCGGGATAATCAGCCTCTACGGACTCGCACCGGTAGTCGCCGAGCTTGTTTTCGGTCGTAACCTCACCCGAGAGGACCACGCGCCAGTAGCTGTATCCGGCCTCTCCGGAGGCTCGTTGTTCTTCGGGTATTCCGGACAGGCAGAACTTCGCCGTCGGGTCTTCGGTATGGACAAAGGTTGCCGTAACGCTCTTCGCCCGGTCCCCGTACAGGAAATCGAACGTAGCTTCCGCCTTCTCTCCCGCGTGGTACTGTTGCGAGTCCATGAACTCCGTCCCCTTTCCTGTTCGCCATGCGATAGGGATCAATCACAAAACCTGGATTCTCACCGGATTTAGGTTACCTCAATGCGCGACAGATAACACGGCGCGGGCTCCTCCTGGTGCGGTAGTATACGGACGAAGACGTGAGGGATAGGAGAAGAATGGCTCGCAGACAGATCTCGCTGAAAGTATTGGAGAACGGGGGACGGACCTTCGAGGTGCGCCACCGCTGGGAGGACCGGCCCGTTGCGCCACCGCCGGCTGGCGCACCCACGGAGTACCTGCCTTTCCGGCAGCGTGAGAAGGGGGTAGGAGGCGCTCACGGTCGCCCCGACTGGCTCAGGGCGAAGGCGCCCGCGGGAGAGGGCTACAGGGACATAAAAGAGACCATGCGCGGCCTGGGCCTCCACACCGTCTGCGAAGAGGCGATGTGTCCGAACATCGGCGAGTGCTGGAACAACCGCACCGCGACGTTCATGATCCTGGGCAACGTCTGCACGCGTAGCTGCGGCTTCTGCGCCGTCCTCACCGGCAAGCCCGCCGAGGTAGACCGCGACGAGCCCTATCGCGTCGCCGACGCCGCGAAGAAAATGGACCTCAAGCACGCCGTCATAACGAGCGTGAACCGCGACGAGCTAAAGGACGGCGGCGCCTCCATCTTCGCCGAGACCATCCGGGAGATAAAGGAACAGGTTCCGGGCTGTGCCGTCGAGGTTCTAACCCCCGACTTCAAGGGTGACCGCGAGGCCCTGCAGACGCTTATCGCCGCCAGGCCCGACACCTTCAACCACAACATCGAGACCGTGCCGCGCCTCTACCCGGCTGTCCGGCCGCAGGCGAAATACGCACGCTCTCTGGAGGTCCTGCGCTACGTCAAGGAGATCAACCCGGAGGGCCTGACGAAGAGCGGCTTTATGGTAGGGCTCGGGGAGACGGAGGAGGAGCTACACCAGATCATGCGCGACCTGCGCGAGCATGAGGTGGATATCCTCACCATCGGCCAGTACCTGAGGCCATCGGAGAACCATCTGCCGATGAGCCGCTACTATGCCCCGAAGGAGTTCGCGGACCTTCGCAAGTACGGCTTCTCGTTGGGTTTCAAGCACGTCGAGAGCGGGCCGCTGGTGCGCAGCTCGTATCACGCCCACGAGCAGACCGACGATGCCCGAAAGAGTGTCGCCGGCAGCGGCGCTGCCGGGGCGATCTAGGGCTAGTCAGAGCACCGTCGTGAAGACCGAGGAGCGCTCTCTCAGGAGTACGGCCTTCGATGTTCGTCGGCTGCCCGGCCTGATACCCTATGCCGAAGGGTGGGAGCTGCAGAGGGAGCTCGTCGGGTTGCGCAGGAGTAATGGCATCCCGGACACCCTCGTCCTGTTAGAGCACGCGCCGGTCTACACCGTTGGCCGGGCGGCGAAGGACGCCTCGAACCTCGGGGCTGGGGAGGAGTATCTCAAGTCTCTGGGGGCGGAGGTGTTCTGGAGCGACCGGGGTGGAGACGCAACCTTTCACGGGCCCGGACAACTCGTCGGGTACCCCATACTGCGCCTTGAGAAGCTCGATACCCACAAGTACCTCAGGGACCTCGAGGAGTTGGTCATACTGGTCCTCTCTGAGTATGGGCTCGAAGCGGGCCGGCATCCCGGTTACACGGGTGTATGGGTGAACGGGAGCAAGATCGCCGCGATAGGCGTTAAGTTTTCTTCCGGGCGCGTTACCTCGCACGGCTTCGCCCTGAACGTAAAGACCGACCTCTCGTGGTTCGAGAGGATCACGCCGTGTGGTATCACAGAGCACGGCGTGACGAGCCTGCAGAGAGAGTTGGGCGCCGATGTCTCGCTTCTCGAAGTCGAAGAGAAGGTCGTGGGGCGTTTCGGGGAACTGTTCGGCTGATTCGTCGGCCTCTTCGCCGGGTAAAGAGAGGCGTTGGAAAGTGATGAAACACTAGATAAGGAGCAGCGGAGCATGATCAAAGGCGTAGCGAACGTATGGGTACCTGTGCAGGATATAGAACGGGCGCTCGATTTCTACCAAAGCACCTTGGGTTTCTCGCTGATCAGACGAGATGGACAATGGGCCGAGGTAGACGCCAGTGGGCTCAACATCGGTCTCAACGGCAGGGAGCCGGAGGGTACACAGTCCAACGGCGGTGCGGTAATAACCTTTCAACCGGAGGCAGGACTCGACGCGGCTGTCGAGGATCTAAAGAGCAAGGGTGTCCAGTTTCCGGCGGAGATCTCCAACCACGACTGGGGCCGGGTCGCCACCTTCAAAGACACCGAGGGCAACGACGTCCAACTGTACGAGCCGCCAAAGAGCTAGGGTACTACTTCCGACATTTGGTGTTATATCTGGCTCCTGCTCCCATGGGTTCCCGCTGTGGAAGAGCCTCCACCACTAATTTCGGCTCTGGCACCTGAACGGGAATTGCGACACTGCATAACGCGCTGCGCGGGGCGTTATGTTCGTCCTCGTGGCGATGAGGCCGTATAGCGGCGGTGCGGTTGGCCACCTCGTGGGGCTTTTCAGACGGTCCAGGTCCCGTCCTCCTTTGCTTCGAGTTTGGCATGGACCACTGCTACTAACGGCAGGACCGTGCCCGCACTTTTGGATAATGCTGACGTGCAGCCGGAGCGAGAAGGTTCACTGGATCTTCGAGTTTCTCTCAAGAACGCCCCGATTACCCTTGCTTTTCTTACAATACGCGCTAGAGAAGTGCTTAGGGTGAGTAGCTAGTTTATAAAGGGTGATGCAACAACAGGAAGAGTCGTGTGTGCATTGGAGAAGCAAGGAATTGTTTGTAGCGGTGATGCGTTGCTCGTCACCATGGTCGCCGGGGTTGCGGCGGCGGCGGAGGTAATCATCTGTGGCACGTCCAGTGACCGTGACCCTGACGCGGTCGTCTGTCGCGGCACCGATGATATAGACCAGATCACGGAGCGGGAAGGAAACAATCTCGACGACACTATCTACGCTGAGGGCCAGGATGACATCGTCGACGCGGCCGAGTTCAGCAACGACGAGGACCGGGTGTTCGGCGGCGGCGGTAACGACCGCATCCGCACCGACGATGGAGACGGCGAGGATTTCATCAACTGCGGCAAGGGCAACAGAGGCATCGCGATTGCCGACAGGGGTGACAACGTGAGCAAGAAGACCTGTGAGACCGTAAGGAGGGTATAAGGTTCCGCTTCCAGCGGCACTAGAGGCCCGCCTTGCAGGCTAGCGGTACGGTGGGCCAAGGTCTTACGATCGCGGGAAAAGGGGTCGGGGCTTACGCGCCCCGGCCCCTTTATGCGCTACCGATAAGGATGCCCGCGGCGAAGACCAACGCTCCGCCCAGGATCACCTGCAGCGAGGAGACGAGGAAGCTCATCTGGAAGTACCGGTAGCGGATAAAGGAGATTGCTAACAACTCGACTCCGACCACCCCAAACGCCACGTACAACGCCACCCCAACATCAGCCATCAGGAACGGCAGCGTGTGCAAGATGCCCCCGACGAACGTTGCCACACCGGTAATGGAGCCCCGCAAGATCGGCCCCCCACGCCCGGTGAGGGTCCCGTCATCCGAGAGCCCCTCCGAGAAGGCCATGCTGATCGCCGCCCCAACCGCCGCCGCGAGACCCACCAGAAAGGTCACCCGCGTATCCCCGGTCGCAAAAGCCGTCGCAAAGAGCGGCGCCAACGTCGAGACAGACCCATCCATCAGCCCAACCAGACCCGGCTGAACTACCTTCAACACGAAGTCCTTGCTGTGTCCCCCAGCCGTCATCTCCCGACCGCCTAGACCCAACCGCTCCATTAACGCCGACACTTGCGCCTCCCTGTCTCTACAAACCGCTAAGACCGAATTCTACGCCTAATTCAACAAAGATCAAGAACAGTTCTCGTTCTTATAAATGAGAGTCATTACCATCTGGTGGTTGGTGATAGGGTCGTAAGGGAGGAGGTTTTGGTGGTTGTTGGGAGTGATAGGCGGTAAGAGGCCGAGAAGCCGTACCGGCAGCTCATAGCGAGTCTTTGCGGGGGCGCCTCTCGTAATTTGCGGCTTCCTAAACGTGGTACACGGGCTCTGCAGTCGTCTCGTGCTAGGCGGCCCTGGTAAGTGATGAGGTTGGGGACGAGCGCGCGCGGGTGAAATTTGGCGCCTATGCTAAGTGAGCTAAGATACATATTCCGATTGAGTGGCGCTCTGAAAGATGGGGGGAGAGGGAGATTGTGGTATGTCAGTCACTGCAGAAGATCACGCAGATCGACGGTGTTGTTGGGGCGGCGCTGTTTGATTGGCGGAGCGGGATGACGCTCGGCACGTCCGGTGGTGGTCCGGTGCTAAACCTCGACGTGGCGGTAGCGTCGAACTACAGATTTAAGACATCCTGACAACGTTCACTACACAGTACCATCTGATCCGGCTTCTAGAGGGCGACCAGTCCCTGTTTGCGTGCGTCGCCCTTGATAAGGAGTAGGCGGTCCTGGTGATAGTCCGCTACAAGCTCAGACAGATCGAGCGCAACCTCACCGTCTGGCTCGAGCCAACGCCAGAAGCATACTAGCGTTCGGAGCGCGGAGATCCGGGCGTTTCGCGTTATGCCGAAAGCGTTGGAGAAGCCGGAAGCGCCGCCTTATTCGCGTGTGATGTGAAAAGATTGGCTACAGACCTGCGCCGCCGGTTAATAATAAGGATGTGGCGGGTCGCGCTGGTGTGTATGTCGGGTCAATGGAGGGTTGTTTCGGGTTTGTATTCGGCGGTCTTCTCGGGGGCCGCGCTCTTTGTGACGTTGGTCGTGCTCGTGTCTATGCTGCGCCAGCCGGCTCTGAGACGGCTGGGCCTGCGAAACCTGACGCGCCGCAAGTGGAACACAGTCCTGGTGGTCGTCGGCTCGATGGTGGGGACAGCGCTCATCTCCGGCTCTTTGGTCCTCAACGACAGCACGGGGCGCTTTCAGGAAAACGACGCGCGCGAGACCCTGGGCGAGATCGACGAGGTCGTCCAGCAGACGGGGCAGAGGGTCCCGAGCGACCGGCGTCCCGTCCCGCTCTTCGACGCCTCGGTGGTGGAAGGAATCACTCCGGAGAATATCCGCGATCTGACCCGATTCGAACGGGAGCCAGACGAAGCCGAGGGCGGTATGCTCGACATCGTCTCCGCGGCCCTGGGCTTGAAAGAGGAGCCTGCCGACGTGGACGGCGTGCTGGCCGTGCTGGCCGGAGAGTTCCCCGCTGAGGCCCTGGACGACGCGGGAGAGACCCTGAACGCCACACCCGCCGTTACCGTGGTCGGTCCCGGTTCCTGGGAGGGGCTAGGGATCTTTGGGGAGGAGCTTCCAGCCGTGGCCGAACGCCCCGAGCCACGGGCCGGGGAAATATACGCCTCGGAGGGGCTGGCGGAGGGGCTGGAGCTGCAGGAGGGTTCGAGGCTGCGGCTGGTGGGGCGAGGGGGACCGGAGGAGTTCACCGTGGAAGCGGTGGTACCGGAAGAGGGGATCTCCGGCTACGAGGGGCGCTTCTCGAGTTCGGTCGGGACGGCGCTGATGGGCGAGGAGGACGCGCGCGGCCTCTTCGGGGTGGATGCCGGGCAGGTCAACGCGGTCTTTGTCAGCAATGAGGGTGGGGTGACCGCTGGCGTAGAGGACTCCGAGAGGGTTACGGAGGCGGTGCGGGAGGTTCTGGCGGACGCGGAGGGCTCCTCGGGTGGGGAAGAGTTTCAGGTCTCGCAGGTCAAGAGAGACTCCATCGAGGGGAGCGGGTTCCGGATCGGGGACATCTTCTTGATGATAAGCTCCTTCGCCATCCTCGCGGGGATACTCCTGATCGTCAACATCTACACGATGCTCGCAGAGGAGCGCAAGGGCGAGCTAGGCATCCTGCGGGCCATCGTCCTCAAGCGGGGCGGGCTGGTGCGCCTGTTTATCTATGAGGGGTACGCCTACAGCCTGCTCGCCTCCCTGCTGGGCACCGTCGTGGGGCTGGGCGTTGCGGCCGTGCTCGTGTGGGGTATAAACCGGGCGGCCGGTTCATTCGCCGACCTGTTCAACGACGACCTGACGATACCGTTTTACGTCGAGCCCGCGTCCCTGCTCGTCGCTGCCTCCTCCGGGCTCCTCGTAACCTTCCTCGCTGTACTGGTCGCGAGCCTGCGTATAGGCTCCCTTGGCGTCGTCGCTGCCATCCGCGACCTGCCGGAGCAGAGAGAGGTACGCTACCCCCGGCTGCGGCTAGTCTCGCAAGGCGCCCTGTTAGTCTTGGGCCTTGGTCTCGCCGCCGCCGGGTTCGCGAACGAGAATGGTTACCTCATGCTCCTCGGGCCTATCTTCGCGGCGTTCGGGCTTGGCTTTCTCCTCCGCAGGCTCTTGCCTGCGCGCGCCGTGTGGTCGGTGGTCGGGGCGGTGGTTTTGGCTTACGCATACTTCGCCAACCAGTTCGAGGCGGTAGCACGCGCGAACGAGGAGAGCCCGGCGATGTTCTTTGTCGAGGGTGTGTTGATGGTGCTTGGGGCGGTCCTGCTCGCGTCGTTCAACCTCGGCCTGGTGTACGGTGTCATGCGCTTCTCGATGCGTCTCGCTCCGGCGACGGCGCCGGTGTTGAGGATGGCGATAGCGCACCCGGCCTCCAGGCCCGGCCGCACCGGCTTCACGCTCGCGATGTTCGCGCTGATCCTGTACATGGTCACCATAAGCTCTGTCTTCTCCAGCACTCAATCGGCCGCTACCGAGCAGACACGCGACGAGCAACTCTCCGGCTACGACGGCGCCGTGCAGTCCGGTCCCGTGGCGTCCCTGGATAGTTTCGAGGAGAGAGTGGAGGAGAATGAGGTGCTGCGCGAGGAGGTTTTGGGCTTCGACAGTCTCGTTGCCGGCGGGATCGAGTTGCCGGAGTACGATGCGGTGGACTACGATACGACCCCGTTCGGGCCGAACCTGGGCGAGGCGGCGCCCGGGACGAGCCTGTCGGAGTACGTTACGTACGCGCCGGACGGTTTCCTGAGGTCCACGACGGACGTGCTGGAGGAGCGCTCGCCGGAGTACGCGACGGACCGGGAGGCGTGGGAGGCCCTGGGGAAGGACCCGGACCTCGCTATCCTCACGTTCCCGTACAACGGTGAGGGGAGCTTTCTCAGCCGTCCAAATCTTGGTGCGGGAGAGACGATCATTCTGCGGGAGCTGGTCTCGGGCGAGGAGGTCGAGAAAGAGGTCGTGGGCAGGGTTAGAGACCCCGGTGGTTTCCCGCTCGGCGTGGTAAACGGCGTTATTGTTGGCGAGGGCGCCAGGGGAGAGTTGCCGAACTTGCGGACGCAGGAGACGGTTTTGTTGCGGGTGGATGAGAGCGCGGACGAGGTGGCGGTCGGGCGGGAGTTGAAGAAGGAGTTCGCGGCGACGGGGGCTCAGAGCTTCTTGCTCGATGACATTCTGGGACGGGGGCAGGAGTTCACGGATACATTCGTGAAGATCGTGCAGGCGTTTCTGGCGTTCGGGCTCGTCGTGGGGGTGGCGGGGCTAGCGGTGATAAGCGCCAGGGCCGTCCACGAGCGGCGGCGCGAGATCGGGGCTCTTAGAGCCCTGGGTTTCAAGAAGGGCATGGTGGGGTGGCAGTTCGTCATCGAGACTTCTTTCATCGCCCTGATCGGGATCGTCCTCGGCATAGCCGTCGGTACTCTGGGTGGCTACAATCTGTTTAGCGTCACGATAGAAGACCCGGACGCCCGGTTTGTCTTCCCCTGGGTACAGATGCTCGTCCTCGGCCTCTCGGTGTGGGCGGCGTCACTGCTCTTTACCATCGTCCCGGCCGTGAGGGCCTCCCGGATCCCCGCGGTCGAAGCCCTCCGGTACGAAGGCTAGAAGGGATCGTGGACCGACTGTGAACGAGAACGGCTCGTACAAGGACACACCAAAGAATACCTCCACCGGGCGCCTCCTGGAGAGCGCCCGCCAGGAGTTGGGCTTATCCCTGGAGGAAGCGTCCCGGCGAACCGGCATACCCGCCAGCACCCTCGAAAGCATGGAGAGAGAGGAAAATACCCCCTCCGGCGCCTTCCGCAGCCGGGTCTTCCTCAGGAACTACACGGACTACCTGGGCCTCGACGGCAGCGCCCTCTCCCACCGTCGCAAACCCGAGAAGCCAACCGTAGAAACACCGCAACAGACGACCCTGGCTGAAGCGAACCAGAGGGAAACGCCTCAAGGGGCATCATCCCGAAAAGACGCGCCGCGGGAGGAACTGTCGCAACAGGAAGTGCCACAAAAAGAAGCGCAGCAACAAGAAGCGCCGCGGAAAGCGTCTCCTGAACTGATCGTCGAGGCGCGTGGGATATACAAGAGTTACAGGGCTGAGGAGCATGTGGTTTACGCTCTGGAGGATGTAAGCTTGAGGATAGAGAGGGGGGCTCTGGTCGCTGTGATGGGGCCTTCAGGGTGTGGAAAGACCACGTTGTTGAACGTCCTATCCGGCCTCGATGAGATGGACCGTGGCGAGGTTTTTATCGGTGGAGAGCCGCTGCACGCATTAAACGATGCCCGCCGCACCGGGTATCGTGCCCGCCACATGGGCTTCGTCTTCCAGGGCTTCAACCTCATGCCCGTACTCTCTGCCGTCGAGAACGTCGAGCTACCCCTCCTGGTAGGCGGCGCCGGGATCAGGGCTGCCCGCGGGCGGGCTCTGGAGGTCCTGGAGCAGGTGAGGCTGGCGGATAGGGCTCATCACCGCCCCAATCAGCTCTCCGGCGGCCAGCAGCAACGTGTGGCGGTAGCGAGGGCTCTGGTTAGCGAGCCCGACATCATCTGGGCCGACGAGCCCACCGGTAACCTTGACTCCGACACCTCGCGGGAGATACTGGATCTGCTCTTGCAGTTGAACCATGAGAACGGCCAGACGTTCATCGTCGTCACCCACGACCCTGGCGTTGGCTCGTTGATGGATCGCGTAGTGCGTATGCAAGACGGCAAGATAATCTCGGGCGCGTAAAGCTGTGGATACCCGCGATGGGGGCAAAGACAACGAATGTGTCTATGTATTGCCAAGGACGAGACCGGCGTTGCGCAACCTTAACGCTGGGGCAGGCCCGACTATGGTGGACGGTCAGCGGGAGAGGCTTTACCGGTACGGTTCAGAACTGTGGATCGAGGAGAGACGATCTCAATGAGGTTCTCTATTGGCAAGGCTGCAGCGGCGCTGGCAGGCTGGCTCCTGGAAACAGTACGAGTAAACATGATGAGGTCTCCGTCCAGATCTACGCAGGGTGAGTCTTGCGTTAGCGGCGATCGGGGCGAGAGTTCCTGCATCCATTTTCCCGGCGCCGTTGGCAAGGCAACCGGAGGGAGTATCCGGGCAGCGCGGCTCTCTCGCGGGACTGATACCATGCGGACGGAGTAGCAGACGGTACGGGAGGCTCTTGGTTGCGCCGGTTCAGCATATTCGTCGTCGGCGCCGCGCTCGGCGTGGCGCTGCTGTTGTGTAGTGCGTTCGCGGGGCTACTTGGCTTTGCGAGCGTGGAGGGAGCCGCGTTGTCGGCCCTGCTGCTGTTCGCGCTCGTGGCGGCCGACGTGGTTATAGGAGGTCTTCTGGTGCGTGCCCTGCTCTCTGGAGCCAGTTCCTCGCGGGGTGGAGGGAGAAGTGAGGGTCTCTTCGTTGGTGGAGCGCTCTTCGCTGGTGCGTTCGTGGGCGGGCTCTTGCTGGGCACGATGATCCTTTTGGATACCCCTCCCGCCGCGCGCACTCTCTATGCCTACGCCGCAGGGCCGGGGCTCGGACTGGTCTACGGTATGGTCCTCGGGGTGCCCGCCGTCGTGGGGGCCACCATCGTCGAGTTGAGGTTCTACTCGCGCGGAGGAGATAATTCTCCCCGACGGCTCTCTTAAATGAACTTCTTTACTTCCTGGGATATTCTGGGCATCTCTCTTGTATTGTCCTTGAGGTTCCTCGGTCCGTTCGCGCTTGGGATCAGCCTCATAGTCTGGGCGGCCTTTGCCCCGTCGTCGAGGTCCGGTACGCGGCGCCGTTCCTCACTCCTCATCCTCGCGCTCGGTGTGCTCATGTGTGTCGCGCCCGTCGTCCTGTTCCTGGCGACCGATATCCTCGGCTGAAGGTAAGAGAGGGCCGCCAGAGGCCGTCTCTCCGAAGCGTCTTCGTACGCCTCTGTACCAGCCCTGAGAACCGCTCCACGTCTTCGACCTCAAGATCGTCGTAGAGGGGCGTCCGGGCGCCAGACTATGCAAACGATGGCGCCCTTTGGCGTATCCTGAAAGCTCCCCATGGTCATCTCAAGTCTTGCGTAACATTGTGTGAGCGGGACCAAGGGGAGCATGCACCAGGAATCCGAGGCGGTGAGTAGGAGAACGGTACGACACTCTTTGGAGTGCGGTCTTCGAACACCGCGGTCTTCCTCGGAGGCTTGTTTACTCGGCTACTCTCGGGCTCTCAGTTTCTCGGATCGGCGCGTTCGTTGAGCGGTTTTACTGTCAGAGGTAGTTCGACCGCTAGGGTTGTTCCCTCACCCGGCGCGCTGTCCACCAGCAACTTGCCGCCGGCCCGCTCGGCCCGCTCGCGCATGCCTCCGAGGCCGAAGCCGCCCTTCTCTACCGTGCGCTGCCTGAACTGGTAGGGCTTGCGGACGGTCTCCGGTTTGAAGCCCACTCCGTCGTCCCGGACGTCTAGCATGACGACGTCAGCCATGTACGACAGAGTCAACGCGACGCGGCTCGCCCGGGCATGCTTGCGGACGTTCGCCAGAGCCTCCTGCGCGGATCTCAGCAGCGTTGCCTCGACCACGGGGGCGAGAGCATCCGGGGCTCCGGTTATCTGTACGCTTGCCTCGATCCCGCTCTCTTCGGACCATCTTTCGATCAGCTTCTGGAGGGCTTCGGGCAGCGAGGCCTTCTCGAGCTGTTCCGGATGGAGCGCCCAGATCAGGCGTCGTGCCTCGTTGAGGCTCTCGCGGGACGTGCGGCCGATCTGCTCCAGATGTAGGCGGGCTTTGTCCGTGTTTCTCTCCAGCGCCCCCCCGGCCGCCTCCACGTGCATCACGATGCTGGTGAAACCCTGCGCCAGAGTGTCGTGGATCTCTCCGGCCATCCGCTGGCGCTCCCTCAGCACCGCGCCCTTCCGGGCCTCCTCCACCAGCCGCAGGTTCTCCAGCGCGAGCGCCGCCTGGTTACCAGCGGTAAGGTAGGCGCGGACGGCCACCCTGGAGAATCCACGCCTTCTCGAAGCCACCGCAAGCAGACCGACCCTCTTCTCGACGGGCGCGACCAGCGGCACGAGGAGCGCCGAGCGGATGCCTCTCTTCTCCCATAGCTCCCGCTCGGAGACGGGCAACTCCTTGGCACGTAGCACTAGCGACGGCCGTCTGCGGGACTCGGACAGAGCCGTCACTCCATTCACCCGCGGGAGCCACGCGTCAGGCGGCGTCTCTCGCGGAGCCCAGAACCCTGTGAGTTCCGGTTCGGTGACGGCACCGTTACTCGTTTGGGGCACGAATCGCCACAAGCCTACGCTCTTTATCTTGGAGTCTCCCAGATGTTCGCCTATGGCGATGGCTATCTCCCTTGAGTCACTGGCGGCGCCGATGTTCCGGCTCACCTCGTACAGGGTCCTCTGTCCAGCCAACGCCTCCCTGCCTTCGTAGCCGCCCAGAAGGCCGCCGATGATCCCGAGAACCAGATACTTCACCAGCTCACCGGGACTCACCGGAGGAAAGAAGACGAATATCAGGAGCTGGTTGCCGAACGTCGAGACTAGCCCTACCAGCACCCCATGCCACGCCACCGCCACATCATCTCTGCGTGCCACCCAGGAGGCCGCCACCACATTGGCCAGAAAATGTATTCCGGGCATGATCCAGGAGGCCACGAGATACGCGAACTGGTCGCGATCGACGACCTCAGAGAGAAAGTATAGGAAGACAATAGGAAATACGAGTAGGAAAGTAAGCACCACGACCACCGCACCAGCAGGAAGCACCCAGCGTAACTGCTCGCCCACAACCGTCTGCTCTAACTTGCTACCAACCAAGTCGACTTCCCTTCGAAAGCGCATCCGATACATAGTGCAGAGTAGTCTCGACTACCCTACCGGGCACTTAAAGAGGGCATATCACACAGCATACTCATCCATTATAAGCCTATCAGAATAGGAGCCATGCTCTTGGTCGGTGGGATCGTATGATCGGAAGGCGGTGCAAAATTCGCGTCCGAAGAACCGTTCGGCTGCGCGGAAGCTTGTTGAGAGTAGGTGCTAGGAGGAAGTCGAAGACCCCAGGGCCAACGTTACAGAGCCTACTGACGCAAAGCGCAACCCAAGCAGCCTACTCTGGCCGTCGTGTGAAGCCCCGAGAGCAGGCCGTTAGAGCCAGTACTGGTACACGTAGTATACGAGGTCCTCGGCGACGTCCAGGCCACTCAAATAAACAGAGGAGGCGATGGGCAACCCCGCGACCATTGCCGATAACAAGCTTAACGCCAGTTGACGCGATCTACTCATCCTTACCTCCTCTCGTAATTTTACTAATAATAGCTCAAAGCTCTACTTCACGTACATATATTCGCATACCGGCCTCGCGTCTGTATCCTCCAAAAGGATGAACCCGAACTACCGAAAGTATGATTTTTGCTCCGCCGACCTCGGAAGGGTCCCCGAACCTGGGGAGATGGTAGCAAAAGATCCAGCGGGTTCCAACGGAGACCACGAACTATCCTCCGCAGATAGTTGCTAGAGCTTCGGTCCAACAGGGTCAGTAGCAACCTCGCTGGTTGCTTCTCCGCTGTCTGTTCTTACGCTAGTTGGTAGAGGTCCAGGTCGGCCTTGACGACGCCTCCTTCGAGGTCGCGGCGCAGGTGGAAACCGAACTTTCTACTGAGATGCTGCATGGCGCGGTTCTCGAAGAGGATCTCGGCGCTTATCCGGTGCAGGCCCTCCGCGCGGCCGACTTCAAGGAGCTTCTCCAGGAGCATGGTACCTACGCCCTGGCGTTGGAAACTGTCGTTCACGAGGAGGGAGAACTCGGCTTCCTCGGAGAGGGCGCGGTTCCTGCTAAGGCGAGCTACCCCCAGGATCTCTTGCTCCCCGGTCCCGGGGTTTTCGCGCTCGGCGACGAGGGCTATCTCACGGTCGTAGTCCGTGAAGCAGATGCGCGTCAGGCGTTCGTGGGCGGTCCTGCTGCCCAAGTTCATCGCGTGGAAGTAGCGCATGTAGACGCTGCGGTCGGAGAGTGACTCGTGGAACCTGACCATTGAAGGCTCGTCCTCGGGCCGGATAGGCCGCACGGTTGCGAGCGTGCCGTCCTTCATCCCAGCCTGGCTCACGTACTGGTTGGGGTAGGGGCGGATCGCGGTCCTGGGCAGGTCTTCTTCCTCGATATCAGGGTCGTGCAGAACTACGCGGGCGTCCAGGGCGATCAGACGCTCCGGCGAGGCGAGCAGCGGGTTTATATCCAACTCCTGGACGACGGGCTGCTCGACGACGAGCCGCGAGAAGCGCACGAGCAACCTCTCGATGGCTCCAAGGTCCACCGGCGCCCGACCTCTAACGCCCTTGAGCGCCTCCACGATACGGGTCCTCTCCATCATCCTGCGCGCGAGGGTCGTGGTGAGCGGCGGCAAGGCCAGGGCGCTGTCCTTGTAAACTTCGACGAGTTGGCCGCCCGAGCCGAAGAGCAAGACCGGCCCGAATTGCGGGTCTATGCTGCTGCCGACGATAAGCTCGTACCCCTCCGCGGAGATCATAGGCTGCACCGTGACCCCGTCGAAGTGCTCGGTCCCAACTTTCTCGGCTAAAGAGGTCTCTATGCCTGCGTAGGCCTCCCGGACGGCCTCCTCGTCGAGCAGGTTCAGGCGTACGCCGCCGACATCGGTCTTGTGAGTGATGGTCTCGGAGTAGAGCTTGAGGACGACGGGGTAGCCGATCTCCTCGGCTTGCCGGATGGCTTCTTCGACGCCGCGGGCTATACGGGTCTCGACGGTCGGGATGCCGTAGGCGGCGAGTAGTTCTTTCGCCTCGAACTCGGTGAGGAGGGTGCGGCCCTCGTCGCGGGCCGCCGCGATCACCTGCTCTGCCCGGACCCGGTCTGTTCCGTCTTCCTCGACGAACTCGGGAGTCTCGTAGGTGGCGCGCAGGTTGTAGGTGTAGCGCCACATATGAGCGAAGATGCGGGCGGCGGTGTCCGGGTAGTCGAAGGTCGGTATCCCGGCGCGGTTGAGGATACTCTCGCCCTCCGCGACGGCGGGACCGCCCATCCAACTCGCGAGTACTGGCTTGCCGCGCGTCTTCGCGTAGCGGGTGAGTTGCTCGGCGGTGGCGGTCGGGTCGGTCATGTCCTGGGGGGTAAGGACGACCAGCAGACCGTCGCTCTCCGGGTCCTGAACCGCGACCTCCACTGCTTTCTCGTACCGCTCGGGACCGGCATCTCCAAGCACGTCTACGGGGTTGGCGTGGCTCCAGGGGGCCGGCAGAAAGTTGTTCAGGTTCTCTATGGTCTCCGGGGAGAGCCTGGCGAGTTCGCCGCCGCCGGTGACGAGGGAGTCGGTGGCGAGCACGCCGGGGCCTCCGGCGTTGGTGACTACGGTGAGCTTCGGGCCTTTGGGTCGCGGCTGCTTGGCGAGGACTTCGGCCATGTGGAAGAGGTCGGAGATGTCGTCTACCCGCACGACACCGCTGCGTCTGAAGGCGGCGTTCAGGACCTCGTCGCTGCCGGCGAGGGAGCCGGTGTGCGATGCGGCGGCCTGGCTGGCTTCCTCCGTGCGTCCGGCTTTTATGACGATAACGGGTTTGGTGAGCGCCACCTCGCGTGCCGCCGAGAGGAAGGAGCGAGCGTCGCCTATGGACTCCATGTAGACGATGATGCTCTTGGTGTTCCGGTCGTCGCCGAGGTAGTAGATCAAATCTCCCCAACCGACGTCGAGCATGGACCCCACGGAGACGAAGTGGGAGAACCCCACGTTCTCCCTCATGCTCCAATCCAGGATGGCGGTACACAGAGCGCCGCTCTGGCTGAGGAACGCGACGTTGCCGGGCAAGGCCATGCCCCCCGCGAAGGTCGCGTTGAGGCCACTCACCGGACTCATTACCCCAAGGCAGTTCGGGCCGACGACGCGCATCCGCCCGCGCCTCGCCTCCTCCAGGACCTGCCGTTCGAGCTCCTCGCCCTCCTCGCCGGCCTCCTTGAAGCCGGCGGAGATGACTATGGCCCCCCGCACACCGGCCTCGGCGCACTCGCGCATAATATCCGGCACGGTCGGCGCGGGCGAGACGATAACGGCGAGATCTATTTGTTCGGGGATCTCGGAGATACTGGAATATGCCTTTATCCCCAATACGTTGGACCTGTTCGGGTTCACCGGGTAGACCGTTCCACCGAAGGGGCTGCCGATCAGGTTGCGCATCACCGTGCGCCCGACGCTCCCAACCTTGTCCGTCGCCCCAATGAGCGCCACAGTCTCGGGACTGAAGATAGAGTCCAAAGGCTGCCGCTCGTACCCGAGCACGTCGTGCGCTGGATCCCCTACCGGTGGCTTCTTCATCACGCTCTCCTTCGACCGCTTACTCGCACCTTCTCGTACCTTTTGTATATTCAATCAGCACCTATATTCAACCATGTGTGGCAGCGTGGGAGAGTAAGATTGTTTGCTTTCGCCGGTTGGCATCCTTTTTGCTACCATCAGGCGATGACCGTGACGCCCGTCCTTCTGGACGTAGACCCCGGCCACGACGACGCTGTAGCTCTGATGCTGGCGTGCGGCGCGCCGGAGCTGGCGGTGCGTGCGGTAACGACGGTCGCGGGGAACGTGCCGTTGGACAAGACCACCAGGAACGCGTTGCAAGTTCTCTCCCTGATCGGCCGTGAGGACATACCGGTAGGGGCAGGCGCCGAAGCGCCTCTCGCCCGTGCGTTGCGCACAGCTGAGGACGTCCACGGCGAGAGCGGGCTAGACGGCGTCAAACTCGCGGAGCCTACCTTTAGCATAGACCGGCGCGGGGCCGTAGAGCTTATGGCTGACGTTGTGGAGGCATCCGCGGAGCCGGTCACGCTCATCCCGACGGGGCCGCTCACCAATATCGCCACGTTCCTCGCGGAGTATCCGCGCCTCAAAGAGAACATAGACAGAATCGTCTTGATGGGCGGTAGCATTGGACCGGGCAACACGACGCCCGCGGCGGAGTTCAACGTCTACGTGGACCCGGAGGCCGCGCGGGTGGTCTTCGAGAGTGGGCTTCGGATCACGATGGTCGGCCTCGACGTCACACGCCAGGCAACCACAGGACCGAAAGAGGTCGAACGTCTGCGTACTCTGGGCCGGATAGGGGAGGTGACGGCTGACCTAGTGACCTTCTCCTCGGACGATTACAGAAAGGTCTTCGGGTCCGGCGATCCTCCTATCCACGACGCGGTAGCCGTGGCGGCGGTAGTGGAGCCGGCGGTACTGGAGACTCACCCGATGCGGGTGGAGATAGAGTGCGAGAGCGAGTTGACTCGTGGTGAGACCGTCTGCGACCTGCGTGGAGTGTGGGGCAAGACGCCAAATGCCGAGGTGGCGCTGGAGTTGGACAGAGAGACGTTCTTCGGAATTCTATATCGCTCGTTGGGAGAACTGGTCGACTGATGTGCAGTCCCAGGACGTCGGGGCGTAACGTTCGCGTAAGCGGGGGCGGAGGCGCTATGGCGCAGCTTCCGCATGCCAGCGCCACGATATATCGAGGTTGCCTCGTCCAGCCCGGGAGCGCCGGGAGCGGTTGATCCCCCACCGCTCTCGCCTTTAGCGGCGGCGCTGGTAGCCTCAATGGGATCTCCCTCGTGACCCTCTACACACTCACTAGCTTGCTGCTCTCGCTGGGAGACCTTCTGATCTTTAGGAGACGGACCGGGGCGGCCCGTCCCCTGGCTCTGGACCAAAGCCCTCCAGCCGACGCTTCCGCCGGCTCTTGACGAGGCGGTGTGGAATGTTCATGATTATTAAAGAGTGTTAACGTGTTCGAGCTGTGTCAGGGGCAGCCCCGCCGTGAGGCGGGTACGCAAAGCCACGGGCCTCTCCATCTTGAAGAGGCGGCCGGTCTACCAGCGATCTAGGGAGTGCAATCCCTTGAGGATTGCCTGGAGGAGGAGGTAGTGTGAAGCCGAGACGAATCAAGACGATCTTTATCAGGTCCCTGGCGCTGTTGACGCTGGTGGCCGTGCTAGCCGGGTGCGAGATAACGGCCAAAACGGCCAGTCCGGATCCCGTTACCAAGGGCGAGGATCTCACCTTTACCATCGACGTTGCCTTCGAGCAGGAGGAGCCGGGTGCCATTGTCGTGGACGAGTTACCGGACAGCGTACGGTTTGTCTCGGCTTCCACTTCCAGTGCGGGGGAATGCGAGTTCGATCCCGTCGAAAATAGTGTCGTGTGCGTCATATCAAATCCTAATGGTACAGAAGCTGGCACGGCTACGGTCACCATAGTCGTAACCCCGACGGAGTGCGGGACCTTCACGAACACCGCGGTTATCCCAGACTCGGGACAGATCCCCGCTGGACAACTGAGCGCGGAGCAGCAAACTGCGGGAGAGCTTCTGGAGCAACTACCAATGGAAGACCTGATCACCGCCCAGCAGATCGACGAAGAATCGGTTGATTTCACGGTCGTTGGATGTGAGCAGCCGGAGCCGCAGCCGGAGCCGCAGCCGGAGCCGCAGCCGGAGCCGCAGCCGGAGCCTGCCGGTGCCGCGCCCATTACCCAGGAGTTCGATCAGGAATCGGAGGCTGGAAAGGTCGACCAGTCGTTTGAGGTCAGCTAGCAAGAGACACGAGGCTCGGGTAAAGCAAGAGGGCCGAAGCGCAGCAGCTTCGGCCCTCTTCTCATGACCGCGATTATGGTAGCTCCAAGTAAGGGAGAGGCACGGAAAGCGGTCTGCGCAGCCTGTGGAGATAGAGTGCTGGAGCCAGTTGACCCGCTACGAGGACGCAGACGGCCTCCGTAGCGTCCGGGGCAAGTTGCCGAACGCTGAGTTGTGGGGACTGGATAGAGAGGCGTTCTTCGGGATTCTGTATCACTCGTTAGGGAAGATCGTAGCTTAGCTAACGGGTTGGCTCGTTGGGAGCCCCGGCTGCTCGCTCGTCTAGTGCATGAGTCTCCTGTCCGCTGTAACAGGCGTTCTTGGGGCGAGGATCATCCTTTCGGGCACCCGAACTCATCCTTTCAGAGGATGCGGGCACGGGGCAGCGATGAAAAGATTGATCGTTGAGACGCTGACTAGACTCGTAGAGAAAGAAGGCCGACATGAAGAAGAGTTTGGTACTGCTCGGGGCGTTTCTGGCGATGCTGCTGGTAGGTTCAGCCGTCGCCGTTGCGCAGACGGAGCCCGATACTCACCTGGGCGTTATCACGAGTATCTCGGGTACCCAGGTGCTGGTCGAGGAGGACCCGCAGGATCCCATCTTCGGTGGGATGGGGTCGGAAAAGGGCTACTTTACCGTGATCGGAGAGACTGGAATCTCCCTGCTTGTGGGAGGTGACGCGCTGGCTCCGGCAGTATTCGAGGATCTGCAGGTCGGGCAGCTAGTGGAGATAACGTACGCAGGACCCGTACTCGAGTCTTATCCCTCACAGGGTGACGCCGGCAGCATCGTGATCCTGGCCGGCCCCGGGGAAGAGCCCTTGTGTAATATCGCCGAAGGATGCGACTTCGACGGCGATGGCGTGGCCGAGGTGCCATCCGGTGGATACGCTCCGACCGCGGGCGCCGTGCAGTACGATAACGCCTCCTAAGAGCCTGTTTTTCAGACTTGAAAGTTGAGGTGCCCGTGTACGCCCGTGGGTATGAGAAAGAACTACGCTACCGACCTCTCCGACAAAGAATGGGCCTATCTGTGTCGCCATCTACCAGAGATGCCCAAAGATGTGAAGATGCGGGTCCATGCCCTGCGCGACATACTCGATGCCATCTTTTACGTCCTGAAAAGCGGTTGTCCCTGGCGGCTCATACCGGGTGACTTTCCACCCTGGCAGACGGTTTTCTACCACTCCCGCCAGTTCCGGCTGAGTGGGATGTAGCATCGTATCTTAAAATCTTGCGCGCCGCAGAGCGAGCAAGGATGGGCCGAGCCCCGGACGCCTCGGCGGCTATCTTGGATGCTCAGAGCGTGAAGACGGTTGAGGAGTCGGCCCGGATCAGCGGCTATGACGCCCACAAGAACGTGAAGGGCCGCAAGCGGCATCTACTAGTGGATACATTGAGCTTGCCGCTCTCGATCTACGTCACTTCGGCAAACGTGCAGGATCGCGTCGGAGCACGTTGTTTGCTCTCCGGATTGAAGCCGCTGGCGCCTCGGCTAAAGAAGATCTGGGCGGATGGAGCCTACGGCGGCGAGCCTCTCTACGAATGGTGTCGGCGGGAGGGCGATTGGGATCTAGAGGTCGTCGGGCGCGACAGACAGTCTTCCGGCTTTCAGATCATAGCCAAGCGGTGGATCGTGGAGTGCACGTTCGGCTGGCTTGGCATGAGCCGTCGCCTCGTCAAGGACTACGAGCGCAAGGTCCAGACCAGCGAGACGCTTATCGAGGTGGTGATGATCCGCCTCATACTGCGACGGCTGGTGAGGCAAGTTTGACCCTTACGAAAAAAGCTCCGAGGCGGTGACCTGCACGGAGCATCCTTTAGTTGGCTAGCGATGGGAGCCTTACGATGCTCCCGTCAATCGGCTATAGTCGAATTCTCTACTCTGGTTGCGTCGACCGGACATCATCCGCCGACTGGAAATTGGGGATCATCCGAGCCGAGAACTTCGATGGTGAACCCGCCAGGGGCTTGAAAATAGAAGGTCCAAGAGCCATGAAATCTGCCGGGGGACTTTACCTCGAATTCATCGTCCTTTAGCCGCTGATTGATCTCATCGACCTTCTCTTCGCTCTCCTGCGCGAAGCCGACGTGGAAGGTCCCCGGATATTCGACCTTTTTGCCTTCCATCAGGGTGAGGAACAGCCCGTCATCGTCGGACAGCGCGGCGAAGGAGTCGCCGCGCGTGGCCGCGCACCGTAGCCCGAAGTATGTCTCCAAGAACTCCCGGGCCGCCCCGACGTCAGTAACCGTGAGATTGAGATGGTTTAGTTTCATGCTGGTCTTT
>CADCVE010000029.1 GCA_902806065.1 uncultured Rubrobacteraceae bacterium | reverse complement strand
GTACGTTCCGGGCCAACTCTCTAGATATGCTCGGGCGTTACCCCGATGCGATAGCCGACTACGAGCGGGTCATAACCTACGCTCCGGAGTGGTGGGAGGCCCACGCGAACCTCGGAATCTGCCACGCCCGCAACGGTCATCCCGAGGAGGCAGAGAGGGCCTTCCGGCGAGGACTCGAAGAGTGTCCGGGATCGCCGGAGATCCGGGACGAGCTCGCCGCCTACCTCCTCAACGAGAACAAGAACCCGAAGGAGGCGCTCTCGCTGGCCGAGGAAGCAGTGGCGCTGGGCCAGGATGAGATCCGCCACCTCTACACCCTTGGTGAGGCGCGTCTCGCCCTTGGCGATGAAGAAGGCTCGGCCGAAGCATACAGGACAGTCTTGAACCTCGACCCCGAAGACCCGAACGCGCACCTGGAGATCGGTCTGTACCACGAGCGCCGGGGTGAGGTCGAGCAAGCAGAGGAGCACTTCGTCGAGGCCCTAAAACAAGACCCCGGCAACCCCCGCTCCCTCTACTCCTATGCGAGTCTCTACTACGCGACCGATGACCTCGAAACGGCGGAAGAGTTCCTCGTGCGGGCCGTCGCCGCGGACCCCGGCTATTCCCCCGCCCTCTCGGCGCTCGCAAGCATAAGGGCCCGGCGCGGAGACTTCGCGGCCTCTCTGGACTTCATCGAAAAGGCCGTAGCCGCCGGTGAGCAGGACGTGGACCACTTCAAGCAAGCCCTGGAGTTCGCGCCCCTGCGCAACCACCCCAAGTTCCGCTCCCTCCTGGACCGCATGAACACCCCGGGCAACGCAGGTGACGGGACGAGGTAGCCCGGAGCCTCATGCAACTCTCTCTCGCCGCGGGCCTATTCCTCATTGTCACCGGGCTCGTCGCACTCTCTTTCGGCCTCTACGCTCTCCTGCGCGGCGGCCGGGAGCATCGCGGCGGTGGGATCGGCCCCTTCTCGGAGCGCGGTATCCACGTCATCGCCGGCATCAGGATGACCCTGATCGGGCTCCTCAGCCTCGCTGGCGGAGCTTATTTCCTCTGGACGGCTCTCTAAGCAATCAGCCTTTAGCGGCCAGCTCCGCCTACAACAGGAATCAACCTGATCTTCACTGAAGGCTGAGAGTTGATCAACGCTCGAAGCTAGAGCAGCTTCAGGTTCGAGGTGGCGTCTTCAAGGTTGTGAAAGAAGTTGTCCATCTCCAGAACGCGTGTTTGGGCGAGGTGGCGGGAGGCTTCGAGGTGGAGCATGTCCGGAAGGGTGTGACGAAGGCTCATGGCGTGCCGGACGGCCGATGGAAGGTCTGGTACAGACTCTTCGAGGCCGACCATTGCGAGCACCCTGCTGAGCCCTACGGTACCGAGGTAGTCGAGGGCGACGGCGTCTTTGAGGAGGACAGCCTCCGCTGAGCGGCCCGGAGAAGCGCCCGGCGGATGGTGCTCTATGGCGTCGAGGACGACGCGGGTGGCGTGCGGGGGGAAGTCCCCGTCGCGCAGCATTCGGGAGGCGACTGTCACGGAGCGCCGGGCGTGATCCGCGCCCTCCCGCCGGGAGTAGGCCCGGTACAGCCCTATGTCGTGCAGCAGAGCCGCGAGGCGCAGTATCTCCGCGTCATAGGCGATCCGCTCCGCCTCGGCTAGCTCACTGGCAAGCGCAAAGACCCTGAGGCAGTGGCCGTAGCCCCAGATCGGGTGTGTTCCGGCTCGGGAGACGAGCGCCTCCACCTCTTCGACGATCACTCTCACAACACCCTCATAGCTGAGGAAGTGTAACGGAACCGGTTTGAGGGCGCGAATAGAGAGGAGCTATCTGTTCAGCCTCGCCCGCGTTAGCTGGATAGCGTTGGTCGTATCCGGTGCGCCGGGAAAGATCTCCGGGTGGAGGATGCGAGCCAGGGTCTCCACTCCATCCACGAGCCGGGGCGCCGGACGGCTGAAATACGAGTTCGCGTCCACGACCCACACCCGTCCATTCCTGACCGCCGGGAGTTCGTTCCAACCGGGAAGATCCGGCAGAGTGCGAGCCTCCCGCATGCTCCGTGCCGCGTCGAAGCCGCAGGGCATGAGGATGAGCACCTCCGGCGCAGCCTCATAGACCTTATCCCAGGCGATGCGCCCCGACGGCTCTCCTTCCTTCGCGAAGAGTTCCTCGCCACCAGCGAGCCGGACCATCCCGGGTACCCAGTGCCCGGCCGAGAACGGAGGGTCCAACCACTCGATGCAACCTACTCGCGGACGGGGCAACCCCGCGACCGCTCCTTTCACCCTAGCGAGACGATCTCGCTGAGCAGCTACCTCCCGGCGAACCTCCGCGCCCCGTCCAATGGCGTCGCCAACCTCGACGGTCACGTCCAACACCTCGTTCAGAGTAGTCGGGTTCATGGAGAGGACGCGAGGTGTTTTGGAGAGTCCGGCCGCTGCCTGCTCGACGACGTTCAGGGAGACGGCGCAGACGTCGCAGAGACCTTGCGTCAGGACAAGGTCTGGCTTTAGCTCTTCGAGCAGCTTTACGTCGAGGGAGTAGATGCTCCCCGTGTCGGTGAGGTGTTGCCCGATGGCGGCGTCTATCTCGGCACTGGAGAGATTGTGGTGGTCTATAGCGGTCTTGGTTAGCTTTGGCAGCTTCTCGACGCCGGGCGGGTGGTCGCATTCGTGGGTTACTCCGACGAGGGCGTCACCGGCACCGGCGAAATAGGCTATCTCGGTGGCGCTCGGGAGGAGTGAGGCTATGCGCAAAGCCGCTACCTAGTATTGCTGCTTGCGGAGATCGCGTAGGAGGCTCGCCTGGCCGACGTCGTCCGTGGTGAGCATGCCGACGAGCTCGCCGTTCTGGACAACCGGGAGGGCGCGCAGGCCACTCTCTTGCAGGATGCGGTAGCCGTCGGTGAAGAGGTCGGCGTCGGGGGAGATAGTTGGGACTTCCGTCTTCATCAGGTCGCGGACGGTGGCGTAGCGGTCCGGAGAGTGGGCGGCGGCGAGTATCTCGTTGCGGGTGACGATGCCGAGGAGGTTGCCACCTTCGTCTACCACGGGGAAGTCCTCCTGGTAGCCGTGGAGTACGGAGTCGAGGACTTGCCCGAAGTTGTGGTAGGGAGTTACGGTCTCGGTGCGGGGCTTGGTGCCCATGACATCCGAGACGGAGAGGCCGCGCATAAGCTCGCGTTGGCGTACCATCTGGGCCTCGCCACTGGCGCCGAAGAAGATAAAAACGGCGATGAGGGCCAGGATGATCTGGCCGCTAAGAAGCCCGAAGAGGAAGAAGGCAATCGCAAAGAACTGCCCCACTGACGAGGAGATATCCGTCGCCCGCACCACTCCAAACCGCGTCGCGAGGAGCCCGCGCAGCACTCTCCCTCCATCCATGGGGAAGGCTGGCAGCAAGTTGAATAGCGCTAGCGCGATATTTATGTAGCCCAAGTACGCGAGCACCTGGCCCAGAGATTCCAACCCGGAGAGCAGGTCGGGCGGTGCGAGCAAGTTGGCCCCGAGCAGGTAAGCGAGTATGAAGAAGACCGGCGCGAGGACTATGTTCACCAGAGGTCCAGCAATAGCTATCTTGACTTCGTCCCAGGGTTTCTCGGGCAAGTTTTTCAGGCGCGCGAGACCGCCTATGGGCAGGAGGGTTATGTCCGGGACCTCGATGCCGAGCCGCTGGGCCACGAGCGCATGGCCGAACTCGTGCAGCAAAACGCAAACGAACAGAGCTACCACCACGGTGGCGGTTATAACTCCGCCAAGCACGTTCCCCGACTCTTGAAAGCCGAGAAAGGCGAAGAAGATCAGCAACAGAAAAAAGGTCCAGTGGACCTTGATCTCTATCCCGAAAGCCCGACTTATCTTGAAAGAACCTCCCATGCCTATAGAGTGTACCCTACCAGCGACTGTCCTTTGTGATCCCGTTTATTCCATATCCTCCTGCTAGAATCGTCGCGTGGAAGAACGACTGACAAGTCACACTCTTATCGAGGACTTTGCGGATCTCGCCCGCATAGCAAAGATCCTCGAAGTAGCCGAAGCGGTAGGCGTCGATACCGAGACCACGGCCCTCTCACCCCGCGACGGTCGGGTTCGCCTCCTACAACTCGCCACCCCGGACGAGACTTTTGTCGTAGATGTCTTTGAGACCGGCGACCTCTCGCCACTCAAGGAGGTGCTGGAGAGCGGTCCGGTAAAGGCTCTCCACAACTCGAAATTCGATTACTCTTTTCTGCGGGCGGAGCATGGCATCTCCCTCTCCCCAATCTTCGACACGATGCTCGCCGCGCAGCTTCTGGCGGGTGGGGATCAGACACCATCCTTCTCTCTAGAAGCGGTCGCGAACCGGTATATGGACGTGGAACTGGACAAGTCAGCGCGCCGGGAAGACTGGTCCGGGAAGCTCTCGGAGGCCCAGATCGAGTACGCCGCGAGAGACGCCGCCGTCCTCCTGCCCCTGCGCGAACGCCTACAGGAGGACCTGGAAGAAGAGAAGCTCGGGGCAGTCTCCAAGATAGAGTTCCGGGCGGTCGCGGCGATAGCGGAGATGGAGTTGGCCGGCATCAAGCTCGACGTGGGAAAGTGGAAGGAACTGGAGCTGACCGTCCGCGAGCGGCGGGACGAGGCGGCGCTGGCCCTGGAGGCGCAGTTCCCCCAGCCTGAGGGCATCCTGCCCCTGGAGGGTCTGGGTCCACGCCTGAACCTCAACAGCCCGAAGCAGATCATGGACGCCTTCCGAACTCTAGGTATCGAACTCTCTGACACAAAGGTCTGGACGCTCCTCAAGGTAGATCACCCGGCCGCCCGCGCGCTCCTGGATTACCGCGAGCTGCAGAAGAAGCTCGGCACCTACCTCGAACCCTACCCGGGCTTCATCCACAAGGAGACCGGCCGCATCCACGCCAACTTCCTTCAATGCCGCGTTCCTACGGGGAGGCTGGCGTGTACAAACCCGAACGTCCAGCAGATACCGCACGAGGATGAGTTTCGCAGTTGCTTTGTAGCAGAACAAGGTAACACGCTCGTTATAGCGGATTATTCGCAGGTAGAGTTGCGGATACTGGCGGAGGTCTCGGATGACCCGGCGTTCGTGCGGGCTTTTCGGGAGGGGGAGGACCTGCACCGGGTAACGGCTGCTTCAATGTTCGGGGTGGGCAGAGACGAGGTTACGAAGGAGCAGCGTTCGGCGGCAAAGCGGATCAACTTCGGCCTCATGTACGGGCGGGGGGCGCGGAGCCTCTCTGCGCAGCTCGGCACCGACGACGAGCGGGCGCGCACGCTCATAGACGAGTACTTCGCCAACTACCCCAAGGTACAGCGTTTCTTACAGAGCACGGCCAACCGGGCGATGAAGACCCGCACTCTAAGAACGCTCTCCGGGCGGGTGCGGAAGTTTGGGGATACCTCGGGGCTCGGTTCGCAGGACAAGGGCGCGATGCGGCGCGAGGCAATGAACTTTCCAATTCAAGGGGCGTCGGCAGACATTGCCAAGGTAGCCCTGGCCTATATCCGGCGCGATCTGGAGGGGCTCGACGCCCGGCTCATCAACTCCATCCACGATGAGTTTGTCGTCGAGTGCAAAGAAGACATCGCGGGCGAGGTCGCCGAGAAGATGAAGTTTGCGATGAACGAGGCCGGCGCGGCGATTCTCAAAAAGGTTCCGACGGAGGTAGAGGTCGCCATCTCCCGAGAGTGGCGCAAGTAAACGTTCAAGCCGTACTCTTCCCGTCCGGACCGCCTGTGAGCGCGCTGAGGAGCAGCACGATGAGACCGGCGGCGGCATAGAGGGCGGCGACCCATCCCAGGGAGTTTAGAGAACCGTAGCTTATGGCGAGGGCTCCGAGGCCAGCGCCGATACCCTGGCCGAGGTAGATGGCGGAGGCGTTCAAGGAGAGAACTATATTGCCTTGCCGGGGAGACAGTTCGATCAGGCGGTATTGCTGAAACGGTGTGATCGCCCACCCGGCTACACTCCAGGTGACCAGTGCTATCCCCGCCCCGACGGCTGCGAGAGAGGTCCCCGCCACCGGCGCGAGTAACGAGAAGGCGAGCAGGGATAGCGTGAGAACGAAGAAGATTACCGCGAGGCTCCGACCATATCTCCAGCGGTCCGCACCGTAGCCTCCGACGATATTCCCCGCGACACCGGCCAGCCCGAAGAGCAAGAGCATAACGCTCGTCCCTTTTCCTCCAAAACCCGTCAGTTCTTCCATGAGCGGCCCTATATACGTGAAGACCACGAACCCGGCCCCGAGCCCGATAGCAGTGAGGCTCAAGGCGGCCAGGACGGCGGGTTGCTTCACAACTCCCAGGCGTTCCCGGAGGCTCACGGACGGGGGATTCTCGATCTCCGGTAGGAGCGCGACTATACCGATTAGCGCGACGGCCCCGAGGACGCCCACCAGCACAAAGGCCGCGCGCCATCCGAAGTAGTCGCCGACCAGGGTGCCCAAAGGTATCCCGAAGGCGAACGCGATCGTCAGCCCGCCCGTAACGGTTGCCAGTGCGCGTCCCCGCTTCTCCGGCGGGGCCAGACTCGCGGCGACGATTGCCGTCGTTGGAGTAAAGATCCCGGCGGCGAACGCGGCGACGACCCTGGAGGCGAGCAGCGGCCCGTAGGAGGGGAGTACCACCGCGGCCACGTTCGCTGCGGCAAAGACCGTTAAGGAGAGGATCAGGAGCCGTCTCCTCGCCACCCCGCTGGTGATCGTTACCAGGATCGGCGAGCTAACGGCGTAGACAATAGCGTATACTGTGATCAACTGCCCCGCACTGGCAACGGAGACCGATAAATCATCGGCCACGAACCCGAGCAACCCGGCGAACACGAAGCTGCCCGTCCCAATCGCAAAGGTACCCAAGGCCAGCACCAGGAGACGAAGATCCAAGAAGCCCTACCCTTCTTATCAGTCGTGGCAATCGAACAGCAGGACCATACCATGAGGCCACACGGAACCGGCAACGCATTCGGTGCCATAATAAGCGCGTTATCCCCGTGTGGAGAGGAGACCTGCTATGACCGACGAAATACGCGGCGCCGGTGGTGAGAAGCCGGATGCGGTAGGCGAGGTAGACCTTATGAACTGGGCCTGCACCGTCTGCGGCTACAGTATCGAGGGCGAACTCCCGGAGAAGTGTCCCGATTGCGGCGCTGCCAAAGAAGACTTCGAGAGCGTACCTATCCCCGGCATGTAACGGGACCGGGAACACCGCTATTCTTAGACAAGAAAAAGCCCGGCCCATAAAAGGACCGGGCTCGCGGCAATTCTCGCCTTACTCTACGCCTTACCTTCGGCGGCGTACTCTTTTAGGTAGCCTTCGAAGAGGCGTCTGTGACCTTGCTCGTCGTGCAGGATGGCTATTACCATGTCGTTGGTGACCGGGTCTACCTCCTCGGTAGCCTCCACTATCTTTTCATAGAGTTCTATCGCCTTTGTTTCGGCGTCGATGACGCCTTTGATCACATGCACTACGTCCGTCTGCTGATCGGGCGGCTGCAACAACGTCTGCTCCGCCTGAAAGTCCATCGAGCCGGGAACCACACCGTAGAGTTCCTTGATCCTGGCGGCGAACTGCTGGGCGTGGCCTAGCTCTTCCTGGATGTCCTCCTCCAGAGATTCCTTGATCTCCTGAGCACGCACGCCATCGGGGTTGGTGGAGTTTGTGACGTAGTTCATCACGGTCTCCAACTCGGCGAAGTAGGCGCTCTTGAGCAACTCTGTTATCTCCTCGCGCTTATCCGCCAACTCCTCCGAGAGGATGCCCTCACTGCCTCGTCCTGTCTCCATGATCGTGCGCCTCCTTGGGGTCTTGGCGTCCGTTCTTATAGCGCCTCTATCTTAACCCACACCTCAGAAACGCAACACAACCGTAGGCTCGTCGCCAGACGCCAGCCGTAAGCGTGCAAGGTCGAGGGCCGAGCGTCCCGCGTAGTTCTAGGCCTCCTGCTGCGCGCTCGGAGGCGCCACTTCGGGCTCTCCATTGCCGTTAAAGCATTTGTTTCCGGAGAGGGGTGCCGTCTCGAGGATTCGGAACTGGTCCACGAACTGCCTGAGGCGAGGGTCGTCGGCCCCTTCAAGCTCTAGCTGGTTTCTCCAGGCGGTGGCGACCACCGGCGTGGAGAGGCCAGGGTAAGGACTAACCAGCACGTACTCCTCCTGGCCGAATCCGCGCAGGGTCTCGATCTGATCCTGCGGTAGGTCCGGGCTGTAGGCGATCCAGACCGCACCGTGGTCCATGCTATGCACGGCGGTCTCGTTTTCGACGGGTTCCCGGTAGAAGCCGCAGTTTTGCCACATTGGGGAGTGATCGCCGTTAGTCGGAGGGTCCCGATCATATTCGATAGGGCCTTCGACGGTATTGTTGGTAGTCGCCGGGAAGGTCCGCACCCCCTCAGGCGGGTTCTCCGGCGGGGGCCGATCCGGATCCGGCTCCCTCCCTCCCGCCGGCAGCATGTTCGAGTTCTCGTCCGGGCCGACCGTCGCCTCAGCCGGCGTGATGGCGACCTCGCTCGATGTCTCCTCGGTCGTAGACCCGCCCGCAGACTCCTCAGACGCTGTCGTCTCCTCCTCGGGTGGCTCCGCCTCTCCCTCGCCTCCGCCCGCCGTCTCTCCACCACAAGCGGCGAGAAAAACCAGCGACGCGAGCACTAGTAAGGCCACCAAACTCGCCCGGTAAAACTCCTTGTGTTCTAGGCGGCCGTTGCGGCGACTGCGTTTACGCTCCAAAAGATACCTCCTCGCTATGCGGTTTCTCCGTAACGCGGCGGTCATGGGAGACCGCGTCAACCCGCGAGACGCTTATATACCTCTGGATTGTATAGCCCGGATCACCCGAAACCTGTGTTGAGGACAACAGAAAGCCGAATCCTGAAGGACCCGGCGGGAAGTAGAGTCTCACCGGCGCTTACATAACAAGCTCGGGCTACGGCCCCACGGTGTCTCCGTGCTTGAGATGAGCCTTCAGCACGGGCTTGCCAACCGTTATCGTCTTCTGCCCTTGTGACAGATGGAAACGTTCTCCTTGCCTTTACCCTTACCGTTGCCCGGGACCGCCATCGCGGTTCCGACCGTCAACACAACTACCCACACCATGATAAACGCGAGAATAGATATCCTATTATGCCAGCTACTGTGTTATTGGTACGCTCGAAGGAAAACGTAGGTTCTCTCAAAATTATCCTACAAGCTAGAAGGTGCGTCCGCTCCTGGTAGCGAGTGCAAGGTGACCCTAGAGGACGGGTAAGGATCTCGGGGTCGGAACCTCCCCAGGTGGCTCGACGCGGGCGCCCGCGAGGTCTACGTCCAGTGACCAGGCTTTTGCCAATACGCCGTGCTGTTCGAAGGCGGCGCGCATCGCCGTTGCTATTCTCTGGGCATGTTCCTCCGGGGCGAAGGCGAGGACGGTTGGGCCGGATCCCGAGAGGCAGGCTCCGTAGGCGTCGTTGGAGAGCGCCGCTTCTATAACGTCTTCGAGGCCGGGGATCAGGTGTGAGCGATACGGCTGGTGCAGGCGATCCTGCATCGCTACCCGCAGCAGATGGTACTCGCCCGTGGCCAGAGCGCCCAACAGCAACCCTGACCGGCCGACGTTGAAGGCGGCGTCTTTGTGCGGCACCGAGTCCGGGAGGGCGTGCCGGGCGGCGCTGGTCGAGACGGCGAAGTCCGGGACGGCGACGATGGCCTTGAGGTTCTTGGGTTCGAGGCGGACCGCGCTTATTCCTTCTGGCGTGAGGGTGCCGATAACGAGGCCACCTAGTAGCGCGGGGGCGGCGTTGTCCGGGTGTCCATCCAGCCTGCACACGAGGTCGAGGAGGGCAGGGGCGGCCAGGGAGCGACCAAGCAGGTCGTTGGCGGCGACGGCCCCTCCGACGAGGGCGGCTGCGCTCCCGCCTAGGCCACGGGCAGGGGGGATGTCGTTCTCCTGGATGAGATGGAAGTGAGCGTCGTGCTCGCCGACCATCTCGGCTACGAATAGGGCTGCCCGGTATGCGGGATGGTCGGTGCTACACGGGATGAGGTCGGCGCCGGTACCGTGGACCTCCACCTTCGGTTCGGGGGTGCGTTCGAGGCTTATGCGCATGGAGAGGGAGAGGGCGAGGCCGACCGCGTCATAGCCGGGGCCGAGGTTCGCCGAAGTGGCCGGTACGCGGACACAGATCACGGTGAAGTCCCGGCTATCATCGGATAGATCATCCGGCCGCGGGCTCCACCCGCTGCATAACGCCGGTCAATGCCTCGAAGGTCGCCGGCACCGGCTCGGGGAGGCTGGTCCTGCTCAAGATAGTGTCCGGGTCCTTGAGCCCATGACCGGTGAGCACGCTTACCACCAGACCCTCCGGTGCCCGCCCTTCTCTCGCGAGCTTGAGCAAGCCCGCTACGCCGGCGGCGGAGGCCGGTTCGCAGAACACCCCTGCTTCCCGGGCGAGCATCGCCTGCGCCTCCAGAATCTCCTCGTCCGTGACGCTCTCTATCAAACCGCCGGACTCGCGCATGGCGGCAAGCGCCCCCTCCTTACTCGCGGGCGCCCCGATGCGTATGGCGCTCGCCACCGTCTCCGGGCTCTCGAAGTCGTGCCCGGTGACCAGCGGAGAAGCGCCCTCGGCCTGGAAGCCAAGCATCCTGGGCGCGGTATCAGCGTACCCCGCCTCGCGCCACTCCTTGAATCCTCTCCAGTAGGCGGTGATGTTGCCGGCGTTGCCCACGGGCAGAGCGAGGGCGTCAGGTGGGCGTCCCAGGGCCTCGCAGACCTCAAAGGAGGCCGTCTTCTGACCTTCGATACGATCCGGGTTTACGGAGTTCACGAGGGAGACATTACCGAGTTCTTCGGCTACCCTCTGAGAGAGCTTCAGGGCAGCGTCGAAGTTTCCTTCGATCTGGATTATCTTCGCGCCATGAGCGAGGACCTGGACAGCTTTACCAAGAGCTATCTTGCCTACCGGTACGACGACAAAGCAGGTAATACCGGCCCTCGCGGAGTAGGCGGACGCGGACGCCGCGGTGTTCCCAGTCGAGGCGCACACACAGGCGCGGCTACCGGTGGCGATGGCGCGGCTCAGGGCAACGGTCATGCCACGGTCCTTGAAGGAGGCGCTCGGGTTCATGCCCTCGAACTTCAAGTAGAGGCGGGCGCCTAACTTTTCGGAGAGGCGTGGGGCTTCGATGAGGGGAGTGTCGCCCTCGCCCAGAGTAGCGATGGCCTCTTCGGGGATTTCGGGCAGCCAGTCCCGGTACTTCCTAATTACTCCCCGCCTGCCTCCTAGAGCCTGAACGCCCAACTAGACCTCGCCTTCCCCCATCAGAGCCGACCAACGCGCCCGGGACACCGAGCCCTACCTCAAGAGTCTAGCAAACAGCTCCGAGAGTTTGGCTCCGCCCCGGCTCCGCCTGGACTAACTTTGCAGCTCCTCCAGCCTGCTCCGAGCTGGTTCGGAGCCCGGGTTTACCTCCAGGACCTGCTCATAGACCGTGATAGCCTCTTCCTCCCGGCCCCATTGGTAGTACAGGTCGCCCAAAGAGAGCAGGGCCGCCCCCCTCCGATCCGGGGACGACGGTACGGGCTGTAGATCCGCGGCTCGCGCAAGCGTCTGCTCCGCCCTCCCAGCATACTCCTCGCTCCGGCCGCCGGTCGAGAGCCTAGCGTAAGTCGCACCGAGCTTGTAGACGTACAGTTGGTTTTTGGGGTCCAACTCGACGGCGCGTTCGTATCTGGCGGCCGCGCCTTCGAGGCGTCCCGCTGCCTGCAGAGCATCGCCCACGCTAGCGTGGATCGACTCCGAGACGGGACCGAGGTCGGTCGCCTCCTCGAACTGCCTATCGGCGGCCTCGTCGTCGCCGGCGAGCAGCAGGGCGCCCCCGAGCTGCGCTCGATACTCCGGCGCCTTTGGGAAAGCCTCGACAAGCGACCGGTACTGCCGCACGGCCGCCTCTTCGTCCCCCGCCGCCGTAGCAAGCTCCGCGAGCCTGAGACGTAGTCGCACGTCATCTGGGGCGAACTCGAGCGCCCTCTCCAGCGAGGCGCGGGCTTCGTCCCGGTCGCCAGCCGCTTCCTGGGCGTCTGCCAGGAGGAGGTGAGTAGTCTCGTCTTCGGGGTCGAGGGAAGTGAGTTGCTCGAAATAGGGCACGGCCTCCTCCGGGAGCCTCTGGCCCTCGTAAGACTGGCCGAGGCCGAGGTTAGAGAGGAATGTCTGGTCCTCGCCTCCCGTCTCCCGTGCCTGCTCGTAGGCGTCGGTGGCGGCTTCGAAGTCCCCTTCGGCCAGCAGGTCGTTTGCGGGGATCAGGGCGTCCGACTCCAGGTTCGACAGGTCTACCTCGTAGAGCGCGTATCGGTCGCCGGGGGGAGCCAGCGCCGTGAAGCTCTCCGGTCTGTGCTTCATCTGCTCGCCCAACTCGTCGTTCTTCGGGAGTATCACGTAGTCTACCTCGTAGTACTGGAGCGCCCGGATCGTATCGGCATCTAGCGCCGGTCCATCGTAGAAGCGCTCCAAAATGACTTTGAACTCGTTCCTGCCGGGCTTCTGCTTGCGGTAGTTGAGTATGTCAGTGGAGGAGGTGTGGGCCATGATGCAACTATTCTCCGCCTCGGGTGCGAGCACGGTGCTGGAGGCGGGGAGGTCGGTATCCATCCACGCGAAGACCGGGTCGGAGCAGGAGACCTGTTCAGGGGGGACCTCTCCTGACTCGTCCGCGGTGCGTACCTGCGCTATAGCTGACGGCGCCACCGCCAACAGCGCGCAGAAGACGAGCAACGGGGCGAGCAGGAGGCTTGCTAGATGCTCCGTTTGGGAATCTCCTCTCTCCAGGCGAGATCTCACGAACTCCAGGCCCTCCCAAAGGAGCCAGCCGAGCACGAGAACGGTGGCGAGCGGGATGGGCCAGGCGAGGCGGGGGAGTATCCACGGGCCGATAACCGCGCCTATAAAACCGGCGATCGGGGGTACGAAGCAGAGGACGGGGACGAGCAGGAGCGTCCCGAGCAGGAGTTGGGCCGCCGGGCTCTTCTGGACACGAGGTACCAGGAATGGGGCGGCAAGCACGTAGGCGGCGAGCACCGCGGGGTTCAGGAGGAAGACCGGGTCCACGATGTACGAGTCGCCGGCGGCCTGGATCTGGTCGTAGTAACTCAGCCCCTGCGTCAGGGAGCTAGCCGTCGTAGGCGCCATCGAATCCATCCTCTGCAACAACGAACTACCCGTAGCCAGGAGGTACAGAGTCGGCGGCCCGCCAATGGCGAGCACGGCGAGTCCCAACCCCCCAACGTAAGCCCAGGACCACCGGTCGCGCAGGTTGAAGATCAGGTGTAGCAGGCCGAGCCCCGCCACCGGAAGCCCGATAAAGACGAGCCCCAGAGGATGCACGACCGCAACGGATAAACATATGAAAGCGAAGAGCAACAGGTAGCGCAGCCGGCGCTTCTTCAGCGCCAGGACCGCCAGGGCGAGCGCGACCGGTACGAAGACGAATCGGGCGACGTACTTGTCCTCCGTGACGCGGCTTATGAACTCGCCGCCTGGCGTCAGCAGAGATTCGGCTATTGGGGTCGTCAGGGAGAGCAGGAAGAGGACCGCGAGGAGGCCGCCGGTGAGGACGGCCCCGGTCTCGCTCCCGATGATGGTCTTCGCGAGGACGTATGTAGCGAGAAGTGAGAGGACCACCATCGTCGGCGTCAGGTATCCGAAGAGCATCTCGGGTGGCTCGATGCCGGAGATACGGGAGATCGCGGCTTGCTCCAGCAGCCAGCCGTTAATGACCATGCGTGAGAAGCCCCGGATCTCACCGCCGAAGTACGGGTCGTAGAGAGCCAGGCTCCCGGCGTTGGAGAAGTTTTGGACGTTCGCCAGGTAAGCCCAGACGTCCTCCTCCAGCCCGTGCGCCTTCGTCACCGATGCGTAAGCCAGAGCGGTAGCGAGGACGAGAAAAGGAAGCCAGGACCAGTAAACACTCAGACGAGCCCCAAAGGACCGGGGATGGACTGGTTCGTTCTCTGCTTGCTCTCCCTGGTCGAACGCTCTAATCGCCAGTATGACCAGGGACGCGGCCAGGATCACGGCGCACAGGACGAGGTACTCGTTGGTGCTCCGGTGAAGCAGGAGCATAGGTATACCGGAGAGTCCAAAGATGCCGACGCTGAACACGAACGCCACGGGTATCCTCGCGACTCCGGAGAGTTCTCTGTCCGGGATCAAACCGGATAGTACGGCGCCCGGTATCAAAAACAGCGCGAAGCTAGCCAGAAAGAGCAGCGCGGGCAGCGGCGCTAGAACACCCCGCAAGGGACCAATGATTACCAGACAAAACAGGCCAAGCAGCAGCAATAGGCCCGCCCGCGAACGCAGGCTTCCGGCTATGCCAGCTGTCCTATGCTCTTGCTTGCGGTCCTTGAGGTTGTTCTTTTGCTCTGTAGGTTCGTTCGGGATCTTTACTCCTCGCGCGTGGCGGCGCGCTGATCGGGGTCTATCGTTTCTCAATGGTCGTGGCCGGAGTATACAAAACGGCCTCGTATCGTGACCGGAGGAGGCTGCTAGGCGGAGCCTTTGTTGACGGCAACTACGATGTCCTGGTAGCTCAGGAAGCTCCTCCTGCCGGGCCAGGCCCCGTAGTGGATCGGCTCGGCGATGCTCAGGCCACGTTCTGTGTATAGGCTCCTGACATAGTCCTCCGGGTAGGCGATGGCGGCCTCCGGCGTATCCGCATCCTTTGCGCGGTACCCACCGAAGTCGTGCCTGAAGCTTATGGTGCTGGCTCCCGAGCGTATCGCTCCGAGCGAATCATCGTTCAGCAGGAAGAAGGAGGCGAGGCATCTGCCGTTCGGCGCGAGTACCCGGCGTATCTCCGAGAGGTATTTCTCCAACTCTTCCGGGAGCAGGTGTGTAAAGACCGAGGTCAAGAGCACGAAGTCAAAGGAGGCGTCTTCGTAGGGGAACGTGTACTCGGAGGCCGCGAACCTGCCGGACGGGTTGTACTCCTTGTTCTTGATATCCGCAACCTGAAAGCGGAGGTTCGGGTATTTGGGGGTGATATTCTCCCGGCACCAGCGTATGCCTTCTGGGAACACGTCGAAGCCTTCGTAGGAGCCTTCAGCACTCAGGTAGCGGGTGAGTGGTACGGCCATCCGGCCTATACCGCACCCGACATCGAGGACTCGCTCGTGCGGCTTCAGGCCGCCTAGGTTCACGAAGTAGCGGAAGTACTCTCTGCCGATCTTGTCGAAGTCCCCGCCGCCGAAGAATATCTTGCCCTTCGGCGGCGTTAGAGGGTCCCGCCGTCTTAGCACGGAGTCGAGTATGTCCGCAGGTAGGTGATATACCCTGCGCACTGCAGGCTTGATGCTCGGGGGTACCAGCCGTACTATGTAGGGCATGATCCGTGGCAAAGTAAGCTACTCGTCCTCTCTTTGTCGTCCGGATGAGGGTAGCATTATAGTAGGGATCATGCGCCCGTTTCTCAGACGGCACGTCTGCGCTGGTAGGGAGACCATTTGTGTGGTTGACTGACACGGTGCGCAGCGAGTACAGAGATGAGGTTTCGTGAGAGGTATCATCTTGGCTGGGGGGTCTGGCTCCAGGCTCTACCCGCTGACCCATGTAGTCAGCAAGCAGCTTCTCCCCGTCTACGACAAGCCGCTCGTTTACTATCCGCTCTCGACTCTGATGCTGTCGGGGATACGCGAGATCCTGGTCATCTCCACGCCCGAGGATCTGCCACGCTTCGAGCAACTCCTCGGTGACGGTTCCCGGTGGGGTGTACGGCTAGAGTACGCCGCACAGCCGAGCCCCGAGGGGCTGGCGCAGGCGTTTGTCATCGGGCGAGAATTCGTTGGGTCCAGCCCGGTCGCCCTGATCCTGGGCGACAACATCTTCTACGGACACGGCTTCGGCTCCACCTTGAGGGAGGTTGCGAGCCGGGAGCAGGGAGCGACGGTCTTTGGCTACTACGTCCGCGATCCAGAGCGCTACGGGGTGGTGGGTTTCGAGAGAGATGGCCGGGTCGTCGGGTTCGAGGAGAAGCCCGAGAGGCCCCGCTCGCACTACGCGGTCACGGGGCTGTACTTTTATGACAATCAGGTGCTCGACATAGCAGCGGACCTGAAGCCTTCGGCGCGCGGGGAGTTGGAGATAACCGACGTCAACATCGAATATCTGAGACGAGGCCGAATCACCGTCGAGATCCTGGGACGGGGGATGGCGTGGCTGGACACGGGTACGCACGAGTCTTTGCAGCAGGCGACAAACTTTATCGAGACTATCGAGCAGCGCCAGGGCCTGAAAGTTTCGTGCCCGGAGGAGATCTCCTACCGCATGGGCTACATAGACGCCGACGACCTCGCGCGCCTGGCCGAACCTATGAAGAAGAGTAGCTATGGACGTTACCTCTTGGAGATCGCGCAAGAAGAGCTGCCCGGCGGTGAGGTCCCGGTCTCGTCCATGAAGAGGAGCGGATGAACGTCCTCGAGACAAAGCTCCCTGGCGTGTTCGTTTTCGAGCCGAAGGTGTTCGGTGATGAGCGAGGTTTCTTCATGGAGACTTGGCACGCCGAGCGCTACAAGGAGGCGGGTCTTCCTTCTCGCTTCGTGCAGGACAACCTCTCATTCTCGCAGCGCGGTGTCCTGAGAGGTCTGCATTTCCAGAACCCCGACCAGCAGGGCAAACTCGTCTACGTGCTTCAGGGAGAAGTCTACGATGTGGCCGTAGATATCAGGGTTGGTTCACCAAGCTTCGGAGAGTGGACGGCTGTTACCCTCTCCTCAAAGAACAAGCGCCAGTTCTACGTCCCCGAAGGCTTCGCCCACGGCTTCCTGGTCACCAGCGACTCGGCGCTCTTCGCCTACAAATGCACCGCCAAATACAACGCTCGCGCCGAAGCCGCCGTCCTGTGGAACGACCCGGAGATAGGCATACAGTGGCCCGTAGATGCTCCAACACTCTCCGAAAAAGACCACGCTGCCCCGACTCTCGCGGAGGTGCCCGTCGAAAGGCTGCCCTCTTACAGTGATGACCAGAAGGCTTGAGCTATTTCCGTGCGGAGCTATCAGCGGCCAGGCATCAGCCGTCAGCTAAAAACCTTCAAGGAGTTACTCGTGCAAGGGATCAAGGTTTCCGTACTCCGCTTTTGCAGGCCTTTGTAGCTTCCAGTCTCTGTAGCTTTCTGGCTCTACCGTTCAACGAGGGAGGCGCCGAGTCTGGTCAGGGCCCTGGCACAGAGTCCTAGCAGGGTGAGCAGGCTGTAGAGTTGGAGTGGGCCGTGGGGGCCGTACTTGCGGTGGTAGAGGTAGGCGCTCTTGTGAAGGTTCCAGATAGAGCGGGGACGAGCCAGGGGGCGCCCGCGGCTGCTCGCGCCGGTATGATGGAGGACTTCTACCTGTGGCAGGTAGTAGACTAGCCAGCCCGCCGCGCGAGCCCTGCGGCAGAAGTCGGCGTCCTCGAAGTACATAAAGAAACGCTCGTCCATCGGCCCGATCTCCTGTAGCGTCCGCCGCCGGATGACCATACATGCTCCGGATACCCAGTCGACCCTCGTGGGGCTGGAGAGGCTGTCGTCCGCCGCCGGGAAGAGACGCTTGACGAGCAGGTTCTTGGGGAAGAGCCTCGTGAGTAGTGAGGTACGGCCCAGGAGACCGGAGACGAAGTTCAATTCCTTGCGGGCCGAAAGCTGAAGGGCGCCGTTGCCGTCCACTATCCGTGGACCCGCTATGCCGACCGCCGGGTCGTGCTCGAAGAAGTCGTCGAGCTCGCTGAAGAAGTCCGGGCCGACGAGCGTATCCGGGTTTGCGAGGATTATGAGGTCGCCGTCCGAGGCGGCGATACCGTCGTTGCAGGAGCGGGCAAAGCCCGGGTTCTTCGGGTTGCAGATCAGTCGTACCTGTGACGGAAGATCCGGGACCGGCTGATGGTCGTTATCCACCACTATGACCTCGAAGTCCTCGTACCCGATCCCGTACAGCGATTCGATCAGGCGCAGAGTGTAAGGCCAGGAGTCGTAGTTGACCGTGACGACCGAGAACTTCACCCGGACAGGCGGGCCCGGGAGTGACCGTTCGAGGACGAGGCGTTAACCGCCGGCATAGAACTCGTCGAGGATCGGGGCGGTCTCTCTCTCTACTATCTCTATTTGCTCGGGGGTCAGGTCCTCCCTCCATCCACCGGGGGTAGCCTTGCGGCGGATCGTACCTGGCCCCTTCTCATCTTCGGGGATGTTCTCCCACGAGAACCTCTCTACGACCCTGACCAACTCATCCTCTTGCACGGGCATCTTCAGGGTAGAGTAGATGTGCTTCATGGTCGCTGAAGTGTCGGTTCTGAGGTCTTCGTACCTGACTAACACCTTGCGCCCATTGTGGGCTTCGTAAGCCTGCCTGGTGAACTCGAAATCTTGCAAGTAGGTCGTTGATTGGCCTCTTATAAAAGCGTTCGGCTTCCGGTCGGCCTTCGTGCTCTTCTCGAACAGCTCTGGGCGCTTCGTCCTGCGCCGCTCGGAGGGCCTGCTACCTTGCCCGTGAGCATCGAGAGAGGATGCGACCACGTCCCTCGGGTCGCGGACCAGGAAGATCATACGGCTCTCCGGCAGGGCTTTCATGAGAATCGGGGCACCTATGGATCCATGCGGTTCCTTGATCACTAGATACCCGCCACCAGCTCTCTCGGGGAACCTCGCGACGCCTCCATCGAGGACGAGCCCGCGTACCGCACCAAGCCAGACCTCCTCGTAGTCACTGCTCAGGATGAAGTGCTTGGCATCCTGGCGGGTCCAGCCTCGCTCGTAGTAGAGATGGCCGAAGAGATACCCGACCAGCGGTTCGTTCCACCTGGTATGGTCGGAGAGCGCTCCCATCATAAAGGTAAGCCAACTGCTCCCGGTTCGCCCGGAGCCAAACACCCAGACTACGTCCTCCGGCCGGATGCCCGCCTCCCGCTCGCCAGCTTCTCTCCTGGTCAGCAACGCCCGCAACGCGGCAATCTCCTGCTCCTGTCTCCCCAGCTTTCCGAGAGCCCGAGCAGTGTAGCCTACACGGTTCAGGAGCGCCTTCCCTCTCCGCGCCAATTTAGAGTCCGTACGGTTCTTGAAGCGACATCAGATCTAGCACCTTCCTATTGTACTTGCTGTACTAAAAACGAGGGCCAGAGCTGCCTAAGCCCTGCTGTTTCCTTGTCCACCACAGTATCTCAAAGAAGTTTAGTCTCGAACAGGGGTCGTCCAGCGGATAGAGGTAGCTCGGTCCACTAGCTGTAGGACGACGGTCATGCCAGCATAAGCGGCAGGCGTGTCCAGCGGCGGCAACGGTCGTCCGCTAGATTAGAGCTTTCTAATGCCTGTCTAACAGCAATTCAACGACCTTCGAGAATAATAGCGGACGTAAGGTAAAGCTGCGCCAAAGGGACCCTTAGCAAAGTGACACTTAAAGAGGTGAGTCTGACGACAAGTTCAGGTCGGTTGTGATCTTGACCAGCACGTCTTGCGCGAGCGATACAGACGGCTACCTATAGCGGTGAGAGCAAGGTGTAGACACACCGCCGGTAGTCGCGTCTCGGTACTTGGTCGAAGTAAACCGTCGTAGACCTTGATCATAAGAAGATCGCTGGCTGGGGTAGTCGGTCGTGCTAAAGGAGCGAAGTGTAAGGGTTCTCGGTGTACTCATACGATTTTTGAGGGACAGGGCATCGGCGGCGCGTGTCCGCCTTGGCGGAGTGCGGAGGTCAGAGCGATCTCAAGGCCGGCAGTCCCTGGAGATGTGGGCTCCGCAGGCTCAAGATTGGCCGGCACGAGACCGGGGAGGCTCAGCGAGCGCCGAGCCGCCTCTGGTAGAGGACTCGGGCTTCGCTCAACTCGTCGAGTATGCTCGAGACCCCGAGCGGATGCGGGAGGTCTTGCAAAGACACCTGCGGCCTCTCGATAAGGGGACCTACCGGGTCCGGGAGTGCGAAGTTTCCCACGTCTGCTACCGGCACGCTACCCACTACGTTGTGCTGTACACACTGCGCCTCGGGGAGCCCGACACGGGACAGGAGTGGAGCCAGAGGGTGAGCGGCGTTATACAGGCGGGGAACAAATCCCGGTGGATCTGGGAGAGGCTGCGGCGATCTAGCTCGGCATCAGAGGTCTCTGACGTTTCCTCGATCTTCGAGCCATTCTCCTACATACCCGATCTCGATATGCTGGCGCAGGCCTTCCCCTACGACCACCAGCTTCCGGCTCTCCCCCTACTGATGGCGGGGTCACCACCCGAACGCGAGCCTCTGTTACTCGCCCGGTTTGGGACGGGAGACTGGCAGGCCAAGGAGTGGGACGTCGAGGTGGTTCGGTACCTGGCCAGTCTGAGGGCCACTTTGCGGTTGACGGTGCGAGTCCAGCCTCGCCGTCATGCCGCTCCGCCACGACCTCTCCCACGAGCGTGCACGGATCGCTCTGCGCGGGCCTTTGCAGAAGAATACTCATGAGGGCCGCCGGCCTCCTCCGGGGCCAGCAACCGGACTGGCCCGATAAGGTGGAGGACCTCGTCATGAAGGCTAAAGATTCTCTGGCGGGCAGGGTCTGGTGGCATGAGAATCCGGAAACACGAAACTGAGGGAAGATCCAGGCGAGAAGACGTTCAGGTCCATCGCCAAACAATCGACCGCCGTCGGAGGGGTCCGTTCCGTGAGAGCTGGAAACCGACTCTTCACGAAAGCCCCTCGAAAGGACTGGGGCAAGAGAGGTGCGCGTACTGGGAGACCCGAGGCTATGCCGGCTACTTGCGGATCGGGAGGTGCGCTTTGTCGGTGAGGAGGCTCACCGTTTGAGGCGCAGCCGGATTCGGTCCCGAACACGCCGCCGTCTGCTCTCTTTGGCCTGGCGGGAAGAGTACTGCAGGAGCTGGCTGACATAGTCGTCGGAGACTCTTCGCCGGCTCTGAATCCCCTTGCGTTTCTCCAACATCCGGGGCAGAAGATGCCACGCTCCAGCCAGACCACCTAAGTGCGCCCGAAGCCCGGAGCCTGAGAACGAGGTTGCCAGTATGCGCGCGAGTTGGCCGCCTACGAGGGAGGGCAGGGACCTCCACACGAGCGCTACGGGCAGGTTCTTTATCAGCAGGTTCACGCTGTTCTGGGTGCCGAGCCGGGTCGCGGTCGGGCTCCGCTTGCCGCCGGTCGAGGCGCTACCCATGTGGTAGACGACGGCTTCCGGCACGTACACGCACTGATAGCCAGCGAGTTGGGCTCTAAAGCTCACGTCCCCGTCCTCGCAGTAGGCGAAGAAGTCCTCGTCGAACGGCCCGATCTCCTCGAAGAGCGATCGTCTGTACAAGGCCGCCGCCGCACATGCGCTGAACACCAAGGCTGGCTCGTCGAACTGCCCGCGGTCTAGCTCTTGGTGCCCGATCCTGTACGGCAGTCCACTCCGCCGGAGGGCGTCACCCGCGCCGTCCAGCACACGGCGGTCGTGGAAGTCCACCAGCTTGCTTGCGAACAGCCCCGCCTCCAAATACGACTCCCCGGCGCGCGTCAACGCTTCGAGCCAGCCGGGGTCCACCTCCGTGTCGTTGTTCAGCAACGCCACGTACTCCGCCTCGGATGCCCGAATGCCCACGTTCACCGCTACACTGAAGCCCCGGTTATCGTCTAGAGAGACCACCCGGACCTCCGGGAAGTTTCGTTTGGTGAATTTCACCGAGGTGTCCGTGGAGCCGTTATCCACCAGGACCGTCTCGAAGTCCTTGAACGACTGGCAGCGTAGCGAGGTCAGGCAGAGATCCAGGAACCTTTCGCCGTTCCAGTTTGGGATCACGACCGTGACGCGGGGTAACGCCGGGGAGGACATCCTGGGCGGGAGGCTTCCGATTCTACCGCGCTCTGTCCGGCTCTTCGAGCCGAACCTGCGTGGGTAGGTCAACCAGGCCCGCGAAATTGCCCCTACCGGATGGTCGGGACATCTTGAACACCGCTGCCACCCCGACCCAATCCAGGTCTACTTTGGCTCCGGAGCGTGAGACGAAGGCGGCCACGCTATAGCGGCCGTGCTTCAGCGGCACCCGAAAGGAGAAGTCCACGATCACGCGCTCGCCGGCATTCCTGCTCCCGATCGGAGTCCCCTCGACAGCCGTACTGGTCGAGAAGATGTCCAAACCCCCTCTATTGCGCAGTACGATGCCGACGGCACTATCGTCTACGGCCTGCGTGTACTGTACGTGTGCCCGGATTGTGAGCATGGAGTCCGGATCCACCGGGTCTACGGGCCTGCCGCTTTCGTCGAGGACCTCTACGCTTTGTATCTTTGCCTCTCCCGTGCCGTGGCGCAGGCTCGTGCTATTGATGTCGAGTGCGGAGGCCTTGGAGTCCGGGGTTTTCAGATCCTCTTCCTCGTCGTCCCCCAGATCGAAGTTCGATGGCTGGGCCGGGCCGGGCTGGCCGTTCTGTTTTGTCGCGGATTTTGAGACCAGGGCCTCATAGTAGTCTATAACCTCGCTGGTCTCGCCGCGGGCTACGAGGCTGCCCTTGTGCAGTAGCGTGGCTTCGGTGCAGAAGTTCTTCACCTGGGTCGCGCTGTGGGAGACGAACAAGATAGTGGCTCCGGAATCGCGTAGATCGCGCATCTTTTGGATACCCTTGGCTTTGAAGACCGCGTCTCCGGTGGAGAGAGCTTCGTCTACAAGCAGTATGTCCGGCTTTACATTTACCGCGACGGCGAAACCGAGCCGGGCGCGCATGCCGCTGGAGTAAGTCTTCAGGGGCTGTTCCATGAACTCCCCGATGTCCGCGAAGGCTGCTATCTCGTCGAACCGGTTCAGCATCTCTTTGCGATCTATGCCCAGGATCAGGCCGTTCAATGTGACGTTCTCCCGGCCGGTGAACTCGTCGTTGAAGCCCGCTCCTAGCTGCAGCAGCGCCACCAGGCGGCCGTCTACCCTGACCTTGCCGTATGTGGGTTGCAGAACACCGGAGACTATCTTCAGGAGGGTGCTCTTGCCGGCCCCGTTGCGGCCCAGGATGCCGAGGGCCGTGCCCGGTTCCACCTCCATGTTCACGTCCTTCAAGGCCCAGAACTCGTGTTCGGCCTTGCTCTTACCGAGGCTCAAGACCCTCTTCAACTGGGCACGTGTGCTCGGGAAGATCCGGTACTTCTTGGAGACCTCTTCTAAAGAGACTACGGGCATCAGATCAAATCCGCGAACTTTTGCTTGACCCGCACGAACAGAACGAACCCCACGACTAATAACACGATCGAAAAGACGGAGAAGTAGAGGGCCCCCGACAGGTCCGGGAACTCGCCTTCCAAAACCAGGCTCCGGTAAGCGCCGACCAGGAACGCCAGCGGATTATAGTCCACCAGGAAGCTGAGGTTCTCTGGCACTCTACCCGCCGGCCAGATGATCGGGGTGATGAAAAACAGCGCACGCACGAACGAGCGCAGGGTCTCTCTCGTATCAGGCAGGTAGGTGCCGATGACCGCGAACAGGTAGCTCAGGCCCAGGGTGAACACCAACTGCAGCGCCACGAGCAGAGGTATCAAGAGGATCGTCCAACGCAGCTGGCCCTCCAGCAGCACGACGACGAGTATGAGCACTCCCAGTCCGAATACCATGTTTATCAGGACCGTAATCGCCCTGGTCAGCGGGAGGATCTCCAGCGGAAATACCACCTTCTGCACCAGGGCCGCGTTGCTCCGAACGCTGTTCGAGGCTTTGTTGAGCGTCTCGGAGAAAGCTAGAAAGGGGATGAGCCCGCAGTATAGAAACAGGCCGAAGTTCAGCGTGCTGTCGCCCGTTACTTCTCTGAACCGGATCCCGATTATCTCTGAGAAGACTATCGTGAGCAGCACGATCTGGAGCAAGGGACCCAGAAGAGCCCACAACATGCCCAGGTAAGAGCTCCGGTAACTGCGAGACAGCTCGCGCTGCGCGAAGTAAACCGCCAACCATCTCCGGCGGTAGAGCTCGGCCAGCGCGCTCGAAATCCCCTCTATAGGTCCCTTCGCGCCGGACGTGTATATAGGTCCCTTTGTAGGTTCCTCTACGCCGGACGTGTAAGTGGAAGACAAACCGACTCCTCATTTAAGTCTTGTTACGAGTCCGAGCCCCCGAATGAGGCGAGCCCCGGATAAGATAGACCCACAATAGTCTACAGCAACAACGCCATAGCCGTTAACAATACCGTAGACATCACGTCATGCCAACAAGGGTATTAGGTTAGTGGATACCGGACGTGCCGGCGAAGTACAGGGGTGTCACGGCTACGGTGTTTTGAGAGGACCTGGATCTTTTGGGATAATATGCGGTGAGTGTGTTAGACAGGAGGAACTTCGAGTGCCGGTATTCAAGAATCGTTCGGTAGTTACAGTGCGAGGTATAAGGGTATTTCTAAACTTGGAGGCGGGCATCGTTCGTGGTGGAAAGCAGGAGCAAAGACCCGGACCAAAAGCATTTACAGCGCTAGTAGCATCCGGCGTATCGAGGCAGATCGGCGCTCGGGCCTCGGAGCTCAAACGGGCCGGGCGGTTGATAGCAAGGCAAGGCCGGAAGCTACAAAGGGGCCGTGGATCGGTGACGGAAGCCGGTGACATAAGACCGGAGAGCATCATCTGGATCTTTGGCGCCGGGCGCACGGGTAGCACCTGGCTCTCGGGGATGATGGGGGACCTCGAAGGCCATGCCGTATGGTTCGAGCCCTGGGTGGGTGCGCTCTTCGACCCCAATCATCTGCGGCTCGAGGAGCGCACAGGTAAGCACTTCATCCTGTCACCCCGGTATAGGGAGACTTGGCTGGGGTCCATAAAGTCCTTCGTCTTGGATGGGGCCGGAGCCCGATTCCCCGAGGCAGCAGATCCGAACAGATTCCTGGTGATCAAAGAACCCGGAGGCTCGGCGGGGGCGCCGTTGCTGATGGAGGCGATGCCGGAGAGCCGCATGATCCTGCTCGTCCGCGACCCCAGGGACGTCGTGGCCTCCTGGATAGACGCTCATAAGGAGGGCGGCTGGAAAGGCGGGCCGGAGAAGAAAGGCTCTTCCGGCCCAAGCGCCCGCGGGCGCTCCAGGAAGTATGTGAAGAACGTCGGGGAGGCCAAGAAAGCCTTCGATGCCCACCAAGGCCGCAAGGTCCTGGTGCGCTACGAAGAGCTCAGGGCGGACGCTATCGGTACGATGCGTCGAATCTACTCGTCCCTGGAGATACCGGTATCGGATGAGACCCTGCGGCGGGTAGTAGAGAAGCACTCCTGGGAGAACATCCCCGAAGATGAGAAGGGAGAGGGCAAGTTCTACCGTAAGGCGACGCCCGGAGGATGGCGTGATGACCTGACCCCGGAGCAGATAAAGACTGTGGAGAAGATCACCGCTCCCCTGCTGAGCGAACTCTATCCTTCTTGAGGGTACAATGACGTATTGCGTGCGCATGCAGTTTTCGATAGGAGGGACCCACAGATGCCGGTGTTTGAGAGCCGCACGGCCCTCAGAATAGTGCGGGGCATAAAGGCATTTTCTAGGGCGAGCGTTATTCAGAATCTCCGCGGCGTGGCGGTGAAACCTGCGTCAGGGGCTTCGGGTGTTTCTGTTTCGAAGGCGTTCGGGCGGAGCGAGAATCGTGTGCGGAGGCTTAAGCAGGTCGGGCTGCGCATAGCTAGGAAGGGCTGGACGCTCGGGGCGAGGACCCGGCGGCCGAGTGTGGGGGGGGAGAGCGGTGGCATAAGGGCCGGAAATGTCGTCTGGATCTTCGGTTCGGCGCGCACGGGCAGCACCTGGCTCTCGCAAATAATGGAGGAGCTAGAGGGACAGGCCGTCTGGCGCGAGCCGCTAGTGGGGGCGCTCTTTGGCAACCTCTACTACGATCGGGCCAAACATCTCATAGGTAAGGCCGGCAAGCACTACATCCTCGGGGACGGCTACAGAAAGAGCTGGATGGGCTCCATACGCACCTTCGTCCTGAGCGAGGCGACCGGCCGGTTCCCGGAGGCGGTCGGCTCCAACAGCTACCTGGTGGTCAAGGAGCCCAACGGGTCGGCGGGGGCGCCGTTGCTGATGGAGGCGCTGCCGGAGAGCCGCATGATCCTGCTCGTCCGCGACCCCAGGGACGTCGCCGCCTCCAGCATAGACGCGAAGCGCAAGGGGGGCTGGCAATACGAGAACAGAAACAAGGGGGAACTGAACCCGGAGACCCGCGCGGAGAAGAACCCGAAAGCCTTCGTAAGGAAGCGGGCCAAGTCTTACCTGCAAGCGATAGAGAGCACCAAGACAGCCTACGACGCCCACCGGGGCCGCAAGGTGCTGGTGCGCTACGAGGACCTTCGAGCGGACGCCCTTGGCACGATGCGGCGCATCTACTCCACCCTGGAGATAGAGGTGGACGACGAGGAGTTGCGGCGGGCGGTGGAGAAGCACTCGTGGGAGAGGATACCGGAGGAGGAGAAGGGGGAGGGCAAGTTCTACCGCAAGGCGAGCCCGGGCTCGTGGCGCGAGGATCTGACCCCAGAACAGATAGAGACCGTCGAGAAGATAACCGCCCCACTCCTCAAAGAGTTCTACCCAAACGGCACGCCTTGACGGCCGGCGCCACCAGGGTTTCGGTCGTTATCCCCACGCTCGACGCGGGCCCCGGCTTCGAGGAGTTGCTCGAAAAGATCCAGGCGCAGGAAGGTGACTTCGACCTCGAGATCCTCGTGATCGACTCCGGGTCCACGGACGGCACCGAAGATCTCGCCCGGCGCTACGGGGCGACCGTCCACCGGATCTCCAGAGAGGAATTCAACCACGGTGCGACGCGCAACCTTGGTATCTCGCTCGCTCGGGGGGAGTACGTGGCCCTTACCGTGCAGGACGCTGTACCGCTCGACGAACGGTGGCTGGCCGCGATGGTTGAGAACCTGGAGGAGGACGAGTTGGTGGCGGGGGTCTACGGACGGCAGGCCCCCCGCCCGAATTCTGCCGCCCTGACCCGGGTGCTGGTGAACAGTCTGGCTACCGCCGGGCTCGAACGTCGGGAGCAGTTCGCCGGTGGCCCGGAGCGGTATCGTGAGATGTCCCCGGCGAAACGCCGCCGGCTCGCCGCTTTCGACAACGTAAGCTCTTGCCTGCGCCGCTCCGTGTGGGAGAAGATCCCCTTCGAGAAGACGAGCTTCGGAGAGGACATCCGGTGGGGCAAGAGGGTCGTAGAGGCAGGCTACAACACGGTGTACGAGCCACGCTCGGCCGTGTTTCACTCCCACGAGCGGGGCGCTCTCTACGATTTGCGGCGCTACTACGTGGACCAGCGAGTTCTCTTAGATCTCTTCGGGCTTGAGCTGGTACCGAACCTGAGGCGCCTGCTCCTGTCCATTCCCCGCTCCGCAATACACCTCTACCGGCTGCTCCGCAAGGACGAGGAGTTGGCGGCCAAGGGGACTCCGGTGCTCGTGTTGCTTGCGGTGAAGTACGCTGTACCGGCTCAGGTGGGCGCTTACCTGGGGGCCAGGAGCGCGGAGATCTCGCGCGTGAGTCCTCGTGTCTTTGAGAAGCTCCACCGCTTTCTGAGCAAAGGCATCTAATCGCTCATATAATTTAGGGATGATGAATCTCGAACGCACCCTGGAGCGTCTCAGAGACTACCGAATACGGAACAAACGCTTCGACCGCCTGGTAGGCGCTGTGATGTCCAACAAGCTGGCTGCGAGGGCTGTGCGGTCGTCGGTCTCCGCGGCGGCGTCCTTCGCGCGTTCCAAGAGGCCGGTGAGGCCGGGGGACTACGATACGGTCTTTTTTGTGGCAGGCGAGATGCGCTCCGGGACCTCCTGGCTGCGGCGTACCCTGAGCGCCCACCCGGAGATAGCCTGCGGCCATGAGGGAAGCTTCTTCGGACGGGACTACAACCAGGAGGAGATACCCGTCTACACGGGTCCGGTCTCGAGCTTCACGCGGGCTCTGGCGGTCTCCGAGGAGTTCAAAGTGTGGCACGATCTTCCGTGGAACCAGTGGAGCGACGGTTACGAGGAGGATCTGCGCAACCTCACCCGGCTCTCCATAGACTACTTCCTCTCCAAAGAGGTCGCCCGGACGGGCAAAAAGATCGTGGGAGACAAGAGCCCCCAGCATACCGGGAATCTGGGTGAGATACACGAGATCTACCCGGACGCCCGCGTGATCCACATCGTCCGAGACGGCCGGGACGTCGCGGTCTCGGCCATGCATCATTGGTGGCGACTGGCGAAGGGCCAGCCGGAAGGGGTGTTCGATCTGACTCCCGAGGAGATCGAGATCAGGGACGTGTACCTGCGAGACAAAGAGGGGTTTCTGGCGAGCGGACGCTCGATCTTTACGGAGGAGCGCCTCGTACAGCTGGCCCGCCGGTGGAGCGACAGGATCGGCGAGGCGCACCGGGACGGGACCGCCCTTTACGGCGAGAGTTACCTGGAGATCCGGTACGAAGACCTGCTGCGAGATACTCCGGACATCTTGCGGCGGATACTCGGGTTGCTGGGCGCGCGTACGGACGATGGCACCATCGAACGTTGTATCCAGGCTAGCAGTTTCAAGCGGGCGTCCAACCGCCGGCAGGGCGAAGAGGATTCCGGCTCTTTCTTTAGGAAGGGTGTCGCGGGAGACTGGCGGGGCGTCTTCACAGAGCGGGACCGGGAGATCTACGAGGGGATAGCCGGGGAGCGGCTGATCGAGATGGGTTACGAAGTTTGAGGATACTCTTCGCCGCGCACCAATTCTTCCCGGAGCACTACGCGGGCGTGGAGATCGTCACGCTGGGTCTGGCGCGGGAGTTCAGGGCCAGGGGCCACGAGACCTTCGTGCTGGCCCCGAAGCGGAGCATCCCCGGCAGCGGCATCGAGCCGGGGGAGGTGCAGGACTACGAGTTCGAGGGGGTCCCGGTGCGCCGGGTGGGCCGCCCCAAGGAGGGACTCAGGAGGCCCTACCGCCTGGATTACGAGAACGAGGTTATGGCCCGGCGCGCGCGCGAGTACATGCAGGAGATACGGCCGGACGTCGTCCACGCCGAGCACTTCCAGGGGCTCTCAACGAGCGTCATACCGGTCTTCAAGGAGTTCGACGTGCCGCTCTTGTATACGGCCACGGATTTCTGGACGATCTGCCCCATCGTCAGCCTCAGGCGTCACGACGGGGTTATGTGCGAGGGGCCGGATCTCGCGCACTGCCCCCGCTGCATAATGAGCCATTATCCCGGCAGCCGCACGAAGGCCGTGGTGGACATGACGCCGAACATGGCGCTAAGGGTGGCGGGCAGGCTCTCCGAGACCCTGTTAAAAAAGAAGATCCTGCCGCTGCGCCAGGTGTGGGCCCTCAAGGAACGCCCGCGGTACATAAGGGAACAGATGGAGCGGGTGGACCACATCATAGCCTACACTAGCCTCATGCGGGACTTGCTCCTCGCCAACGGCATAGGAGAAGGGGAGAAGATCGGGATCTCCTACTACGGCATAGATACCTCGCACATTCCAGAGCCCCCCCGCGACCGGAGTCTTCCGCCGCCGCTCCGGGTGGGGTTCATCGGCACCCTCGCGCCACACAAGGGCTGCGACACGCTCGTTCGGGCCGTAAGGAGCCTGCCGCGGGAGCTGGAGGTGACGCTCGACGTCTACGGGAACCTGGAGAGGTTCGAGACTTTCGTGGAGGAGCTACGCAGGCTTGCCGGGGACGACCAGAGGATAAACCTCGCTGGTCCATTCCAGCGCGAGAGGGTGGGGCAGGTGCTCTCGGGGCTCGACATTCTGGTCGTGCCCTCCCGCTGGTACGAGAACCAGCCGGGCGTTATCTTCGAGGCGTTCGCCGCCGGGATGCCCGTGGTCGCCACGGACCTCGGGGGGATGTCGGAGTTCGTGAAGCACGAAGAGAACGGGCTGCTCTTTGAGCTGGAGAACACGGAGAGCCTCGCACGACAACTGAGGCGCCTGGTCGAGGAGGCCGGACTCATCGAGAGACTGCGTGCCGGCATTGGGCCGGTAAAGACCGTTGGGGAAAACGTGGACGAGCTAGAGAAGCTCTACAACACGCTCATCCAGAAGGGACGAACGGCCAGGAGCGCCTGACGGGGGGGGTACGAGACTTCACAAACGCCCAAAGGCCCAAACGACTTCGCACCAAAAGTCGAGGCTATGCACAATACATGGTAGTTCTACTCTGGACAAGTTGCCATGTCTTGTAGTCATTTGTTAATTCGCGTGCAAGGCACTAGAAGGGTATAAAGAGGGCCTGGATCGATGAGCGAGCCAGGCCCTCATCGGTTATGATTGTCCACTGTGCCTACGCCTACCAGGCCACTCACGCCGACTACTCGGCCGCCTCCTTTGAAGCCTGAACTGCCGGCTAGAGGGACAACTCCACATCGTCGTCTCCCTCGTCGCCGGCGTGATCGCTGTAATCGAGCACCGTACTGTCGTCCCCCATGGGTCCCCAGGAATCATAGTCAGGCTCGCAGACGATGAACCAGCCCCACCACCAACTCCAGCTCCACCCGCAACTATCCCACCAGCTGTCGTGGTCGTGGCTCGCCATGGCGGGGGCGGACCCTACTAGAGATATCGCCATCATGGCGGCCACCGCGAGGATCAACCTGATGCGTCTCACTTCACGGCCTCCTTTCCTTTGGAGGGGCGAGGGCACGACGCCCCCGCCCTTTTTCTTCCCGTCCTAATCTAATTTTCGGACAACACCACCGTTCTCGTAGAGCCTTCCGCCGCGGCCGCCGTGGGCTGATCGTTCGCAGTGGTGGCTGCGGCGGAGTCGGGGCAGTTGTTGAGCGTGTCGAGCTCCGCGTCGAACTCGATCCTATAACCGCCCTCGCCGCCGCAGTCGATAATATCCTCTTGGTCGTCGGCAGCGTATACGAGGTCGAAGCCGCTGCCCGTGAAGATCTCGTCTTTGCCCTGACCGCCGTCCAGGGTGTCGTTACCGCCATTGCCCAAGAGCGTGTCTTGACCATCACCGCCGATCACCTGATCGGCGGCGGTTCTGCCGACTAGCTCGTCGCGCCGCCATCGAAACCGATCAAGGTATCCTGCCCCACATCATCGCCCCTGGTACCGACGAGCCGATCATCGCCGTCGGTGCCGGTTTTCAGCGCCGCTAGCGCCACTCCCGCCGACAGTGCGAGGAGCAGTGCTCCTACCAACAATACCTTGCCAAATTGCTTCATCTGTTTCTCTCCCTACTTCTCTGTATTCTTTTCAACGCCTTCAGGTACATCGTAGCCAGTCAGGACCGGGATGCGTATCCTCCTTTTGGAGGGCTTTCCCTGTCCAAAAGGAGGATCCTGACTGTGACGTTTCGCGAGTTTCTTTGTTTACGAACGGCGTCGACCAGCGACGCCGCGCGCACATCCGAACGTTCGCGAACGCCAGTGAAACCAGACTAGCCTGACAGCTGTAGCGGACAATCGTCTCGTGGTTACTCTCCCCTGATCTCTTGCTTTCCCCAAAGAGCATCCACGTTTTCCGGACCCTGGAGCACAACCATGCTGGTTGGTTCGTAGTATACGAGTTAAAGGTTTTCGCCTAGAGACAACAAGCGGCGGGGCGTTCGTGGCACGCCACCACATCTCCGTGTAAGGGCGGCGTGCAGCCTCTTCCGGACTCCGTCTAAGCGCGACAGGCGCAGCCGCTACGAACTACGCAAGATATAGCGTTCGGACTCCCGCGCACAGGACGAGTCCGCCGACGCCCACCGGTGTTCGAGTCTGGCGGATGCTCCTCGAGGTAGTCCGACTCGGCTTCGGACAGATTTATCAGGTAAAGCTTTCTCATGCGGCATAGAGTATCCAATCATCGTCCTACTCCCTCTTCCGACTTTTCTTATAGGCAACCCACCCCCTTAGACGCAAGACCTCTCTGCGAAGATTTGTTAGACCGCAACATCTTGGATGCGTCAATGATGATACGAGCGTAACTTGGGCGTTTGCGTATAGTAAAGCCTCCTTCACTTCTTAACAAAGCTTCCCAAGATTCCTTGATTAATCTAAGGTTCTGCTATAAACAATGGGAAGAGTTCCAACACGGGGGGGCTACCTTTCTTTCTCACCTCGTCAACGAAAGGAGAACAAAGACTTGAAGCGAGTGGTAAGAATCACGATGATGAGTGTAGTGTTCGTCTTGCTGGCCGCGAGCGTCGCGCTGGCGGAAACCTACCGCTGCGAAGTCACCAACTGTCCCGGTACTCCCGAGGACGATACGATATTTGGGAACAGGCTCGACCAAAACTTCTTCGGCGAAGCGGGCGACGACACGCTCTTCGGCGGCGCGGGTGTAGACACCATCGAGGGTAACGAGGGCGTAGACACTATCTTCGGCGAAGCGGGCGACGACACCATCTTCGGCGGGGGGTTCGACGACATGATCGAGGGCAACGAGGGCGATGACACGATCTCCGGCGAGGGAGGCGAAGACACGATCGAGGGCAACGAGGGCGTAGATACGATCTACGGCGGCTCGGGTGACGATTTCCTCTACGGTCAGGAAGGTATCGACATAATCTTCGGCGGGGAGGGCGTCGACACAATCGAAGGCAACGAGGACGACGACCGGCTTAACGGCGAGGAAGGCAACGACTCGGTCTTCGGCGGCGCCGGTAACGACCGCCTGAACGACCAGGCCGCCCAGGACAGGGATACGCTCGAGGGTCAAGCTGGCCGTGACCGCCTGAACGGCGCGGACGGTGACAGTAGAGACGTTATCCAGGGCGGTCGGGGCAATGACATATGCATCGGCGACCGCAAAGACACGTTCAAGGGATGTGAGGACGAGCGCATAAGGTAGCTAGAAGGGCTAGCAGCCCCACCAGATTGTGTTCGAGCATCAAAGAACCGGGGCTTTCAGGCTCCGGTTCTTTGATGTTCGCTGTTTCGTTAGGAGCGTTGCGAAGGAGTCCGGCTTCCGCTACGGTTCGAGGAAGTTCTCAAGACCCGAAAGCCGAATACGGAGGCCAAGCTCAGCCCGAGCATGTCAGCCTCTCGACCATCCCGCCAACGGCGGTGCTACCGCCGCTACTTGACGCGCTCCGGGGCCTGCTCTTGACTCACCGCCCCGCCTTCGGCCAGAAGCGCACCTTCCTTAGAGCGCCGGCCCTCCTCTCCGGCCACCTCTTCGCCTTCGCCCGGCGTACCCCATAACCCAAGCCCTCGTCGTAGCTCTCGGTCTGACCGAGTGTGACTGGAGCGCCTTCTATAGGCTCTTCGGCACACCCCACATCGACTACGAAGAAACGACTCGCTGCTTCTTTAGGAGACCCTCGATCACGTGTGGCCCACCGAACCCTACTACGTGGCAGGCGTAGACGGGGTGCAGCTAACCTATACGCGTATTTGAACACTTTTCTTCGGTATCTTTCTGTCCAAGCTACGTCTCCCGAGGCGGAAGACAGCCAAGCACATGCTACAACAAGTAATCCACGGTAGCCGATACTGCGTGGGTGGCCAGCGGGGGAGGAATCGCGGCTTCCGGGCGTACGGGTTGCCGGCCTTTTGATATATTGCGAGTCGTAAAACGAATGTCTAGAGAGGGTGCGGTTTGCCGGTCTTTCGATCCAGCACGATGTTCGAGTTGGCGCAGGACGTAAAAGCGTTCTTGAAGCTGGAAGGCGGCATCACGCGCGGGACGCCACTGGGGCCCGAGCAGCAGATGGAGGAGCAGCGCCGGATGATCGAGAGCAAAGACCAGGAGATCGCCCGGTTGAGGGTAAAGCTTCTCGCGAACGGCGCCGGGACGCAGAGAGAGGGCGGCATAAACCCGGAGAACATCGTCTGGATCTTCGGCACCGCGAGGGTGGGGAGCACCTGGCTCGCTGCCATGATGTCAGATCTCGAAAGGTACGCTATGTGGCGCGAGCCGCGCGTGGGCGCGCTCTTCGGCCACTACTACTATCAACGGCCCAGAGACGAAGACAGCAAAGATAAGCACTTCATTCTGGGTCTCAACAAAGAGGTCTGGTTGGGGTCCATACGGTCTTTTGTTTTGGACGCGGCGAACGCGACCTTCTCCGACGAGGAGCGAGACGGGTACCTGGTGGTCAAGGAACCGAACGGCTCCATAGGAGCTCCGTTGCTTATGGAAGCTCTGCCGGAGAGCCGCATGATCTTCGTGGTCCGAGACCCCAGGGACGTGGTCGCCTCCGGCCTAGACGCCGCAAAGGAGGGAAACTGGGCCGCGAAGGTCATGAACAACGCCGCCCTGGCTGACAGGGAGCCGGACGCCTTCGTGGAGGAACGGGCGACCCATTACCTGAAGTTCGCGGGGAATGCCAGGCAGGCTTACGAAGCCCATAAGGGGCACAAGGTGCTGGTCAAGTACGAGGACTTGAAGGCCTACACCCTGGGGGTCATGGAGCACATCTACTCGACGCTACGGTTGCCCTTCGACCAGGAGGAGCTGGCCCGGGTGGTAGAGAGACGCTCGTGGGAGAACCTCCCCGAGGATAAGAAGGGAGAGGGCAAATTCTACCGCAAAGCCAGCCCCGGCGGTTGGAGAGAGGACTTGACCGAGCAGCAGGTAGAGATCGTCGAGAGGATAACCGCCCCTCTCCTCAACGAGTTCTACCCAGCTCGAGGCGGATGAGCGCGCCGAAAGGAGGAACGTCTTGAAACCCCTGTTCGTGGCGGGATGCCAGAGAAGCGGGACCACGGCGTTCGCCGAATATCTCAACCAACATCCGGAAGTGCTGGTCTGTAGAGAAAGATATAAGTACGTCCCGACGGAGGTCACGATAGATCATCTGAGCTTCGATAGGATATTGGATTACAGAGAAGGGGAGACGAACGTACCGAGGGAGTATCACGTCGAACTCCTTGAAAAGAAGGACTCCGGGAGGCTGAGGTGGATCGGCGACAAGAACCCGGGTTACTTCAGGCACTACGAGAGCCTGCGGGAGTACAACCCCGGCGCGCGGTTTATCGTGTTGTACCGTCCCGTTGAGGAGGTCGCAGAGTCGTTCGAGGCGCGCGCGAGGGACGAAGGGGATCTCTGGCCCGGCCATCTCGACTTTGAGAAAGGGGTCCAACGCTGGAACCTCGCCCTCGAGATGACGCGTGACTTCATAGAGAGCGGTCTGAACCCGAACGTCCTGATCATCAGCTACCACGACTTCTTCTACCGGAACGAAGTTTGCATCCCGCTGATCTCCCGGTTCCTGGATGTCGACATCGACGAATCAGTACGCGAAGCCTGGAAGGAGATGTCTCGCCAGTTCGAGGGCGAACGGCGTCGCAAGGAGCCGCTAGGCAGGAAACAGGCAGCGTTCGTCGAGAAGAACAAGGACCACGTCGCCGAGGCGTGGATCCTGGACCGTATCGAAAGACAATGGAGCGAGCCCGAGATCCTCACGGGAGGAGAAGATACCGTCCTCACGCCTCGCGACGAGCGACGCGAGCCCGCTGCGGCGCCCGTGACGGCACTGGCCGAAGCTCGAACCCCGGAAGCTCAACAGCTCGAGCGGCGGGTTGAAGAGCTGAAGAGCAACCTGGCGGACGCGCAGCGCCGTGCCCGCCAGCTAATCAGGCAGAACCAGCAGTTGACACTCCAAACGCGGAGCCTGGAACGGCAGATGCGGGACATGCAAGATTCCAGAACCTGGAGGCTGCTGAAGAAGCTTGGCTCCGTCAAAGCCCGGGTGGTCGGGAAACGGTAAAGGGCGTAAGCAGACGAACAGAGAGGGCTCGACAGGTAGGCTAGACGATGCTACTCACGGCCGTACTTTTGCTAGAGTATGGTGCGGATCGCGGGTGTGCAAACCTGTTCCACGCAGGACTCCGCAGTCGTTGAGCGTAGTGGTAGAGAGGAAGGATAGCTGAGTGCCAGTCTTCAAGAACCGCACAGCCTCCGAGGTGGCGAAGAAGGTGAGAACCTTCTTTAGCCGGGGCGCGGGCTTCGGGTCGCGCGTGGCCTCGGGTAAACAGGCTCTGCGGCGGGTGGCCGGCAAGGACGGGGAGTTGGATCCGACGCGCGAAGTCGCGCGCGTGCCTCGTTCTCCTCGAGAGAGCACGCCGGTGTTCTTTATCGTAGGCCATCAGAAATCCGGGACGACCTGGTTGATGAAGCTGCTCGACTCTCACCCCGAGATACTCTGCCAGGGTGAGGGCCGCCCCTTCGGCCGGGAGTGGAGGCAAGAGCAACTAAAAAAGAGGCGGGCGAGCTACCCGCCGACCTCTCTTTACAACGCCATAGCAAGCTCGGAGGACCTGAGGTACTGGGTAGAGAGGTCGGTCTGGAGCAAGCGTGACGACGCGGACCAGCACCTGGCCAACCTGACGCGACTGGCCGTTGAGTACTTCCTTACCCAGCAGCTTTTGAAGAGCGGTAAAAAGCTGGTGGGGGACAAGACGGTCTTGCACGAAGCGGAGATCGTGGAAGAGATCGGTACGATATTCTCTGAGGCGAAGGTTATCCACATCGTAAGGGACGGCCGGGACGTGGCGGTCTCTCAGACGCACCACAAGTGGAACCAGGCCGAGGACCAGGGCGGTGGCGGTAAGATTAATCCGGATCAACTGGCCAAGCGCGAGGCTTATCGTCAGGACCCCCGGGCGTTGCTGGAGAAGGGCGAAGGGATATTCCCGGAGGGATGGCTCACGAACCACGCCGCGAAGTGGAGCGATAAAGTAAGCAAGGCCGCGAAAGACGGCCCAGCCCTACTCGGCGCAAACTATGCGGAGGTGAGGTACGAGGATCTTCTGGAGAGGCCTGAAGAGGAGATCGGACGGTTGCTGCAGTTCCTCGGAGCCGACGCGAGTGAGCGGGTCGTGCGACAGTGCGTGGACGCGGCCAGCTTCGAGAAGCTGTCGGAGGGCAGGAAAAGGGGCCAAGAGGCCGCCTCGTTCTTCAGGAAGGGCATAGCGGGCGACTGGAAGAACACCTTCACCGAGAAGGACAAACGGGACTTCAAGGTAGCCGCTGGCGACCTGCTTGTAGAGCTTGGCTACGAAGAGAACCATGACTGGTAGGGTAGCTCGCCCAGATAATGGACGTTCGCACGTATCCGACAAGCCTGGGACACGTTCGCGCGAGAGACGGTCGGGAGCGGCGTATGAGGGTCGAGCTTTGATCTCAACCGCGAGGAGGTGAGGAGATATGTATCGTTTTTGGGACACGATCACCGGTCCGGTTCTCGAGGCGCTGCGACCAGAGAGCATAGTCGAGATAGGGTCCGATTACGGACCCAACACCCGAAGGCTTCTGGAGTTCTGTCGGCGGCACGGCGCGAGGCTACACGTGATCGACCCACTGCCGAAGTACAACGTTGCCGCCTGGCAAGAACAATACGGGGAGCATCTGATCTTCCACCAGGCTCCGAGCCTCGATGCCTTGCCGGAGATCGACCGGTTCGACGCGGTGTTCATCGACGGCGACCACAACTGGTACACGGTCTTCCATGAGCTCAAGCTGATCGAGGAACGCTGCAAGGCCTTGTCCCAGCCTTTCCCTCTCGTGATGCTGCACGACGTCGGCTGGCCTTACGGGCGCCGCGACGGCTACTACGACCCCGACGGCATCCCGGACGAATACCGTAACCCGTACGAGAGGAAGGGGATGCGGCCGGGATCTTCTGATCTCGTCGAAGAGGACGGGTTAAACCCGAACTTCCCCAACGCGACCTCCGAAAACGACCCGCGCAACGGCGTGCTCACTGCCGTCGAAGATTTCCTGGAGCAGATGAAGCAGGAGGTAGAGGTGATGCGGGTTCCGGGTTTCCACGGGCTCGGTATACTAGTCCCCTCGCGTCTCAAACAGCAGAACGCAAAGCTCGCGGAGTTCCTAGATGTTCTCGACCTGCCCCCGATCGTGGCCCGTTATGTCGAGCTGGTCGAAGAAGCTCGCGTAGAAGCGGAGATCGAGCGACAAGAGAACAAAGCCCTGGCGCAGGAGAACCGGCGCCTAAAGCAGCAACTGCAAGACATACAGAGCTCCAGGGGCTGGCGATTGCTTACCAAGCTCGGCCTTCTCCGGGTCAGGATACTGGGGAGGTAACGAAGAGTCGAGAGAGGCAAGAGAGTGCTTTGTCTCTCGGTTCTACATGCCCGGAGGCTTACGTGTCCTTGAAGGTGGATTGCCGTAGCGCTACGGGGCATCCTCGGCGTCCCGGCAAGACTGCCCGCTACAGTCCTTGAGCGCGTTCAACCGCTCTTGCAGCCGACTGGCGGTGTCGGGGTCCGGGCTACCCGCTTGGGCCCGGTTCTCTAGCTCGTAGAGATCGGCGTTCATATCGTAGAGTTCCTTGTCCTCCGTACCGTACTCGACGTATTTGTGGTCTTCGGTGCGTATGCCTTCGTAGACGGGCGGCGGGTCGGGGTCGTCAACGTCGAGGCTTTCGAGGAGCACGGGCGTGCGTCAGGAGGGCGGATTGTCCCCGTGTAAGAGCGGCGCAAGCGAGCGTCCATCGGCTTCGAAGGGGAGCCCCGCGAGTTGCGCGAAGGTCGGGGCGTAGTCGGTGTCAAGTGCCAGCCGGTCTATCCGCGAGCCAGGAGCGATCCCCGGACCCCGGACGAAGAGGGGAGTCTTCGCCGATTCTTCTAGGGGTGTTTCTTGAACTTCTCGATGCGGTGCTCGCCCTGCATCCAGCCATTGTCCGAAGTAAAGAACAGTAAGTGTTGTCGAGCTCCCCCGTTGCTTCGAACTCCCGGACGATGGAAGCGACTATCTCGTCCACGGCTATCATCGATCTTAGGCGATCGCGGTACCAGATGTCTATCTCGTCTTTTTCGGCTGCGCTAAGGCGTGCGCTGTCGCGGACGTGGCGTGGCTTGCCGCTCACATCCGCCTATTCCGGGAATCCGCAGCCCTATTCCTCGCCGAGAGGCCGGAGTTCCAGGTACCGGGCGTCTTGCGAGACGCGCCGTTCGCTTTGTAGTTCCTCTAAACCACGTTACGTTCCGCGAAGGCCCCGCGGGATTCCTGGTCGATCAGGCTCAAAATCTGCTCTACCCTCGTCTCCCACGAGTACTCTCTAAGGAGGTCCATGCGCTTCGTGCCCGACCCGGGGGTTTTACCCCTTTGCAGGGCCAACTCGACCTTCTCTACAAAGTCGTTCTTGTCTCGCGCTACGTACACCAGGTCTCGTAGCTCGGCGAGGTTCTCGATCTCGGTCGTTACAATGGGGACGTTCATGGAATAGTAAACGTACAGTTTCAAGGGGCTCATCGAACGGGTCATCTCATTGTCCAGATGCGGGATGATGGCCACGTCGAAGTTTCTGATGTAGCGTTGGGCGTCGGTGTACTGCTTGACGCCCAGAAAGTGGACGTTCTCGAAGACGTCCAGCCTCTTCAAGATGTCTCTCGAAAGATGAACGGAGCCGATCAGCACGACATTCCAGTCGGGACGGCTCCGGGCGAGGTGTTCGAGCAGGTCGATGTCGATACGCACGGAGAGGTTCCCCACGTAGCCCAGGATAGGACCCTCGATCTTCCTCAACTCTTTGGGCTTCCCTTGGCGCGTCTCGTGTACGTCCGGTAGCTCGCTCGCGTTCGGGATCAGGTGTACGTCTTCGGAGTATGGGAGCATAGACTGCCGCACACTCTCGCAGTTCGCCAGAACCAGGTCGCTCGTGCCTAAAATTTCTTCGTAGTTCCCGGTCAGCTTCGCGGCCCGGGGGGAGTCCGGCTCGAACCAGGCTCTCTGGTCGTCGATCACATCGGCGACTACGAACCCCGGATCGAAGGCTTCCACAATCTGTGGGAAGTCGAAGTTTCCCGGACAGACCCAGAAGATGGTCCTTCGCTTTCCTATGCTGTTCTTCGACAGGACACGTTTGAGGTACTTTGTGTAGTGGCGCTTCTTCGGGAGAAATAATCCGAGGAGCCGGCCAAAGAGGCCGATCCCCAGAATGTACACGAACGTGTAGTACTTGACCTTCTCGGAGTTCTTCAGCTTCAGGAGTCTTGAGAGGGTCTGGAAGAAGATCGGGTTTGATTGGTCGAACTTGCGGGCCTTGCCCAGCTTTAGGAGGGACCACAGGAAGCCGAGCGGTATCGGGCGGTCGAAATGGACGATCCGGTTGACCCTCGGCGACCGGGACAGGTACTTGACGAGCATATCCTGTCTTCTGCCGTATATGCCGGTATCGTTCGACTTCCAGAAGAACACGATATCGTACTTATCGTCCACCTGCGTTGTACGGTGCTCGATGCCGGATGCTCCCTGGTAATGCTCCCCCCTCAAGCGTGTAAATCGCTCCTTGCGGTGTTGTTTCTCCTCATCTCCTGTAGCTCCCTGTCCCACTGATCGATAAGTCGAGACTTCGAGGCTACCATGCGAAGTCCACACCTAGGTGCTCGTAGAGCCTCCGGTTGTGAGGCTCGAAGTACTCCTCTAGCCGTCGTCTGGTGGCCGGATCCATCTCCTGCCTGTAGGTACCCTCATTGCGGACCTCCAGGGTCTCTGGTTGCCAGGCCGGCAGGCCGAGGAAGGCCAGGATTCGCTCGATTTGCTCGGGCATGCGCTCGAAGAAGTCCTCGCTCTTTAGCACGAGCATCTGCTCGTCGCTAAAGAACCTCGACCACCTCTGGAGCTGATCTACGTATATACTACCGGCCAGGTAACCGAAGGGCGGAGGGGCGGCTTCGTGCTCGGGAGCCGCGCTCTCCCCGCCGGATAGGCGTACTTTCTCCTCTTCCACGGCTTCTTCAAAGCTCCGGTTCTCGCGCCCGTGTCTTACCTCGCCGTGATAGTGGGAGTAAGCTCTGTCTACCGGGTTCCTGAGCAGCGCGATCAGCTTGGCCTGCGGGACCACCGCCGCCGCCCTCTCGGGCACGGCCGGGTGGAACAGGTATTTGGGCGTGGCTTCCCCGGCAATGGTCCTGCGCCTGTCCTCCCACCTGGGTGGCGGGAAGCATTGTCGGTACCACTCGACGCCCTTGTCGAAGTGGTTATCGAAGAAGTGCAACTCCTTCCTCACGGCGCGCTCGACGTGGGGGTGCTGGGTGAGGTGGTAGTAGAGGGTACTGGTCCCGCACTTTCGCGCCCCGATGATGAGGAAGTCGGGCAGCGTACCCACCTCCGGCTCCTCCGAAAGGGAAGTCGGAGGCGCATCCTGGAGGCTTTCCAGCCGCTCCCTGGCGTCGCGTAACTCGTTTTTTATCTGGAAGATCTCCCGAGTTTTGCTCCTGAGCAGCTTTCTCTGCTTGCTTATGTGCTGTCGGGCGTTTTTCAGGTCCTCGGCCTGTTCCATGCGTTGCTCGGCGCTTGGCAACGCATCATGCGAGACGCCGCCCTGCGGACCCACCCGCTCCTCCACGGCGCGCAGTTCGTCCTTCAGCCGGGAGATCTCCTGGTCCCTGTCCTTGAGCTTGCTCGTCCGCTTGCTTGTACGCTGCCGGGCGCCCTTGAGATCCTTAGCCTGGTGCCCGCCGCGCCCGACATTCATTGGCGCACCACGCGTGATACCACCCTCCAGGTTCAGGAACACCTTTACGCCCCGTGCTATGCTCAAAGCTTTGCTAAATTTGAAGATCGGCAAGAACGCTCCTTTTCTGTGGCCCGTCTGTCCCACGGTCCGTACAGAGGCTACAAGCATCTCCCCGCGTCGTCAACATTGAGGGCCACCTTCGAAGGCTGACGGCCCTATACTTCAAAACGATGGTGTTGAATGAGAGTACGAGCGTCCCGCTGCTAGAGGAGTCCTATCCCGCCCGGCGGGCTACCATCCGAAGTCTACGCCAAGATACTCGTAGAGCCTCTGGTTGTGAGGCTCGAAGTACTCCTCTAGCCGTCGTCTGGTGGCCGGAGCCATCCCTTGCTTGTAGGTGCCCTTGTTGCGGACCCTCGAGGTCTCGGACTCCGTTTCGGGTTCCCAGTCGGGCAGGCCAAGGAAGTCCAAGACGCGTCCGAGCGTCTCCGACGTGCGCTCGAAGAAGTCCTCGCTCTTTAGCACGAGCATCTGCTCGTCGCTGAAGAATCTCGACCACCTCTGAAGCTGATCCACGTAGATGCTCCTCTTTATCAGGCCGTTGATGTCGAGTAGATCGTGCTTGCGTACGGGAGCATCGTCTTCTTCGCCGAACGGCTGTGTCTTCTCCGCTTCTGCGAACCCTAGGGACGCTTCCACGGCTTCTTCGAAGCCCATGTCCTCGCGCCGCCCGTTCCTTGCCGAGTGGTGGAAGCTGGAATAAGTCCTGTCTACCGGGTTCCTGAGCAGCGCGATCAGCTTGGCCCGCGGGACCACCGCCGCCGCCCTCTCGGGCACGGCCGGATGATTCAGGTACTTGGGCGTGGCTTCCCCGGTAATGGTCCTCCGTCCGTCTGTCCACTTGGGCGGCGGGAAGCACCGCCGGTACCACTCGACGCTCTTGTCGAAGTAGTTGTCGAAGTAGTGCAACTCCTTCGTGGCGGCGCGCCCGACGTGGGGGTGTTGGGTGAGGTGGTGGTAGAGGGTGGTAGTCCCGCACTTTTGCGCCCCGATGACGAGGAAGTCGGGCAGCGTACCCACCTCCGGCTCCTTCGAAAGGGGGGTCGGAGGCTCATCCTGGAGGCTCGCCAGCCGCTCCATGATGTCGCGGGCCTCGTTCTTCAGCTGGAAGAGTTCGTGGTCTTTGCTCTTGAGCCTGTTCTTCTGCGCGTTTATGTGCTGTCGGACGTTCCTTAGATCCTCGGCCTGCTCCTCGTATTGCATAGCGTCCGCTAGAGCGATGCGCGAGGCGCCGGATTCCGCATATGCCCTCTCCTTGGCGGCGCGCAGTTCGCTCTTCAGCCGGGAGATCTCCTGGTCTCTGCCCTTGATCATCTTCTTTTGCCTTCTCATGTGGCGGCCAGCGTTCTTCGGGTCCCCGGCTTGGGGTCCGCCATTCGGTGGCATGCCGCGCGCGATGCCGCTCTCAAGGTCCAGGAACACCTTTGCGTTTCGCGCAATATCAATGGCTTTTTTGAATCGGAAGATCGGCATAAACGCTCCCCTTCTACGAGCTTTCCGCCTAACTGTACAAAGACTACAAGCATCCCGGCAGATCGTCAATAGCGGAGATCTCGACCAATCGTACCGTGGAGAACGAACCCGAACCGCATTAACGGGGCGTTTGGAGACGAACCGCTCGTAAAACCCGAGGCCGTGGAGGATCTTACGCGCCTTCGCAACGACCCGAGTACGAGGCGTTGCATAGTGATCCATCGGTCGCTTCTCGCCCGTAGAGAGGAGATTGTTGCCAGCCTTTACAAAGCGGAAGTTGGGTGAGTATACTGCGAGCGGTAAGAGGCGTGAGCAAGCTCGAGCTAGTTACTTGCGAAGGATGAATTGCTATGAAACTCCTGTTTGTCTCAGGCCCTGCGAGGAGCGGGACCACGGCGTTCGCCGACTATCTGAACCAACACCAGGAGATACTGGTGTGTAGGGAGCGCTACAAGTACGTCCCTCGGAAGATCGACTCGAGCTTCTTTACCTTCGACAGGATTCTGGACTACGAGCCTCAGCAGCGTAGTGGGGAGACGAACATACCGCTGGAGTACCATGCGGAGCTTCTTGCAAGGAAGGACCCGGCAAAGCTGAAGTGGATCGGTGACAAGCACCCGGGCTACGCGAGGCTTCTCCCGGCGATCTACCTGAACAACCCCGGGGCGAGCTTCATCTTGACGTATCGTCCCATCGAGGAGGTCGTTGAGTCTTTCGATGCGAGGTCGAAGAACCCGGAGGACGTATGGCTCGGGGGTAAGAACGGTTTCGAGATGGGGGTAGAGTTCTGGAACCGCACGATGCGGAGCACTCGTGAGTTTATAGAAAGCGGCCTGAACCCTAAAGTTCTGATCGTCAGCTACCACGACTTCTTCTATAGAAACGAGGACTGCATCCCGCTGATTTCCCGATTCCTGGACCTTGAATTCGACGATTCTATACGCAAAGCCTGGCGGGAGATGTCCCGCGAGTTCGAGGGTGAGCGGCGAGCGAAAGAACCGTTCAGCGAGGAGCAGGTTGCGCTTATCGAGAAGAGGAAGGATCACGTCGCCGAGCAGTGGGTGCTCGACCGTATCGAAGAGCAGTGGAGAGAGCTCGATGGCTACACGGCCGCCGACCGCGGGACATCGAGCCAGCCACGTATATTCGGGGCTAGCCTCGAAAGGGAAGAGACCGAAACGGCAATCCAGGTCCGGAGGACCTGGGAACTTGAGCATCAGATCCAGAGTTTGAAGAGCAGCCTCTCCAAGGAGCAGCGAAGGACCGAGCTACTGCAGAAAAAGAACCAGGACCTCAAACACCAGATGCAGGAGATACAGGGCTCGAGGAGCTGGAAGCTGCTGGGCAAGATCGGGCGCCTCCGGGCGAAGATGCTGGGCAAGAAGAAGGGGTGAGGGTGGGCCGGACCGGATCCAGTAAGGCGGAGGATCTAGAGGCTCGG
>CADCVE010000028.1 GCA_902806065.1 uncultured Rubrobacteraceae bacterium | reverse complement strand
AGGTTCGCTTTCACGACCTGCGTCATACGTGTGCGACGGTGCTTCTGTCAAAGAACGTGAACCCAAAGATCGTCTCTGAGATGCTGGGTCATGCCACCATAGCGATTACCCTCGACACTTACTCGCACGTACTTCCTAACATGGGAGACGCTGCTGCTGGTGCTATGGACGACGCACTAAGCTGAGCTACTGCTGCACTACTGCTGCCATTGCCCCCGGTGCTCGTGTCGGGGGCTCGTTCATCTGGGCTGCGTTTTGTGACGTTTTGCAGCTATTTATCAAGAGTACCGGAGGTGGGACTCGAACCCACACGACCTTGCGGTCACCGGATTTTGAGTCCGGCGCGTCTACCATTCCGCCACTCCGGCAGGCAGAACCACGGGGAAGAATTGTACCACGGGCCATACCCACGCTGGTTCTGTTGACACAGAGAAGCGGGCACGGCAATAATCTTCGCTTAACAGGGCTTAACAAGAGGCCGTTTGGATCACGCTTGTAGGGTGTGGCTCGAAAGGAGTCAGGGTGATGGGGAGACGTAGAGTAGGGACGATCATGGCGCTGGGGGTGGCCGCGGCATTGTTCGTTGCAGGCTGCGGCGGCGAAGGTGGAGAACAGGGTAGCGGTGGAGGTGGTGGAGGCGATGACCCAACCGCTACCATAGTAAGTGACCTGCCGTTGCAGGGTTCGTCGAGGGCTCGGCAGGAGACGATAGCCAACGCCGTAACGCTGGCCCTGGAGGAGCGAGACTACATGGCCGGAGACGTGCAGATCGAGTATGTGTCCCAGGACGACGCCACGGCCCAGGCCGGGAAGTGGGACGAGGCCAGGTGCGCCGAGAATGCCCAGAGTGCTGCCCAGGACGAGGAGATAGTCGGCTGGATCGGGCCGTACAACTCCGGGTGTGCGGCGATCCAGATCCCGATCCTCAATGAGGCCGGCCTGGCGATGGTCAGCCACGGGAACACAGCCGTCGGGTTAACCAAGCCCGGCGGCGAGCCGGGCGAGCCGGAGAGGTATTACCCGACGGGCGAGCGCAACTATACGCGAGTGATCGCGGCCGACGACAAGCAGGCCCGCGCGGGCGCCACCTGGATGAGTGACCTGGGGGTCCAGAGCGTGTACATCCTCGACGACCAGGAGACCTTCGGCGTAGGGATGGCCGACCAAATCCAGCAGAGCGCCGAGGCCACGGGTATACAGGTCCTGGGACGTGAGGGCATAGACGGTAATGCGGCCAACTACCGCTCTCTCATGGCCCAGATCGCGCAACTAAACCCCGACGCCATCTACTTCGCCGGGATCACCCAGAACAATGCCGGCCAGATCGTCATCGACAAGGTCGGGGCCGGGATGTCCAACGAGGACGTGCTATTCATGGGCTCGGAGGGCATTCTCGAGGAGGCCTTTATCGAGGCGGCCGGCGACGCGGCCGAGGGCAGCTACATAACTTTCTCCGGCCTGCCCGCGAGCGAGCTACCCGGCACGGGCCAGGAGTTCGTCGAGCGGTACCAGGAGAGGTTCCCCGACTCCGAATTAGACCCGCTGACCGCCTACGGCTACGAGGCGGCCAACGTGCTGCTCGACGCTATCGAAAACGCCTACAACGCTGACGGGGAGGTAACCCGTGAAGGGGTGCTCCGGGAGCTGACTGCTACCCGGGACTACGATGGCGTGCTTGGTACCTGGAGCTTCGATGAGAACGGCGACACTACCCTCACCGAACTCTCCGGTCAAAGGGTACGGAACGGCGAGTTCGAGCTAGACAGGGTCATCACCGTCGAAGAAACCTAGAGAAGGGTAGGCTGCGGATCGTGGTAAACCGACGGGGAGCCTTCTCGTGAGAAGGTTCCCCGATTCTACAATCGGTGTTTCTCTAGGATAGGTGTCCGGATGACTACTACGCAAGAGGCGAAGTCCAGGGGCGCGGCCCTACTCGACGGCATAAAGGCTTCGAGTTGGTCGTCGCGCCTCGCCGTGGCTATAGTCGCGGCGCTCGTAGTGCTGCTGCTGATCCAGGCGGTCCAGGACCCGGGGCAGTTCGTCTCACAGCTCCTTATCGGGATCACCAACGGGGCTATCATCGCGCTGATCGCGCTAGGCTATACGCTAGTCTACGGCATCGTCGAGCTTATAAACTTCGCCCACGGCGACAACTTCATGATCGGCTCCTTTGTCGGCGTTACCGTTCTGAGCGGGACCTTTCTAGGGCTCGGCTTCTTCGCTCCGATAGACGCCGGGAGTGGGGCCGGGATAAAGATCGTCGGGGTAATACTGGCGCTCATCGTTGCCATGATTGCGTGTGGCCTCATCAACGTGGGCATCGAGCGCATAGCGTACAAGCCCTTGCGCAACTCACCGAGATTGGCCGTCCTGATCACGGCCATCGGCATGTCGTTTATTTTGCAGAACCTCGGGCTCGTGTGGAAGGGGCCCTCCCAGATATCGTTCCCAGGCCTTATCTCCGACGCCAATATCTTCGCTGGAATTACCGACGCGGTTGCCTACCGCTGGAAGGACCTCTTCGTCATCCTGGTAACCGTACCGCTGCTCATCGGGCTCTCATACTTTATCCGCGGCACCAGGCAGGGCAAGGCGATGCGGGCCGTCGCGCAGGACAAAGAGGCGGCGGCGATGATGGGCATAAACGTCAACCGCACCATCTCCGTGGCCTTTCTGCTCGGCGGTATCCTCGCCGGGGCCTCCGGCGTCATGTTCGGGCTCTTCAACGGCACCACCGTCTTCGACCTGGGGTTCAGACAGGGTCTCTACGCGTTCACGGCGGCGGTCCTGGGCGGCATCGGGAACCTTACGGGCGCCGTGGTCGGTGGGATACTCATCGGCATTATAGGCGCGATGAACGACCAGTACATCGGCGTGCGCTGGACGGATGTCGTGATCTTTACGGTCCTTATCCTGGTCCTGGTCTTCAGGCCAAGGGGTTTGCTCGGCGACCGCTCGGCGGTGCAGGGCGGCGGGGGAGAGTAGGGTGGCTTCGCCAGGGGCGACCCTCAAGAGGTTCGGGTTGCCGGTTGGTTTGATCCTGCTGGCGTTCCTGTTCCCCCTGATAAACGGCGTCACGGGCGCGAACCTCATGTTCCCCGTGATAGTCGTCGCCGTCTACGTGATGCTCGCCCTGGGCCTGAACATCGTCGTCGGGTTCGCGGGGCTTTTGGACCTAGGCTTTGTGGCTTTCTATGCTCTGGGGGCTTATGTGGTTGGCTGGTTCGCCTCCAGCCACTTTAGCGATGTGAGCTTCCGGTTCTTGTCGGCGCTGCCCGCGCAGAGCGTGACCGGGCGGGAGCTGCCCGGGATACACGTCTCGTTCTGGCTACTGCTCCTCGTCGCGGGGGTGTTCTCCGGGCTCTGGGGTGTCATCATCGGGGCGCCGACGCTCAGGTTACGCGGCGACTACCTCGCGGTCGTAACGTTGGGGTTTGGGGAGATCATCCCGCGTTTCTTCATCAACGGGGACAACATCTTCGGCTACAACCTCACCAACGGCACGGTCGGCATCAAGGGCATAGACTCGCCCGGTATAGCTTTCGTGCCTTCGAGGGCCTGGCAACAGTTCGGAACGCTGGACTTGAGTCCCTGGTACTACACCATTCTGGTACTCGTCCTGATCACGGTCTTTGTCAACATCCGCCTCAGAGACTCGCGGCTCGGGCGGGCGTGGGTCGCCGTGCGCGAAGACGAGACCGCGGCGGCGGCGATGGGCGTGAACCTGGTGACGACCAAGCTCTGGGCATACGCTCTGGGCGCCGTTTTCGGGGGGCTTGCCGGAGCGTTCTATGGTGCGTTCATAAAGAGCATCTTCCCGAGTAGCTTCTCGTTCAACGTCTCGGTCCTGGTCCTGTGCATGGTCATTCTCGGTGGAATGGGGAATATTTACGGCGTGATCCTGGGTGCCATCGTGCTGCAGGGGATCAACTTCTACCTCTTGCCGCAGTTGAACGAGTGGGTACACGCTATCGGTGAGGCGCTCTCGAACCCCTTCCTCGCGGCGGTGGACCTCCCCAAGTACAACTTCTTCCTCTTCGGCGTCCTGCTGGTGGTGATGATGCTCCTCAGACCAGAAGGCATAATCCCGAACCGCCAGCGCCAGGAGGAACTGCGCGAGGGCGACGAAGACGACAGCGCCACGGGCCTGACCAATGCCTGATACCAGCAAGAGAGACATGGTGCCTGCCGCCCCGGGTATCCTCGAAGCCCGGGCTATAACCAAAGCGTTTGGGGGCCTCGTGGCGGTCAACGCGGTGGACTTCGACATCCCCGAGAGGTCCATAGTCAGCCTGATCGGGCCGAACGGCGCGGGGAAGACGACATTTTTCAACATGGTAAGCGGTTTGTACAAGCCGACGGCCGGGAGCTTCGTCTTTCTCGGACAGGACGTGACGAAGCTCGCGGCGCACCAGCGGGCTCGGATGGGGATTGGGCGGACATTCCAGAATATCCGGCTCTTCGGAACCATGAGCTCTCTAGACAACGTGCTCACGGGAATGCACGTTCGGCTCAAGAGCAGCATCCTGGCTTCGATACTGAAGACGCCGGGGATGCGGCGCGAGGAGAGAGAGGCACGCGAGAAAGCGGTAGAGTTGCTCAGGTTCGTGGGTCTCAGGAGCCGCGAGACGTTTGCCAAGAACCTCCCCTACGGCGACCAGCGGCGGCTGGAGATAGCGCGCGCCCTCGCCTCGGAGCCGAAGCTCTTGTTGCTTGACGAACCGACGGCCGGGATGAATCCTCGGGAGACGGCGCGGGTTACGCAGCTCATCGGGAGGCTCAGGGACGAGCGTGGTATCTCCGTCCTCCTCATAGAGCATGAGATGAGGGTCGTTATGAGCATCTCGGATAGGGTGACGGTCCTGGACCACGGGGAGAAGATCTCCGAAGGCGCCCCCGCCCAGGTGCGCGAGGACCCGAAGGTCATCGAGGCGTATCTCGGCACCGCGAAGACGGGATAGAAGATGGCGCTCCTAGAAGTCGAGAACATGCACAGCTTCTACGGTCATATCCACGCCCTCAGAGGCATCTCTCTTACGGTCGAGGAGGGGGAGGTCGTGACGCTGATCGGCTCCAATGGGGCCGGGAAGACTACGACGCTGCGTTCGATACACGGCATTTTGCCGCCGAGGGAGGGGCGGGTAGTCTTTCGGGGCGAGGAAATACAGGGGATTCCGGCGCACCACATGATCAAACGGGGCATCGCCCAGAGCCCGGAGGGGCGGAAGATCTTCCACCGCATGACGGTTACCGAGAACCTGGAGATGGGTGCATACCACCGCAACGACCGCAAGGAGATTCAAGAGGATATGGTCCGCGTCTACGACCTCTTCCCGCGCCTCAAGGAACGCGTGAAGCAGGAGGCCGGGACCATGTCCGGCGGCGAGCAACAGATGCTCGCTATCGGGCGTTCGCTGATGAGCCGTCCGAAGCTGTTGCTGTTGGATGAGCCCTCGATGGGGCTGGCGCCGGTGCTGGTGGAGCGCATCTTCCAGGTCATCGAGGAGGTCAACAAACAGGGCACCACAATACTCCTCGTGGAGCAGAACGCCAACGTGGCCCTGGAGATCGCCACTCGCGGCTACGTCCTCGAAACCGGTGTGATCGTAAACGCCGCCCCCGCCGAGAAGTTACGCCAGGACCCGAAGGTACGCGAGGCGTACCTGGGGGAGATCTAACAACCTCGAAGACGCGGGCGTGTCGGCGCCTCTCCCGGGCGGTGCTACTCTAACTGCGTAGCAGAGCGAGGTTTTCTTCGGGGAGAGGTGCGGCGATGAGAAGAACGATAATGGTTTTGGTCCTGGCCATAGGGAGTTCGCTGTTGCTCGCCTCGGCGGGATGGGCCTCGGAGACTGCTACGGACAAGGGCGCACAGGCCATCACGGAGAGCGAGATCTGGCAACCTCAACCAGGTCTTACCTGGCAGTGGCAGCTCTCGGGCCGCGTAGACACAAATGTAGAGGCTGATGTCTTCGACATCGACATGTTCGAGAATGACGCGGCGGTCGTGCGGGATCTCCACGAACGGGGTCGCAAGGTAATCTGCTACGTCAGCGCGGGCTCCTGGGAGAACTGGCGGCCCGACGCGGGTCGTTTCCCCGACTCGGTCAAGGGCCGGGAGCTCGACGGCTGGCCGGGGGAGCGTTGGCTCGACGTTCGCCAGCTGGATGTGCTGGCTCCGATAATAGAAGACCGCCTCGACGAGTGCCGGAGCAAGGGCTTTGACGGCGTCGAGTTCGACAATATCGACGGGTTCGAGAACAAAACGGGATTCTCCCTGAGCGGGGAGGATCAACTAACATACAACCGCTACTTAGAGAATCTTTCAAAACCCTCACGAGAGATAGTTGAAGCAGATCAATGAACATCCGAGATGCAGGAACGCTTCGTGAATGTCATCCCGTCGCTCGTAGCGGATCGTAAGCCTACGGTACTTGGTTAGCCATGCCAGTGTCCGCTCCACAACCCACCTGTGTCGTCCCAGCTTCTCGGAACTCTCCACGCCCCTCCTAGCTATTCGCCTCTTGATGCCCCTTTTTCTGAGTACCCGCGCGCACTTCTTGTCGTCGTAGGCTTTATCAGCGTGCAGCTTCTCGGGGCGCTTTCTCGGCCTGCCTCTTCCGGGACGCTTGATCGGCTCTATGGCGTCGATGAACTCTTCGAAGACCATCGAGTCATGCAAGTTAGCGGCGGTCGTCATTGCCGCTAACGGGATGCCCGCCCGGTCGACCACAAGGAGGTGGCGCTTCGTAGCCGGTTTTCCCTTATCCGTCGGATTCGGACCGGTCTTTGTGCCCCCCTTTTTGCCGGGACACTCGCCGAGTCTAAGCAGGCACGCTCCCAGTCTATGCGGTCGGCCTCCCCGAGGCGATCCAACAGCGCCTGGTGCAGGCGCTCCCACACTCCGGCCTCTTGCCACTCCTTGAGGCGTCGCCAGCAGGTGATGCCGGAGCCGCAACCCATCTCTTGGGGCAGCATCTCCCAGGGGATGCCGCTCTTTAGCACGAAGACGATGCCGGTGAGGGCGGCCCGGTTGTCGATGCGGGGTCTGCCGCCTTCGGGGTTCTTGGGTGGCTCCTCTGGTAGAAGCGGCTCGATGATTTGCCAAAGCTCGTCGCTTACTAGCTGTTTAGTCATACTCTTGGCTTACCCGGTTACGGTGGTTTTGAAAGGCTCTCTTAGCTCAGGCGGCACGCAGCCGGGGGCTCGCGGCAGGCTTCAAGAACGACGTCGAGCAGGCTAGCGACCTCGTGGGAAGCTTCGATTTCGCCGTCAACGAGGAATGCTTCGAGTACCGCGAGTGCGGGAAGCTCGGCGTGTTCATAAAGGCCAACAAGGCCGTCTTCCACGTAGAGTACGGTCTCAGCCGCTCCAAGTTCTGCAAACAGGCGCGCAAGCTCGGCTTCAGCTCCTTGCGCAAGCACCTCAATCTCGACGCCTGGCGCCGACCCTGTTGATCGCCCCGCATGTCGAGGGCCCGCCCCGACAGAAACCTGCTACAGTCTTTTCTTCGGTCAAAAGAGGAACCGGGGTCTTTAGGAGCAGCTTGAGTGGCTACTGATCGGGAACGAGGAGACGCAGAGGCGCGGCGCGGCGGCTGGGAGTTGCAGCGTCGGGAGCGTGAGGTCGAGCCTGACGAGGGCTACCAGGCTTATCCGGGCGTAAACCTTCTGGAGGAGCGGGACCGGCAGCGTCAACAGCTCGGGCGCGAGCTGCGGGAGATGGACCGCCGCATCGAGCAGAGCGAGGGCTACGGGCTCTACGTCAGGATGAACCTGCTGGAGAAGAGCTACTTCATCTTCGACACCAACTACCTGAACCTACGCCACGTCCTCGATGAGTTCGAGCAGCCGATGGTGTTCTTGAAGCTGTGGGAGGAGAGGACTCGCGACAGGTTCGACCTGTTCATCGACGACGTCATCCGCCTCTTTCACAACTACCTGGCCGGAGCTACGACGTTGCTGGACCACATAGACACGCTACGCGACGGTTTGTACGGAGACGAGGGTTTCTCTAACGAGTACCAGGCGCGGTGGGAAGAGCAGATCGGGGAGCCTTCCCTCCCGCGTTTTATGGAGGACTTACTCGTCTACATGCTTCACCAGGGTCTCCCATTCGCCCTCGCCGAACTGAACTTCGGCAGAATAGGTGGTGGTGTAGAGGTTAACAGCGCCATCAGGCTCGACGTGAGCAAGCTAAAGGAGTGGGAGCACTGGTCCGAGAAGGGGCGCGAGTACCTGGACACGCTGGAGGGCAAGGCCAGGCTCGATGATGTTGCCAGGGAGTACGCGGCCATCGTCTCCGGCTTCTACCAGTGGTTCGTGCTGCGGCAATCCGAGATGCACCGGGACGCGCTTGGAGAGCTGGAGAAGCTCGAAGAGGAGAGGCGGGGACAGCTCCAGGAGATGAGGCGTCTCGAAGACTTCCTCGAAGCCGCCGAGCGGACCGCTAGTGGCATGCGCCAGGAGCGGGAGAGCCTGTCGAACGAGCTAGACGACGAGAGGGAGCGCCGCGAGCAGGAGAGAGAGCGAGCGGAGAAGCTGGAGGCTGACCTCCAGCGCGAGCGGAACAAGGGTTTCTGGCGCAGGTTATTCGGACGGTGAGGGCGGTTCCGGGTCGTCCGGGGAGGTAAGCTGCTCCGCGTTCGGCTTGATCAAGAACCCGTCCAGATCCCGGCTGCCCAGCAGTGCGTCCTTGGAGAGCTCGCTGCGATCGGCTACCGTGACGCGGGTATCCAGAGTCTTCCCCGCTACCTTGATACGGACCCGGACGAGCGGGCGCCTCTTCACGCCGTTGGCCGAGTCGATCTTTACCGTATCCTCCGGATCGTCCAGGTCTATGCCCAGGTCCTCCGCCAGATCTTCGTCTATCGAAGAGTAGCCAGCGCCCGTATCGACCTTCGCAAGCACCTCGATAGTCTCCCCACTCTCCTGGACGCTCAGCTCGATCATCTCTTCTTCCCCGAGTATCACCGCGTCCTCCGCCTGCACCGCCCCCGGCCTCTCCCTAAACAAATCCCACGCAAATCCCATCAAAATGATGAGCAACAGAAAGACGTACAGGGGTAGCCGCCGCTCTTGAGTAACCGAGGTTTTGCGAGCCTTTGTCCAGATAGTCCTCATGATGGGACGATTTTATCTCCTACGTTCTCCTCGTTCAGCACGTAAGCACCGGCATGGACGGTTACATAGGCCACCGGCGGCGTAGAGGCGCCCATGCCACCGCTGATGCCGCAACCAGTAGCGCTGCTGCAACGGCCGGGATCAGGAGTAGCGGAGGCCCGCCGGTATCTGGAATCCCGGAGGGCGAAGACAGGGCGGCGCTCCGAACGACTATAGCTTCAGTGTCATCGGGCTGATCAGGGTTGCGGCCCGCGCTCAGAGGATAGTTGTTGTCGTTTAGCAACAGCAGCTGCCCGTCTCCAAGCGGCAGGATGCTCTCGATAGTCTGGAAGGGGAACGAGAACGGGTCGCCGAGCCCAACGTCCCCCTCGCGCGACGGCTCCGAGATAAGGTTCGGGTCACTGATAGAAAGTAAGTCCAGAACCTCTCTCTTGGACAAGGAACCATCAGAGCCGGTGTTGTCCAGGTCAACCTCATAGACCTTTTTGAAGCGTGCCTCTTCACCCTGCTCGTTGTCGCGTTCTATTATCAGGAAGCGGCCTTCTCCCAGCGCAGTGAAGTCGCCGATGGCATTGTCCGGCGCTTCGGTACGGTATTGCCATGTTTTACCCGTGTAGCTCTTGCTCCCCAGGTCGAACTCGTAGATAAAGCGCCGGCTCCCGTCCTCATCGTCCTGGAGCGCCCCTTCCAGCATAGGATAGAGAGTGGCGCCGTTCCCGGAGATCGCCATACCCTCGAAGCCTTTGCTGGTCGCCAGGTTGGGCTCCTCATCAGTTCCGATGGTTTGATTCTCGGGTGACTTCACGTCGGGCAGTGGGATCGGGGCCTCCAGCACTCGCCCCGTCGCGTCGGTGTGAAGTAGGAACGGGCCGAACTCGTCGCCGAACCACAGGCCACCCTGATTATCCCGCCGCACCGACTCGATATCGAAGTCTGCCCCGGTCAGGAGCCGGTCTTCGGACTCCTCGTTGGTGATCTCGAACGGGATCTGCCGATCAGGATCGCGTAGCTGCACGAACTCTCCGACCGAGATCTCCCCGCTGCCCCCGTTGGCGGTCTCGAAATCTGGACGGATGCGGTAGGTGCGCAGTTGGAAGTCCGAGGAGTTACCTTTCTTGCCGAAGCCATTGTCGGGCATTACCTGAAACTCTCCGTCCCCGGCTTCCAGCACCGCCGATACTCCTCCAACCGGTTGACCGTCAAAGGGCGGCATACGGCCACCTTTTGTCTCCTCTTCGAGGTCGTTGCCCGAGGGTGGCCCCTCTGCGAAGGTGTCCGCCGGCAGTACCGCCCGGCCCTCTAGCGTCGCCTCCGGCTGCGCACTCGCCGCGGAGACCGGTTGGGTAGCCACCACCGCTGCGATAAGTAGTCCGACAAAAACACCTGCACATCTCCCCATTGTTGCCTCCTTTTGTAAGGGTCTCTTACTCTGTCGTCTGTCCGTCAGCAAAGAAGATTCCGCGGGCGAACACGGGCCGTACACGGGCCCCGCTTTCGAGCCGGGTATCGGCGGGGGTTCGGGAGCGCAGGCTTTGGCCCTCCCACTCCAGGTACACCTCGCAGGAGTCGCCCATGAACAGGGCGGCCCGTACCACGGCGGAGCCTCCTGGTATGATCTCTACGTCCTGGGGACGCAGCGCCAGCGTGCCTTCTCGCGAAGAACCATCCGGGGCCAGTACCTCGCCTACCTCGAACGCCGCGCCGCCGCCGCTTGGGGCGAACCGCTTCTCGCCCACGGTCTCCACCGGGATCAGGGTGGCGTCGGAGACGAAAGAGGCCACGAAAGGGGTCTTGGGGGAGGCGTAGATCTCTCTCGGCGGGGCGACCTGCTCCAGCCTCCCTTCCTTGAGGACCGCTACCCGGTCGGCCAAGGCCAGCGCCTCGGTCCGGTCGTGAGTTACGTGGATAATGGTGACGCCCGTGCGCCCGGCTAAAGCGCCAAGCTCCGCCCGCAGACGGTCGCGCAAAGCTGCGTCGAGGCTGGCGAAAGGCTCGTCGAGCAAGAGGGCGGCGGGCCTACCCACCAGGGCGCGGGCAAGCGCGACCCGCTGGCGCTGGCCGCCTGATAACGTCTCCGGCCGCCTCTTTCCGAAGCCATCGAGGCCCACGAGCGTAAGGGACTCGCGTACCCGCTCTTCGCGCTCCGACCGCCCGACCTTTGCCAGCTTGAGAGGGTAAGTGACGTTCTCGGCGACCGTCCGGTGTGGCCAGACGGCGTGCTGCTGAAAGACCATCCCGAGGTTGCGCCTCTCCGGTGGAACCCAGCGACCCTTGCCCGCGACGGTCTCCTCCCCGATCACGACAGTCCCGGCGTCGGGGCGCAGGAAACCGCCGATGAGCCTCAAGAGCGTGCTCTTACCCGACCCGCTCGGACCGAGCAGGGCCACGAACTCACCGTCCTCCACCGCGAGAGAGACATCCGAGACGCCCCCGCCGGATCCGTAGATCAGGCTGGTACCGTTTAACTCAACCCGCGCCACAGGTTCCTCCTTCCGCGTCCCAAAAGAGCGATAGCGCCCACCCCCAGGAGGCCCGCGACGGCGACCACGAGGGCGAGGGCCGTGGAGACGTTGTAGGTCCCGGCTTGCTGGAGGTTGAAGATCACGACACCCAAAGTCTCGCTGCCCGGGGCGACGAGCAGGGCCGAGATGGTCAGCTCCCTTACGGCGGTGAAGAAGACCAGCGCGGCCCCTACCAGGATCGCTGGGCTTACCAGCGGCCAGGTGACGTCTCTTAGAGCCCTCAAGGGTGAGGCCCCAGAGAGCCGGGCGGCCTCTTCGTAAGCCACGGGCACGTTCGCCAGAGAGCCCCGCACCGTCTGGACGACGAGTGCTACGAACGCCGTCGTATACGCGAAGAGGATCACGGCCTTCGTGCCGTAGAGACCGACGGGGATGGCGGCCAGGATCCAGGCAACCGCGATTACAGTCCCCGGCAGCGCCTGAGGACCCAGAGTAAGGGCGTCCAGGACGCCGCCGAGCCGGCTGCGGGCGCGGACGATGAGCGTGGCGACCGTCGCCCCGAGCAGGCCGCACACGAGGGCGGCCCCGGACGCGAGGAGCAGGCTGTTCGTCGCCCCCCGTATGATTGCCGGGGCGACGAGTGCCCGCTCCAGGTTTGCGAGGGTGAGGTTCTCCGGGGTGAGCGGGACGCCGGGCGCGCGCAGAAGCGCGCCGACGAGCAGCGCCGCGACAGGCGCGACCGTGATAACGAGCGCTATAGCCGAGAGGAGCGTCGCGAACGGGACGCGGGCCGCACCCAAAGAAACGGGCTCGGGGTCTGGGCCGAGGGCGTCGGAGTCCAACCTGCGCGAGAGCCTGCGTTGCAGGATCAGGGCGCCGCCTGCGAGGAGGAGCAGGACGACGCCGATGGATGAGGCGGCGCCCAGGGGATCGTCGGTCGAGCCGCTGACAAGGTAACCGTAGATCAGGGTAGGCAGCACCTCGTAGCGTTCGGGCAGGCCGAGAAGAGCCGGTATCCCGAAGTCCGAGAGGTTGGAGACGAATACGAGTATAAACCCGGCGACGAGCGCGGGGAAGACGAACGGCAGAGTCACGTCGAGCGCCACGCGTAGGCGACCGGCCCCGCTCGCCCGCGCCGCCTCCTCCAGAGAGGCCGGCACGCCGCGCAGCGCCGCCGCGATGGTGAGGTAGACGATCGGGTACGAATGCAGCGCCAGGAGCGCGATAATGCCTCCCGGGCCGTACAGGTCTACGAGCCCTCCGGTCGAGCCCGTGGCGCGGTTGTAGAAGGCGTTCGCGTAACCGACGGGCCCAAAGACCGCGAGCCACCCGATGGCCCCGATAAACGGCGGGACCAGAAACGGCACGAAGAACACCGCCCGGAAGAAGTTCCGCGCCGGGACGTCCGTGCGCTCCAGCGCCCACGCAAGCGCGGCCCCGAACAAGGTTGCCAAAAGCGCCCCGAGGCCCGAGGTGACGAGGCTATTCACGGTCGCCTCAAGCACATCATCCGAGGCCAGCCCCGCCAGAAGTTCCGGCCGGGCGCCGCGCTGGAGCAGGGCCAGGAGCGGAAGGGCGACGAGCGCCACGAGGACCGCCAGTGTCACATAGCCCAAGAGCTTCGTGCCCGCCGGTTCGGACGCTTTCTCTCCCCGGGACGGAGCCTTAGCCACCGGTTTTAGGAAGCCTCCAGAAGTTGGTTGAAGCGTTCCTTCGCCGCGTCCTGGTCGGCGACGAGCTCCTGAAGATCGCCTTGGAGGATGTCGATCTCGTCCAGGGACGGCGCTCCTTCGGGAGGCTCCACGCCGGGTACGATCGGGACGTAGTTCTGGCTCGCCGCGAGCTCCTGGCCCTCGCGGGAGACGAGGAAGTCCGCGAACGCCT
>CADCVE010000027.1 GCA_902806065.1 uncultured Rubrobacteraceae bacterium | reverse complement strand
TCAGGCAGCCGACCAGCCCCCACCAAGACCCCGCCAGCACCGAGACGGCGAGCAGAGAGGACGCGCTTACCAGGGCAGCGAGGCGCATCCCCAAAGAGGAACCCACGCGCTCGACCACGCGCCCAAACAACACCGAGCCGAGGGCGGAGGCGGCGAAAAACACCGCGACCGCGAACCCCAGAGCTCCTTCATCGAAGTCTAGCTCGTCCCGGATCTGAACAGCCAGCCCGCCCGTAAGAAAGCCTGGCAGCACCCCTACGGTTGCGACCGAGACAGCGAGGAGCACCGCCCGGAAGTTCAAGCCCCCGTTCTCCACCAACTCACCCGATGCCTGGCGAGGCTTCCAACACGCCGTTCGGCAGCGATGCTCACCGTAGTTAGTGGAACAGGCATCAGAAAATCATAACATGCACGCCATGGCCCTCTTACACTAGTCCTCTGACACACTTTCTATGAAGGGTAGAGGCTGCGTAGCTTGATGCGCGCATCCTCTGTGGTGAAGCGCCACTCCACGCTCGCTCCCGACCGGTTTCGCTCGGTTTGCCATGCTTCCACCTCCCGGTCCAATGTCTCCATGTCGGGCAATCTTCTTTTGAGGCACTGGCGCACCAGTACCGAGAGTTCTATCTCCACCATGTTCAGCCAGGAGCCATGCACCGGCGTGTAGCAGAACTCTATCCTGCGCGCCAAGCGCCGTGCTTGCTCGGCGGTAAAGCTCTCGTAGAAGGCCGCGGCAGTATGGGTCGAGAGGTTGTCGAGGACCACCCGGATCTTCTTGGCGTGCGGGTAGACCACCTCCGCCAGGTGGCGCATCGAATGGGCGAACTCCTGCTTCCTGCGACGCTTTGTGACCTGCGCCTGCCGCCAGCCGGTTAGGGGCTCGAAACTCATGAGCACGTGGCAGGTGCCACCTCTCTGGTAATGTGAGTCGTACTTGGCGACTTGGCCCGGCTTCGGCAGCAGAGGCTCGATCACATCGCCGATGAGCTGGCAGGGACGCTCGTCGAAGCAGACTACCGGCAAAAGCGGATCGTAAGGCTCTTCGTAGAGGTCGAGCACTGCTTCCATCCTCCACACGAACGCCGCGCTTTCGCGAGGCGGGATCACCCACTGGCGTTTGAGATGGGGCTTGAGGCAGTTTTTTTGAGCGTTCTCCTGACCGTCTCGTGGGAGAGCTCATCCACATAACCCATCTCGACCATCCGATCGGCCAACAGCCTCATGCTCCACCTCTCCCTTCCCTGCGGAGCCTTCGAGCACGAGAGGGCGATCAGATGAGCCTCGGCCCGCCCGTCCAGAACCCGCCTCCTGGGCCTCCCGGGCTTCTTGGGCATAAGTGCCACCTCAAGTCCATCCTCGCAAAAGCGCTGCCTCTGGCGGGCCACCGTGGAGGTGGAAACCTCCAACGCCTCGGCGATCCTCTCGTCGGTCCAGCGATCGGGGCCATCGGCGTCGGCCTTGAGCAAGATGCGCCCGTAAAGCAGCTTACGAGCATGAGCCCTGTCGCGACGGAGAAGTTTTTCGATCTGTTCACGTTCGTGCTCGGTGAGACGGACGACGTACTTCTTGTTCATGGCGAAACTCCCGTTGGCTTGGTGCCGACGAGGGTACACGCTCTCTTTCTACTGCTTAACCAAACTGTGCCATAGGACTAGAGCGGCACCCAACTCTGAGGTACACTGGTCATCGCCACGTGCCAGGCGGCCAAGACCAGACGAACTTTCAAATCAAGGGAGCAAAGGAGGCAAGGAACCTCCTCGCAGACGAAGATGTTCTACGAGACATCCGATTGCTTAACTTGCGCCTTATGCAGAAAGGGCCTTGTGCATACGGACGCTATCACTGCATGGAGCTAGCGGACCGGCTCGTAGACGCCTAACCCCTCTGTGACCGCAACCCCCCGCAAAAGTGCCGAAGCCCCGTAAAGGACCTCGGCACAGGACAGCCGCAAGTTCAGTATTCTGAGGGCAGTAACAGCGTGGTGGCGCTCCTGTCTCGTTCGGTGATGACCCATACCCTCTCCCCGGCTACCCGGTAAGACGAGACGATCCTGAAGCCGTGACTTAAGGAGAACTCGTTCTCGCGGGCGTCCTCCGGCGGCACGTCTCCCCAGTCTCCCGACCGGTGACGCTCAAGCAACGCGGGCAAGAGATCCTCACCAGCACTCCTAAGCAGCTCTATAGCGCCCGGCGTGGCCACGAGGCGGCCCAGGGGGAAGAGGGCGGCCACGCTAGCCGCCCATCCTTTCGAGCCCCGACCAAATCGCGTCGAGGTCGCGTGTACCCGGCATACAGCGGACATGGTAGAGGCGCCCGTCCGTGCGCTGGTCCTTGACCAGCGGGAAGCCGGTCCCCTCACTCACACTACCTGCCGCCTCGCCGCACTCGGTGCAGCGCTTCGCGGGCCTAAAGCCCGAGCCGTCGCAGCGGGGGCATTCCTCGCCCTCGTGCCTAAAGCAGCGGGTCTTCTCTCCGAGGGTGGTGGATGGATGCGCGGTGGACGCGCTAGACTCTGTGGTGGCCATAGGGTTGCCTCCCTTTGGTCCAGGCCTCGGGGGATTTCGTGGTGGTTATCCTGCCGGGGCCGCTTTATCAACCAGATACATTGTCTCATTTCACTATGGAGTAGTCAAGAAGACCTGCTAAACTATCGGAGTATAAAAGGAATATATGTGAGCGAAAGGTTGTCTTATTTGGGTAGGCTGCGGGAGCACAGGAACCGGCGCGGGCTGACGCAGATGGAGCTGGCGAAGCTCAGTGATGTAGGGCGGGCCACGATAGCGGACTTGGAAGCAGGAAAGAGAGGTGCCTATAAGGAGACAGTCAAGAAGCTGGCTAAGGCTTTGAAGGTAAAGCCACACGAACTACGGACTGCGAAGGAGGATTAGGCGCGTGGGTAAGCCTAAGCAGCGGGGCAACGGCAGTGGCAGTGTGTATCCCCGGAGGAACAAGGACGGCAAGACCACGAGCTATCTCGGCGCGTACTACGGTCCCGATGGTAAGCGGCGCACCGTGTCCGCTAAGACCAAAACGGAGTGCCAGGTGAAGCTTCGGGCCGCTCAGGGCGATGCGGATAAAGGGCTGTTATTCGACGCAGGCACGTTGACTTTGGGCGACTACTTGGGCCGCGTGAAGGCAGACGGTACCGCTACGGGTTGGCTACTCGGCATCAAAGATACGGTCAGGCAACGTACGTGGGAACGGTACGAGTCCGTGATTCGGATACATATCACCACCGGAATCGGCGGCGTCAAGCTGAAGGACTTGACCCGAGCCCACGTTAAGGGCCTGTACGCGACACTCAAGACGCCGCAACACGCGCACATCACCCTACGCAAGGCTCTAAACGACGCCGTAGCAGATAACCTCATCCCTCGCAACGTGGCAGCCGGCATCAAGCTGCCCAAGCATAAGAAAGAGATCAACCCGCTAACTCCCGAGCAGGCTAAGACGTTCCTCGACGTGGCACGTAAGGACAAGCTCTATGCCCTGTACGTCGTGGCGATACAGTACGGCCTGCGTCAGGGTGAGTTGTTAGGGCTCAAATGGTCTGATTTAGACCTCGACGCTGGTTCCTTGCAAGTCCGGCGCACGCAATCAGAGTCAGGCGTGGGCAGGATCGAAGAGTTGCCTAAGAACGGCAAGGGCAGGCGTATAGAACTCTCTAAGAGCGTCTGTGAGGTCCTCAGAGGGCACCGCTCGCGCCAACTAGAGGAGCGGCTAGCGGCGCGCTCATACGACGATCAGGGGCTCGTGTTCGCTACGGAGAGGGGAACGCCGATTAATTCGAGCAATCTAGTCACGAGGAGCTTTAAGCCGCTACTCAAGCAAGCTGGCCTGCCGAATATATGGTTCCACGATCTCCGGCATACTTGCGCCACTATCCGCTTCTTGAAGGGTCAACATCCAAAGCGCGTATCCGACATTCTGGGGCACAGTAGCATAGCTATCACGCTCGATACCTACAGCCACATAATCCCCGGAATGAGCGACGAAGAAGACGTTTTTGAGGGCTACTGCTGACGTACTGCTGACAATGCCCACAACCCACTTCGAGTACTGGGGGCGAAATGTGGGTTTTTGCAGGTACTTTAGGAGTGCGCCTGGAAGGATTTGAACCTCCGACACCCGGTTTAGGAAACCGGTGCTCTATCCCCTGAGCTACAGGCGCATAATGCCACTAGTTTAGCGCAGGAACGCGGCCTGTACCAAGGTCTCGCTTGACAGACGAGGCCGGGCGGCTACCAGGTCTTTATCGCACTTTATCCTGAGGAGCCAGCTTTGGAGACGAAGCGGTCGTAGAGAAGGGCGGCGAGCGCCGCTCCTATTATGGGGCCTACTATGTATACCCAGACCGCCGTGAACTCTCCGGCCAGGATCATTGGTCCCAGGGTCCGCGCCGGGTTTAGGGAGCCTCCTGTCACTGGACCCGCGATGAGTACGCCGCAGGCCAGCGCGAAGCCGACGGCCAGAGGCGCTACGCCCGCTGGCGCCCGGTCGTCGGTTGCCACGGAGATCACGATGAACATCAGGATAAAGGTGACGAGTATCTCCACCACGAGTGCCTGGAGGTCACCGACGTTCTCCGCCGGGATCGTGGCCCCGAGGTCGACCAACCGCCGCGCTTCGCTTCTGTAGGCGATCCAGGTGCCTACAGCACCTAGAATCCCCCCTACAAGCTGCGCCCCAATATATACCGGCACGTATTGCCACGGGAACTTGTTGGTTATGGCGAGCCCCAAAGTGATGGCCGGGTTGACGTGCGCCCCGGAGACGTGCCCGATCGCCGCGACGATCGCCGTTAGCGCGAGCCCGAACGCGAGCGCTACGGCGAGCGAGTCGTAGATGCCGGGACCGGCCGTGGGACGCAGCAGGACCGCTGCAGCGACAACTGCGGTACCGGTGAACACCAGGATAAACGTGCCAACCAGCTCAGCTATCGCTGAGCCCAACACGTCCCCCCCGATCTCACTGCCATAAAGGCCGCCTGTCTGGCCTCTGGGTGAGCCACTTCTCTGCCGACCCCCGCTAGAACTGCTGCGGATCCGGCCCGAAGCCTCCGACGAGCCTCGTACCGTTCGGTCGCCGCGTCTGGAGCGACCCTCGCCTGCCCCGTATCGTTGTTCGTCGAACGCCGGGTCTTCCTGACGTGGTCCTCCGGCGTCTCCGCGAGGGTTGCTCCGCCGCCGTTCCCCGGCTTCCCGCCGCGCCTCTTCTTCCCTGCGGCCCATCTCATCCAAGGCTATGGCTCCTCTCATTTCCTGATAGTCGCATGATACCTTGGGGGGAAATACCCCGCACGTAGCGTATTGGCATGCTACGTGCGCTGGCGGCCCGTGCTCTCGCCCCAGGAGCCGCCGATGGCGCCGCCAACGAACGGGAGTAGCAAGGCGAGGACCCCCCCGAGGGTCAAAACGGTACCCAGACCCTGACTGACGACCTCCGACGGGATGCCGGGTAGCGCCACGCCTTGCAGACCGTCTACCAGGCCAGATCCCGCGACGCTACCCAGAAGAGCCAGAGCCAGCGTAACGACGAGGGCGAGGAGCGCCACCATCAGGCCGTGTCTGGCGCCCTGGCGGCTCGCCATCCGGCCGGCGGTATAGCCACCGATGAGGAACGCGAGAAAAAGCGTTACGAGTATCCCTACGAGGCTCGTAGCACCAGCCTCCGCGCCGCCACCGAATCCCAGAGTCGCGAAGATAGCGCCCGCTACCACGCCCACGACGCTGCTCAAGACCAGGACCGCACCGAGGGCCGCGAGCCAGCCGATCACAACGCCAGCCCAACTCGTGCCCGAGCCTCCTCTTCTGTTCCTCCTGCTCATAACACCCTCCTCACGAAACACGAGCCGCGGCGCGCGGGACCAGAGCTTCTCGAAACCGCCGCCCTCACAGCCACGAGCCATCCTTTGGGATGCCCTCGTGAGCCACGATCCCCTCCTTTACCATCGGCCGCTTCCCTCTGCCGGTCTCTCATGCTTCTCGAAATATCTCGCATAAATTGTTACCGTATGCTACCAGGATGTAAACGAACCTACAGACAGCAGCGTAACTGCTTAGCATAAGGAACGAAAAGATTCGTACATTAATCAAACAATCACGGATATCAGTTGAATAGAGATGCCAGACCCCTTATCATGGCGGATCACAACCGGAGAGAAGGGGTTGTATTGAGGATGGGACGTAAGCATTTTCTTGTGGAGGTCGATGCGAGAGGGCGGTAAGCCCCTAATCGACGGGTTCTGCAAGCGTGTATAGCAGGCTAGTAGAGGAGGAGAGTCACGGAAGCTAACGTTATGGGCCGCGAGCAGATCATTCGGGTAGAGAATTGCTCGGTGGTCTTCGGGCGACGGGCCCAACAGGCGCTGGAGATGAAGCGTTCCGGTGGGAGTAAGGCTGAGGTCGAGCGCGCGACAGGTTCAACCATCGGGGCTTACGAAAACAACTTCGAGGTGTACAAGGGCGAGATCTTCGTGATCATCGGCCTCTCTGGGAGCGGGAAGTCCACGATTCTACGGGCTATCAACGGCCTGAACGAGCCGACCGAGGGGGATGTCCACCTCGACAATGAGAACATTTCGAAGATGTCATCCAAGCAACTGCGAGAGGTGCGGCGCAAGAAGATAGGCATGGTCTTCCAGCAGTTCGGCCTCCTGCCGACCCGCACCGTCATGGACAACGTCACTTTCGGTCTCGAAATAAAGGGCGCCTCATCCGAGGAGCGCAAAAAAGCCGGCGAAGAGGCCCTGGAGCTGGTCGGCCTTCACGGTCAGGGCAACAAAATGACCTCGGAGCTCTCCGGCGGTATGCAGCAGCGGGTCGGCCTGGCACGCGCTTTGGCTACCAAGCAGGAGATACTGCTCATGGATGAGCCGTTCAGCGCCCTCGACCCTCTGATCCGACGGGACATGCAGAACCTGTTTCTCAGGATTCAGGGTGAGGTGCAGCGCACGGTAGTCTTCGTGACGCACGACCTGGACGAAGCATTGATGCTCGGACACCGCGTGGCAATCATGAAGGACGGCGAGATCGTACAGCTCGGCACGCCCGAGCAGATCCTGCGCGAGCCCGCTACCGAGTACGTCGAGCGGTTCGTTGAGGATGTGGACTATGCCAAGGTCCGTGCCGCCGAGAGCGTGATGATCACCGCCGACAACGTTGCGTACCCGGATGAGGGTCCGACGGTCGTTCTCAGGCGGATGAGGCAGGCCGGACTGTACTTCATACCCGTCGTGGACGAGGAGCGGCGCTTTGTCGGGATGTGCGAGGTCGAGGAGGTCGCCCGGCTCGTCGAGCGCGACGAGCGGGAGCTTCGGGAGGCGGTAGACACAACGGCGACGAAGATAAGCCGGGGCACGTACCTGCGCGAGATCCTGCCGCACTTCGTGGAGCGCAGCGCCCCCGTGGCCGTCTGCGATGAGGGGGGCCGGCTCGAAGGCATCGTTGTGCGCGGCTCCCTTATAGCCGGCCTCACCACCACCACTCCCGAGCAAAACGGTGACGGTCCGGTGGTGTTCGACGATGGGCGCCCGGATAGCGCTGCCCTACAGGGTAGCGAGACCCACCAAGAGATCGACGGGAGGCGCTAGAGATGTTCGCATCCTTTCAGCAGAACGTCATACCGGAGATCCCGCTAGATAACTGGACCGACAGGTTCGTCGACTATGTGCAGGACATCGAAGTCGTCGAGGAGTTCTTCGACCTGATCAAGGACGGCATCGGTGGCTTCGTTGGCGCGCTCGAGGCTGCCCTTACGGCGCCGCCGCAGCTATTGATGGTCGCTGTGTTTTCCGCGATAGCCCTCTTTGTAGCTGGCTGGCGGGTGGGCCTTTTCTCGGTAGTGGGCTTCCTGCTGATTATCAGCCTTGGACTCTGGGATGCCACGATGCTCTCCCTGGCACTCGTGCTGGCCGCTACCGTGGCCTCGTTGCTAGTGGGAGTGCCGATCGGGGTACTGGCGGCCAAGTCCAAGGCGATGGAGGCTGCCGTACGGCCTACGCTGGACATCATGCAGACGATGCCTGCGTTCGTGTATCTGGTCCCGATGGTCGTGTTCCTGGGCCTTGGTGGTACGCCGGCGCTCGTCGCGACGGTTATCTTCGCCGCGCCCCCGGCCGTAAGGCTGACGATGCTCGGCATTCAACAGGTGCCCAAGAACACCGTCGAGGCCGCGCATGCGTTCGGGGCGACGCCCTGGCAGACCTTGCGCAAGGTCGAATTACCTCAAGCTCTGCCGACTATTATGGCCGGGGTCAACCAGGTGATCATGCTCGCCCTCTCGATGGTTGTCATCGCCGCGCTCGTTGGGGCCGGGGGGCTGGGCGAGGCCGTCGTCCGGGGCCTGAGCCAACTCGATGTGGGCAGGGCGTTCGTCGGTGGCGTGGGGATCGTTATTATCGCCATCTACCTCGACCGCGTCACGAGACCGCTCGGTGGCCTTATCCAGCGCAAGCCGGGCAAGAAGGGCGGCATGCTATCGAAGGTCCTTCCGGGTGGCAAGAAGTCCAGCGACGTGGACCCGGACACGGCCGGTACCACGGGGGCCGGCGCAAAGGAGACCGTAGGGGCCGGCACGCGGTGAGCGGAGTCCGATCACCAATGTCAGAATCGCGTTTCGCCGGTTGTGGGGAACGTCAGGGGATGAGGAGGCGCCAGGGAGCGGGATTGATCCGTGACGCACGAATCAGCGTATAGTCGTTAGAGAGACTTATTGGCTAAAGCAAGGAAGGTCGATGAAAGCGAGTAGAAAGCTTTTGGTGGTAATCCTCGTGCTCGCGGCGAGCGCCCTCGCGGCGGGCTGCGGCGGCGGCGGGGGTGGTGGCAGCGCCGAGTCCCCGGAGAGCAAGGAGCTAAACCTTGGGGTAGCGACAGGCTGGGACGAGGCCGCGGTAATCGCGAACCTCACCAAGATCGTCATGGAAGAGGATCTTGGCTACGGGGAGGTCCAGCTACAAGAGCTCGAGCTCGGACCCGTGATTCAGGGCGTGGCTAGCGGCGATTTGGACGCCTACCAGGACATCTGGCTGCCCAACCACGCAGCTCAGATCAGTGAGGTCGAGAACGACGTCGTGCAACTCGACCCCTGGTACGACGGCGAGACCGAGTTCGGCATAGCGGTGCCGACTTACATGACGAACGTAAACGCCATCCCCGACCTCAATGAGACCGGCGTGACGCAGATCCTCGGCATCGAGCCGGGTGCGATTATCTCGGAGAGGATCCCCGACAGCGTCATACCGACGTATGGCCTCAATCAGGAGTACGTGCAGTCGAGCACGCCGAGCATGCTCTCCGAGGTAAACAACCTCTCTGAAAACCAGGAAGAGTTCGCCTTCGTCGCCTGGCGGCCGCACTGGATGAACGCCAGGTACGACTTCAAGTTCCTCGAAGACCCGGAGGATGGCCTTACCGACCTGAATGATGGGGCGACGATCTCCACGATCGTCAACGAAGACCTCCAGGAGGACGACCCCCAGGCCTACGCGTTCCTGGACGCGATAACGCTCACCGAGGAGCAGGTCAACGAGATAGAGAACATAGACCCCCAGGACTACGCGGCCTCCGCCCAGACCTGGCTGGAGAGCAACCGCGACGTCGTTCAGCCCTGGATCGACGCCGCGAACAACGCGTAGTAAATCCTGGCGGGAGAGTACCGGAAACCAAGTAAGCGCGTCCCCTCTTCGGAGGGGACGCTGAATCACTGGAATCTTCCGATGGGTTTACAGGATTTGTTGCGCAAGGACGCTGGTACGTCAGGGAAGCGGGTAAGACCGTGAGAAGAACGTCGACTTCTCTGGCGTTCTTGTTGATCCTGGTGAGCATCCTTGCGGGTGGTTGCGGCGGCGGTTCTCTGGAGAACAGTAGGATCACGCTGGGCGATATAGGCTGGGATGAGAGCGTGGCGGTGGCGAACCTGACGAAGGTACTTTTGGAGGACGAGGTCGGCTACGAGGAGGTCGAGCTACAGACGTTAGACGTCACCCTGTTGTTCGAGGGCGTGGGCAACGGCGAACTGGGCGCTTTTCAGGACGTGTGGCTGCCGAATCATCAGGATTACCTGAACGAGCAGGGCGACAACGTGGTGCAGATAGGCGAGTGGTATCAGGGCCAGACCAGCTTCGGCATAGCGGTCCCGAGCTACATGGACATCAATAGTCTAGAAGAGCTAAATGACTCTGGCGCCAGCGAGATATACGGCATCGAGCCGGGCGCGGTGATTATGGAGAAGATCCCCGACAGCGTCATACCGGCGTACGATCTCGAGCAGGAACTCGTGGAGTCCAGCACCCCGGGTATGCTCTCCGAGATCGAAAACCTCTACGAGAACCAGGAGGAGTTCGCCTTCGTCGCCTGGTCTCCGCACTGGATGAACCAGAGGTATGACTACAAGTACCTGGAGGACCCGCTGGACGCCCTGGAAGAGCTAGACGAACCGGCGCAGCTCTCGACGATCGTGAACGAGGATTTCCCGGAAGACCAACCCGCAGCCTACGCGTTTATGCAGGCGCTCACACTCGACGAGGAGCAACTCAACGACCTCGAAGCAACCATCAACGAAGTCGGAGACCCCCTCGAAGGCGCCAGGCAGTGGGTCGCGGAGAACCCCTACGTCGTAGAGCCCTGGGTCGACGCCGCACGCAACGCCGAGCCCTAGCCCGGCACGAACGGGAGAACGCCGTTACGACGTAGAAGCTATGGCGCGAATTGGCAACAGCGGTATCCTACAGGGGATGCCGTTCCTTACATCAGCAGTAGTAGCGAGAGAGGAAACAGTAGATGGGCGGAGACGGCAGGTACGGTAGATATGTGAGGGCAGCGCTCCTGGGGCTCATGCTCACGGTTGGCGCGTTCGCGCTCGGCGCGTGTGGCGGCGGCGGTGGAGCCGAGGGAGCCAACGACACCGTAAGGTTCGGTACCGTTGACTGGCCGGAGGCCATAGCCAAGACCAACGTCGCCTCGACCATAGTGGATGCTCTGGGGTATGAGACCGAGATCCAGGAGTTAGGTGTCCCAACGGTCTTTCAGGGCCTGGAGACCGGCGACCTCGACGTCTTCGTGGAGGCGTGGTTCCCGACGATGCAGACCAACTTCGACGCGGTAGACAACGTCGAGTCTGTCACGACGAACCTGGATGACGCGACCTTCAGCATCGCGGTCAACCAGGAAGCCTGCGACGCGGGCGTCCGTTCGCACGAGGACCTGGCCGAGTTCGCCGACAGGTTCGAGAACAACGGTACGCCGACCGTTTATGGGCTGGAGCCCGGTAACGACGGCAACCAGGTCGTGCTCGACATGATCGACAACAACCAGTACGGCCTCGGGGATTGGGAGATAGTCGAATCCAGCACCAACGGCATGCTCAGTGAGGTAGACCGGCGCGTCGGCGACGGCGAGTGGGTCGCTTGGACCGGCTGGGAGCCGCACTGGATGAACAGCAGGTACGACATGTGCCTGCTCGAGGACCCGGAGGAGGCCTGGGGCGGCCCCTCGCACGTCGAGACCCTCGTGAATGAAGACTTCACCGAGAAGTTCCCGGACCTCTACCCCTTCTTTGAGCAGATGACCGTTAGCCAGGACATACAGAGAGATTTGATCGACCGCATCGACAACTCCGGCGAGGAGCCCCAGCAAGTCGCCCTCGACTGGCTCAGAGAGAACCCCCAGGCTACTGATCGCTGGCTCGAAGGTATAGAGGCCACCAACGGCACCGACGGCGCTGAAGCCCTCCGCACCTACCTCGAAGAGAGGAGCTAGCAAACAGTTCTCTAGTAAAAGAACCCGATAATAGAAGCGCCCCCGCACGGTCGCGGGGGCGCTTTTGCTGTCTATGGGGCCGGTACGCCGTGGCTCTCTACACGGAGATAAGCTTCTGTAGTCTCTCGCGGACGCTTTGAATCGGCACGCGCTCCTGTTCCAGAGTGTCACGGTCGCGGATGGTGACCTGGTTGTCGTCCACCGTATCGAAGTCCACCGTGACACAGAACGGCGTACCGGCTTCATCCTGGCGCCTGTAGCGGCGGCCGATGGAGCCGGAGTCGTCGTAGAAGAGTCGGTAGTCTCCCTTTAGCTCATCGTAGAGTCCTCTCGCAATGGTCGAGACGGGCTCCTTCTTGCTCAGGGGGAAGACGGCGGCCTTTGTGGGGGCGAGGCGCGGGTGTAGTTTGAGGACGGTGCGCTGCTCGCCGCCTACCTCTTCTTCGGTGTAGGCGTCGACGAGAAAGGCGAGCATGATGCGGTCCGGGCCGGCGGCGGGTTCGATGACGTAGGGATAGTAGCGCTGGTTCGAGGCTTGATCGAAGTACTCCAGGTTCTCGCCGGAGTGCTCGGCGTGCTGCTTCAGGTCATAGTCGGTGCGGTTGGCGATACCCTCCAGTTCCGACCAGCCGCGGAACGGGAAGTTGTACTCGATATCCACGGTGCGCTTGGAGTAGTGAGAGAGCTTCTCCTTCGGATGCTCGAAGCGGCGGAGGTTCTCGGGGTCGAGGCCGAGGGAGGTGTACCAGTTCCAGCGTTCCTCGATCCAGAACTCGTGCCACTCCTCATCCGTGCCCGGCTCGACGAAGAACTCCATCTCCATCTGCTCGAACTCGCGGGTACGAAAGATAAAGTTGCCCGGTGTGATCTCGTTGCGAAAAGACTTTCCCTGTTGGGCTATCCCGAACGGGACCTTCACCCGGCTCGTCTGCATCACGTTCTTGAAGTTTACGAAGATCCCCTGCGCCGTCTCCGGCCGCAAATAAGCGAGGTTCTCCGGCCCCTTGACCGGACCCATATAAGTCTCGAACATCAAGTTGAACGGCCTTACCTCACTGAAGTCCCGCCCCCCGTCCACAGGGTCCTTTACACGTTCGTCCTCCCGAACTATCCTCGTCAACTCCTCGGGACTGAGCCCCTCGACGTCCATCCCCGTAGCCGCCTCGATAAGATGGTCGGCCCGGTAGCGGCGCTTGCTCGTGCGGCTCTCGACGAGCATGTCGTTGAATGTAGCCGTGTGCCCCGACGCCTCCCACACCTTCGGATGCATGATAATCGCCGAGTCGAGGCCAACGACATCATCGCGCATATGCACCGTACGGCGCCACCACTCCTCTTTGATGTTGCGCTTTAGCTCGATGCCCAAGGGACCGTAGTCGTAGGAGGAGCGTATACCGCCGTAGATCTCCGAGCTTTGATACACGAAGCCCCGACGCTTGCAGAAGGCAACTATCTTGTCCATCGTAACGGCCTGCGACACGAATCCTCCGAACCACTCCAACGCTTGAATACATAAGATATTAGCAAACCACTCCATCAATATCGGGCTGAGGTTCCGGCCTGGACTCCGTACTCGTACTAGACTTCGTATCACGCAACGCAGGACAAGCAAGGAGAGGAGAGGTATGCCCGTCATTCAGTGCGACATCCGGGAAGGCCGTACCGAAGAGCAGAAGCAGGCGCTCGCCCAAGAGATAACGCGCGTAGTACACGAGACTATTGGGTCGCCGATCGAGTACATCTACGTCTTGATTCGGGAGACTCCGGGAGCTCATCACGTCAAGGCTGGAGAGGCGCTGGAGGACTGGAAACCTGAAGGAAGCTGAGGCAACAGAGAGGACAATCCGCGGCTGGAAATTAGGGCTATTAGGGTATAATCCCGCCTATGGAAACCCTGTTTGCAGCCGGAATAGGCATTGGTCTCTCCTCTATTGCGGGGGTTAGGGCATATCTTCCGCTGGCCCTCGTCGGGCTCTTCGCCCGGTTCGGGTTCTTTACGCTGCCGGGGCCTTTCGGGCTTTTAGATGACTGGCTGGTGATCGGGGTGCTGCTCGTACTCGCCCTTGTGGAGAGTGGCCTGGACAAGATACCGGCCCTCGACTCGATTTTCGACTTCGTGCAGACACCTCTACGCATCGTGGCCGGGGCGATTCTCTTCGCCGCGGTCTTGCAGGTCGGCGTAGCCCCTGATGGCTTCCAGGAACTCGTGCCCGAGCTTCTGGCGGGCGGGGGGATTGCTGGGGTGGTGGCGGTTGTGAAATCCGTTTTGCGGCCACCGGCGAACGTCTCGGCCGCGGGGGTCTCGGCGCCGTTCCTCAGTACGTTCGAGGATGTAGTGGCGCTTTTGGGTGGTGTTGTCGCGGTGCTGGTACCGCTTGTGCCGCTCGTTCTGGTCGCGTTCCTGCTATTCTTCTTTTTCCGGGTGAGGCGGCGGCGGGGTAGGAAGTACGGGGGGCTCCGCATCCTTCGGGATTAAAGCGCCGTCTCGGACGCGCTCCGTGGGGAGGGTGCTGTGGACGAGCGAGAGATCACTATCGTCAAGGGAGGACGGGAGACTCCATTTTCGCGCGGCGTCCTGGCCCAGACTCTCTCCCAGGCAGGCGCGAAGGCCGAGTTGGCCCACCGCATAGCGAGCGAGGTTCGCGCTGAACTCCTGGCTGAGCAGCGATTCGTGGTAGAGGAGGAGGAGGTGCTCGCGCGGGTGCGGGCGAAGCTTCAGGTCACCGATGCCCTCGCTGTCTCGCTGCTGGACAAATGGCGCGTTCTACGTGAGTCCACTGAGCCCATAGTGGTCCTCGTTGGAGGAGCCACGGGGGTTGGGACGAGTACGCTTGCGGCGGACATCGCGCGTCGGTTGAATATTCAGAGCGTGATAGGGACGGACCACATCCGTGAAGTGTTGAGGCGGGCCATAAGCCCGGACCTCTTGCCGGTGCTTCACCGGAGTTCTTATGAGATACGGCCGGAGGATATACGGGTACCGGTGGACGACGAGGAGAGGGTGCTCTTTGGATACCGGGCGCAGGCCGCGCAGGTCTGCGTAGGGGTCGAGGCGATAGTCGAGCGAGGCCTCAAGGAGGGGACGAACCTCATCATAGAAGGCGTACACCTCGCGCCGGAGATCATCTTGAACCGCTTCAGGGACCACCCGAACGTCTGTTCGCTAGTCGTCTACCTCTCAGACGAGGAGGTCCACCGCTCTCGCTTCCACCTGCGCGCCCTCGGCACCTCCATGCGCCGCCCGGCCGAGGAGTACATCGCGCATTTCCGGGAGATAAGGAAGATCCACGACTATATACTTGAGAGCGCCGTACGCTCCGGGGTCAATGAGATCGAGAACCTCTCCATAGAGTCGACCTCAGACGACGCCGTCGCCTTTGTCGCCAACCGAGTCTACGGCATCGCCGAGAAGGCCGGGCGCCGCCCGTCCTCGCTCCTTTTAGACGCGAACCGGGGTTAGCGCCGAACGGAATAAACCGGTACTCCTGAACCAAAAGGGTTAAAATACGGAAACGGCTCAGGAGGTGGTGTGCGGGATGTTGGATAAGCAGAGGCTCAGAACTTTCGTACTCGGTGGGTTGGCAGGGGCTCTGGCGGGTGTCCTCTTCGCTCCAAGGTCCGGAAAGGAGCTCCGGGGTACCATAACCTCGCGGGCGGGCGAGGCCCGGGAGAGGGGCCGCGAGACCTACTTCGATGCCCAGGAGCGTATGCAGGAGCGCGTCTCCAGGGTTAGCGAACGCCCTCCGCGCTCGGGAGAGCCCGAGGAGGCGCACGCTTTTCGGGACGACTCCACGGAACCATTACCGGACCTCGAAACCGGGCCGCTCGTCGATCCGTCAACGGGAATTTCTTCCGGACCGGCTCCGTTGCGAGACGTTTCCTGGGACGCTCCTCGAAGCGCTCCACGGGATGTTGCGGAGGAGTATCCCGAGCCGGTCTCCAAGGAAGAGCCGGAGGAGCTTCGACGCAGGATCCAGGAGACCAGATCCCGCCTGCGCGCGCGGCTCGAAGGGGCCGAAGAGACGCCGAAAGACCCGAATGTATAACTCTGACAGGCCCGAACGGCGCGGTTCGGAGTAAGATGCGTCCGATACCTTTCATACCGACGATTGCGGAGATCTCCGCCGGAGAGGCCGGAGATCTCCGGAACCTGGAAGCGGTTATCTCCTACTGGACGGAAGGCACCTACTCGGCGGAGGAGTGGTTCGGGGAGATTTCTTCATCATGGGGTACAGCCGGATTTGTTATGCGCCGGGGGGAAGAGGTATGCGGCTTTGCCGTGTACGGGCCACCCGAGTACCTGTCCCGCGTCCAAAGATACCCTTTGGGTCCTCTTGGCGAGGGCTGCGCGCTCCTAGCGTACCTCGAGGGAGATGCGCGGACACGCCGCCACCTACTGGTAAGGGTAATGCGAGACCTGAGGTTGCGCGGGTTCAGCGGGGTCGAGGCGGTCGCCAGTGACCTCGGACGCTCGCGGCACGTCTCGACCACCTTTCTCTCAGAGAGCGGTTGGAAGCCCGTGCGCCGGGGCCTGGGCAAGGGCTTCTCCTATACTCTGATGCGCGCGGACTTTGGAAGCATCGTCGAGGTCGGGGAGATGGCCCGCCAACTCGTGGGGCGGGTAAAGCTGCCGGTCCTGAAGGCGCCGGCCCCGAGTGTGCCGTCGTCCGTCCTGGCGCGCGCCCTGGCGAACACCTCGGCTAATGCTCCAGCGCGCTCACGGGTCATCAGGGCGCGAGGACTGCGGTCTTTACAGCAGAGTCGCCTTCAGGAGTAATTGCCTGGATCTCCAGGACCTCCCGGGTCTGTCCTTCGGAGCCGGGGCTCGCCTTCTCTTTCATCCCGTCCGGCATCGGGAGGGAGAGGTCGATCTCGAACTCCGCCTCCGTAGTTTCCCCAGGGGCTAGCGGTCCCAACGTCTGCTGGTAGGAGCGCTTGTTGGGCCTGGCGGTGTTCTCGGAGACTACGTCGAGTGTGAGCTCTACACTCGGGAGTTCTTCGTCGCTCCCGTTTTCGATGTTTAGCGCGAGCCTCTGTCCGGGCTTTCTCTGTAGGCTCTCCAACTGGTCTTCGGACAGTGTCAGCACCAGGGGGACAGGAGGGGGCTCGCGGTCCGAGGTCGTCGAGGAGGGCTTTGCGCGCGGGATGGGGTCGCTCCCCATAGCGTCGTCGCCGAAGCTCGCAAGCAGCAAGAACGCTCCGGCCGTAGCCAGAAAGGCAAGCAACCCACCTAGCGTCCATAGAATGACGTCTCTCACCCTTCGGTCTATTCTCCCGCTGGCAGGTTCGTGACCGGGACCTCGTAGAGGTTATAGAAGGCGGACGAGAGGCCGCTCGCCGGGGCATCGTACACCTCGGTGCCGGAGAGAGCGCCGCGCGAAATCAGGACCACGGACTGGCCGTCCGGGGACCAGGTGAGGTCGCGGGGGTTGGTCTTTATCTCCATTTTCTGGTTGGTAGTAGCGGCCTTCAAGGTGTCAGAGGCGAGATCGAGGACGTACAGGTTGGTGGGAGAGCCGGGGTTCCTGCGACCCACAATGGCGAGACGCTCCCCGTCTGGTGAGACGCTTGTGCTCGCAGTGATAAACTCCTCACCGACACCGCGCACCAGTTCCGGCGTGTCTGAACCTTCAGGTATCCGGAAGAGAGAGTGTGGGGCCGAGGCGTCACTTGACGTGGGATCGTCTTGCTCGCCTGCTACGAAATGGATACCCCAATAGGTCCACTGAGGTGCTCCCAGGATGCCCATTCCCTTTGGTAGGCGCGTTACACGCCGTGGGTGGCCCTCCGAGAAACGGTAGCTATGCACCTCAAACCGGCCTTCGCCGGCATTACCAGGCTCGCGCTGGACAGCGAGGGCCACCTCCCGTCCGTCCGGCGAGATCGAGAGCCCGGTAACCGTGCCTTTGATGTTTCTCAGATAGACTTGCAGAGGTTGTTCGGGACCTCGTACGAGCACCAGCCTGCTCCTGGGCTGTTCGTCGGGATTGCCGGTCGTGGGTTCGGCGGATACGGCGGTAGCGACGGCCTCTCCTCCTGGCAGGGCGCCAACGGCCATTACTTCTTCGAGAAGCATACTGGTGTCCGGGGTACCGTCTCGCATCGTGCCAAAGAGCGTGCCCGGTGCGGAGACTACACTTGTGCCGTCTGCCGCGATTTCGTTTTCTGGTTTTAGTGCCGCCAGGCTATCATCGGAGAGCCACTCGGCTTTCTCCGCCCCGAAGCCGGTCGAGGTTTCGAGTTGGAGGTTCTGGCCGTAGAGGGGCTTCTCTACGACGTAACCGTCGAGGATGAACGCGACCCTGTCGCCGGAGGGGCTTATGCGTGGTGAGCTCTTGTCACCAGGCCCGAAACTCAACGGACGTACCCCCGAGCCGAGGCCGAGATCCGTGCCTGAGGTCGCCGACGTGGGTGGTATGGTGCCTCCCTCCCAGAGATTGCCTGACGGATGCCCGCACCCGGTGAGCGCAAGGGCGAGTACGAAGGCCAACATCAGGGGGAGTGTTTTGGCGGCTGCTTTTAGTCTTCTAGAGCGCATAGGAGGAGGTGGGGTAGGGGAGGGAGGTTTTGGGGAGCTTGAGGTCGAAGGTGGAGCCTACGTCTACCTTGCTCCGTACGGAGAGGGAGCCGCCGTGCAGGTCCACGATTTGCTTGCTGATAGCGAGCCCCAACCCGCTGCCTCCGGTGGATCGCGAGCGGTCCTTGTTAACGCGGTAGAACCGGTCGAAGAGGTTCGGGAGGTCTTCTTCGGGGATGCCGACTCCCGTGTCCTTAATGCGTATCGTTACCGAGTCGTAGTCGTCGAGTATGCGGACCTCCACGCGGGCGCCCGGGTCGGAGTATTTGACGGCGTTGTCCAGGAGGTTAAGCAGGACCTGGTAGATCTTCTGGGCGTCACAGAGGCATCGGGGGCGATTGTCGTCCAGCTCGCCGTAGGTGTCGTCCCCGGCGTAATGGAGTTCGATACCGAACCTCTTTGCCTTGGTTTCCATGCTTTCGAGGGCGCTCCTTACGACCGCGTCGAGGTCGGTTGGCGCGACTTCCAGGGCGTATTGATGGGAGTCCATCAGAGTGAGGGTAAGGAGCTCTTCGACCATCCCTCTGATGCGCTTGAGCTCCTGGTCGGCCAACTCGAGGGCCCGGTGCTCCAGCGGATCCAACCGTTCGCGGGCCCGCTCTATGAGGTCGACAGCACTCTGAATGGTCGTGAGCGGCGTCCGAAGCTCGTGCGATACATCCGACACGAAAGCGGTCTTGACCCTCTCCAACGACCGATACTCGGTTATGTCTCGCACCGCCAGGATCGCACCGGAGCCGCTTGCGGAGCCGTTTGTGTGGTGGTGGTCTTTGGGGGTGGCCATGCGGGCGGCGTAGGCCCAGTAGGTCTTTTCGCCGACTTCCATCTCCCGGACGGCGGCGCCGGTGGAGGAGGCTTCGCGTAGGCAGGCAACGACCTCGCAGGGCACTTCCAGGTCGGAGAGTTTGCGCCCGAAGGAGGCGGAGTCTATGTTGAGCACCCTGGCAGCGGCGGGGTTGGCCATCGTGACGCGCTCTTCGTCGTCGGTGACGACTACTGCTTCGGGGGAGGCGTCGAGGACCGCCTCCAGGTGCGACTTCTGACGTTGTATCTCTCCGACGTAGTGCTGAAGTTCCTCGGCCATGTAGTTGAAGGCCCGGGCCAGCTCGCCTAGCTCATCGTTGCTCTTTACGGGCACGGAGCTGTAGTCGCCGGAGGCTACGCGGATGGCGGCATCACGCGTCTCCGTGAGGGGACGGGAGATCTGGCGCGCCAGGAGCATGCTGCCCAGACCGGCGAGGACGACGCTGGTCCCGATCGCCCCGAGTATTCCATACCTCAAGAAGGTGAGCGTCCTGTCCAACCCCTCCCCCGGCGAGTTGTATACGAGGACTCCCCGCGCGGCTCCATCCGCCCCCATCAGCGGCCAGACCGCAGCGCTCCTCGGGACGCCGCCAAACGCGGTGCCTCTTAGCGAGCTTAACGAGACGAGTTGCCCCTCACCCTGAGAAGACTCCTCGACCTCCTCCAGCTTGTTCTCATCGATCCCGAGCCGCTCGTAGGCTTCCTCCGCGGGGATAACCTGCCCGGCTCCGTCCCTGGCCGCCAAGGGCCGCCCGTCCGGCCCCACGTAGAGTACGCCCAGCCCGGTGGGATCGGCGACCGACTGGACCAACTCCTCGGCGTAGGTCTCGGGGGCGGGGAATGTCCCTTCCTCGGGGTCGCGCAGGCCCTCCAGAAAGACACCCGCGCCCGCGTTCGCCGTCTGGGAGCGCCGGGCAAGCGAGTCGAGCTCCTCGGCGACCAGCCTGTCCTCGGCGAAGTAATAGAGAACTAGACCTATAACGAGGCTCGTAGTCGCGGAGATGCCGACGAGCGCCGCGAAGATGCGCGCCCGGAACGAGAGCGGTGGTAAAGGATTCTTCCGGCGTTCCTTTTTCACTACTGTTCTAGGCGCTCCAGGTCGCTCTCACGGACGGGCGGGTGGCCCGGTAACCGACGCTCGGAACGGTCTGAATGATCTGGGGGGCCTTCGGATCGCTCTCGACCTTGGCGCGCAAACGCGAGATATGCACGTCTATGTACCTGCTGGCCAGGTAATGCGCGCCGGTGGAGACGGCCTCGGAGATCTGAGTTCGCGTGAAAGCCCGCCCCGGGCGCCGCATGAGGAGCGCGAGTATCTTGAACTCCGTCGGTGTGAGCTCCAGCGGCTCGCCATCTCTCGTAACCGTGTACCCGTTCGGGTCGAGCTCCAGAGCTCCGAGCCGCAAGACCCCGTCCCGGTCCTTGCCCTCCTGGCGTCCGAACCTCCTTAGAATGGCCCGGATGCGTGCCAGCAACTCCTTTGTATCAAAGGGTTTCGTAATGTAATCGTCGGCTCCGAGTTCTAGTCCCACGACTTTGTCTACCGACTGGCTCTTGGCCGTGAGCATCACCACCGGGACATCGGATTTCTCCCGAATCTTCTTCAGAACCTCGAAGCCGCTGATGCGGGGTAACATGACGTCCAGGATCACGAGGGCCAAACCCTCCCCGTCAACCTCCCGCAACGCCTCCGCCCCGTCCACGGCACTTATCACCCTGTACCCCTCAGACGACAGCACTATGGACATAACCTCCAACAGCGCCGCATCGTCATCTACCAATAAGATCGTCTCTTCCAATACCCCACAACCTCCCTCGAAACGGCGCCAGTCCTCGCCAGGCGCTACCCCCCGCCCCGCTCTCTTATTATACTCAGGAGCGAGTATTCGAAGTTGACTGCCATAGGCTTAGATTTTATAATCCACGGAGATTAGATACACGCGAGCTTCCATAGGAGTGAGGAATGAGCAAGAGCATAGGCATAGACCTTGGCACGACGAACAGTTGCGTAGCAGTTCTGGAGGGTGGAGACCCGGTCGTAATCACCAACGCCGAGGGGGAGCGGACGACGCCGTCGGTGGTGGCGTTCGACAAGCGTAGTGGGGAGCGGCTGGTCGGGCAGTTGGCGCGGCGGCAAGCGGTGACGAACCCGGAGCGCACGATCTACTCGGTAAAGCGTTTCATGGGGCGGCGTTACAAGGAGGTCGAGAACGAGGCCCGGCGCGTTGGGTACGAGGTCAAGAGCGGGCCCGGCGGAGAGGTGCGCGTGGGCGCGGGGGATCGAGACTACTCGCCGCCGGAGATCTCCGCGATGACGCTCCAGAAGCTGAAGAGAGACGCCGAGGAGTACCTCGGCGAGGAGGTTACCGATGCGGTCATCACGGTGCCGGCGTACTTCGAGGACGCCCAGCGCCAGGCGACGAAGGATGCCGGGAAGATAGCCGGCCTCAACGTCAAGCGCATCATCAACGAGCCGACGGCGGCGGCGCTCGCCTACGGGCTAGACAAGGAGCAGGAGCAGACCATCCTCGTCTTTGACCTCGGCGGCGGGACGTTCGACGTCTCCATCCTGGAGCTCGGCGAGGGGGTCTTCGAGGTCAAGGCGACGAGCGGAAACAATCACCTCGGCGGCGATGACTTCGACGCAAAGATCGTGGAGTGGCTCGTCTCGGAGTTCAAGAAGGCCGAGGGGATTGACCTCTCTAAGGACAAGATGGCGACCCAGCGGCTCATCGAGGCGGCCGAGAAGGCTAAGAAAGAGCTCTCCACCACGACGAGTACGGCGATCAACCTGCCCTTTATCACCGCTGACGCGAACGGGCCGAAGCATCTCGACCTTACGCTCTCGCGGGCGCAGTTCAACCAGCTAACCGCCGACCTCGTCGAAGCGACCGCTGGTCCCGTCCGCCAGGCGATGCAGGACGCCGGCCTCGGGCAGGGAGATATAGACCAGATCATCCTGGTCGGTGGCTCCATCCGTATCCCCGCGATCCAGGAGAAGGTCAAGGAGATTACCGGAAAGGACCCGAACAGAGGCATCAACCCGGACGAAGTCGTCGCAATAGGCGCCGCCATCCAGGCCGGAGTCCTCGCGGGCGAAGTCAAGGATGTATTGCTCCTCGACGTTACGCCACTCTCCCTCGGGATCGAGACCAAGGGCGGGGTGATGACCAAGCTCATCGAGCGAAACACGACTATACCTACCCGTAAGAGTGAGGTATTCACGACCGCTGAGGACAATCAGAATGAGGTCGAGATCAAAGTCTTCCAGGGCGAGCGGGAGATGGCGGCGTATAACAAGAAGATTGGAGACTTCCGGCTCGTAGGGTTGCCGCCCGCGCCTAGAGGCGTACCTCAAGTCGAGGTTACGTTCGATATAGACGCCAACGGCATCGTCAATGTTGGGGCGAAGGACCTTGGGACGGGTAAGGAGCAGCGGATCACGATAACGGCCTCTAGTGGATTGGCGGATTCGGATATAGATCAGATGGTGCGGGACGCCGAGGCGCACGCGGAGGACGACAGGCGCCGCCGCGAGGAGGCTGACATCCGCAACAACGCCGATAACCTGGTGTACTCCATCGAGCGGTCCATGAAGGATGTGGACGGCAAGGTAGACGACGCGACCAAGATCGACATCGAGAAGGCTATAAAGGAGACCAAAGAGGCCCTTGCGGGCGACGATGTCGAGGAGATAAAGCAGAAGCAGGAGGCCCTGTTGGCCGCCTCTCACAAGCTCTCCGAGGTGCTGTACCAGCAGGCTCAGCAGGGGCAGGAGGGCGCCGCAGGCTCGGCCGGTCCTGACGGTAACCCGGACGACGTGGTCGAGGACGCCGAGATCATAGACGAAGAGGACGACAGCAAGGGGCGTCAGCAGTAGTCATCTCAAGGGAGTGGCCGGCGGAGGACCGATTGGCTCCCCCGCCGGGTGCCCCACGTATCAGGAGGATCTCTAGGCCTTGAGCAGTGAAGAGCGGCGACGCCGGGAAGAAGAACCCCCAAGGGAAACCCCGAGGGGAGATGAAGAGACTCAAAAAGAGCAGCAGAACGTCGGGGAGCAGGAGGTGGAATATCTCTCTGAGACGGTGGAGGCGGGAGAGCCCGGAGTAGTTCCCGAGGCGGCGGACGAAGACCTTCTGGCTGAGTCTTCTGACGATCTCGTAGAGGAGGTACCCTTTGAGGAAGGAATCTCCGAGGAGCCGTTGGAGATTACGCAGGATGAGCTCTCGGTGCTGGCGGACGAGTTGGAGTTGGCGCGCAGGGAGCGAGACGAGTACCTGGACAGCATGCGTCGCATGAAGGCGGAGATAGAAAACTCACGCAAGCGGCAGGAGAGGGAGCGCGCCCGCACCGTGCAACTCGCCTCGGAGAAGTTGGTAAGGGAGCTATTGCCTGTCGTGGATAATTTGGAGCGGGCTCTGGAGGCTGAGGGAGACATACACGAGGGCGTGCGGGCTACGCGGGATCAGCTCCTCGCCGCACTCGAGCGGGAGGGTCTAGTTCCCCTTGTCTCCGACGGCGAGAGCTTCGACCCGGCGGTTCATGAGGCCGTCATGGGCCAGCCCTCCGACGAGCATGAAGAAGATACCGTCATTCAAACCCTCGAACGCGGCTACATACTGAATGGCAGGCCCATACGCCCGGCGAAGGTTATAGTTGCCAAGTAGGGTTATGGATAGCGGTAGGATTTAGGTATGGAGACCAGGGATCTGTACAAGGTGCTTGAAGTAGGTAAGGGGGCTTCACAGGAGGAGATCCGACGCTCCTACAGACGGCTCGCCCGTAAGCACCACCCGGACGCGAACCGGGAAGACCCGAAGGCCGAAGAGCGCTTCAAAGAGGTTCAACACGCCTACGAAGTCCTCTCCAACCCGGAGAAAAGGCGGGAATACGATGAAGGCCCTCGCGCCTACTTCGGAACTAGAGCCCAAGCGGGAGGCGCGAGCGGCGGCGGCTTCGACACTAACTTCTCGGACCTCTCGGACCTCTTCGGCAGCTTCGGCGGTGCTTTTGGAGGCGCTACAAGAGGGGCCGCCCGCACGACTCGCGGCGAGGATGTAACGGTAAGCGTAAGCCTGAAGTTCAAGGACGCGCTGAAGGGTGTGACCACACGCATTACGGCGCCGGTGGAGGAGGAGTGTGACCAGTGCGGGGGGACTGGCGCGGCCGCCGGGACAGCGCGGCGGATGTGTCCGGAGTGTTCGGGGCGGGGAATGAGGAGTCGGGATCAGGGTTTCTTTGCTTTCTCGGAGCCGTGCGGGCGGTGTGGGGGAGAGGGGACTATTGTGGAGAGGCCGTGCGCGGGGTGCGCGGGCGGCGGGCGAGTGCGAAGGAACCGGCAGGTGACGGTGAAGATACCGGCGGGGGCGAAGGACGGGATGAAGGTCCGGGTGCCCGGGAGGGGAAGTGGTGGGATGAAGGGTGGTCCGGCGGGAGACTTGTACGTGGTGACGCGGGTGGCGGGGCATCCGGTATTCGAGCGACGCGGCGACGACTTTTTGGTGGACGTACCGGTTAGCTTCGTGGAGGCGGCGCTTGGGGCGGAGATTGAGGTTCCGCGGCCCGATGGAGGGATGGTGAAGCTACGGTTGCCGGCGGGAACACAGGAGGGCAAGCGATTCAAGGTGCGCGGGGCTGGGGCGCCGCGGGCCCGGGGGGGCGGTGAGCCGGGTGACCTGATGGTGCGGGTGCGAGTGGTAGTGCCCGAGAAGCTGTCGAGGCGGGAGAAGGAGATTCTGGAGGTCCTCGCGGAGGAGGGGGAAGAGGATGTGCGCGAGGGGCTGTTGCGGGCGGCTGGGCAGGAGCTGTAGGAGGCTACCGGGGTGATGCGCAAGAGGCCGGTCTTCATGATAGGGATCGCGGCGGAGTTGATCGGGGTCCACCCACAGACGCTGCGGATGTACGAGCAGAAGGGGCTCTTGCGTCCGCGAAAGAGCCTGAAGAACACGCGGCTATACTCCCAGGAGGACGTGGAGCTTGGGAGGTATATCCAGAAGCTCACCCAGGAGATGGGAATGAACCTGGCCGGGGTCAGGAAGATCCTCGACCTCGAAAGAAAGATAGAGAGGTTGGAGGACGAGAACGCGAGGTTACGCGAGGAGCTAGAGAGACAGAGCGTGGAGCATGGAAAGACCGTCGAAGAGGTGCATCGCAGCTATAAGCGGGAGATAGTGCTGCTGCCGCGTGGAGAGATCGTGCGTAGAAAGCGAGGGTTTTAGATGGCCGAGGTCATGCATTGTTACCGGCATCCCAAGAGGGAGACGCGCGTCTCGTGCGCGGCCTGCGGGCGGCCTATCTGCACCGAGTGCATGAGGCAGACGGCCGTGGGGATCAAATGTCCCGATGATGCCCGTTTGCCGCGCGGCGCCCGCGCCGGGGTGATGAAGCCGAACCAGGTCCTCAAGACCCTGCTGACAGGAGCCGGGATCGCCCTTATAGGTATACCGGTGGTCTCGCTCATCTTTAGCCTCCCGCTCCAGTTGTTGATCTCCGCCGCCGCTGGCTACGGCGCCGGGACCCTGGTGAACCGCGCCGGTGGCCGCAACGGCGGGCCTCTGGCCATCGCCGTCTCCATCGCCGCCACGGCGATTCCGTTCCTGGTGTGGCTGACGCCGGCCGCTCTGGCGGGCTCCGTCTCCACTTTCGGCGTTCTCGCGGCGATAATCGCCGCCGTCGCCGCCGGGTTCGCCGGGCGCGGCGGGTATTAGAGCCGGGACGGGAGAGAAGCCATGGACCTGAGCAAGCTTTCGCAGAACGCGCGCGAAACGGTGGATGTGGCCCAGGCGGTCGTACGCCGAGGACATACCAACGTCCTTGGTACGGAGCACCTCCTTTTGGGGCTTCTGGCCCAGCAAGGGGGCGTGGTCCACAAGGTCTTCGCGGAACTCTCGCTCGACCTCGGTCTGGCGCAGTGGAAGACGAACGACGCCATAAGGCGGAATGAACTCTCCCGGTCGCGCACCTCCGCGTCCGGTAGTGACGCCCCGGTCTATCCAACTCCACGCGCCAAACGTGCCCTGGAACTCGCCGGGGAGGAGGCCGCGCGGAGCACCAGTCCTCATGTAGGCACCGAGCACCTGCTCCTGGGGCTCTTGCGCGTGGATGAGGGCGCGGCGGCGATGGTGTTGCGGGAGGTCGGCCTTACGGAGACGGATGCGAGGGCGGCCGTGAGGAGGATGCGCGGTGAGGACTCCGAAGGCTCATTTGATGAAGACCCGGACAGCATGCTCGCGAGGCATGGCCGGGATATGGTGAGGCTCGCCCGTGATGGAGAGCTCGACCCGGTCGTGGGGCGGGAGGCAGAGATCAAACGCATGCTCCAGATCCTCACCCGTCGCACCAAGAACAACCCCGCTCTTATAGGAGAGCCCGGCGTGGGCAAGACGGCGATAGTCGAGGGCCTCGCCCAGAAGATGGCCGGCGGCTACGTCCCGGAGGTCCTCAAAGAAAAGACCATCATAGCCCTGGACCTGGGTTCCCTGGTCGCGGGTACCAAGTTCCGGGGCGAGTTCGAGGAGCGCCTGAAGAAGGTCATAGACGAGGTCAAGGTCTCCTACGGCCGGGTGATACTCTTCGTGGACGAGTTGCACAACCTGGCGGGGGCCGGGGCCGCCGAGGGGGCGATGGACGCCGGTGAGATCCTCAAACCCGCCCTCGCCCGTGGCGGGGTGCAGATGATAGGTGCCACTACCATAGAAGAGTACCGGCGCTTTATCGAGCCGGACGCCGCGCTGGAGCGACGCTTCCAGCCGATCCTTGTGGATGAGCCGACCGAGGCCGAGACGGTGGAGATACTGCGCGGGCTGCGCGACAGGTACGAGGCGCATCACGGGGTGGAGATCTCCGACGAGGCACTCAACGCGGCCGCGCAACTCTCCCACCGTTACGTCGCCGACCGCTTCCTCCCGGACAAGGCCGTGGACTTGTTGGACGAGGCGGCGAGCCAACTGCGTATAGAGACCACGATGATGCCGGACGAGCTCCGGGAGAAGGAGCTACGCTTGCAGGAGCTCACCCGCGAGGGCGCGGCGGCGGTCGAGGAGCGCGACTACGAGCGAGCCGCCTTTCTGCGGGACGAGGCGGATGTGTTGCAGGCCGAGTACCGGGAGGCCCGGGAGCGCTGGCTGGAGGAGAGCGGCGCGCGGGAGGCCGTGGTGGGCCGGGAGGAGATAGCGCGGGTAGTAGGCACCCGCACCGGCATCCCCGTTGCCCGCATGCTCAAGAGCGAGTCCGAACGTCTCCTCTCCATGGAGGACGAGCTTCACAAGCGCATAGTCGGCCAGGAGGCTGCGGTCGTAGCTGTCTCGGAGGCCGTTCGCAAGGCGCGTGCCGGGCTGGCGAATCCCAATCGTCCTATCGGCAGCTTTATCTTTCTCGGTCCCACCGGAGTCGGCAAGACCGAGCTCGCGCGGGCTCTAGCCGAGTACCTCTTCGATGATGAGGATGCGATGATCCGTCTGGATATGTCGGAGTATATGGAGCGGCACGCCGCCAGCCGTCTGGTTGGGGCGCCGCCGGGCTACGTCGGCTACGACGAGGGCGGGCAGCTCACCGAGGCCGTGAGACGTCGCCCCTACTCGGTCGTGCTCCTCGATGAGATAGAGAAAGCTCACCCGGATGTCTTCAACATGCTCCTGCAACTCCTCGAGGATGGACGGCTCACGGACAACAAGGGCCGCACCGTCTCCTTCGACAACGCCGTGATCATCATGACCTCAAACGCTGGCGCCCACCTCATCCCCGGACCAGAGGAGATGCGCGAGCCGGGTGAGAGTGAGGGCGACAGGCAGGAAGAGGTGCGGGAGCGGCTCCTCGAAGAGCTCGGTACTTACTTCCGCCCCGAGTTCTTGAACCGGGTAGATGAGATCATCGTCTTCCACTCGCTGGGCGACGAGGAACTGGTCGAGATAGCCGGTCTCCTACTAGACAGCCTGCGCGAGACTGCGGAGAGGCAAGGTATACACTTGACCTTCTCCGATGCCGCAATAAAACGCATAGCTTTAGAAGGCCGTAACTCGCGCTTTGGCGCCAGACCTTTGCGCCGGGCAGTGAGCAAGCTCGTGGAATCTCCCTTGAGTAAGGAGATCATCGCAGGCCGTGTGGAACCCCACGATACCGTTCGCCTGGACGTGAATGGAGAGGGGCAGATCGTCTTCGAGACCGGAGAATCCTCCTCCTCGGCCACACCCTCGCTTTTGGCCCCTTAGAGGCAAGATTGTCCCTGTAGAACCGCTTGAACCTCGGGCTTACACGGTTGTGGTCGAGTCGGCGCTATGCAGAGACCCGATACATAAGCCATAAAAGCCGCTGGCGAATAGCAATAAACAGGTAACTTCACCTACAGATACAACCCAACTTGACCCGCAGGTAAAATTAGACCTCACAATGAGGTTAAGCTCTAAAAAATACTTTCAGAAAGGCTAGCGTAGCCTCAAGAGCCGTGCTAGGGTTGGTACCCATGAGAGAGGACATGGAATATATCGGCGGAGTATTGGACGAGTTGGAGGCGGTCTTACAAGACGCTTCCGGTGTACCGATGCGCAAGGGGCGGGCCATGGTAGACCGGGCGGATCTGCTCGGGACCCTGGACGAGCTTCGCGGGACTATGCCCCGAGAGTTGTCGGAGGCGGAGGCTATTCGTAGAGAGTACGCGGCTATAGTAGCTGGCGCGAAGGAGGAAGCGCGCAGGATAATCGAGGATGCTCACCAGCGGGCGGAGGCGAGCGTGCTGGATACGGAGTTGTACCGGCGTTCTCAACGGCGGGCGGCCGAGGGTATAGACCGGGCGGAGCGGTACGCGCTTGAGATACAGGGCGGTTCGGAGGTATACCAGGAGAGGGTAATGGGCCAGCTCGAGGGCTGGTTCGAGGACTCGCTCACCTCGGTCGGGGAGTCCAGACAGGAGCTCGGCAACTCACCCGTACGCAAGTCACCACCCATGCCCACCGCGGAGACGCCGCCTCCCGCCGCCGAGGAGAACGGACGCGGCTGGCGCGCCAGCTCTGCCTAGACGACCCGGTCGGAGGGGTACAGCAACCGGCTAAGAGTCTGCCTGTCACCAGGTGTCTGCGGCTCTTCAGGTCTAACGATCGTGCCATCAGACTGGGCCGAAGAAGAGTCCCTGTCCGCAGTGCGTGTCGCGGATACCAGGGTAAGCGTGGAGGGCGAAGCCCTGTTGCCGCGTTGCTACTAATTTTTCTACTCCCTGGTCGGCTTTGCAAGGCCACCGCGCTCTCGTCGCCGCATCTCTAGAGGCTAGTAACTGTCAGCCAGACTTGAGCATCGAGAGAGCTCAAGCTGTCACGAAGCTCTTGTTTCTCGTTCCTTCCGTTTCTTCTTTCTTGCGATCCTCTTTTCGGAGAGGTTTACTTCCTCATGCCGGGTTCGAGGACCTTTTTGCGAAGGCGGATGGAGGTCGGGGTGATCTCGACGAGTTCATCGTCGCCTATGTATTCGAGGGCGTCTTCGAGGGTCATCTTGCGTATCGGTGTGAGGTTCAGCGCGTCGTCGGCGCCGGAGGAGCGCACGTTGGTGAGCTTCTTGTTCTTGCACACGTTGACGTTCAGGTCGTTCTCGCGGCTGTTCTCGCCCACGACCATGCCGACGTATACGTCCGTGGCGGGCGTGATGAAGAAGCTGCCGCGCTCCTGTAGCTTCCAGATGGAGTACGCGAAGGCGCTCCCGGCTTCCATCGCCACCAGGCTGCCGTTCTGCCGCGTCTTGAGGTCTCCCGCCCACGGCGCGTAGCCGTCGAAGACGTGGCTCATGATGCCCTCGCCCTGCGTCATGGATAGGAATTGCATACGAAAGCCGAACAGAGCGCGCGAGGGGATCTTGAACTCCGCCCGGATACGCGAGCCCTGGGGCTCCATGTCCACGAGTTGGCCCTTGCGGCTGGAGAGCAGTCCTATAAGGGTGGAGGAGAATTGCTCGGGGACGTCGATCACCAAATGCTCGATGGGCTCGTGTAGCTTGCCGTCTATCTCGCGCGTGATCACCCGCGGCGAGGCCACCTGTACTTCGTAACCCTCACGGCGCATGGTCTCAAGCAGGATCGAGAGGTGCAACTCGCCGCGCCCGGAGACCTGGAACTCATCCGGGCGCAGCTCCTCGACGCGCAGGGATACGTTGGTCAGTACCTCTCTCTTCAGGCGTTCGGCGAGGTGGCGGGAGGTGACGTACCTACCCTCCAGGCCCGCGAAGGGGCTGGTGTTGGGCTGGAACAGCATGCTGACCGTGGGCTCGTCTACCGTGATGATGGGCAGCGCCTCGGGTTCGGCGAGGTCGGCGACCGTCTCGCCGATTTGAGCGTACTCGATGCCGGAGAGGGCTACAATGTCGCCCGCGCCGACCTCATCGGCCTCGATGCGCGCCAGCCCCAGGTGCGTGAAGGGTTGCGCCACGCGCGTCCTGGTCATCGTGCCGTCCTTGTGCATCAGGTTCACGAACTCGCCACGCCTGACCTTGCCGCGCCGCACGCGCCCCACCACGATGCGTCCCAGGTACTCGGAGTAGTCGAGGTTGGTGACCACCATCTGGAAGGGGGCCGCGAGGTCCACCTCGGGCGCGGGGATCTCTTCGAGAACTGTCTCGAATAGTTCTCGCATATCGTCTCTGGGCGCGTCGATGTCTTTGAAAGCCTTGCCCTCGCGTGCGATGGCGTACAGAATCGGGAAGTCCAGTTGCTCGTCGGAGGCGCCGAGGTCTGCCATCAGGTCGAAGGTGAGGTCGACGACCTCCTCGGGCCGGGCGTCCTGGCGGTCGATCTTGTTTATGACCACGATGGGTTTGAGGCCAAGCTCGATGGCTTTGCGTAGAACGAAGCGCGTCTGGGGCATCGGACCTTCGGCCGCGTCCACCAGCAGCAGGCAGCCATCCACCATGCCCAGGACGCGCTCCACCTCGCCGCCAAAGTCGGCGTGTCCGGGGGTATCCACGATGTTGATCTTCACGCCCCCGTACTCCACGGCGGTGTTCTTGGCCAGGATGGTGATGCCGCGCTCCTTCTCGAGGACGTTGCTGTCCATCGCGCGCTCGGCAATCTCCTGCCCGTGGCCGAGCTCCAGGGTTTGCTCGAGCAAACCGTTTACCAGAGTGGTCTTGCCATGATCTACGTGCGCGATAATAGCGATGTTACGATAATCCATATGTTCTCCTAACCCGCCTGTCTCACCGCGTCATCAACGCCTTGCCTGGACACGTTTGCACTAGCGTGGGAAATAAAAGCAACGAAAAAGGCCGCGCCAAAAACCGCGCTCCGCGGACACTCAGACCTAGAGTCTACCGCATAACGCGACGATCACTAACCGGACGTTCGCACCTCAAGGCCGCGTCGCAGCCCCTTCGTCGAGGTGGACGCCCTGCTACCGCAAAATACCGGGCGAACTGTTGGCTTTAGAGCGTTCGCGGTCCTACCGGTCAGGGGAGTGAAGGGCGGACATCGTGGAATGCAGGGCGTCGAGGCGGAGGGTCATCTCGTCGAGATCCGCGTTTAGCCTGGCGGCCTCTCCCTGAGCGGCGCCCCCGGTCTCCGTAGAGACGCGCACCACCCGCGCCCGGAGGTTCAGAAAATTCTGGACGGCGCCGGAGATCTCGGCATCAGCGGCACGCAGCCCGTCCTCGAACTCCTCCGCGAGCCGCGCGGCGTCATTTTTCTGGCCTCCGCGGGAGGGGGTGGATGCTTCTGCACGGTTCTTGAGAGCCTGCAGCTCTCCAGCCGTCTTCTCCCGGTCCTCCGCTACCTGCGCGAGATGTTCGGTTAAGCGGTCTAACTTCGGTACCGCGTCATCGAGTAGGGCCTTAGTATCCTCATCAGACTCCTTGATGGCGAGTAATATTTGCCGCTGGACCTCTAGTGCCGCCTCTACCTTCTTGCGGGTTTCTCCGAGCGGCAGCCGGCGGGCGTGTTGCTCGGGAGAGAGGTCGCTGGTTTTGGGTACCATCGGTCGTATCCTGGGACCTCCGTGCAGGACGTAACTTTGGAACAGCGGGTCGTTGATGGCCAGGTAGACGAGGGCTGCGTAGGTCACGAAGGTCAGGGGGATGACCCACCACACCAGGGTCAGGGCGAAGGAGATGCTCCCGACTATGACCATGAGCACGCTCAGCGGGCGGAGAAACGCGGCCCGTACCACCCGCCTCCGCGCCTCGGGTGAGAGTGGTTCTCCGGGCTCTACGGGTGGATTTGGGTTGCTCATCGCTTCTCTTCGCGTTGCGAAAGGGGCTGCGTGCCGTCGTCGATAAGGGTCAGACGCACACGCCCGCCCGGTTTGAGCGCGAGGGCCCGGGAGGCGTGGCCCTTGTTTACCGCGAGGCTCAGACATTGGTGGGAGTCGGGGACGAGCACGAGGTCTCCGGTTTTGGAGTGGCCAAAGGTCTCTACGTAGCGGACCAGCATCGCGCCGCCCTCACCGGCTTCTATCTTCAGCACCGCGCCGAACCCGAAGCCAGCTTCCTCCGCCGTCGCCGAGAGCCGAGCGTTGCCGTAGCGGTCCACGCCGATGATGGTGACCGCCGTGGTGCCGTTGTCTTCTCTCTCCAGGCCGGGCAGATGGACGCGGGTGAGCGAGGCGGTGTCTACAGTCTCTCCTAGTTGCTTCAGGTCCAGCCCCGCCGCGAGATGCGCCGTCGCTGGAGCGAAGATGTCGCGGCCGTGGAAGGTGTTGGAGACCGGCTGGATATGGTAGTCGGCGTTCGTCAGCGAGATAGCGCTCTCGATGCCGCCGAGCCGCTCGGCGGCCGGTACGAGGAGCCCGTTGTCCGGTCCGACTAGAAGGGCGCCGGTGAGGGTCCGGAGGGCCAGGGCGCGCCTCTTCGTGCCGACGCCGGGGTCCACGATGGCCAGGTAGACGGTATCTTCGGGCATATAGCGCGTGGCGTGTTCCAGGATCTCCGCCCCCGCCTCTATCGCGAAGCCGGGCACCTGGTGGGTCAGATCTATAATCGCGGCATCCGGTGAGATCCGGAGCATCACACCCTTGCACAGGCCGACGAAGTCCTCGCCGAGCCCGAAGTCCGAGAGAAAGCAGATGGGGCGCGCCGTGCTCATGCCCGCAGTATAGAACGCCGCCGTGCTCACGGCTTGGAGGCTGTCTCTCGTTGTGAAGGTTGTTGGGAGTTAGCGTCCCATGCCGAGTCCCAGGCCCTGGACCATCAGGCGGAAGTCCTGCGGGCGGCTCGCGACTTTCAGGGCCTCCTCGTAGCTCACGCGGTCTTCTTCGATCAGCTTCAGGAGAGCCTGGTCGAAGGTCTGCATCCCGTAATATTCGCCCTCGGAGATGGCTGATTGGATCTGTCCGGTCTGATCCGGGTCCATTATGAAGTCCCTGATGCGGCCAGTCGCCACTAGTACCTCGCAGGCCGCGACTCTCCCCGCTCCGTCCTTGGTCCTTAACAGCGCTGCCCGACGATGCCCCTCAATGTACCCGCGAGCATGGACCGTACCTGGGTCCGCTCGTGCGGCGGGAAGAGGTCGATTACGCGGTTGATGGTCTCCGTCGCGTCCAGGGTGTGCAGTGTACTCAACACGAGGTGCCCAGTCTCCGCCGCCGATAACGCTATCTGAGCACTCTCGGAGTCCCGGATCTCGCCGATCAAGATAATGTCCGGGTCCTGCCGCAACACACGCCTCAAAGCCCGCGAATACGAGGCCGTGTCCAGCCCGACCTCACGCTGGTTGATGATGCTCTTGTCGTCGCGGTGCAGAAACTCTATAGGGTCCTCTATAGTGACGATATGCTTGGGCATGGTGCGGTTGACGAGGTTGAGCATCGACGCTAACGTCGTCGACTTGCCACTCCCCGTCGTCCCCGTAACGAGGATTATCCCGCGCTCCTCGCGCGCTAACTTCCCGATCACCTCCGGCAACTTGAGGTCCTCGAACCTCGGCACCCCAAACGGGATGAAACGCATCACGATAGAGGTAGACCCCCGCTGTCTGAACGCATTGACCCTGAAACGGCCCACCCCGGTGACCGCATAAGAGAAGTCCGCCTCCCCATCCTCCTCGAACTCCTCGACTAACTTCTCCGGGATGATGTCCTTGAGGATGTCATCGGTATCCATCGGTCGCAGCACCTCGTAACCCTCCAGATACTCGAGCTCACCATGTACCCGAACAGTTGGTGGCGCGCCCACCTTTAGATGCAAGTCACTCCCCTCCGCTTGCACCAGCTTGCTCACCAACTCATCAACCTTTGTCTGCTGCATCATTAGCCGCTCCCTCCTCGAACTCTGAAACCACACAGCCGCTCGAAAGCAACCACTATACTTATCGGCTCGCCGCCAGTTATCCTTTAGCCACGCCCCTTGCCTCCACGTGCACTGCTCGAATGTATCTCAACCTTAAACTTACCTAACCTTAGACTAACAGGTTATGTTATTTTAGTTGCGGATTGTTATTGTAGTTAAAGCTCAAGATATGGTGCTAAGGGTTAGAGGGGAGGCGTCATGTCGTGTGCTGTTGCGTGCTATATAGACAATTTGGCTTAGGTAAAGGGATTTCGGGAGGTTGCGTTGGTTTGGAGGGGGTGTTAGCTTTCGGGTCATGCAGATTCCGTGGACCTGGGGTTCGGTTTCAATCTTGAGGTTAGACACGGGATCTGCTTGGGCCTCACCTCTCGGGAGGGGGGTGGTGAGGCCCTTGACCCAGGCCTTCCGGGGGGAGGGACCTTGGTTCTTTGGGGCGTTCCGGCGGTGGACGGAGCGCCCTTTTAGCTGCCATCATCCACCTCTCAGCAGGGGAAGCGACGAAACCTCCGAGCGTGCACCGCGCCTATTGCGAGATTTGTTTGTCCGATTTCACCACTTTTCGGGATACTGTAGCTACTGTGTAGCGTGGAGCCTGGGGAACCGTGGGACTGATTGCTGAAAGCAGAGTGTCTTTAGAGAAAGATCGGGCCGGAGGTGCTGGCGTAGGCGGTGAGCCAGTGGAGGTCTTCCTGGGTGAATTGCTCGGTGGAGTTGCGGGTGGCGTAGACGACGCCGACGGGCCGTTCTCCATCGAAGACCGGGACGGCGAGGGAGTTCATCCAGCGCGTGTTGGTGCGGGCCTGCGGGAGACGTCTGGGGCCGGTTACCACGAGGGTAGGTTGAAGGGTGCGGAGCACCAGTCCTATGGCGCTCTCGTCGGCGGTCGTGAGCGGGCGCGTTAACTCCGAGACTCCTGAAGAAGACCGCACGACGGGAGTCAGGTCTCCGGCGCGTAGAAGGGCGATCCAGTCTGCTTTGAGCTCCTTGCGAGCTTCTTCGGCGATCTTCTCTGGTGAGGCTTCGAGGTCCAGGACCTTTGGGGTGGGGGGGCGGAAGACAAAGCGGGAGCTGAGGATGAAGTTTGCGCTCGTTCCGGCGATTATGCCGAGGAAGGCGGCTACGGCATAGTAGGGGAATTCAGCGTCGAGGTATTTGAGTAGGGGATAGTAAACCGTGAAGTTCGCGCCCAGGGCAACGATCGCCACCGGGTACGCCAGGGCACCGCGCAGGAGGAAGTGGATGCGGCTGGAGTGCCTGACGTCGCGCCAGGTGAAGGCATTGTTGAACAGGAAATTACTCAAGATGCTGATACCCACGGCAACGATCCAGGCCACCGTCGGGCCGGCGTCGAAGAACTCGACGAGGGTTATCAGGGTGAGCAGGTTCACCAGCACGCCCGAGGCCCCGACGAGGGCGAACTTCCAGAACCGCCCGGCGGAGGGGACGTACCAGAACAGGCTCCATATATGAGCCAGGTATTCCAGGCCCTGCTGTAGGCTGGCCTTGGAGACGCCCGCGTGACGCGCCTGGAAGCTCAGCGGAACCTCCACTACCTTCAGCTCCGGGGCGCAGACCAGGATCTCCAGCAGGATCTTGAACCCCGTTGGCCGGAACTGGATGCCCGCGATGGCCGTGTTCCTCACCAGAAAGAACCCCGTCATGGGATCGCTGGTCTTCCTCGCCTCCTTGAAGACGACCTGGGCCAGGGACTTGCTGCCAACGGAGACGGCCTTGCGTAGCGGACCCGATAGACCATCATAGCTGCCGCCCCTGGCGTAGCGGCTCGCTACCACCACGTCCGCCTTCGATTCCCTGGCCGCGTCGAGCATCTCGCGCACCTTCCCGGGAGGATGCTGCAGGTCGGCGTCCATCACGCAGGTGTACTCGCTCTCGTTCGCAACCGCGTCCATACCCACGGCCACGGCGGTCGAGAGACCACCCTCCCGCTCGGCTTCCTCACGCTGGATCAATACGACCCGGCCATCCCCCTTGCTCAACGAACGAATCACACCCGGCGTCCCATCCGTGGAGTCATCCACGAACACAACCCGGTAGTTCACCCCCGATAAAGACTCCTCGAGCTCACGCACCAATCGGGCGACGTTCCCCTCCTCGTTGCGCGTCGGAATGACCAGCGTGAGCAGAGACTGTCCGCCCTCCCGCGCACCCAACGATATCTGCTTCTCGAGGCTCACAATCCAATTAGGCTAGCATAAGCGGCAAACGACCCCAAAACGCGGGCCTTCCACGGGTAGACTTACGGGGAAGATAAAACAGCTGCAGGGAGGCAAGAGATGGCTAACGAAGAACGAGCACGCGTCCTCGTCTCGGGACGCGTGCAGGGCGTGTCCTTCCGCGACGCAACCCGCACCCAGGCCGAACAGCTCGGTCTGAACGGCTGGGTTCGCAACACCGAAGATGGCCGGGTCGAAGCAGTATTCGAAGGCGAGCCCGATGCGGTGCGCCAGATGGTCGAGTGGTGCGAGAGCGGCCCGTCGAGCGCCGATGTCGAGAACGTCTCCGTAGAGAATGAAACTCCCTCGGGCGACCCCTCCGGCTTCGAGGTGCGTTGAGCCCGACGCGGCAAAACGAAGTCCCCGACAGCCTCAAACGCCTCCTCCAAAGGGCCGGGGCCGACATCTCCTTCTCCCGTCACATAGACTACGGCACCCAATACCGCGTGACCCGCGGCGCCGATGCCACAACCCTTAACGTTTATCGCACGGGCAAGGTGTCGACCGGAGGTAAAGCTTCAGAGTTGAAGGGGTTGATCGAGGACTGGCGGCTGGGAAATGGGGGAGCAAGGAGCAGTCAGGCGGCGGTGGCTTCACAGGGAACCGGGCCGGTCCTCGACGGCACGCCGCGGGTCGGTATCGACGAGGCTGGGAAGGGTGACTATTTCGGACCGATGGTCGTAGCCGGGGTGAGGGTCATGGACCAGCACGCCGCGGAGAAGCTGAAAGGTATCGGGGTGCGTGACTCCAAGGACCTCGGCGTTGCTCAGGCGAGGCGAATGGCGCAGTGTATCCGGGAGGAGCTAGGGCCGGAGAATTTCCGCGTCGTCTCGCTCGCGCCGCGGGAGTTCGAGGCGCGGCGAAACGCAGCCGGGAACGTCAACAAGCTACTCGGTGAGCTCGACGCCGGCATTATCGGCGAGCTTGGATCTGAAGTAGAGGTTATAGTGGTAGATGAGTTCGCGCGTGCGGCGCGGTCTTTACTGCAGCCTTACGTACCGGAGGGGGTGCGGCTGGAGGTGCGGCCACGGGCCGAGGACGACGCGGCGGTGGCGGCTGCTTCGATCCTGGCGCGGGCGCGGCAACTGGAGGAGATGGACCTGCTCTCCGGGCGGGCCGGGTACGAGTTACCGCGAGGCGCTACCCACGTGCATGCGGCGGGTAGGCGAGTCTACGCGGAGAAAGGGATGGAGGGGTTGAGGGACGTGGCGAAGGTAAGCTTCGGGACGACAGGGCGGATAGTAAGGTAGTGGCACTTTGATAGACCTTCGTAGCGACACGGTGACGCGACCGACGCGGGCGATGCGGCAGGCCATGATGGACGCACCGGTAGGGGACGACGTCTTCGGGGAGGACCCGACCGTCAACAAGCTGGAGGAGTACGTGGCGGCGCTGCTCGGCAAGGAAGCGGCGATCTACTGTCCCTCGGGGACGATGACGAACCAGATCGGGGTGTATGTGGGGACCGGTCGCGGCGACGAGGTCCTCCTGCACGAAGACGCTCACATCTTCCGCTACGAAGCTGGTGCCCCGGCTCTACTCTCCGGCGTCCAGGTAAGACCCCTTCCCGGCGAGGGCGGCATCATCGCACCCGAGACGCTGAGGGCGGCGGTTCGTCCCGAGAACGTTCACTTCCCCCGCCCGAAGCTCCTGTGCCTGGAGAACACCCACAACGTTGCTGGCGGCAAAATCTTCCCTCTGGAGAAGTTCGCGGCGGTCGCCGCCGAAGCGCGAGGGTTGGGTATTAACGTACACCTCGACGGGGCACGGCTGTTCAACGCGGCGATGGCGACTGGTCTCCCTGCGTGGGAGTGGTGTGAGCATGCTGATACGGTCTCGGTATGCTCCTCCAAGGGGCTCGGCGCCCCCGTGGGGTCGTTGCTGGCGGGCGATGAGGAGACCATCCGGGAGGCCAGGCGGGCGCGCAAGGCGTTCGGGGGCGGGATGCGGCAGGCGGGCGTGATCGCCGCCGCCTCCCTCCACGCCTTCGAGCACCACATCGAGAGGCTCGCCGAAGACCACGAACGCGCCCGCAAGCTAGCAGCGGGCCTCGAAAAGTCCGGCTACACGGTAGAGCCACCGGAGACCAACATCGTGCTCGTCGAGGTGGGGGAGGCGGAGTCTTTCTTGCGAGACCTCGCCGAACACGGTGTGCTCGCCACCCCCTGGGGCAAGAGTACCGTGCGTATGTGTACACACCTCGACATCTGCGACGAGGAGATAGAGGCTGCTATAGAAGCAGCCTCCAGAGTAGCTGCCGTCTTCACACAGCTTTGACTACGGGTCCCCGGATCGAGGTGCGTACCGCTGCCCCCGACGAGCTTGCCGAGCCGCTCTCCCTCCTTGAAGAATCTTTGAGGAACGGCGAGCCTGTACCGTCGCCGTTCGCCGGACGACTCGAGCGGGCCGTAGAGGGAGGAGACCTCGAAGTATTAGCGGCCTGGTCTGACGGGCTCATTGTCGGGGTGGCTGTGGTATCTCTGCGGCCCAACGTATCTCTGGGCGCTGTCTTCGCCAGCATCGAGGACTTCTACGTAAAGCCGGAGGCGCGGCGACGGGGCGTTGGGCGGGCGCTACTTGGAGCGGTGGAGGATCTGTGCAGAGTGCGCGGCGTCTCCTACGTCGAGGTCCAGACCGATGAGGAGGCGGCTCCGTTCTACGAGGCTTCGGGCTATGAGACGGAGGCAGACGTACGGGTGTTGTCGCGGTCCTACAGTCTGTAGGGGCGATGTTCGAAGGGTTTGTGGCGTCCTTATCGGTCGACCGGTGGAGGGAGTTAAGGTTCCCTCGTGGGGAACTTTCCTGCAAACTATCCCTTTTCTAGAATTCCCTTACCTCATAAACGGACACCTCGCGGAAGCCTAAAGCTTCGTAGAACTTGCGGGCGCGGGCGTTGCCGGCGGCGACTTGTAGGGAGATGCCGTTCGCGCCTTTGTTCCTGGCCCACTCCTGGCATTCCTGGAACAGGACGCGGCCTATTCCGAGGCTACGGTGGTCGGGGGAGACGTAGATGTCTTCGACGGCGGCCCAGGTCTTGGGTTTAAAGGCCGGGGAGCCTTCGCGCAGCTCGCCTGAGAGGAAGCCGACGACCTCGCCGTTCCTCTCGGCGACGAAGAGGCAGGAGTGCCCACTACTGGAGAGGTCGGCGAGGAAGCGGCGCATTACCTTCTCGGCGTCCGGGGCGGTAGCGTAGACCTCGTCATAGAGGGTGTGCTCTTCGGCGCTATTTACCCAGAGCCGCGCGGCGGCGACGGCATCCTCCCGCCTTCCGGGGCGTACGGTAAAGTGAGCCCCGCCTGCGCTCTTGCCCTTTTCGTCGTGTTCCTTCATAGTCCAATCGTAGCGGATATACTGCCGCTCGTGGCGGAGCCGGAGGCGAGAGTCTACGTAAAGAGAAAGGGCGAAGCGTCCGGCGACCCGTCCGGAGAGCAGATGGGACGTTTCTCTCTCGTCTTGCTCGTCTTTGTCGCGGGAGCTACGACGCTCGCCGTGGAGATGGCTGCTAGCCGTCTGCTCGCGCCGTATTTCGGGTCTTCGATACTGGTGTGGGCCAACATCATTGGTTTGATCCTGATCTACCTGACCGCCGGATACTATCTCGGTGGGCGCTATGCCGACAGATATCCGCACGGCCGGACGCTCACGAACGTGACGCTCGTCGCTTCCGTGATCGTCGCCGTCACCCCATTTGTGGCCGGTCCGGTCATGGCTGTGAGTGCACGCTCCTTCGAGAGCCTTTCGGCGGGCGCTTTCCTCGGCTCGTTCTTCGCGACGCTGCTGCTCTTCGCGCCGGGTATCACCCTGCTCGGGATGGTCTCGCCGTTCGCGATCCGCATCTCGCTGCGCGAGGTGGGCGAGGCCGGCGGTGTTTCGGGGGGCCTCTACGCTGTCTCGACCGTGGGGAGCATCGTGGGAACGTTCGTTGCCGTTCTGGTCACGATACCGGGACTCGGGACTCGCAATACCTTCCTAGTCTTCGGGGCCGTTTTGGCTTTTGCGAGTGTGCTCGCTTCTCCGAGGGGATCGTCGTTCCGGCGGCGCCTGCTGTTGTTCGCACTGCCTCTGCTCATGGTGGCGGCTGCGTTCTTGCCGCAAGGGATCAAAGCGACGCCCGGCTTGATCTACGAGGACGACTCGCTCTACCAGTACATCCAGGTGGTGGAATACCAGGACGGCGAGCGTGCCCTGCAACTCAACGAGGGCCGGGCGCAGCACTCGGCGTACAAGCCCGGACGTATTCTGTCGGAGGCGTACTGGGACTATCCGCTCTCGATGCCGCTCCTGGTCTCGTCTGGGCCGCCCCGGAACGCCCTGATCATCGGGAGCGCCGCCGGGACGGTCTCCTCGGAACTTGCGGACGTGTATCCGGGGATAGAGATAGACGGCGTGGAGCTTGACGGCCAGATCTCCAAGGTCGGCTACGACCTCTTCGAGATGGACCGCGACGGGCTCACCACCCACACCGCCGATGGCCGCTACTTTCTACGCACTACGGATAACGAATACGACCTCGTGGTAATCGATGCCTACCGCCAGCCCTATATACCGTTCCATCTCACGACAGCGGAGTTCTTTGGAGAGGTACGCGAACACCTTTCGGAGAAGAGCGTAGTAACCATTAATGTTGGCCACACCCCGGATGACAGGCGGGTCCCGAATTCCATAGCCCGGACGATGAACGAGGTCTACGAGCATGTCTACGCCTTCGATGCCGGGCCGTTCAACACTATCGTCGTTGGAACGGAGGAAGAGACCGGGGCGGAGGTGATGCGGGAGAACGTCGCGGGGGCGCCGGAGATCGTGCGTCCGCTGGCGAAGGAGATAGCGGGTGAGATCGAACCAGCCGAAGGTTCGGGACCGGTGTTGACCGATGACAGGGCGCCGGTGGAGTGGATGACGGATCAGATGATTCTGGAGTTCGTTCAAAGTGGATCTTGACAGAGCCGTTTGTGTAGAGAGCACCGGTATGGGTCACACGGCGAGGACAAGGAGGACGATGAGGGCTGAGTGGATCTTTGTGTTATTCGCTTTTACGGCGGGGGTGGCCGTGCCGATTCAGTTCGCGGTGAACGCCGGGCTGCGCGGGGCGGTTGGCGGGCCTATTACGGCGGCGGCCATCTCCTTCAGCGGTCGGGACGCTCGCGCTCTTCGTGGCCGGGCTCGCCGCGCGCGAAGGGGCGCCGAACGTCGCCGGCCTTTCGGGGGCGCCGTGGTGGGTCTGGGCCGGCGGGTTTCTGGGGGCGTTCTACGTGTTCGCCTCGATTATCCTGACCCCACGCATTGGGGCGGCGAGTACCGTCGGGTTCGTGATCGCGGGTCAGATGGTCGCCTCCATCGTCCTCGATCAGTTTGGTCTGCTCAACTTACCGGTCAACACTGTTAGCTTCCCGAAGATCGCCGGCGCCGTACTCGTAATCGCCGGCGCCGTACTCGTCCTGCGCTCCTGACCCGACCGCTGAAGGAGATTGCGACGGAATCGCGGTATATAAATAGTCTTCCTCGTCCTTCGCTTCTAACGACCACCCATCAAGGCTACGAGAATTCACTCTTCCCTTTACGTCTCGGGAGGATTAAAGTTAAAGGTCAGGAGCACCGTTGCGGGCGAGATAAGGAGGGTTGTTAAAGTAAAACCGGGTTTCGTCTGATGTCTGATAATAGACGAGTACACGAGCAGGTCTCTGAAAAAGGCCGACGGAGAAGAAGCGAACAGAATACAAAGCGCCAGGGCTCCCATGGCCGGCGAGGAATACCGGGATGGGAGTCGACGAGGTAGACGTTCATCGAGTAATTCGGCGGGTGCGTCTCGGCTTACGGGCGGTCGTTAGGGCGGCGACAAATCCCGGCGGTGACGCCGGGGACAAAGCGTCTCCCGGGACCCGAGTGGTACTCTCGCGGCTTCTCTTTGCATCCTTTGTGGTCCTGCTTCAGGGTAACTATTGTCCCGGTCCTTTGTCCGGGACGAAGAGGAGGTGCGCTATGTGCGGGATAGTCGGTTACGTGGGCAAGGAGCGGTGTGTCGAGGTCCTCATGGAGGGCTTGCGGAACCTCGAATACCGGGGTTATGACTCGGCCGGACTCGCCCTGGCCATGCCGGAGAGAGGGATCGAGACGACCAAAGAGGTGGGTCCCCTCGACAACCTGGCGGGCGCCATCGGCGAGAAGTATGACGACTTCTTCAAGGTAAGGGTGGGAGTGGGGCACACCCGGTGGGCCACGCACGGCCGCCCCAGTGAGGCGAATGCTCATCCCCACACCGGGGGCGGCGCCCCCGCGGGTGGTCCCGAGGTCGCGGTGGTCCACAACGGCATCATCGAGAACCACGCGGAGCTAAGGGAAGAGTTGAGGGAGCGTGGCTTCGAGTTCCGCTCGGAGACGGACACAGAGGTCATCGCGCACCTTCTGGCCGAGAGGGTAGCGGCGGGCGAGCCTTTGCGGGAGGCGCTCGTGGGAACGTTGAAGCGTCTGCAGGGGTCGTTCGCGGTCGCGGTGATGAGCGCGGAGGAGCCTGGGACCATAGTCGCGGCGCGCCACCAGAGCCCGCTGGTCGTGGGTCTTGGAGAGGGCGAAAACTTCCTGGCTAGCGCGGTTCAGGCCTTGCTCGGCAATACCAGGAGGTTCCTTTTCGTGGAGAACGGAGAGATCGCGGTGCTCACTGACTCTTCGGTGGAGATACAAACTCTGTATGGCCAGCCCGTGGAGCGGGAGACCTTCGAGGTAGATTGGAGCGCGGAGGAGTTAGGACTCAACGGCTACGAGGACTTCATGCTCAAGGAGATCCACGAACAACCCGCCGCTCTTCAGGCTACCCTTGCAGGCCGTCTGGACACCGACGGTGTCGTGGACCTCTCGGAGCTGGACTTTGACTTCTCGGGGATCGAGCGTATCGTGGTGGTGGCGTGTGGAACGGCTTATCATGCCGGGCTCCTCGGCAAGTACGCTATAGAACGTCTCGCCCGTCTGCCCGTCGAGGTGGCCGTGGCGAGCGAGTATCGATACGCGGACCCCATTGGAGATGAGAGTACTCTCGTGGTCGCCATAAGCCAGAGTGGGGAGACGACGGACACTCTGGCCGCGGTGGAGGCGTCGCGGGGCTTCGGGGCGCGTGTGCTGGCCGTGACCAATACGCAGGGCTCTCTTCTTACTCGCGAGGCTGAAGCGGTCCTTTTGACCAAGGCTGGTCCGGAGGTTGGGGTGGCCGCAACGAAGACCTTTCTCACGCAGGTCGCGGCGCTATACCTCCTGGCGCTCGAGCTCGCGGGGAGGCGCGGGGGCCTTTCCGGGGAGCAGTTGTCGGATGTTGGATGTGGGCTCCGCCGCTCGCCGGAGAAGGTCGAGGAGGCTCTGGGGCTGCTAGAGGGGCGGGTGGGGGAGGCCGTTGGGGTGTTCGCGGGGGCGCGGTGCGCGCTGTTCCTGGGGCGGGGACATCTGTTCCCGGTAGCGCTAGAGGGGGCGTTGAAGCTAAAGGAGATCTCCTACCTCCCCGCCGAAGGCTACCCTGCCGGCGAGATGAAGCACGGCCCGATAGCCCTCGTCGACGAGCAGTGCCCGGTAGTCGCCGTCCTCGGCGAGGGCACCCTGCGCGAGAAGACCCTCTCCAACGTCGAGGAGACCGTAGCCCGCGGTGCCCGCGTTATAGCCATAGCCCGCGAAGACGACGCTGCGGCCGCGCGCGTGGCGCAGGTCACGCTGCCGGTGCCGGAGATGCCAGAGATACTGAGCCCGCTCGTCTCCACCGTGCCGCTGCAGCTCCTCGCCTACCACGTCGCCAAAGCGCGTGGCCTGAACGTGGACAAGCCACGCAACCTCGCCAAAAGTGTAACTGTTGAGTAGCTGATTGCCTCCCACCTACGGTAGTGTAAACAAAGAAAAAGCCGGCCTGCGGTCATCGCTGGCAGGCTTCCTTCAAGGCTTCGGGTTCGTCCTCCATGCGCTGGAACCACAACTCCTCTATAAGGACCTTGGCCACGACGATCGCCGGGACCGCCAGGAGCGTACCCAGGAAGCCAAAGGCCGCGCCTGTAAGCGAGACGGAGACCACGACGACCGCCGGGTGTAGCGAGGTGAACCTCCCCTCCACCAGGGGCTTCAGGAGGTAGCCTTCCACCTGCTGGATGCCCAAGTAAGAGAGCAAGACCCACAAGACGTTCGCCGGATTCCCGGCGAGCGCCAGCACGACCGGCGGGATGACGGAGATTATGGGCCCGATGTAGGGCACGAACCCCAGCAACCCGGCGAGGATCCCCAGAAACAGCGCGCCGGGTATGCCCAGGGCGTAGAGGGCGACGGTCCACAGGACCCCTACGACGACCATGGAGACCGAACGCGCTTTGAGCCAATCAAGTAGGCTGAGGCGCACCTTCGAGAGCACTTCGCGCACCCGTGATCTACGGCCGGGTGGGAAGAGCCTCAAGGCCCAGATCACTACGGGCTCCGGGCTCGCCGTGAGGTACAGGGGTACCAGGATGGCGACCACCAGGCCGAAGACGAGCGCCGTCAGGCTATCGAAGAGCCCCAAAGTCCCGCCCAGAACCCGGCGTCCGAAGGAAGCCAGGGTGGAGAAAGAAGGCCCACCCCCGCCGCCGATCGGTAGTCCGGTCCTCTCCGCGAGCCACTCCGAGAGGTCGCCGAGGCGGGATAGCGCGTATGGCAGGGCGGAGACCAGTTGCCAGATCTGTTCGGCCAGCACGGGCAAGAACAGGTAGGCGCCGAGGCCGAGTGTGACCAGGACGCCCAGCACGATCGCCGCAGAGGCCACGGCCCGGGGAACCTTGCGCCGGTGAAGCGCCTCGACCGGCCCCGACAAGGCCACCGCCAGTAGCAGTCCCGATAAGAACACGAGCACGGCCGTAGCGATTCCAGAGACGAATTGCCAGATCATGAACAAGCCGAAGAGCGCGAGCGCCAGCACCAGCGCCGCGCGCAAGAGACCGCGATTGGTAACGGGTCCGTTCATAAGCTAGAGCTTACCCCGCCGCAGGCCCAGCCGAGCCTGCGTCATTGCGAAGATCCGGAAGTTTCCTTCCCTTCCAGGCGCCGGAACCACAGCTCGTCGACCAGGACCCCGGCTACCACGGTGGTCGGGACCGCTAGCAGCGCGCCGAGGACGCCGAAGGCGGCGCCCGCGACGGTGACGGAGGCGATAAAGACCACCGGGTGAAGTGAGACGGCTCGTTGCGTGACCAGGGGTGTAAGGAGGTTGCTCTCGATTTGCTGTATCGCCACGTATTCCAGAAGGATCCACAGAACGTCCAGCGAGTCCCCTGCGAACACGAGCACGAGCGGCGGGACGGCTCCGGCCACGGAGCCTATGATCGGGACGAACGCGACGAGCCCCCAGAAGATCTTCAAAAAACAGCGCCCCGGGGATGCCGATCACGTACAGGGCGATGGTCGAGAGCACGCCGACGACGAGCATGGAGAACAGACGCCCCCCGAGCCACCCCAGCAAGCTCTCGCGGGACTCGCGGAGGACCTTTCGGGCCTTCTCCCGGCGCCGGGGCGGGAAGAGCCTCACGACCCACCGTTCGACAGGTTCGGGCATCGCCGCCAGGTAGAGTGGGACGAAGAGGATAACTACCAGGCCGGACAAGAACGATGCGAAACCGCTAAAGATACCTAAAACCCCGCCGAGCTCCCGCCTGCCGATGCTCGCCAGGGTAGAGGGCGAGATGCTGCCGCCACCGGTCTGAATCCCCAGGCGGCTCGCCAGGTTGCTGAGCCGCTCGACGAGCTGCGAGAGCGCATCGGGTAGGTACGAGGCCAGTTGCGAGATCTGCTCCGCGAGCACCGGTAACAGCAGGGACCCGCCCAGCCCCAAGACGGCAAGAATAACGAGGACTATAAGGGCTACGGTCGCCAGACGCGGCACCTTGTGCCTGTGGAGCAACTCGACCGGAGCCGAGAGCGCCACTGCCAGGAGCAGCCCGGCCGCAAGCAGCAAGACCGTCGCGACCACAGCCGCCAGGAACTGGTAGACGAGGAGCGGCGCGAAGGCCAGGAGCACCGCTTGCAAGAGGCCCCGGTTCGTCAGGGTAACCCTCAAGAGCCCGGTTTCGTAGCTTCTCTTCGGGCTGTCCGGGAACCTCTATTTGAGCGCACGCGTACCTTCCCTTCGCTCTGTCCGGGTGACGGTCCTTATTCTTGCACCACGGATGTAATGCCCGGCTGGCCAAGATCAAGAGACTGCAAGGGAACCGTAAGACTTCTTAACGGTTCGCGATCCACGGGAGCGTTTACAGTTCCGCGAACCTGTAGCCCATGCCACGAACGGTCTGGACGTAGCGCGGGTTCTTCGGGTCGTTCTCTATCTTTTTGCGGATGTGTTGGACGTGGACGTCGGCGGCGCGGGCCTCGCCGAAGAAGTCACCGTTCCAGAGGTGGCGCATGATCTGCTCGCGGTCGTAAACTCTTCCCGGGTGCGCGGCAAGTAATACTAGAATTTCGTACTCTTTGGCAGTCAGCTCGACAAGCGTCCCCCACGCGCGGACCTGCCGCCTGAGGAGGTCTATCTCCAGACCCGGGAACTCTATCTTCCGGGGCTCACCGGAGGCAACGGTCGCGTCCAGGCGCCGCCGCCTGAGAAGCGCCCGGACGCGGCTAACTAGCTGGCGCGGGGAGAAGGGCTTGGTGATGTAATCATCCGCCCCCACCTCGAGACCCACCACCACGCTCGTCTCATCATCGCGAGCGGTGAGCATAATGATCGGCACGTCGCTGCTCTCGCCGCCCGCCCGGATCTCCCGGCACACGCTCACGCCGTCCATCCCCGGTAGCATCACGTCCAGGATGACGAGGTCGACGGTCCCGTCCGAAGAGTTGAGTCGTCTTAGAGCTTCTTCTCCGTCCCCGGCTGTCAGCGTCGTCATACCCTCGCGGTTGAGGGCGATCTCCACCACTCCCCTTACCGCTGGATCGTCCTCAACTATCAGTATCTTCGGCATCCTCACCCACCTCCGGCAGCTCGATCTCTACCCTCGTACCCACACCTTCCTCGGAATCCAGGGAGATCCTCCCGCCCATTCTCTCCACCAGATCCTTGCAGATGGCCAGCCCCAACCCGAAGCCCTCGGAGGCGCCCACTTTCTCAAGATCTCCCTTACCCCGGTAGAAGCGCTCGAAGACGTGGGGAAGGTCGGACCTGCTAATACCGCTCCCCTCATCTTCTACTCTAACAGTGGCGCCCTCCACGTGTATTCCGATCTCGCCCCCGCGCTCGGAGTGTCGGACGGCGTTGCCCAATACGACGAGGAGCGACTGCTCGAGCCACTCGTGGTCCGCCCAGACGCATCCGCCCCGCCCCTCCACTCGCAGGGTAAGCCCCGCGCTCTCCGCGAGCGGCTTCATTCGCTCGGCGGCCTCCCGTGCAGCATCGTCTAGGTTCAAAACCTCAATATCAGGGTACCGCAGGTCCGCGCCCGTCCTGGCCAAACGCAGGAGCGTCTCCGAGAGCCGTTGCATACGACGGGCCTCCGAGTAGATGTAATCCGAGAGGCGGCGCCTTGTCTCCGGGTCGTCCTCACTCTCGGTGAGCAACAGCTCCGAAGCGCCCACTATCGTGGTGATTGGGGTCTTGAGCTCATGTGCGGCGTTCGCCAGGAAGCGCTGTTGGTTCGCCTCCAGCCGCCGCCCTTCGGAGAGGTCCCGGATCACCACGAGGACCCCGCCCTTGTGATCGTCGAACTTGTCCAAACGCTCCAGCTTGACCTGGAGAAAGCTCTCCCCGTCGCTTACCCGGATCTCGGGGCATTCTCTCTCTTTCGCACAGCGGGCTACCGCCTCCGGCAGGTCGAAATCCTTCCAGGGGTTCGGCGGCCTCTCGAACGGTCCCTCGCTGCCGAGACCCAGCATGGAGCGGGCGGCGAGGTTGATGAACATGATGTTCCCCGAAAGATCCGTCGCGAGCACGCCCTCGCCCAGGTTGTTCAGGATCACGTTGAGGGTCGCGCCGCTCTCTTTGAGCTTCTCGAAGGAGCCCTGGAGCTTCTCGGCCATGGAGTTGAAGGTCCGGGCAAGCTCGGCGAGCTCGTCGTTGAAGCCGGGTTCGATCCGGTGGGAGAGCCTGCCCCGTTCGATCTCTCGGGCCCCGACGATGAGCCACTCGACCCGCCGGCTCAGTAGGGTAGCGAGGAGGAGCGCAAGCCCCCCGCCCAGTACCCCGGCCACTGCCACGGCTTCTATGCCACTACGCAAGAAGATCCGGTTTGTCGTGCGCTCGCTTTCGTCGGGGGCGAAGACGACCCCTCCTTCGAAGTTTCCTCCCCGGATCAGCGGGACGACGGCCACCCTCTGTTCGCCGACGATGTCGTTCATCCGCTCCCCGTTTGCAGCGTTCTGAAGGACACTCTCCGGTGGGGGGGAGATCAGGCGCTCGCCGGCTGTCTTCGTAACGTTGCCTTGCTGGTCGACAAGCAGCACCTCTCCTCCTCCCGTCTCGGCGGCCAGGTCCAACTCGCGCTGTAGCTCCTCGTCTCCCTCTACAGACGCCGCGGCATTCGCCGCCGCTACGGCCCGGGACAGAGCCCGATCTTCGATGTACTCACCGAGCCGGGAGTTGGTCGCCGGGACCGCGTAGAGGAGCACCGTCACGATCGATAGCAGCACCAGCAAGACCGCCAGCAGCGGCATCCAAACCCGGAACCTGAAACGCATAAGCAGATTCTAACCAACCGCGCTGCCCGACTGGGCCACGTTAACCGAACCTTTACGGTTTCCTTGCAATCCTTGCGGATGTCCAACCGGCCTCTGCGAGACTCAAAAGATCCCCGGCAACAGTCCGGGCTGACGATGCAAGCGTGACGAAGGAGGCGAGACGCCGACGGCGCTCGCAGGGCAATCCCATTGTTGTGTAAAGGCGCCTTAACGTGGCCTTTGCCGGGAGCTAACGGTGTCTCTCGTGAGCTTAACGGCACGGAGAAACAATGGTTCCAGGAATTCAGTGGCTAGAGAAGGAAAGGTTTCTCGATGAGCGACGAGACGGTAGGCGCCACTAGCGGCTTCAAGCGCAGCATTCGGTGGGGCGCGGTGGCCTTTGGATGGGTGCTGGCGGTGCTGACCGGAATCGTGGTCAGCACCATCTTGAGGCAGATGTACGGGCTAATCGCCGAGCCTCAGGTCGAGCGTGGGGTGTTCACGGCCGCGGTGGTGGTCGTCTCTCTGGTTTCGGGCTTTCTCTCGTACCTCGTAGGAGGCTACGTCGCCGCCAGGACGGCTCGGTACGCGGGTGGCAGGCACGGAGCATTGACGGCGGTCTTTGGCCTGATCGCTGGGGTCATCCTGGCGATTATCCTCGCCTTCTTTGGGATCGTGTTCGCGGAGGGTGTGGCCGTGCCGCCCGTGGCCTTTGGTCCTATCGGCGCCGCGTGGGTGGCCGGTTCGATCCTGTTTCTCGTCAACCTCTTCGGCGGCTTCGTCGGCGGGAAACTCGGGGAGCCCATCACCCGGCCGTGAAGTGCATCTGGCGTCAGGCCCCGGGGTTCTCGTGCGCATTGGGGCTGTGCGAGAACGTCCCGCACAGGTTGAGATGAGCCGCAACTTGGTCCTACTAGTTAGAAGGAGAGCAAATATGTTACGGAGTGCGAAGGATATACAGCGTTGCCCAGTCTACGCGGCTGAGGGGAACGTCGGAGACGTGGAGGCGTTGTTTTTCGATGACGAGAGTTGGAAGGTTCGCTACCTCGTTGTGAAGGCCTGTGGTTTGTTAGCCAACCGTCGAGTGCTGACCTCGCCCGAGCTTATCGGGTGCTTGGATAGGGAGGCGGGTGTCTTATAACGAACCTTACCGGAAAGCAGGTGAAGAACAGCCCTGGCGTCGAAGCAGACCGTCCGGTCGCCGATCAGCAGGAGGTCGCTTACTACGGGTATCACAGAATAAATCCGTCCTGGGGTATCGGCTGGGAAGCTGCACCCCCTCCTCTCGTTCCCACATACTCCGGAGCCTGCCCGGGAGGCATGCACGAGCCGGCCACAGGGCTGGCGGAAGAAGGGGAGCCAATCTTCGAGGAGCGGGGCGACCCACACCTGAGAAGCACAAAGGAGGTCACCGGGTACCGTATCGGGTCGGCCGACGGGGAGGTCGGGCACGTGGAGGACTTCGTCGTGGACGACGAGGAGTGGGTGATCCGGTACCTGGGCGTCGACACGCGCAATTGGCTGCCCGGCAAGAAGGTTCTGGCCTCCCCGTGCTGGGTCTCGGAGGTTAGTTGGACCTGGAGAGAGGTGTACACGGACCTGGAGAGCTTGGAGATCAAATCCGCCCCCGAATGGGACCCGGACGCGCCCATCGACTACGAGTACGAGATCCGGCTGCACGAGCACTACGGCCGCCCCCCGTGCTGGCTGTACCGTTAGCAGACTGCCTACTAAAGAAAGGACGCGATGAAGCAAGTACACATGCTGGCACTGGCCGTCCTCCTCGCGTTGACCCTCGCGGGCTGCGGCAGAGGCCAGACACAGGGCAACACATCGGAGAACGAGGATGAGGCGTCTACGCAGGCTGCGGACGACGAGGTGGTCATCGGCGGGTTCGCCATAGATGGTCCGGCCGGACGCGAGCTCTCTATCCCCGAGACCGTCGCGGAGCGCGAGGACGTGGAGAACTACGTGCAAACCGTGCGTCCCATTGTCGAGCAGAGTGCCCTTGGCTTGTTTAGGTTTATCGACCCGAGCGCCGAGCTGCAAGAAGGGACGCTGACCATTGGCATCGAAGTCGAGTCGATCGAGGAGGCCCGGGCGGAGGTCGACGACGGCCTTGCGGCCCTACGGCTGATCGTGCCGCCCGAGGATATGGAGCCGGTCCACGAGCTGCTCATCGCGGCATACGTACAGGGAGTCTCCGGCTACGACAACATCATCGAAGCCTTCGAGAGTGGTGATATCGAGGTACTCCCCAACGCCCTGCAAGAGAATCTGCCGGAGATCGAGCAACTCACCGCCGAGACACGTGCGATCCTTCAGGAGCTCAATCGCATCGAGACCGTGAACCCCGACGACCAGGCGGAGAGCCGAGGCTAGAGACAATAGAGAGGCAACGGCGGGGCTCCGCATGCTTCCTGTAGCTCTTCGGGAGCCGCATTTACGGCGAGCTTCGAATCGGGGCAGGGCTCGTGGAGACCGCAACCAAAGAAGACGGCCGACAACCGGCAATCCGAAGAAAAATCAGGAGATAAACGTGTACGAAACCGAACAGAAGAAAAGAACCTTGAAGACGGCCGTTCTGACGATGGGCTTGGCTATGGTCCTCGCCGGGTGCGGTGTGGGCAACGCACCCGCGAAGCAGGGACCTCCTGAGAGGGGAGTCGTGGCCTCGGTGGACGTGCCCCTACGGGATCCGGCGTGGTCGGAGGAGGAGGGGGTGGTCATCGCCCTGCAGGAAGACGGGCAGCGGCTGGTGCGGCTCGATACTGGACAGAGCTTCGACGGGACCCGGGACTTCCCCGTGACTATCTCGGATCAGATCGAGGCCGCCGCGGGCGAGAACCTGGCGCTGGAGCGAGGCCGTACACCGGGCAAGATATACCTGCCCAAGCCGGAGCGGGATCAGATCGCCGTGGCTGAGAATGACAGCCTGCTGGAGGTGCGCACCTTTGCCGCCGGCGAGTCCCCCACGAGGGTCGCGTTGGGAGGCACCTCTACGGGACTCAGCTCCCAGACTCTATACGCCCTCTCCGAGGACGGCCAAACGGTGTCGATGGTGGACCTGGAGAACGCAGGTGACGTGGCCGCCGAAGTGGAGGTCGGAGTGTCGGAGGATGCACTGATCGAACCAAGCGGGGAAGACGGGTTCTGGCTGGCAGGCTCCGAGGGTGTCGCACTATACGCAGGCGGCCCGCCGGAACTACGAGGGGCGCTGCCCCTGCAGGCTGGCTCCCTCGCCGTCGATGAAGCCGATCCGCAGAGAGCATACGTCGGCGAAACCGAATCCGGACGGCTGGCAGTCGTGGAGCCTGGCGAGAGCGGCGAGCTAAACACCACAGCCGAAACGACTCTCGATGCCCCGGCTGAGTACCTAACTATTGACGAAGGACGTCTCTACGCCGTCACGAATGACGAGTTGGTGGTGCTCGACTCCGAGACCTTGGAGACCGTCGAGACTGTGGAACTGGGACCTCTCGTGGCGCAAGAGGACCTTGAAGAGGCCGAACCGTCCGGCGTGGCCGTGGGTGAGGAGGACGTCTACGTGACACTTCGGGACGAACCGTACGTGCTGCTAATAGAGAAACCGTAACCAGAAAGCTCAAAGAACAAAGGAGAAGGCGAATGCAACACTTCGCGGACACGACAACACGCAACAGCGCAACGACAAAGCGGCTATCGGCGGTGACCGCGGGCTTAGCCCTCTCGTCGCTGCTGCTAGCTGGCTGCGCGGGTGGGGGAGAAGCTCAGAAAGGGGACCCGGGGGAGAACGACGGAGAGAACGTAGCTTACGCGGCTCAGCCTTCCGAGGTTACTTCGGGAGACGCCCGGCCGGTAGAGGTGGTGGCGGCCGACCTCGGCCCGTCGGTAGTGCAGGTGAACGTGGAGGCCGTCCAGACCACCCCGCGCGGTCCGCAGCAGGGACAGGGATTGGGGAGCGGCGTGATCTACCGCGAGGACGGCTACATTATCACCAACAATCACGTCGTCGAGAACGCCGAGGAAGTCAATATAGCCTTCGCCGACGGGAGCGTGGAAGAAGGACAGGTGGTCGGGACCGACCCCTACACCGACATCGCGGTGGTCAAGGTGGACCGGGGGGGCCTGCCGGCGCCGGAGTTCGGAGACAGCGGGGACCTCGTGCTCGGGGAACTCGCGGTCGCGGTCGGAAGCCCGTCGGGGTTTCAGTCCACGGTAACGGCGGGCGTCGTAAGCGGGCTCAACCGCGAGGTGTCGGGCGAGATCACAGGTGGCAGGCAGGAGACCGCGCTGGTGGACCTGATCCAGACAGACGCGGCCATCTCCCCCGGCAGCTCCGGCGGCGCCCTGGTAAACGCCGACTCCGAGGTCGTCGGCATCAACGTCGCCTACTTACCTCCGCAGCAGACCGGGGCTGTCAACATAGGCTTCGCCATACCCTCCGAGACGGCGACCGCGATCGCCGACCAGATCATCGAGAGCGGCGAAGCGGTCCACCCGTACCTTGGCGTCTCGCTGACCAACCTTCCCCCGGAAACGGCCCAGCGCTTCGGCATCGGGGTCGAGTCCGGCGCGCTCGTCACGAACGTGGACCCGCGAGGCCCCGCGGCAGAGGCCGGCGTGGAGCCGAGGAACGTCGTAACCGCCCTTGATGGCGAAGGTGTCGACAGCACCGGCGACCTCCTCTCTAGGCTGCGTGAGTACAGCCCCGGCGACGTAGTCGAGATGACCGTCGCGAGCGGCGGCGAGGCACGCGAGGTCACGATCGAGCTCGGAGACCGTGGCTAGTGGAACACGGCCAACGAAACACTCAAAGAAAGGAGCAGAGACATGAAGAGAGGGTCAAGGCGCCCGGCGGGGGCTAATAGGCCGCGTACTCTCGGTCGTCGCGCTGGTCTTCTGCGTACCGGCGGGTCTTTACTTCGTCTCCATAGCCATCGAGTTCATAGCCATCGTCCTTGGAGTTACGGGCTACACGCTAGGAGACTCAGCGCCGCGGCTATCGTGCATAGCACGATAGCCATGTTCGTGAGCTACCTGATCGGGCAGGGCGTCGGTAGATGATCCTTACGTTACGCGATAGAACGGCCTGCGCAGCCTTACACGCTTTTCGAGACGGTAGAGATGCAGGTCGGAGAGTTTTCTTTCTACAAGCCTGCTCCTCAAGGCGGGTTAAGTGAGTTTGGAGATGATTGCATTCTCGATACCAGGGGCACCCGGCGATCTCCCTGATCGCCGGGTGCTTCGTCTCTGGCAGGATGCGGCTCCGTGTGTCGGAAGGACTCTGGTCCGTATTGAAGAAGCGGAGGGTAAGATGGGGACATGAGCGAAGTGTCGGAGGGTCGGCCGCGGAAGCTTCGGGACGATCCCGAGCGTAGGGAGCACCTCCGCGAACGCCTGGACCGGTACCTCGACCTGCCGCTCGCCCTCGCCTCCATCCTGCTTATCCTCATAGCGGTTATGGAGCTTGGTGGGGATTTGGGCGAGCCCTGGCAAGGGTTGCTGGCCGTCCTGGGATGGGTCCTCTGGGGGTTCTTTTTCGCCGAGTTCGCTGTCAAGTTCGCTCTGGCGCCGGTCAAGCGCGCCTACCTGCGGCGCAACTGGCTGGACGTCCTGGTGCTCCTGGTCCCGTTCTTGAGAGTCCTCCGGCTGCTCCGCGTCCTGCGGGCGACTCGTGCCTTGCCGCTCTTCCGGCTTCTGGTCTTCGGGGGACGCGGCTCGCAGGGAGCCCTCGTGCTGCTCAAACGGCGCCGTCTGGGACAGATCGGCCTCATATCCGTGCTGGTGATGCTCATCGGGGCCGCCCTGGGATTCATCCTCGAGAACGGGGTCCCGGGCAGCCAGATGGAGACCTTCGGGGATGCGCTGTGGTGGTCGGCTACCACCGTCACTACGGTGGCCAGCGAGATCTACCCCGTAACCCTCGGAGGGCGCATCTTGGGCTTCTTACTAATGCTCTACGCTGTAGGCATCTTCTCTTATTTCATCGCGTCCATCTCCACCGTTCTCGTAGAGGCGGATGCTCGGCAATCCTCCCGAACCGGGAACGAAGATGGCCTCCGGCTTAGCGAGAGAGAGCTGGACGTGTTGCGCTCCATACTGGAGAGGGCCGCGAAGTCCTAACGGCTTACTCCGAGTGTTTCGTCCCCTTGACCAGGCGGAAGAAGACCTCGTCGAAGGAGGGCTGGGGTATGCCCACGGAGAGGACTTCAGCATCGTTGAGGACCTCCATAACCCCGGGAAGCGCCGAGTCGGCGTCCTCGACGAGGAGTCGGATACGGCTGGCGGCCTGCTCTGTAGTTTCTTCGTCCTTCAGGACTTCAGTGACGCGTCCCACCTCTTCCAGGGCCTTCAGGGGCGTGCCCAGGCTGCCCGGGTCTCCGCCGAGGACCAGTTGGATGAGTTCGCCGTCGAAAGCCCGACGTCTGAGTTCGTCCGGGGTGCCGACGGCTATGAGGACGCCGTCGACCAGAAGGCCCACCCTGTCGCACAGTTCGGCCTCCCCGACGTACTGGGTGGTGATGAATAGCGTGCGGCCCCCTTCACGCAGCCGCCTGAACTCTTCCCAGAACCGGCGGCGGAGGATGGGGTCGAGGTTGGCGGTGGGCTCATCGACGAAGAGGAGTTCGGGCTCGTGGACGATGGACGCCGCAAGCTGGAGTCTCCGCTGCATCCCGCCGGAGATGTTGGCCGCCGTCTTGCGCCGGTGCTCCCAGAGCTCCACGAACTCCAAAGCCTCGCGCACTCGCCGGCGACGCTCGCCAAACCCAAGGCCGTAGAGGCCGGCCACGAAGTTCAGGTTCTGGCGGACGGAGAGTTCCCCGTAGAGGACGAAACCCTGCGGCATGAAGCCTATGCGGCGGCGGTCTTTCGGGGTGAACTCTGGAGGAGACTTCCCCAGGACCCCGACCTCCCCCTCGGAGGGTGTCAGGTATCCGGTGAAGGTCCTCAGGAGGGTACTCTTGCCCGAGCCGCTGGGGCCGATGAGGCCGAAGATCTCGCCTTTGGCTACCGTCAGGTTCAGGCTCTTGAGGATACGCTCGTCGCCGAAGCTCTTCGTCAGGTTTCTGGCCTCGATAGCAGCTATCAGGTCTTCTTCCTTCCCATGAGGTAGCGCGTCAGTATAAGGCTAACGGCGGCTATGATGAGCAGCCCGGCGAGATCGAAGTAGGAGATGCCTCCAGCCCGAATCATTATGTCTTGCAGGGCGCGGATTCCGTAGGACGCCGGCAGGAAGTAGGCCACGACCACGGCCGGTCCTTTCAGGTCGCTCAAGGGAAACAGGAAGCCCGCGAAGAGCACGCTCCCTATAAGCAGGAGCATCGAGACCTGTACGGCCTGCAGCTGGCTCTTGGCGAGCGCGGAGACCAGGAGCCCCAAACCCAAAGAGGCCATCGTCACGAGAGACATCGCCAGGACCATCATCGGTACGCCACCGGTGAGGGGGATGCCGAGTAAGGCTACGAGCACGGCCGCCACCGCCAGGTTCGCCCCGAGTACGAGCCCGAAGTACGTCAGGAACTTCCCCGCCAGAAGCTCTCCGGGTCCCAGTGGCGAGACTTCGAAGAACTCGTAGGCACCGCTCAGTCGTTCCCGGATTACGCTCAGGGAGGCCAGGCTCACGGCCATATGCTGGATGAGCAGGGCCAGGAGCGCCGGCGCGTAGAAGCCCACCAGGCTTGGCGGGGAGGCCAGGTTCTCCAGGTCCAGCCGGAACGGGTTCGCCAGGATCCGCGGTGACACTCCCGTGGGTAGGCTCGAGAGCGTCTCCTGCAGGGAGGAGAGCTGCTCTTCGAGGCCCTCTACACCGCTCCTCTCCTGGACCTCCTGCGGTCCCGCCTCCTGGGCCTCCCGCACCTCCGCGAGAACGCTCTGCGATTCTTCCACCTGCTCCAGCGAGTCCGAGGCGTCTCCTTCCTCCCCGGGCCTTACTGCTTGCAGAAGCCGCAGAGCGTTCTCCAGGGACGTCAGAGACTCGGCCAGCCCGGCCGTGGTCGCCTGGGCTTCATCAGAGGCGAGGGTTTGCGCGGCCTGGTCCGTATCCTCGTCGAACCGGCTGTTCAGCTCGCTGACTTGCTCCTGGACGGAGCGAATATCCCCGATGTTGCGTTCGATCGCCGCCTGCACGACGCTCTGGTTGAGCCCCGTGACCAGGCTGTATGCCTGTTCCGGTACCTGGGTCCCGAAGATGGGGTTTATGGAACTGTAAGTGACGCCCAGGGTCGCTTGCTCGCCCTGCTCTACCCTCTCCAGAGGATCGGGCGGGACAGCGATCACGGCGTCCGCTTCGCCCCGCAGGAGTCGTTCCCTAGCCTCCTCCGGGTCTTCCGTCGTGCCCACGATGTATGCGCGGTCAGTAAACTCCTCCCGGGAACTCTCGAAGATCTCGGCCCCCTCACTCCCGGGCTCCACCACCACGACGACACGCGGCCACAGAATGCTATCTAAGCTCAAGCTCATACCAAACGCCACCATGACAAGAACCGGCCCTATCAGCAAGAGCAAGAGGAGCTGTGGCTGGCGAAAGAGCCCCCAGAACTCCTTCGCCGCGACCGCCCCGATCCTCAACTGATTCTTCCCCTCATGTCTTTACGAACCTCGCGTAAACGAGCCGTTGCCCAGTTGCACGACTGCTGCGGGGATCTCGCCGACGACCGGCTCTCCGAGAGCCTACCAGACGAGAAGTGTGCCCGGCCGGCTTCTCTCTGGCCGTCGAGTTGCGTTATGCGCACCGAACACCTCTCCTTCAAAAAATGCTGTATTGCTTGGGGGAGTCTATCGGCCACGCGTAAAGCGTCGGTTAACAAACGACGAGTTTTCGGTTAAGCGTCGCCTTGTGAGCGGACGCGACGCCTACCCGGTCAGTTTCTCCGCTGGCGACCCCGGGTCGATCTGGCGGGCGGCGCGCAGTCCCGATTCGATCGCGCCTTCGACCCAGCCGCTCTTCATGGTGGTCCAGTCACCGGCGAAGTGGAGGCGGTCCTCCGGGCGAGTCCACTCCTCGATCATCCAGGCGCCGTCGACCGGTGGACCGCCGAATGAGGCGCCGATCCACGGCTGTTCCGTCCAGGCGAACTCCTCGACGGCTATCACCTCGTCGAAGAGGTCGGGCGCATCGGCCTGGAAGGCGTTCAGGATCTCGTCCCCCCGGCTCCCCCGCGGACGGGCGAGGACAGCTTCGGCGTTGGTGCCGTTCAGGTAGAAAAAGGCGTTGCCGTGTCCGCCAGGCTCGTTGCCGGTGATGTCGATCAGCCGCTCCCACGGGCGGTCGCCGCCGGCCATCGGCCAGCCGTGCACTCCCTTGGAGAGCCAGGCCGGGGTCTTGGTCTGGACGACGATCTTGATCGTATTGCTCCACTCCATCTCGTCGAACATGCGCTGCTTGCCAGCTGACCAGCCGGGGCGGACGTCGATGTCTTTGAGGACCGTGAACGGGATGGTCGAAACGATCGCGTCGCCGAAGAACTCGCGATCATCCTCGACGGTCACCTTGATGCGATCTCCCGTTTGGTCGATGGCCGTGACCGGGGCGTCGAGGACGACGCGGTCGCCGAGGAGTTCAGCCATAGCCTGCGGCAGGAGTTCGTTGCCGCCGCGGATCCGGAACAGGTTCTGGTCGCCGAAGTGGTAGGCTAGATCGGGTAGGGAGAAGAGCGCCGGGGAGCTGTCGGTAAAGGTTCCGCCGTGAGCATTGAGCAGCGAGAGGAAGGCAGCCGACGCCCCGACGTCAGAGATCAACTGGCCGAGGGTGACGCTGTCGAGCTGACGGATAGTCTCGTCGTCGGGCCAGCTCGGGTCGAGAACCGTTTCGGTGTCGAGGCCGTTGGCGTGAAGGTAGCGGTTCAGGGTGGGCGAGACGCCGACCCCGCGCTCCGCGTCCTCCAGCGGCCAGGGCCAGCATGTGAGGTCGGCGGCCTGGGCGCACTTGCCATCAACGATGTAGCGGGGGAGGCCGTCGTTCATGGTCACGGTCGGCAGGTCGAAGCGCCGGACGTAGTCGAGCAGGTAGGGCATGTTGGCTCGAAAATGCCCGCCGCCCGCTTCGGAAAATTGACCGCTCTCGAGCGGGATGGAGAGGAGCCGGCCGCCGACGCGGTTCTGGTACTCGATTACAGTGACCTCATGGCCGCGGCGAAAGAGGGCGAGCGCTGCGGCAAGACCCGACATGCCAGCACCGAGCACCAGAACCTTTCTCAGTGCGACGGCCAGGTCGGCGGGGCCGGGTTGGCTGTGGCCGGCCGCCGGCGCTAGGGCTGCGACGGCCAGGCCACCCAGGGACCCGGCCAGAAACCGGCGACGGCTGATGGCGGACGCCGACGGAACGGGCCGAACCGAGGCCACCGTCGGTTCGGAAACGGCGGGCGGGGTGTTCCGATCGCGGTCGACCGAAGCGGGGTCCGCCTCGGATCGTCTGCCGGCCGCGCCTGGGCGGAGATCGTTACGCATCTTCCCGATCCCCCTTCGCATGGGCTGTTCGCCGGTGCGCGGCATGCGCTGGGCCGGCGGTCATGGCCTCCAAAAAACGGGCCGTATCCATACCGGTGCCGTAGAGTCTCCCCTTGCCAGAAACCCTGGCGACTAGAATCCTGGTTCTCGACCTTGCTTTCCTAACTCTCAGGGGAATGACTCCCAGTAGACTCCGTACTTTTGTTGACAATTTTGCTAATACAGTTATCGGTCGTTCAATAGTGAAACTTTACTGTTACCAGCTAGTGTGGGGCGGTAAGGACCTGGCGTCGACCGATCCCAAAGAGTTTGTGTGCCAGCGCCGGAAAAATGGTTAGGGCCAAAACGTCTTTGTATCGAGAACGTATGCTCGGGGTATTTATCCGGTATTGGACATGGGCCGGGTTAGTGTTCAGAATAACGGGTCAGGGAGAATTAGGGGGCAGGAAGCCGTTCGGTGTTCGGGCGGATGATTCGGGGAAGGGGAGTAGAGGAAGATGTCCACGAACGCGGGTACTTCAGGTGAGGGTGGCGTCACGCGATGGGTGGTGATCTTGTGTTGGGTGGCGGTGGCGTTGGATGGGTTCGACCTCGTGGTATTGGGGGCCGTGACTCCGGCGCTACTGGAGTATGAGGCGTGGGGGCTGACGCCGGGTCGGGTCGGGGCGATCACCTCTTACGGGCTCATCGGTATGATGATCGGGGCACTCACCATTGGTACGCTGACCGATGTGATCGGACGCCGCAAGGCTATCCTGATCAGCGTAACGAGCTTCTCGCTGTTTACGGGACTACTCGCCGCCGCGCCCTCGCCGGAGGTTTTCGGCCTGTTCCGTTTCCTCGCCGGACTGGGCCTGGGCGGGCTGATCCCGACGGCGGCCACGCTGGTATCGGAGTATGCGCAACTCAGGCGTGGTAGCTCCTCGATCACGTTCATGATGACCGGATATCACGTCGGTGGCGTCCTCACGGCGCTCTTCGCTATCCCGGTTCTTCCCGCTCTGGGCTGGAGAGCAATGTTCGTAATCGGCGCGCTGCCCGCACTCGTCCTGGTCCCGCTGATGTTCAAGAAGCTGCCCGAATCGCCGAGCTTCCTCGTCGCAAGCGGCCGCCGCTCCGAAGCCGAAGATCTCGCCGACCAGTATGGCATAACCCTCGATCCCGAAGATGTCCGGGAAGTTCTGGCCGAAGAGCGCGCCTCCGAAAGTGGCAGGTTCGGTGCTTTGAAGACGCTCTTCTCGGGCGGGTACTTGCTCGGCACCCTCGCTTTCTCCGTGGCTTCGTTTATGGGGTTGCTCCTCGTTTACGGGCTCAACCAGTGGCTGCCGACGATCATGCGCGACGCCGGCTACGCTCTGGGCGCGGCCCTTACCTTCTTGCTGGTCCTGAACCTCGGGGCCGTGGTGGGCCTGCTCGTGGCCGGACCGGTTGCCGACAGGTACGGCTCTAAGGTGGTCTGCGCCGGATGGTTCGCGCTCGCGGCGGTGTTTCTGTTCCTGCTCAGCGTCCAGATGCCGCTGATCCTGACTTATCTCGCCGTTTTTGCCACGGGCGTCTGGGTCTTTAGCGCGCAGGTCCTGCTCTACGCCTATGTGAGCAAGCATTACCCGACGAGCGGGCGTGGTACCGCACTGGGATGGGCCGCTGGTATAGGACGGATCGGGGCGATCTGCGGCCCCCTGCTCGGCGGGTTCCTCGTCGGGGCACAGCTCGCCGTACCCTGGGGTTTCTATGCCTTCGCGCTCGTGGGCCTGCTAGGTTCCATCTTTATCGCCCTCGTACCGAGGTCGCCCGCCGAGAGTGCCAAACATGCGCCGGTAGGCCCACAGGCGGCGGCGCGGTGAGTTGCGGGAAAGAGGAGCGCGGGATATGCGTACACAGGTAGGTATCGTAGGAGGGGGGCCGGCGGGGTTGATTCTCTCGCACCTGTTGCATTTGCGGGGGATCGACTCGGTCGTGCTGGAGGTTCGCGGCCGCGAAGAGTTGGAGTCGGAGATCCGGGCGGGTGTACTGGAGCAGGGTACGACCGATCTGCTGGTCGAGACGGGCGTCGGGGACCGGATGCGGGAGGAGGGATCTGTCCACTATGGCGTAAACCTGCAGTTCGGTGGACGCCGGGAGCGCATCGACCTGCACGAGTTGACGGGGAAGGCGATCACGCTCTACGGCCAGCACGAGGTGGTGAAAGACCTCATCCGCACCCGTCTGGACGCCGGCGGACAAATCCTCTTTGAGGCCAAGGCCACCGAGTTGCTCGACCTCGACTCGGAGGAGCCGAAGGTGCGCTTTCGTAAGGATGGCGAGGAGCACGAGTTGGTGTGCGACTTTGTGGTTGGGGTGGATGGCTTTCACGGGGTGTCGCGGTCCTTTATCCCGGCGGAGGTACGCACCGAGTACGAGCGGAAGTATCCTTTTGGATGGTTCGGGGTGCTCGTGGAGGGGCCGCCTTCGACGGAGGAGTTGATCTACGCCCTCCACGAGCGCGGCTTCTCGCTCGTCAGCACGCGCTCCCCGGAGATACAGCGCCTCTACTTCCAGTGCGACCCGAACGACGAAGTCGCCAACTGGCCGGACGAGAGGATCTGGAAAGAGATGCACACCCGCCTCGACACCGACGACGGCTGGACCCTCACGGAGGGCAAGATCATCCACAAGAGCATCGTCCAGATGCGGAGCTTCGTCTGCGAGCCGATGCAACACGGCCGGCTCTTCCTCGCCGGGGACGCCGCCCACATCGTCCCGCCGACCGGCGCCAAGGGCATGAACCTGGCCGTCGCCGACGTACGCGTCCTCTCGCGGGGGCTCGTGGAGTTCTACACCTCAGGCGATACGGGCCTGCTGGCGTCATACTCGGAGGTCTGCCTGCGCCGCGTGTGGAAGGCCAGCCGCTTCTCGTGGTGGATGACCTCCATGCTACACCGCTTCGACGAGGAGAACGCCTTCCAGTACCGCATGCAGGTCGCCGAACTCGGCTACGTAACCGGCTCCCGGGCCGCCGCGACCACCCTCGCGGAGAACTACGTCGGCCTGCCGATAGAAGCAGAACCGAAGGACGTGGAAGAGCGGCAGACGGCATATGACGCGCCTTGATCGGTCGAGCGACAAGTGATCGGTGGCGGCCATGTGAGGCCCAGGGTCGCTGGCAGGCGAGTGAAGGAGCAGGCTATGAGCCAGACCGGTGAACCACGAAACCTCGACTATCCCGTGGACCACGAGTTCAACCCGCTCGACCCGGATTACCTCGCGGACCCGTATCCGTTCTATGCGAGGTTCCGGCGTGAGGCGCCCGTGTTTTATGCTCCGAAGATCGACTTTTGGGTCGTCAGCCGCTATGAGGATATACAGGAGATCGTCAAAGACCCGGAGACTTTCTCGAACGCGAGGGTGCAGGAGCCGCTGTATTCGCTAACCCCGGAGGCGTTGGAGAAGCTCAAGAAGGGCGTGCGCGTCACGCCCACGACTTCGACCGCCGATCCACCCCTGCACCGGCGTACGCGCAAGCATGCCGCCAGGGCGTTCTCGGCCAAGCGCGTCACCTCACTCGAACCTCGCATCCGCGAGATAGCGAACGGCCTGATCGACGAAATGATCTCCGACGGACGCGCCGACATGGTGAACCGGTTCGCGTTTCCGCTCCCGGCGAGCGTGGTCTTTAGTTTGATCGGCTACCCCGAAGAAGATACCGAGATGCTAAAGAGCTGGTGCTTCGACCGGTTGAAGCTCACCTGGGGACGCCCTCTGCCGGAAGAACAACTGGCAACGGTCGAGAAGATGACCTCGTTCTTCGAATACATAGAGAACTTCGTCCAAGAACGGGCGGAAGACCTCCGCGACGACTACACCAGCGACTTGCTGAGAATTCGTGCCGAGGATGAGGACGACCTGAGCCTCGAAGAGGTCGTTAGCATCGACTATAGCCTCTCCTTCGCGGGCCACGAGACCACGACCAACCTGATCCTCAACGGCCTCCGCCAGTTGCTCGGGAGGCCGGGGTTGTGGGATGAGCTGCGAGAGGACCCCTCCCTGATCGAGAACGCCGTCGAAGAGATCCTGCGGCGCGACACCTCGGTGATCTCTTGGCGCCGCTCGACGACCCGCCAGGTCGAGATCGCCGGAGTCGAGGTCCCCGAGGGCGCGAGGCTCCTGCTGCTCCTCGCCTCGGCCAACCGCGACGAGAACGTCTTCGAAGACCCCAACGAGTTCGACATCCGCCGCGAGAACGCCTCGAAGCACATAGCTTTCAGCCACGGCATCCACTTCTGCCTCGGCGCGCCACTCGCCCGCCTCGAAGCCCGCATCGCACTCGAGTTACTGACCCAGAGACTCCCCGACCTGCGGCTCTCTCCCGACCAGCAGTTCGAGTTCGACCCGAACATCTCGTTCCGCGGGCCGAAGCAGTTGTGGGCGGAATGGACGCCGGTCGAGGCGGCAGTCGGCACATGATAAAAAAGGACGCAGCGAGGTGAGACTGGCCGTCTATCACACGGTCCCGGACCTCTCCCGGAGTGAACGGATGTGTGAAGGCGCCGGACGACGTCCGGGGCTCGTAGCTGGAAGGAGCGTATAGCGTGGCATACGAAGGAGCGAACGAAGCGTGGATCGTCGGCGCTGTCCGAACCCCGATAGGCCGTCACGGTGGCGCCCTCAGCTCCGTTCGCCCCGACGACCTTGGCGCGGTAGCCCTCAAAGCCCTGATGAAGCGCGCCGGCCTCCCGCCCTCGGAGGTCGAGGACGTCTACTTCGGGTGCGCGAATCAGGCCGGTGAAGACAACCGCGACGTGGCGAGGATGTCACTCCTGCTCGCTGGCTTCCCGGAGACCGTCGCCGGCGCAACCGTCAACCGTCTCTGCGGCTCCGGCCTGGAAGCAGTGGCGAGCGCGGCGCGGGCCATCATGCTTGGAGAGGCCGACGTCTATGTGGGTGGCGGCGTCGAGTCCATGAGCCGCGCCCCGTACGTGATGCCGAAAACCGCCCGCCCCTTCCCGACCGGGCACGCTACCATGTACGACACTACTCTGGGCTGGCGCATGGTGAACCCGAAGATGGAGGAGATGGGGCACACCGACTCGCTAGGGGTAACCGCGGAGAATTTAGCCGAGGAGTGTTACGGGGTCACCGCCGAGGAGCAGGGGCCGGAGGAACTGGCCGGTGAGTACGACGTGTCGCGCGAGGCTCAGGACCGTTTCGCGCTCCGTAGCCACGAGAAAGCCGTCGCGGCCCAGGACGGGAAGAGGTTCCGCGCCGAGATAGTGCCGGTCACGGTAAAGACTCGCAAGAGCGAGACCGTCGTGGAGGCCGATGAAGGACCGCGGCGTGATACGAGCATCGAGAAACTTGGCAAGCTCAAACCGGCGTTCAGGGAGGGCGGAAGCGTCACGGCCGGCAACTCCAGCTCCCTGAACGACGGGGCGGCGGCGGTGCTCGTGGTGGCGGCGGAGTATGCGAAGGCGCATGGGCTGGAGCCGCTGGCGAAGGTCAGGAGCATGGCTACCGCCGGTGTCCCGCCGCGGGTGATGGGCATAGGTCCCGTGCCCGCCACGAAGAAGGCGTTGAATCGGGCCGGCATCAGCTTCGATGATGTGGGGCTCGTCGAGCTCAACGAGGCGTTCGCGGCGCAGTCGCTAGCAGTGATCCACGAGTGGGGGATGGATGCGGAGGATGAACGTCTCAACCCGAATGGCGGGGCGATCTCACTCGGCCATCCCCTCGGGTGTTCCGGGGCTCGCATCCTCACGACCCTCGTACACGAGATGGGCCGCCGCCCGGAGGTACGCTTCGGGCTCGCCACCCTGTGTATCGGGGTCGGGCAGGGCATCGCAATGGTCGTCGAGAAGCCGGAATGAGAAGGGGAGGAGAAGCATAGTGAGACAGCACCCCTCCGTTGGAGACGCGGGGCGCCGGGAAGATATGGGGCAGCCGCCTTATTTGTACCCGGACTACAAGTCTACGGAGTTGCGGGCTCCGGCGAAGCCCTTGATCATCCTCCCCAAAACTCTCTCAGATACGACCGGCCCGGCCTACGGACGTGGCCTGATAGGTAAGCTGGACAACGACCTGACCCGGCAGTATGCGGGCGAGCCTCTGGGCGAGAGAATCATCGTCACCGGGCGCGTCCTCGACGGCGATGGCCGCCCGGTGCGCAACAGCCTCATCGAGATCTGGCAGGCTAACGCCGCTGGCCGCTACACCCACCACAACGACCAACACCCGGCCCCGCTCGATCCGAACTTCGGCGGCGCCGGAAGGTGTCTCACCGACGATGAGGGTCGTTACAGGTTCGTGACGGTCAAGCCGGGCGCCTATCCGTGGAAGAACCACGACAATGCCTGGCGACCGGCACACATACACCTCTCGCTCTTCGGGCCATCGTTCAGGAGCCGGCTCATAACCCAGATGTACTTTCCCGGAGATCCGCTCTTCGGCCAGGACCCCATCTTTCAGTCCGTGCGGGACCCCGAAGCGCGCCAACGCATGATCTCGATCTTCGACCTCGAAATCACGGAGCTGGAGTGGGCACTCGGTTACAGGTTCGACGTCGTGCTCCAAGGCCGGAACGCGACCCCCATGGAGAACCACTAATGCCCCCCGGGACGACGCCCTCTCAGACTATCGGCCCTTTCTTCCACGACGCGCTACTCGCCGAAGACCGCTCCGAATTAGTCTCACCGGATCATTCATCGGCTATAAGGATCGAGGGTACGGTCTACGACGGGGCGGGGGAGCCCGTCCCCGATGCAATGCTTGAGATCTGGCAGTCCAACCCCGCTGGCCGCTACGACCATCCCGCGGACAACCGCGAGGACCTGCCACTGGACGAAGACTTCTCCGGCTTCGGGCGCTGCGGAACCGACACTAGTGGCAAGTTCTCCTTCGTGACGATCAAGCCCGGCTCCGTCCCCGGTCCGGACGGCCAGACGCAGGCCCCGCACATCATGGTCTCGATCTTTGCCCGCGGCCTTTTGAAGCGCCTGGTAACCCGCATCTACTTCCCGGACGAGGAAGAAGCTAATGCCGCCGACCTCGTCCTACAGTCCATCGAGGACCCGGAGTTTCGGAAGACCCTCATCGCCCGCGACGAAGGGGAGTGCCTGCGTTTCGACGTCCATCTTCAGGGCGAGCAACAGACCGCGTTCTTCGAGTTCGCGGAATGACCGGGGAACTATTCCGCCCGATCTTCGTCCCGGATGAGTTCCGGGAGGCCGTATCCGACAGGGCGTGGCTGGAAGCGATGCTCGACGCGGAGAGGGCGTTAGCCGTCGCGGAGGCGCGGGGCGGCCTGATCCCCGTGGAGGCCGCCGAAGCCATTGCCTCTTGCTGCGACGCTGGCCCTGATCTCTTTGACCTTGAGAAGCTTGGCCGCGAGGGACGTGGTGCCGGCAACCCTGTCCCGCCGCTAGTGAAGGCACTTACCAAAGCTGTCTCCGAAGTCTCCGAAGACGCGGCTCGCTATGTCCACAAGGGTGCGACGAGCCAGGACATCACGGACACCGCCGCGATGCTCGTCTCCCGACGCGCGCTCACCTTGATCCTCGCCGATGTAGAAGGCATCGCAGCGGCCTGCGCCCGGCTCGCGCAGGCCCACCGTGACACCCTCATGGCGGGCCGGACACTCCTGCAGCAAGCCCTTCCGACGACCTTCGGCCTCAAGGCGGCGGGCTGGCTCGTCGCGGTCCTGGAGGCCCGGCCCCGGCTACTAGACATGCACGGTCCCGGACTCGCGGCGCAGCTAGGAGGAGCAGCGGGGACGCTGGCTTCACTTGGCGACTCCGGGGTCCGCGTCCTCGAAGAGTTCGCGCTGGAACTTGGTCTCCCCGAGCCCGTAGTACCGTGGCACACCGCCCGGTCCCGGATCTCGGAGGTCGGAGGCGCCCTCTCGCTCGCCGCGGGGACTCTCGGGAAGATCTCACAAGACATCATCCTCATGGCACAGACAGAGGTTGGAGAGGTCGCGGAGCCTCTCGGGGAACCCGGGGAAGGCCGCGGAAGCTCTTCGACCTTGCCTCACAAGCGCAACCCCGTCCTCTCCGTGACCGCTCTCGCAAACGCCCGCCGGGTGCAGGACCTCTCGCGCACCCTCCAGGCGGCGATGATAGGAGAGCACGAGCGGGCCGCTGGGGCGTGGCACTCTGAGTGGGAGGCGCTCTCCGACGCGCTCGCCCTGACCGGCGGGGCCGCCGCCGCGATCCGCGAAGTCACGGAGGGACTGGAGGTGCACCCCGAAAAGATGCGTGAAAACCTCGACATCACCGGAGGCCTGCTCCTTGCCGAGAACGTCACCACGGTAGCCGCCGGGCATCTCGGGCGGCTAAAGGCACACGAACTCGTGCAGGCTGCCTGCCACAGGGCGCTGGACGAGGGGAGACCTCTACGCGAAGAGCTTCTGGAAGACGCCGTATTGGGCGAAGTGCTATCGTCCAAGGAGATAGACGCCGCGCTAGAGCCTACACGCTATCTTGGATCTGCCGGAGCGTTCGTCGACCGGGCCCTGTCTCTCTACCACAAGGAGGTAACGGCATGACGACGAACGGGCCCGTCGCGCTCCACCACCTGCTCGAAGGCTCCGAAGACGCGTCCGTGCTCGTCATGGCGAACTCTCTAGGCGCCACGCTAAACATGTGGGACGAGCAGGCTAGAGCACTTCAGGATCACTTCCGCCTCTTGCGCTACGACCACCGTGGTCACGGTGGCTCTTCTGTTCCGCCCGGCCCGTACAGGCTCGACGACCTGGGGTGCGATGTCCTGGCGCTGCTGGACCGGCTGGAGATACAAGTCTTCTCCTTCTGCGGTCTCTCTATCGGAGGAATGGTCGGGATGTGGCTGGCGAGCGAGGTCCCGGAGCGCGTCGAGCGGCTCGTATTGTGCTGCACCTCGCCCCGGTTCGCGCCACCCGACGCTTGGGACTCTCGCGCCGCGGCGGTCCGGGCTGATGGGGTCGATGCCGTCGCCGACGCGGTGCTGGAGCGTTGGTTTACTCCGGTGTTGCACGAGAGCCATCCGGAGGTCGTCGAATGGGCCGGGCGGATGCTGCGCGACACGCCGGCCGAGGGCTACGCCGGGTGCTGCGAGGCGATCCGGGACGCGGACCTGAATGATAGGCTCGGCGCTATCCGTGCTCCAACGCTGGTCATCGCCGGCGCCGACGACCCCGCGGCCCCCGTCGAACAGGCGGAGGCGATCCGGGACGGAATCCCCGGCGCGCGCCTCGTGGTCATCCCGCAAGCGGCACACCTGGCGAACGTCGAGCAGCCCGAGGACTTTACGCGGGCGATGCTGGACCACCTCGGAACGGAACGGTAGATGAGCGATCCGGCCCATGACCGCGGCATGCGAGTACGCCGCGAGGTACTAGGGGACGACCACGTCGACAACGCGATCTCGCGCACGACTGACTTTACCGCCGACTTCCAGGACTTCATCACCCGTTATGCGTGGGGTGAGATCTGGACGCGACCCGGTCTGGACCGCAGGACGCGCAGCGCCATCACCCTGAGCGCGCTGGTGGCGTTGGGCAAGCTAGAAGAGCTGGAGATGCATGTCCGGGCTGCACTACGCAACGGCCTGTCGGCCGATGAGATCAAGGAGGTCCTGCTCCACAGCGCGATCTACTGCGGTCTACCGGCCGCTAACGCCGCCTTCGCCGTGGCACAGCGCGTTCTCGACGAGCACGAAGAGTCGCGAGGAGATCGGCAAGGCGAACCTGAATAACAGCACTTTCACTCAGCGGCGCTGAGTGAAAGTGCTCGTCCTGTAGGTGACGGTAATTCATTGCTTGGGCAACTCCAGGCGGAAGACGGCCCCGCTGGTGGAGCCGGTGGAGCCATCGGCGTTCTCGGCGGTGAGTTCGCCGCCCTGGGCGCGGGCGAGGTCGCGGTTGATGGAGAGGCCGAGGCCGGAGCCTCCGCCCGCGCGGGTGCGGGCCTCTTCGGCTCGGTAGAAGCGGTCGAAGATGCGTGGCAGGTGCTCGGGATGTATCCCCGGTCCCGTGTCCTCGACGCTTACCTCTTCCCGGTCGTGGAGCGGGCGGCCGGAGACGGTTATGGTTCCTCCTTCGGGTGTGTAGCGCATCGCGTTGTCGAGCAGCGCGGCCAGGATCTGGCTGGTACGCTCCGGGTCGCCGCGAACCGGTAACTCATCGGGGACCTTTACCTCCAGCCGGACTCCTTCGGACGCCGCCCGCTTGAGGAAGCGCCCAGCCGTCTCCGCCGCGACGCTGGAGAGGTCAAAGGGTTTATCCTCCACGTCGAGCTTCCCAGCGTCGAGCCGGGCCAGAGTTAGCAGATCGGAGAGCAGCGTGTCCATCCGGTCGAGCTCGGAGAGTTGATCTTCGATGATCTCCTCGTTACCGGGGTCTGCCGGGTGGCGCTTCATTACCTCCGCGTTGATCTTGGCGAGCGCCAACGGGGTCTTTAGCTCGTGAGAGGCGTCGGTGATAAAGGTGCGCTGTCGCTGAAAAGAGTCCCTGACCGGCTGCATGGCCCGGCGGGACATGTACAGGCCGCCGATCCCCGCCAGCAAGAGGCCCCCAAGACCCACGGGGACCAAGATAAGCAACAGATTGCCCACGGCCTCCCGGACTACCCGGCGCGACTGTGCGGCCTGAATGACGGCCACGTCGCCGTCGCGCCCGGCCACAGGGACGCTCGCTACTCGCACCATCTCACCCTGGGGACCATCGAAGGTCCTGGTTATCGTCACCCCTTCTTCCGCGGCTTTTTGCGCCGGTTCCTCGAAAGGAAGGCCAAAGGAGGAAGCCGAAGAGGTCGAGTCCAGGAGGGTGCCTTGCCCGTCGTCAGCCTCGCCATTGACTCCACCGGGCACCAGGGCGACCATACCGAGGTTCTGGTCCGTGGCCCATTGAAAGGGACCGGGGGGGCCATTGCGGCGCTCACCTCGCCCTTCCTGGTAACCATGTAGCAAGGGGCCGGCTACGAAGTCCGCGTCACCCTGCGCTCTCTGTTCGAGCAGATCGTCCTGTTGGGTGGCCGCTTGATGTGCGAAGCTCGCCGTTACGACGGCGCCCAGGATCACCAGTAGCAGCGCGAAGATGCCGATGTAGCCGAGGGTGAGGCGTCTTCGGATTCGTTCGAACACTGCTCTGTTCCCTACGGTCTGGGCTCGAAGGTGTAGCCTACGCCGCGCACCGTGCGTATGTGAGAGGGTTCCCTGGGGCGGTCGAGCTTGCGGCGCAGATATGAGACGTAGAGTTCGACCACGCTCGTGCTGACTTCGCCGGGGACGCCCCAGACAGAGTCAAGGAGCACCGAGCGCGAGAAGATCTGTCCGGGACGCTGCATCAGAGCCGCCAGCAGCGCGAACTCCGTAGCGGTCAGGTCTATGCGCTCGCTACCTCGACGTACTACGTGACGAATCGGGTCCAGCGTAATATCGCCAACGGTGAGCGCCGATGCGCCGTCACCACCGGAGGTGCCTTGAGGCCTCCGGGTGAGCGCCCTGACGCGGGCCAGAAACTCCGGGAGGGCGAAGGGCTTTGGGAGGTAGTCGTCGGCGCCGGCGTCCAGGCCCTCCACCCGGTCCTCTACCTGGTCACGGGCGGTCAGCATCAGAACTGGAATTCCAACCTCCGCGGCCCTCAGGCCCCGAACGATCTGGACCCCGCTGCGCTCGGGGAGCATCCAGTCGACGATCAAGAGGTCGAAGGAGTCGTCGAGGGCGCGACTGAGCCCTGTGCGGCCGTCACCAGCCGTCTCCGCGACGTAACCCTCCTCGCGCAGGACCCGCGCGAGCATCCGGGCCATCTTCGCCTCGTCCTCTATTATCAGTATGCGCGTCATCTGTCACATACTAGCCTACCTTTTGCTTCCGGAGACATCCCGTGGCCTTTCCTATGAGAATCCATAACCTTGCCAAAGGCTCCTCATAGGCTTGCGTTCAGGATCAAGGAACGACAGGTCTGTCTTGTATCTTCGAGGCGTGAACGATCAGGGAAAGTAGAAAGGTGATGAGAGGCACTATGTCGGTTCTGGTGAGGCGTCGCTCCTTGTAATGGTCGCCGGAGTTACGCTGGCAAACCTGGAGATCGACGACGAACCCAATACCATCACCGGCACTCCGGGCGACAGTGGCGGGCTAGGATACCATCTTCGACCAGGGTTACGAAGACCGGTTGAACGGTAGTAGCGTGGCTGATCAGATCTCCGGCGGGGAGGGCGACGAAGGCCTCGATAACTTTGAGAACTGCCCGGACTCCGATTCACAGGAGCGCGTGGCCTTTTCGGCCAGCGATGATGGCTCGGGCGGGAAGGTAACAGCATCCTAGAGGTAGCGGCGATCTATCAAAGCGAGGGGTAGAGTCCCCTCCCTCTCAAAGCTCTTGAAAGGAGATCTCTTAGTGAGACGCAGGTTGTTGGTTCTCCCAGTAGACGTAATGATAGCGGCCACCATGGTAGTGGGTGCCGCCCCCGCTGGCGCGAGCCAGTGGAATAAGTGGAACAACTGCTGGTGGAGTTGAAGCTGGTGGTGGGCTGGTGCACCGAGTGTGCACCCAGCAACGACTGGTGGACTCCGTACTGGGGAGATAACGACAACGGCGACACCGTAGGGAATTATGGCGACGGGCGGTACGACGAAGACGACGGGAAAGTGGATCACCTCCTATTGAACATCCAACTTGGTGAGATGGGGATCATCTCACCGAGAACTCCGTGCCGAACGCCGTCCGTCCCATGCTGCATGGCTCTTAGCTCTTGATCGGGGCGCCCATCGCATGGTAACCGCCGTCCACGTGGATCAACTCTCCCGTCGTCGCTGGCCACCAGTCGCTGAGTAAGCTCACCACGGCCCTTCCGACCGGGTCGGGGTCTCCGGTGTTCCAGCCCAACGGAGACTGCCGCTCCCACTCGCCTTCGATCTCCTCGAAGCCCGAGATGCCTTTGGCGGCCAGCGTCCTCAAAGGTCCGGCGGAGACGAGGTTGACCCGGATTCCTCTGCCTCCCAGGTCCCGGGCGAGGTAGCGGGAGGTAGACTCGAGCGCTGCCTTGGCGACCCCCATCCAGTCATAAGCCGGCCAGGCCACACGGGCGTCGAAGTCGAGGCCAACTACGGAGGCGCCGGGCTTCATGAGGTCCGCGAGGCCAACGGAGAGCGCCTTCAGAGAGTACGCGGAGGTTTGCAGAGCGTTGGCGACGGAGGGCCATTCGGTGGTGAGAAAGTTGCCGCCGAGGGCGTCTTCGGGGGCGAAGGCTATGGCGTGTACGATCCCATGTACCTCCCCCCAACGCTCCCGCAGATCTTCGGCGACAGCCTCTATGTCCTCTGGCTTGTTCACGTCCAGTTCGAGGACGGGCGGTTCGGGGTTTAGCCGCCTGGCGGTACGTTCGGTGAGGCTCATTGCCCTCCCGAAGCCGCTCAGCGCGATCTCCGCTCCCTGCTCGGCCGCGAGGCGGGCCGCCGAGTAAGCGATAGAACGCCGGTCTAGGACACCTGTTACCAGCACCTTCTTGCCCTCTAAAAGCTCCGCCATCCGTCCTCCTCGTAGAGCCCGCCTTACTCACAGCCCGGCACAGTCTAGGGGAAGCGCCGCACCCTCGCCAGAGAGCAACTCTGACGAAGCGCCGGACTTATGACTAAACTTCCTGACCGTGGAGCGTGACTCGCACAACGCACCGGACGAGAACACGACGCGATCGGCGGATGGCTGGGCTGCGTTAGCGACCTTCCTCGCCTCGCTGACGAACAAAGACCGTGCCCGTGTCTCCTCATACGCCGCTTTGGTTCTCCCTGACGACGAGGAGAGCATCGTCGCCGTCCTGTCGGCCTACGCCGCCGAAAATCCTACGGTAACCCCTTCGGCGCTCCTCGCCACCACGGGCGCCGGAGTCGGCGCGGAGGGCGGCTTGGACCTCGCCCGCACGCTCGGGCGGGCGGCCCTGAATCTCGCCGAGGAGACCGAAGATCGCCAGCTCGCTCACGTCTCCCTAGCCCAGACCCATTTCCGCAACCGCCGCGACGAAGCGGACCTCGCAGGCTTCATCGAGCACTGCCGGGCCGCCGTCCGCGACGGACATGCGGGTACCTTCTGTTATGAACGCCTCGCCGTCCTCTACGAGTACCGGGGCGAAAGAGAAGAGGCCATGGAGATCACTCGCCGCGCCGTCGAAGTGCTCGAAGCAGCCGGGGACCCCCGCTCGGCCGACCGATTCCGCAAGCGTCTCGACAGGCTCTTACGAAAGTAGGGCGACGATGTGCTAGCTGGAGTTCTCTGGCTGTGACGAAACTTTGTACTCTCCAATCGTTATTACCCAGCACTATTCGGGAAATAATAGGCTCCGGGGCTCCTGCTTATCGCGGGAGCGTAGAGGAACGGGGAAAGGAGAGCTATGAGCGAAGAGCAGCACAACGACGGCCAGGAAAACCTCGCGGCACGTACCTACGAGCCGCCGGAGGAGTTTGTCAGAAACGCGAATGTTCAGGATGCTTCGGTCTACGAGAGGGCCAAACAAGACTTCGAGGGCTTCTGGGCGGAGTGCGCGCGGGATCTCCACTGGTTCAAGGAGTGGGACCAGACTTTGAAGTGGGACCCGCCGAATGCCGAGTGGTTTGTCGGTGGCAAGACGAACGTCTCTTACAACTGCCTCGACTACCAGATAGAAGCCGGCAAGGGCGACAAAACAGCCCTCATCTGGGAGGGCGACGAGCCCGGCGACACGCGGACGTTTACCTACCAGGAGCTCGCCCGCGAGGTAAGGAAGTTCGCTAACGTCCTCAAGGACCTCGGGGTGCAAAAGGGTGACATAGTAGGCCTCTACCTGCCCATGATTCCGGAGCTCGCCATTGCCATGCTCGCGTGCGCCAGGATAGGTGCCCCACACTCCGTAGTCTTCTCCGCATTCTCCGCCGGTGCTTTGGCCGACCGCCTTAACGACGCCGAGGCAAAGGTCCTCGTGACCGCCGACGCCTCCCCGCGCGGCGGCAGGGTGAACCCTCTGAAGCAGAACGCCGACGAGGCGCTGAACGATTCTTCCTCCGTTCAGAGTGTCGTAGTCGTGAGGCGCACCGGCGACGACGTCCCGATGACCGAAGGGCGCGACCGCTACTGGGATGACCTCGTTGGCGAAGCGAGCGACGAATGCCCTGCCCAAGAGATCGACTCCGAGGACATGTTGTATATCCTCTACTCCTCCGGCTCTACCGGCAAGCCCAAAGGTATCGTGCATACCACCGGCGGCTACCTCACGCACGTCAAAGCGACCATGATGGTCCACGACCTCAAGGACGACGACGTGTACTGGTGTACGGCGGACGTGGGCTGGGTCACCGGTCACTCCTACCTCGTCTACGGCCCACTCTCTTGCGGCGGGACGACACTCATGTTCGAAGGGACGCCCAGCTATCCCGAGAACGACCGGTGGTTCGACGTTATAGAGCGGCACAAGGTCAATATTCTGTACACTGCCCCGACCGCCATACGCGCCTTTATGAAAGTCGGGACCGAGCCGGTGGAGAAGCACGACCTGTCTTCCCTGAGGCTGCTCGGTTCGGTCGGCGAGCCGATCAACCCGAAGGCGTGGATCTGGTACCACGACAATATCGGCGGTGGCCGGTGTCCGATAGTGGATACCTGGTGGCAGACGGAGACCGGCGCGATCATGATAGCTCCCCTGCCCGGTATCACGATCACCAAGCCCGGTAGCGCCACCTTCCCACTGCCCGGCATCGAGGCGGGCCTCTACGACGAGGAGGGTAACGAGATCGAGGGCGCGGGAAGCGGCAACCTGGTTATCAAGAGACCGTGGCCGGGTATGCTTCGCACCCTCTACAACGACCCCGAACGCTACCGTGAGACCTACTGGGCCAAGTACGGCGACGTGTACTTCGTTGGTGACGGTGCGAGGCGGGATGAGGATGGCTATTACACCATTACGGGCAGGGTGGATGACGTGATGAATGTCTCCGGCCACCGCGTGAGTACGGCGGAGGTAGAGAGCGCGCTGGTCAGCCATCCGGCCGTGGCCGAGGCGGCGGTCGTCGGCAGGCACGATGAGGACAAGGGCCAGGCCATCTTCGCGTATGTGATTCTCCAGGGTGAGCACGAGTCGAGTGGGGAGCTAATGAACGAGCTTCGCCAGCACGTGAGGGTGAAGATAGGGCCGACGGCCCGTCCGGATCAGGTGGTCGCCGTCGACGACCTGCCGAAGACGAGGAGCGGCAAGATCATGCGCCGCATACTCCGCGGTATCGCCGAGGGCAAGCAGGATCTGGGCGATACCTCCACACTCGCCGACCCGAGCGTCGTGGACACCCTCCAAAAACAAGCCTCGGCCCAGACATAGAAGCATGCAACACCGGCGAGCAAGGAGGGGACGGTTGCCCGTCCCCTCCTTCTTTGTGGGCGACTAACGACGGAGCTATTGACCGGGATAAAAACGATAGCTATGCTGTTCGACATTCGGTGGTGTGAGGGATGAAAGGGCCGTTCCCCGGCTGGAAGAGGTATCAGCGCTGACCGGAGCAAGGGTTAGGATCCGGGCGGGTGGGTACTTAAGATTCGTTGGGGATGGAGACCTCTGGAGGCCTCGTTACGCCCCGAAGAAAATTGGAAAGGGAACAGAGGGAGAGGAGAGCTATGAGCGAAGAGCAGCAGAACGGTCAGGCTGGCGGCGAGGATCTGGGGCTGCGTACCTACGAGCCGCCGGAGGATTTCGCCAAGAATGCCAACTGCCAGGACCCCGAGATCTGGGACAAGGCCGCGGAGGACTACGAGGGCTTCTGGGAGGGCTGGGCCAAGGAGTTGCACTGGTTCAAGGAGTGGGATCAGGTTCTGGATTGGAATCCTCCCTTCGCCAAGTGGTTCGTAGGTGGCAAGCTGAACGCTTCCTATAACTGCTTGGACTATCAGATCGAGCAGGGCAAGGGAGACAAGCAGGCGCTGATCTGGGTGGGTGACGAACCCGACCACCAGCAGACCTACACCTATAATGAGCTCCTTACCGAGGTCTCGAAGTTTGCCAACGTCCTCAAGGACCATGGGGTAGGCAAGGGTGATACGGTAACCATCTACCTGCCGATGATCCCCGAGTTGCCGATAGCGATGCTCGCCTGTGCGAGGGTAGGCGCCATCCACGCGGTGGTCTTCTCGGCCTTCACAGCCGACCAGCTAACTGAGCGCATCAACGACGTCCAATCCAAGGTGCTGATCACCGCGGACCAGTCCCCCCGTGGCGGCCAGATAACGGCACTCAAGGAGAACTCTGACACGGCCCTGGGCGACGCTCAGAGCATCGAGAGCGTCATCGTCGTCAGGCGTACGGGCGAAGAGGTTCCGATGCAGGACGGGCGCGACGAGTACTGGGACGAGCTCATGCAGAACGCCAGTGACGAGTGCGAGGCCGAGGAGATGGACGCCGAGGATCCGTTCTTCGTCCTCTACTCATCCGGTTCCACCGGCAAGCCCAAGGGCATCCAGCACAACGTGGGCGGCTATCTGGTGCAGCTCAAGGCGACCATGATGTGGGTCTTGGACCTCAAGGACGACGACGTCTTCTGGTGCACGGCCGACATAGGCTGGGTCACCGGCCACTCCTATCTGGTCTACGCGCCCCTGCTCTGCGGTGGGACGACGCTTCAGTTCGAGGGCACGCCGACATACCCGGACAACACCCGCTGGCCGAGCATCATAGAAGAGCACAAGGTCACCACCCTATACACCGCTCCGACCGCCATCCGGGCCTTTATGAAAGTCGGGACCGAGCCTCTGGAGGCGCACGACATCTCCTCCCTAAGGCTCCTCGGAAGCGTCGGCGAGCCAATAAACCCGGCGGCGTGGGTGTGGTACTACGAGAACTTCGGCGGCGAGCGTTGTCCGATAGTAGATACCTGGTGGCAGACGGAGACCGGTGGGATCATGATAGCCCCCCTGCCTGGTATCACCACCCTGAAGCCCGGCAGCGCCACCAAGCCCTTCCCCGGCATCTTCCCGGGCCTGTGGAACGAGGAGGACGAGGAGTTCGTCGAGGGCAACCCGGCCACCGGGGCGTTGACCATAAACAAGCCCTGGCCCTCCATGACCAGGACCCTGTGGCAGGACCCCGAGCGCTACAAGGAGGAGTACTTCTCGGAGATCTCCGACGACATCTACTACGTCGAGGACGGCGCCAAGCGCGACGAGGAGGGCTACTACACTATCACGGGCCGCATCGACGATGTTCTCAACGTTGCCGGACACAGGCTCTCCACGGTAGAGATAGAGAATGCTCTGGTGAACCACGACGCGGTGGCCGAGGCGGCGGTCATAGGTATCGATGACGAGGACAAGGGCCAGGCGCCGGTAGCGTTCGTGATCCTGGAAGGCGACAACGAGTACTCCGAGGACCTTGAGAAGGATCTCATCAATGAGGTGGCCGACAAGGCCGGCAAGATCAGCCGCCCCGACAGGGTCTACGCTGTGCAGGACCTGCCGAAGACGAACTCCGGCAAGATCATGCGCCGCGTCCTGCAAAACATCGCTGAAGGCGAGGATGACCTCGGCGACACCTCAACGCTCTCCGACCCGGAGATTGCGGAGACCATCAAGGAGGAGACCAAGCAGCAGATGTCCTAGCAGTAAGACACCATTAAACAGAGAGGGGCGGGGTATCCTCCCGCCCCTCTCTTTGTGCTTGGAAACCCTTTCGAGAACGCCTGCGTCGCTGACCACGTCGTATAATTAGGGAGCCCCTATAAGGGCGCTCAACTTTGATAAGTATCGAAAGGAGAAAGAGCTTTGGACTACGGCTATCGCGCACAATCGGTAGCGCAGGCGGCGCCTGATGCGCGGGCGCAGTTCATCCGCAACACCTACACGCACCTGGCGCTCGCCGTGCTCGCGTTCCTCGCGCTCGAGTACGTACTGCTTAGCTTGCCTGGCATTCAGAACCTCGCGGCGGTTATGACCCAGGGATGGAACTGGCTGTTGGTGATTGGGCTGTTCTTCGTGGTGTCGCTGGCCGCGGATCGCATGGCGCGCTCGGAGGTCTCACGCGGAGTGCAGTACGCTGGCCTCGCCCTGTACGTCGTGGCCGAGGCCATCCTCTTCGTGCCCCTGCTGTTCGTCGCCGTTTTTATGATCAACGACCCGACCCTACTTCCGACAGCGGCCATCATTACCGGGCTGCTCTTCGCGGGGCTTACGACCGTGGCGTTTACGACGAAGGCGGACTTCTCGTTTCTGCGGGGGATACTCGTCATCGGCGGGTTCATCGCTCTGGGGCTGATAATCGCCAGCATCCTCTTCGGGTTCACGCTCGGCCTGATCTTCTCGGTCGTCATGGTCGGGTTCGCCTCTATTGCGATCCTGTACTACACCTCGAACATAATCCACTACTATCGCACCGACCAGTACGTAGCGGCGTCTGTGACCCTGTTCGCCTCCGTCGCCCTACTGTTCTACTACGTGCTCCAGATCCTGATCTCCCTCAGAAACCAGTAACGCCCGCGGCAAAAGCGCACGGTCTCTAACCAGGGGCGGAGATATTCTCCACCCCTTTCACATCCCTCGCGGGCACGGTTTTGGCGCAACTTTTGGCGATCCTCTTACGTAGGTGTAGTAAAATATAGACGTTACAGAATAAGTTCTTTTCGAGGAGGAACAACAGTTGGGCGGTTATTTCGGATACATAATTCTAATGATCGTCGGGATGATTATTTCGGGTGCTGCGGCGCTCTGGGTGAGGAGTTCCTACAAGAAGTACTCAAAGCAAACGAGTTATAGCGGGCTGACCGGGGCGCAGACGGCGCGTATGATCCTGGACCGCAACGGGCTCCAGAACGTACCGGTCGAGCCTGTAGCTGGTCAACTCACCGACCACTACGACCCGCGCAGCAAGACCGTGCGGCTCTCGGAGGGCAACTTCGGCCACAACTCCATCGCCGCGATAAGCGTCGCGGCCCACGAGTGCGGGCACGCGATCCAGGACGCCACCGGTTACCTGCCGATGAAAGCGCGTTCGGGGCTGTTCCCAATCGTAGCTTTTAGCAGCCAGGTCTGGTCTTTCCCGTTCTTCGCGGCATTTTTCGTAGGGTTTGGCTCGGACCTCGGACAGTTTCTAGTGCAATTGGCGGCCATCCTGTTCCTGGCGGTGTTCGCGTTCCACGTAGTCACGCTGCCCGTGGAGATCAACGCCTCCACCCGCGCCTACGGTCTCTTGACCCGCTATGGCGTGCTCTCGCACACTGAGGCGTCCGGCACCAAGCGTGTGCTCACGGCTGCGGCCTGCACGTACATAGCGGCGGCGCTGACGGCGCTGCTGACGGTCCTCTACCTGCTCTTCCTGAGCCAGAACGAGTAGCAGATCGGTAACTTGCGCGATGCTATAGAGGGCGGGGGCTACACGGTCCCCGCCCTTCTCGTGCCCGTGGCTCATCGCTTGAGATTTCCTGGGCAATGAGAGGGCGCAGGTTGTAGAATGGCGCGGTCGTGGAAGATGTAAAGCGCATAGGAAAGCGCCGCCGGAGGCTGCGCACTGTAGGGGAGCCACACCCGTGGGAGCCTCGTCACATGCGGCTCTCGGGACTACGATACGCGGAGGCTCTGGGCAAGGCGCGGGGGCGGCGCAATGTGACGCTGGGGGTGGTAAAGCACCTGTGGCGCTCACCGGTCCCCTTCATCGGGTTCTATACCCCAGAGGGTGTCAAGGTGACCGGGGATAGGCTCTACGCCCCCGCGGCCCCGAAGCTGGTGGACGACGCCGAGTACCTGGCCGGGGTCGAAGCACACAAGAGAGCGTACGCTCGAGACCTTGAAGCCACAATGCTCCCCGCCGGTAACCTGCCGGGATATTTCGAGATACCGACCGACGAGGGGTGGCGAATCACCGTGGACCTCGCGGAGAAGCGTTTGACGCTCGCCGACGCCTGGGGAATGACCACAACCTCCCGTGTGGCCGGCGACTTAGCGCCCTTTGTATGGGCTTACAGGTATTGTGGGTTCTGCGTGCTCACTATCTACGACAAGGACCTCGGGGAGATCCGGGACGACCTACTCTTCGTCGCCAAACGCCGGGGGATACAGCTTCGCTGGCGCCAGACCGCCGCCTGAGAAATCGCTGTATCGCGGCGCGGGCGTGAAGTACTTACAAATATCAAGAATGAATCGCGAAATCTTGGGTATAATCGTCACGCTTGTCCCGATACGTGGGTCCGGGCCAAGAAAGTACTTTCAGGCTTTGAAGAGAGAGGTGGGCGGGGCAGATGCTTAGGGTTACCGGAAGTTTCGCTGCTACTACGGCTCCCCAGGGCTTCGACCTTGATGATTTCGAGGATGCGGGCATCCGGGTGGTGGAGCGGCGTTTCAATCCTAGAGATGTGATCTTTACTCCGGGCGATCCCGACGACCAGCTCTACTTTCTGGTCGAGGGTACGGTGCGACTGTATAAGATCTACGGTGACTACAAGGAGGCGACGACCGCGCTCCTCAAGGGTAGCGGCGTCTTCGGGAAGTTGAGCCTCGTCGAGGGGCGTTGGCAGGATGTCTTCGCCGAAGCCGTGGACGAGGTGCGGGTAGCGAGCGTGCAAAAGGCCGCACTCACCGAGGTCATAAGGCGTCGCCCGGACTTCGCCATGAAGCTCTTCGCCTCCTTCTCCGAGCGTTTGCGGCAGTCCGACGAGGTGATAGAGAGTCTGTTGCAGCGGGAGGTCTCGGCGCGTCTCGCGACCCTGCTGCTGAACCTCGGTGAGCGTTTCGGGGAGGTAAACGGTTCGGGTACGGCCCTCGACATGCGTCTTACCCACCAGGATCTGGCGAACATGATCGCTTCGACCCGCGAGGCAGTCTCCAAGGTCATGAGTGAGTTCCAGCGCGACGGCTCCATTGAGGTCCGGAACCGCAAGATAGTCCTCGTGAACAAGGAGGCCCTCTCCGAACGCGCCTCCGGCCCCTCGGGCCTCTCCGTGGACGGCCAACTCCAGATCTAGCCGTACGGCCCTGGTCACGCCAAGCTCTGCTTTATCCCTGAACCGGGTAGCACCGGCCTTACCAGTGAACTTCTCTAGCGCGTGGAGTCCTGTGGGCCAGGATAACCGGGAGGAGTAGCCAGGTTCTCCTCGCGCGCTAGTCGCACGGCCACGACGAGACGCCACGGGTAGAATACGTCTCCTCCGACCGGCTCCGCTTCGTTCAGGACGATGCCCCAGTCGTTGACCCCTTCGAGCCGCGCGACTATCTGATAGTTCTCCTCGCCGGTAAAGACTTCTACCATGACACGTTGACCTACCCAATCTTCGGGTGACTTCCCGGCCATCTGCGAATCGTCCCTTTCTCTCTTGCTCGTCGCCGGTCATCCTACAACATCGGTATCGCCTTGGACTTCTTGGGCCGGGGCGTGTAGTGTGAAGTTGGGGGTTTGGCTTGGGACTGTCATTGTGGGCGCAAAGAAGAGGGATCGGTCGGGGAAGTGGCTCACGTTGCTCGTTTCTTGTGAAACCCGAAACTTTTCGTCGAAAATGGCGTATAACGGTGGTATGGAGTATACAGCGCCGGTGACGCTAAGGGGTTGGCGGGAGAGGGTCAAGCGTCTCTCCGTGCCCCGCGCGCGCCTTATGGACAATGAGTTGGTAGAACGGACGATGGCGGGGGACCTGCGCTCTTACGAGGAGTTGGTGCGCCGCTACGAGCGGTTGGTGGGGCGTGTGATCTACTCGTACGCCGGCACCGACGCCGCCGTCGAAGACCTCGTGCAGGAGACCTTTCTGCGTTCGTATGATCGCCTCTCGACCTTCAACCCCGAGTACCGCTTCAAGACGTGGCTACTGACTATCGCCAACAACCTCGGCATAGATACTCTGCGCCGTCGCCGCGAGGCGGTCGAGTTCAATCCCGAGCTTCATGCTCCGCTGACACGTGGTCCCGAGTCCATAGCCGTCGAGGCCGATCGGGCGAGGAGCGTCCGGGAGTGCGTGATGGAGTTGCCGGAGACCTACAGCGTCCCGCTCGTGCTGCGTTACGCGGAGGGCCTTACCTACGCGGAGATCGCCGACGTCATTGGTATAACCGTCCCGGCTCTGAAGAGCCGGCTCTTTAGAGCCAGGAACATGCTCGCCGGGAAACTTGAAGAGAAGGGCGAGGCTGGTTGAGCGTGTCCGGTGGAAGTGACGCTCTCGGCGACGCCCTCGACGGTTGCGGCTGCGACCCTGAAAAGGTCTTCGAACTCGCCGACGGGAGCTTGAGGCCCGAGCAGCAGGGCAGCGTGCGTGAGCATCTCGCCTCCTGCTCCGGATGTCAGGAACTGTACGAGCGTGAGATGGATCTGAACGCTTATCTGGGTTCCCTAGACTTCTCCGGGATGTGTTCCCGTTCGGTCTGTCAGGGGGTAGCGATGGCGCTACCGACCCGACCTGCGGGGGTACGGGTCCTGTGGGCCGCGCTAGCGGCTGCCCTCCTCGTCGCGGCGCTAATTACCCTGGAGCTCAACGGCGCCGAGCCCGTACTTATGGCTATGAGCACTCTGGGGACGTTCTGGGGGATGGTCGCGGGTTCGGCGGACGTGGCGCGCGCCGTCTTTGCCGCGGCTGGCTCCACTATCCTCCTGGCACTCACGCTGGGCGCGGTGATGGACATTCTTATAGCACTCGCCGTCGTTTCCTTGAGTCGGGGACGCCGGGCAAGAGAGGCATGAGAACTTCAAAGGAGATCCTCCTCTCCGGGCTCCTTCTGGTACTCATCCTTCCTGCAAGCACCGCGCACGCCTCCGAGAAAAGGGTAATGGAGAACGTTGTCGTGGAGCAGTACGAGACTGCCGATTACGTCTACGCTGCCTGGGGCGACGTGCGCGTCGAGGGCGAGGTTGAAGGAGACGTGAGCTCGGGCTTCGGAGACATAGAGATCAGCGGTCCCGTGGGCGGCGACGTCGAGGCAGGCTTCGGCGACGTATGGATTTATGCCCCGGTAGGAGGTAATGTGGACGTGGGCCACGGGGACGTGCATCTGGAGCCCGGGGCCACGGTGGGCGACGTATCCCTCGGCAGTGGCAGGCTCTATCGTCACCCGGAGGCCGCCGCCGTTGGTGCCGAGAGAGTAGGCATGGCCTCTAACTTCGATGACGAAGAATCCCCCTTCGAGGACCTGTTCTCGGATGTGATCGGGTGGTCTATAGGTACTCTGGTGCTCGTTGCCGCCGCTGTGCTCCTCGCCGTCGTCGCCCCGAGACCGCTGAAGGCCGTTACCCGTAGCATCGAGGCTACGCCCGGCCGCTCGCTTGTCCTGGGAGTGGGTTCTGTTCCGGCGGTGTTCGTGCTGGCCGTTCTGCTAGGCATAACCGTCGTCGGCATCCCGTTGCTGTTCCTTCTCGTTCCCGCTTACCTAGTGCTCTTGTTCTTCGGCTTGCTCGTGACCGCGTACTTCCTGGGACGCAAGGTCGTGCTCGCTACCCGCTGTCATCGGTCGGGTGATGCCATGGCCGCCGTCGTCGGGGCCATCCTGGTCTCGGTTGCGTCTCTGATCCCCTTTCTCGGCGATCTCGTACTCGTCGTACTCTCCCTGCTTGGCGCCGGCGCCGCCGTCTCTGCGCTTCTCACCCGCTGGCAGCGTTCGAGGATCGCGCCACGCCCCACTTATGCTTCCTACGAGGACTATCTCACGGACAGGCGCGAGGGTTAGCTGGAGAGGTACCGCTCTTCCCGAAAGCGTGTAAAGCCGGCGACTGATCGTTAACAGGCTGACGGGCTAGAATTACGGGTATGTGGAAGCCTACAACCAAGCTGGATCGGCGCGTCGTGATCGTGCGGGTGATGGCGCTCGTCCTCGTGACGTTATCGCTCATGCTTGCGGCATTCCTGTATGGGCGTTCTCAGAGCCCGGCCGGTCTTCCGGAGCAGGATAGAGAGAGCGTAGCTCTCTTCGCGGAGGCGCTGAATACCGTCCGGCAGGATTACGTAGATCAAGAAGACGTGGACGCCAGCGAGCAGACTTATGGTGCGATCAGGGGGATGATCGACTCTTTGGGCGATGAGGGGCACACGCGGTTCCTCACCCCCGAGGAGGTCGAGGAGAGCCGCGAGGCCATCTCCAGCACGTACGTCGGGATTGGAATCAGGCTTCAAAACAAAGACGAGGAGGTCGTAATCGCCTCTTCGATGGACGGCTCGCCCGCCGAGGAGGCGGGGATCGAGTCCGGAGACGTCCTGATCGCGGTCGATGGCGAGAGCGTCAAGCCGGAGGAGTTCGAGGAGATCGGCGATAGGGTCAGGGGACCGGAGGGGACCTCCGTGGACTTGGCCGTGCTCCGGGACGAGGACGAGCAAGAGTTTACCGTCGAGCGGGCCGAGCTGGAGGTGCCGACGTCCTCCTGGAGCATCATCCCCGGCACGGATATCGCTTATCTGCGGCTATCATCTTTCTCGGAGAACAGCGCTTCCAAGCTGGAAGGGACTGTCTTGGAGGCTCGGGAAGCCGGGGCGGAGCGCTTTATACTCGACCTCAGGGAGAACCCAGGCGGACTGGTAAGCCAGGCCACGGAGGTGGCCGCGCAGTTCCTCCCGGCAGGCGACGTCGTCTACATCAGGAGAGATGCCGACGACAACGAGGAAGAGACGACGATCCCCGAGGGCAACGAGCCCCTGGACGCTCCTCTGGTGGTCCTGGTGAATGAAGGCTCCTCTTCGAGCGCCGAGATAGTTGCGGGCGCCTTGCGGGACAATGGACGAGCGAAGGTGGTCGGCGAGACGACCTTCGGGACCGGGACCGTGCTCGACGAGTTCCCCCTGAGCGACGGCTCGGCCATACTGCTTGGTATCGCGGAGTGGCTGACGCCGAACGGCGACTCCATCCGCGGCTCCGGTATCGAGCCGGACATCGAGGTCGAGCTGGAGGAGGAACAGGAGCCACGCACCCCGGACGAGACTGAGGATCTCACGCAAGAGGAGATCTTCGAGGAGGACGCCCAACTCCAGCGTGCCTTCGAAGTCCTGCAAGAACAAGAGTAGCGTATCTCATACCAGGATAAGGAGAAGAACATGAGTCTGATACAACGAGCCGCCCGCGGAGCCGTGAGTGGGTTTGGTGGCACGGTAGCACTGACCGGTCTGCGCAAGGCCTTGACCGCTGCCGGTCTCGTCGGCGTCACCGCTCCCGAGCAAGTCGTCGGAAAGTTGGAGGAGCTTGGCCTGCTCGACGAGTGGTCGCCTCAGGCCCGGCGCGCGCTTACGGTGGCCGCGCACGTTTGTTACGGAGTTGGGGCCGGGGCGGCTCTGGGTGTTATGCGCCGGGAGCGGGGTGAGGCGGGCGAAGAGGCCGCTGTAGGCTCGGCTCTGGGGCTTCTGGTTTGGGGAGCTAACTGGTCGGGCTTGCTGCCGCTTACCGGCGTACACCAGCCTCCGTGGAAGGAGCGGACCACAAAGGTACTCTTACCGGTCCTGGACCACATCGTCTACGGAGCGGTATGGGGACTACTGTACAGAGCGGTGAGGCGGAAACCAGTTTGAACGCATCCTCTTCCGGGTATATTCGTAGCGCAGTTGGGAATTTGAACTAGAGAAAGAGAGTCATGTCACGGCGCGTACACGAGAGCATTGAAGTACAGGCTCCGCTACAGGATGTATTCACGTATTGGTCCAATCTGGAGAACTTTCCCCAGATCATGCGCAACGTTGAAGAAGTGCGTGTGACGGACCAGGAGATGAGCCACTGGCGGATCAAGGGCCCTCTGGGCAAGACCGTGGAGTTCGACGCCAAGACCACCGAGATGAGCCCGGAGCGCGGGATCGGCTGGAACAGCACCGGTGAGAACGATGTCGAGACCTCTGGGCAGGTGCGCTTTGAGGAAGTCGCTGACGGTCGTACGCGCATAGACGTAACGATGAACTACGCCGACCCGCCAGGCGGCAAGATCGGGGAGGTCGCGGCCAACGCCATATCGAACCCCGAGCGTGAGATGCGCGAGGATCTGGAGAACTTCGCCCGGCAGGTCGAGCGGGGCGAGTTGAACCTCGGCGGTCCTGGCGCGCAGACCAGGTAGCGGAAGGGCGGAGAGAAGGCGTAGTTCGACCTTCCTCCAGGTTTATCTAGTAACATGAGGCCGTCGGGCATAGCCCCGGCGGCCTTTATCGTGCAAGGGAGGACGAGTTGAGTATCGTCGTAGCATCCGTCATAGGGTTGGTCATCATCGCGATCATCGCGATCCCGGTCTTGATCTCCGTTATAGGTAGCGCCGGGGAGCGTAATCAGAACCGGGCTGAGAACGAAGAAGACCGGGCGCGCAAGGAGAGCGAGAGCGGAGAGCAGAACAGGTAAAGAGGACCGTCCGGGTTCGAGAGACGTATGACGCGTAACGAGGCCGCCTACAAAAAGCCTCCATCTCAAATAACACAGCTACACGAGGCAGGTGGCCGCGTGGTCTTTACCAACGGCTGCTTCGATCTGCTGCACCCCGGCCACATTTCCTACTTGCGGACCGCGCGTTCCCTGGGTGATGCTCTCGTCGTTGGCCTCAACTCCGACACCTCGGTTCGCAAGCTCAAAGGGCTGTCTCGTCCCGTTGTCCCGGAAACAGATCGGGCCATCTTGCTCGAAGCCCTGGAGTCCGTGGACGCCGTCGTCATCTTTAGTGAAGCTACCCCGGTACGCCTCATACGTGAGCTAAAGCCAGGAGTGTACGTGAAAGGCGGAGACTACCGCATCGAAGACTTGCCGGAGGCAAAGGTCGCCAACGAGATCGGGGCTGAGGTGAAGGTTTTGCCCTTCGAGCCTGGATACTCGACTAGCGCCCTGATCGAGAAGATAAAGAGCATCCCCTGCGCGCCAGCTTCGGCTCACGTGGAGTAGCGCCCTGCTGTTACCTGTACGCTCTGCGTTGAGACTCGCGTTACTGTTGCTCGTCGTCGCCTCGCTCGCAACGACAGCCTGCGGTGGAGAAGATGATACACAGAGATCGGGCGTCGCGAGCGATCAAAGCAACGAAGAAACAACCACTGCTCGGTTAGACGCTGATGATGCGCTAGTACAGGACGCGAAGACGTACGCGAAGGATCAGGGCGTCTCCCTCGAAGAAGCTGTCCGCCGGCTGGAGTTGCAAGATCCCGCGGGGGATCTGGGGGCCGATCTGGAAGCGAACGAGTGGGATACGTTCGCCGGGCTCTGGATCCAGCACGAACCGGAGCACCGCGTCGTCGTAGCGTTCACCAGAGATGGCGAGGAGACGGTCCGCCCCTACGTCGAAGGCGGGTCACTGGAGGACGTCGTCGAGGTACGTGAGGCTTCTGCGACGCTCACGCAGCTCCAAGAGGCCCAGGAGAGGGCCCACGATCTCGTGCGCAGCCTCGGCATAAGGGCAGACTCCGGCATCGACGTAGAACGGAACCGGGCCGAGCTGTACGTGACCAACCGGGCACAACTCGAGTCCGCCTTGCAGCAGGCGAACGCACGGCTACCCGAGCATGTCGCCGTCGTCGAGGTCGAAGGGTTAGCCGAACCTGCGTAGAAACTGTTTAGTTTAGTAAGACCTGTCGAGAAATAAACCCCGGCCACGCACTCAGTGGAGGCGCGGTGCTGACTGTTAAAAGTTAATCTAGCAGGTCGCGCAAGGAGGCGGCGTGGGGGCTGCTCTTTATCTTGGCGAGGGCGGTTAGCTGTATCTGGCGGATGCGCTCGCGGGTGACGTCGAAGCGTTCGCCGACTTCTTCGAGGGTCTTGGGTTGGCCGCCAGTGAGACCAAAGCGGTATTCGAGGACCATGCGCTCGCGCTCGGGAAGGCTGCCCAAAGCCTCTTGCATCCTGCTTTTCAGGAGAGAGGTCTTGGCGAGGTCGTGGGGGGTTTCGGAGTCCTCGTCGGCGATGAAGTCGCCCAGTTCGGAGGAGTGGTCTTCGCCGACGGGGGTTTCAAGGGAGATAGAGCGGCGGCTGACGCGTCGGATGCGCCCGATCTCTTCGGCGTCTATCTCCATGATCTTCGCGACCTCTTCGTCTTCAGGATCGCGGTTGAGGTCGGCGGCTAGAGAGCGCTGCACCCGGTAGTATTTGTTGATCTTCTCTACCATGTGAACGGGGACGCGGATGGTGCGGCCCTTGTCGGCGATAGCGCGGGTAACGGCTTGCCGGATCCACCACGTCGCGTAGGTGGAGAACTTGTAACCCTTGCGGTAGTCGAATTTCTCGACGGCGCGCATGAGCCCGATGTTGCCTTCCTGGATCAGGTCTAGTAGCGAGACCCCGCGGCTGGCGTACTTCTTTGCTATGGAGACGACGAGCCTGAGGTTTGCTCTCGTGAGGTGCGCCTTTGCTTTGCGGTCGCCACGCTCGACGCGCTTGGCGAGGTAGACCTCCTGGGCCTTGGTGAGAAGAGGGGTCTTGCCGATCTCATCCAGATACATCTGGACGGCGTCGCCGGTGTAGCGGGTGCGCAGGTCACTCTCCAACACTTCTTCGACGAGTTGGGCATCTTCTTCTTCATGATGGAGGGTATCGTTGAGGAACTCGGCGTCAACGACTTCGACGCCGTGCTCGCGGAGGAGGCCGTAGACTTGTTGGATCTCCCCGGTTGAGAGGTCGACTTCCTGCAGAAGGTCCAGGACTTCGCTGGACTCTAGGGTACCGGTCTCCTGACCAGTCTCGAAGAGTTCCCGGACCTCGTCTATCTCCCGAAGGTCGCGTTGAGGTTGCAACTTCTTCTCTGGATCCCTTCTCGAAACTCTCGTCCTGCTTGCGCGTAATATATCCGAAATACTGCAAAGATCAACGAAGCACACGGCGCTCGCATAGCCTCCACGAGTCGCTCGCGCGGTGTCGACACTGAGCTGAAAGAGGTGCTCCTTGCTGGGACTTAGAAACCTGTACCGGGTCTTTAACGAGTCGCGCGCGAGCGCTCGCAGGCACGCGACTCTGGCCGTAACGGGCTCCCTACCCGAGACCGTGAAGCTGGCGCAATTGCTCGACGCCCGGAGAGACGCCGTCGGCGCTGATGTTCTCCTCACCGTCGCCGGCGGCCCTGATGGTGGCGTGGCGGTCTCCATTTCTGGGGACGCCGTGGAAGATGAGAAGACGTTCTCCCTTTCGGCCATAACAGAGGAGACGGTCCTCAAGGAGCTTGCGCCGCGGGTAGCCGGGGCTCTGGAGGACGATTACCTGGTCTCGCTGGGACGCGGTTATCCCGCTTTGAGGCGGGCGGTGTGCGAGGAGATCATCCACAAGAACGCCCGGCAGAACGCCGTGGTGGGAGCATTGCCTATACCGGGGGCGGATATGCCGGCGATCACGGCGAACCAGGGCCGGATGGTCCTCGGCATAGCGGCGGCCTACGGGGAGGAGATCTCCGTAGAGCGCGCACGGGAGCTCCTCGGGGTACTCGCTGCCGGCTTCGGGCTGCGGGCGGTCGCCCGGCAGGTCGTGAAGCTCGTGCCCGTGGGGGGCTGGGCTGCCTCGGCGGCTATTGGCTACGCGGGGACGCTCGCCATGGGACGGGCAACCATACTGTACTTCGAACGTGGCAAGAAGGAGCCGGACCCGGCCGAGAGGTCGGAGATCCTGCGCCGCGCGCGAGAGGAGGCTGAGGCGTTCGTCGCGCGCCTCCACCGCCGGTAGTCACCGCGGAGGGTTGGGAAGCGCCTCGCTCCTTGAGTCCGTGACGGAGGCCGAGTCTTACCTCGAACTTTAGACGTATCCGACGGCGTCTACCGCGGCCACTACGCAGAGAGCAGCCTTTGAGGATCGAGACGGATGGTGTTCGGGTACGTATACGTAACGTCGAAGAGAAGCCCGTTTACGTAGCTGAGTTGGAGGAATTGTTGAGAGGTTTTCTCGAACAGGTAGAGAGGCTGGTAGGTTGAGATTGCGATCTATGCTATGTGGCAGCCGCCTGCGAGGTACGCGGCATCCGGGAGCGAACCTCTTGCGTACTCTGATCGGGCAGAGGCTACGGCGTTGAGATCTTCTTCTTCTTCTTCTCGCTTGCGTTTGCTGCGGGACGCTCCGGCGGCGCTCCGGAGGATCGGGCTGCGCCTGGCGCTGGCGGCGGCGGCGGTGCAGGCGGCTCTGGTCGGAGGGCTGGTAGTAATGGACGAGATCCGCAAGCGCAGGGAGGGGCCGAAGGAGGGGTTCCCCTGGGTGGATCAGCCCGAGGTGGAGCTGCAGTCCGGCGGGCGGCTGAAGCTCTACCCATACGGAGTCCGGCTGTACGAGGCGATGATTGAGGAGATAGAGGGCGCGGAGCGCAGCGTCTTCGTCGGAACGTTTATCTGGAAGGGTGATGCGGTCGGACGCCGCTTCGTGGAGGCTCTTGCTCGCAAGGCGCGTGAAGGCGTGCGGGTATGTGTGATCTTTGACGGCCTTGCGAACGTAGTAGTTCCCCCTTCGTTCAAACGTTTCCCGAAGGAGATCGAGACGCTACACTTCCGCCCCTTGTGGGGTCCGGACAACCTTGCGAACCCCCGCAACGTCTTCAGATACCATCGTCATCTCATGTCCGTAGACGGGCGGGTAGCTTTCCTCGGCGGTTACAATATCGGCTCGCTCTACGCCGCGGGCTGGCGCGACACGCACGTGCGCATTCGCGGCGAGGAGGCCCGCGAGGTGGAGAATGACTTCGTGGACTTCTGGAACGCGCACCGCACCGACGACCTCCCGGAGATTCCACCTGTTAAGGAGCGCGCCTGGAACCCGACGGCTACTTTTCACCGTAACGACCCGTACTTACGGATCTTCCCGATCCGGGCGATGTACATCGAGGCAATAGACCGGGCGAACAGCCACATCTACCTAACGCATGCCTACTTCATCCCGGACAGGGCTATGCGGGCCGGTCTCATCGACGCGGTGAAGAGGGGTGTGGACGTGCAGATACTCCTGCCCCACAGGTCCAACCACGTAACTGCGGACTGGCTGGCGAGGCGCCGCTTCCATGAGCTGTTGCGCGCGGGGGTCCGGATCTTCTGGTACCAGCACCTGATGATCCACTCCAAGACCGCGACCATCGACGGCATATGGTCCACGGTCGGCACGGCGAATATCGACCGCCTGAGCCTGCTCGGCAACTACGAGACGAACCTGGAGGTCTACAACGAACGCTTCGCCGCCCAGATGGAGAGTATGTTCGATCTGGACAAGACGAACGCCGAGGAGCTTACCCTGGAGGAATGGGAGCGGCGACCCCTTCCCGCCAAGATAGTCGAACGCGCGTTGTCTACTTTACGGCCACTGGTGTAGGAGAGTTACCCGGGGCGGCGACGCCACCGGCCGGACAGCGGCTCCCCTGTATAATGCAATATCAAGTTCTAACCGCACAGGGGAGGAAACGTTTGGCGAAGTGGCGGCTCCTGGAGCCCGAGGCGGACGTCGTCTCGGAGCTCGCGCGCGAGGCAGGCATAGATCTCCTTTGCGCTCGCGTACTCGTGAACCGTGGTGTAGTTCCCGAGGCTGCCTCCGGGTTCCTCTCGCCTTCTTTAAAGACCATCGCCGCACCGGAGGAAGAGGCATGGCGGGTAGCGGCCCGGCGGGTCGCTCGGGCTGTCAAGGATGGCGAGAAGATCGGGGTCTTTGGGGATTACGACACCGATGGCATAACCTCGGCGGCGGTGCTGTATCTCGCGCTCTCCCGCTACACGGATAACTTGATCGTCAAGCTCCCGACGCGCCAGACGGGTTATGGTTTCCTGGAGCCTTACGTGCGGGACCTCTTCGCCGAGAGTGTGGACCTGGTGATCACCGCTGACTGCGGGATTTCCAACAAAGTGGGGGTCGAGCTTGCGAAGTCGCTCGGGATGGACGTGATCGTGACGGACCATCATATCCCGCCGGATGCTCCCCCGGAAGCTCCCCCGGCCGTGGCCGTACTCGACCCGAAGCTCTGGGACCCCGCGGATCCTCTAGCAGGAGTAGGTGTAGCGTGGAAGTTCGCCTGGGCGGTCGCCAGAGAGCTGGAGGACCCGGATGGAAAGAGGCACATCGGCAGGCTCCTGGACCTCGTCTCGATAGGCACGATCGTGGATATAGCGCCGCTGACCGGGGACAATCGGGCGCTGTCCTGGATGGGGCTCAGGTACATGAATAGTTGCCTTCGAGCCGGGGAGGCGCGGCCTGGAATCGCGGCGCTCGTGAAGGCAGCGGGGGTGAGGGGAGCTTTGGATGAGGGGGACCTCGGCTGGAAGCTCGGGCCGCGTTTGAACTCGATAGGGAGGATCAAACACGCGGGGCCCGCCCTCGACCTGCTCCTCACCGACGACCCCAGGGAGGCGTTTCGCATCGCCTCGCAACTCAACAAGCTAAACTCCGAGCGGCAGCAGCGAACCCGCCACGCGGTGGCGAGCGCCATGGCCGAGGTGGACCCGGAGGAGGACTTCAAAGTAGTGGTCTCCGAGGAGACGGGCGGGCTCGCGGGACTGGTAGCGGGCAGGGTCGCGGGGGCGACGGGCCGGCCGGCGGTGGTCCTCAACCGGCGGGTGGACGGTTCGTATGGCGGTTCTGCCCGGGCGGGGGAGACGGACGTGGACCTCTACGGGGCGCTCTTCGCGGTGCGGCACCTCCTTGGGGAGTGGGGCGGGCACCGCAAGGCGGCGGGGCTCTCGATCGGTCCGGGCAACTTCGATGCTTTCGTGGCCGGGGTAAACGAGGCGGTGCGGGCGCAGTTCGCGGAGAATCCGGAGATCCTCGAACCCCCGATCGAGGTAGATGCGGAGATCCCGCTGGAGAGCCTGGCGAACGGGCTTCTGGACTGGCTGGAGCGGCTCGCGCCGTTTGGGAGCGGGAACTACCGGCCGGTCTTTGTCTCGGAGGGGTTGCGGGTCCAGAGCGCGCGCCAGCTCTGGGAGGGCATGAACCTCCTGAGCCTGGAGGGCGGGGCGCAGGCGAAGTTGCCCGGGCCACCCGATGTGCCGCCCGAGGGGGCTTTCGACGCGGCGTACACGGTGAGCCGTAACGCTTATAGCGGGGGTGCGGAGCTAGAGATCCTGGACTGGAGGGCTTGACGGGTGAATGCGATAGGGGTGGACGTCGGGGGGACGAAGATCGCCGCGGGCGTGGTGTCGCCGGAGGGGGAGGTCCTGCACGAGGTCAGGTATCCATCGGCAGGGCCGAAGGAGAGGTTGCTCTCTAGCATCGCCCGGGCGGTCAACGAGGTCAGGGAAGGGTTCGAGGTCGGTAGCGTGTGTCTCGCCGTGCCGGGTTTCGTTATGAGTGCCGAGAACAAGGTTATCTTCGCGCCCAACCTGCACGCTATTGAGGGGGTGCCGCTAAAGGAGGAGCTTGGCCGGAGGACGGGGTTGCACGTTACGGTGGAGAATGACGCGAACGCGGCGGCCTGGGGCGAGTTCAGGTTCGGGGCGGGGAGCGAGGCCACACACCTCGTCTTCATCACCCTGGGCACGGGTGTGGGGGGAGGCGTGATCTCGCACGGCTTGCTGCTTCGCGGAGCGCAGGGAGCAGGTGGGGAACTCGGGCACATAACGATTCAGGCTAACGGCCCTCGCTGCGGCTGCGGCAACCACGGCTGTCTCGAAGCCCTGGCCTCCGGGACGGCGATAGCGCGCCGCGCCCGCGAGGTCGCCAGCGAGTATCCGAACTCCGCCCTCGGACGGCTTGCTATCGAGCGCACGGTGCTGGGGGAGGACGTCACGGAGTTGGCGCACGGAGGGGACGAGGCCGCCATCTCCGTCCTCAAGGAGACCGGGGTGTGGCTCGGTATCGGGCTCGCTGGCTTCGTTAACGTCTTCAACCCGGAGGTGATCGCCATTGGTGGCGGCGCCGCTAGAGCGGGCGACCTCATCCTCGAATCAGCTCGCCATGAGGTCCATCTGCGCGCTCAGTCCCCTTCCCGCGACCTGGTCCAGATACGAGAGGCGACGCTGGGCGCGAAATCGGGCGTACTCGGCGCCGCCGCCCTCGCTCGCGACGCCTACTCCGGCGAGTACGTGCTCGGCTTCTAGAGACGACCTCTTGCCCCTTGTAGTCGTCCCGACCCCGATAGGCAACCTCGAAGACATCACCCTCCGCGCCCTGCGCACCCTACGCGAAGCGGACCTCATAGCCTGCGAAGACACCCGCCGTACAGGCCGACTGCTAGCTCACTACGAGATCAAGAAGCCACTACTCGCCTACCACGAACACAACGAAGACCGCCTCGCCCCGGAACTTGCCGAGAAGGCCCGCGCCGAAAAGATAACTCTAGTCTCCGACGCCGGTACCCCACTCGTCTCCGACCCCGGCTACCGGCTGGTGCGGACTTGCATCGAGGCCGGCGTCGAGGTAGAGGTGCTGCCGGGGCCCTCGGCGGTGATAACGGCGCTGGTTTCCTCGGGGTTGCCGGTGGATACGGTCGTCTTTCTAGGCTTCTTGCCGCGCAAGGGTCGGGAGCGAACCGTGCTGCTCGATAGGATAGGGCGTGAGACCTCGACGTTCGTGATCTATGAGTCGCCGCACCGCCTGACGAAGACGTTAACGGAGCTGCCCGCGGACGCGCCGGTTGCGGTTTGCAGGGAGCTTACGAAGCTGCACGAGGAGGTTTTTCGGGGGACGGCTGGGGAGGCGGCAGAGCATTTCAAGGAGGGGGCGCGAGGTGAGATCGTTCTCGTGGTCCGGGGTGGCGTTGTGGAGGAGGCCCCGAGCTTCGAGGAAGCCGTCGAGAGGGCGCGAGCTTACGTCGCGGAAGGTGAGAGCCCGTCGAGGGCGGCGGCGCGGGCGGCCAAAGAGTCGGGCCGAAAGCGCGGGGAAGTATACGACCAGCTCGTAGGATCTTGAAGGAGACGCCCGTGGAAACCGAAGACGTACTGCAACTAATTCGCTCCGCACCCGAGCGCTACGAGACCGTGCGCGCCGCGCTAAGGTACCGGGGTGACGGTCCCACCATCAAGGCGATCCGGGAACGCATAGTGAGCAGCGAGGCCGGACGGCGCGCGTTCCGGTTTTCTCCTCGGGAAGCCTCGGAGCCGATCGAGCACTCGGAGCCGGACGGGCTTTTTGGGTGGCGTTGTCGGGCTTGGCACGCCGACCGGCACCACTGGCGCATTGAGACGGAGTTGCCGGTCGGCGGGGTACATATCTCCGCTTCGGCAGGACGCAGGAGGCTGCCAATCGGAGGTCCTCCCGGTAGCGGGCTGGTGTGGAACAGGCGTGTCGGAGGAAGGCCGCGTACCGAATATCCATGGTGGCTGTTCGGCGCTCTCGACTCATACTGGACCTTCTATCCCTTGCTCACGGACGAGATCTGCGGGATCTCCTACGAGTTCGCTGAGTTAGACCTTCGTATTGAGGACCCAGTACCGCGGGCGGGGCGGGAGGCTATACGCATCGTAGGAGTACCGCCGGTAGTAGAGCAGAACTGGGACCCCGACCCCCTGAGCTGGGGCGCGTACGAGTATGAAGTACTGGTAGATGCCGAGCGCGGCATCATCCTGCGCTGCGCCAACAGGCTCGGAGGCAAAGACTTCGATGTCCTGGAGGTCGAGGAGGTCTTCTTCGACGAACGGTTCGGCCGAGAGGTGTTCACCTCGCGCCGGCTTTTACCCTGGCAATAGGAGCGCGTCCTGCGGAAGGCCGCCGGACTACGCGCCGGACGCCTGATCCCCGACCGCTTTATAATGCCCTCCGGTGCTGGCTCTTGGGGGTAGAAACTTATGTTGGTGGATTCGCATACGCACTTGCTGCGGTTGGAGGTCTCGCCGGAGGCGGCGGTCGAGGCGGCGGCTGAGGTCGGGGTGCTCGCCGTCGTGAATATTGGGACGGATGTTGAGGATTCGCAGAAGGGGGCGCAGCTCGCGGCGGCGCTGCCGAATGTGTACTCGGCGGCTGGGATTCATCCGCACAATGCCGGTACTTATACGGCGTCGGACCTGGAGGTTCTGGCGGAGCTTTCGGAGTCGCCCGGGGTGGTGGCTTTGGGTGAGGTTGGGTTGGATTATTACCGGGGGGATTGGTCGCAGGAGATCCAACGGGCGCTGTTCGAGGATGTGATCTCCCTGGCCAACGACACGCGCCTGCCCCTGATCATCCACTCCAGAGATGCCTTCGCCGACACCATGGCGATCCTCACCCGCGCGCGCGTCCCGGTTATCCTCCACTGCTTTGAAGGCGGCGAATACGAAGCGAGAGAGGCCGCTGAACGCGGCTACTATACCGGACTTGCCGGCAACACAACCTACAAAAACAACCGGACCTCCGAGGTCCTGAACCTGCTCGAACCAGAGCGCATCCTCGTGGAGACGGACGCCCCGTACCTGAGCCCGCAGGCCGTCCGCTCGAAGAAGAACGAGCCCCAGTACGTAACCCACACCGCCCGCTTCGTCGCGGAGCGTCTCGGCATGCAAGAGGAGGAGTTCGGTACCCTCACCAGCCGCAACGCCCGCAACGTCTTCGGTCTCCCGCTCGAAGTCTAGCCCAGGCGTCTTGGTCCAACCCGGGAGAGCGCGACCGAAAAAACGCCTCGGCCAGCACTTCCTCACGGACCCGAACACGGCCCGCATCGTCGCGCGGGGCGTCACGAAAGACGACATCGTTCTGGAGGTCGGGCCGGGCCGTGGCGCCCTCACTACCGTACTCGCCGCGCAGGCGAAGCTCGTCCACGCCGTCGAACTCGACCCGGACGTGCTACCGGTCCTGCGACGGACGCTCGAACCATACCAGAACGTCCTGATTTATGAGGGAGACGCTTTGTCCTTCGACTACGAAGCTCTAACTCCGCCTCCGAACAAGCTGGTCGCGAACCTTCCCTACAACGTCGCTTCGCCTCTCGTTCTGAGGTTGTTGGAGGAGATGAAGTCTCTCTTGGAGCTACGGTTTATGGTGCAACTGGAGGTGGCGCGGAGAATGGCGGCGGCACGGAGGACGAAGGACTACGGGGCCTACGCGGTCCTCGTGCAGCTTCTCGCGGAGGTGCGTGTAGAGCACAAGGTCTCGCCCCGCGTCTTCGACCCGCCGCCGCGCGTATGGTCCGCGGTGGTGATGATGGAGCGGCGGAATGCTGGAGGTGAGGACTACGAGCGTGCGAAGAAGCTGGCGCTCGCCGCTTTCAAGAGCCGCCGGAAACGCCTCGTCAACAACCTGCCGGACGCCTTGCGCGAGGAGGCGCCGGATGCCCTGCATGCTCTTGGTTATGGTGTAGACGCACGGGCCGAAGAGCTCGGGCCGGAGGATTTCGTGACGCTCGCGCGTCTGTTGTCGGGGGTGGAGTGATGGAAGCGATGCGGTTGCGGGCGTTTGCCAAGGTCAACTATGCGCTGGAGGTGCTGGGTCTACTGCCCGACGGGTACCATGAGATCTCTACCGTACTGCAGAGCATATCGCTCGCTGACGAGGTGGAGATAGAGCGGGCGGAGAGGGGATTCGAGCTAGGCGTCGAGCCGGAGGGAACCGGGATCGGGCCACTGGACGAGAACACCGTTTACAAGGCATGGCTCCGGCTGCGCGAAGCATCCGGGGAGGAGCTGCCGGTAAGAGTAAAGCTCCGCAAACAAGTCCCGGCGGGAGCGGGTCTCGGGGGCGGCTCGGCGGATGCGGCTGCCACGCTCGTGGGTCTGAACGGGCTCTTTAGCCTCGGGTTCGACGACGCGGAGTTGCGTGAGGTTGGCCTGCGAGTTGGGGTGGATGTCGCATTTTGTGTCGGCGGCGGCACGGCGCTCGGAGAGGGTATCGGGGAGGCTCTGAGCCCGCTCCCTGCACCTCCACCACACTACCTGGTGATCGCCAAACCGGCGGTAGGCGCCGAGACGGTCCGTATCTACCAGGCCTACGATGAGCGGTCTGAGGATAGCCTGCCTTCCGTCGCCCCGGTAGTGGAAGCCCTGCGTACCGGGGACGCGAGCGCGCTCGCCCGTGGCGTGGGCAACGACCTCGCGCTGGTAACGGAGAGCTTCGTGCCCGGGGTGTGGGAGCTGAGGGAGGAGCTTCTGGGCGCGGGCGCTCTGGGGGCGGCGATGAGCGGGAGCGGGACGGCAGTCTACGGTATCTTCGCCACGGAGGCGGAGGCTCGGGCGGCGGAGAAGAGCTCGCGGGCCTCCTTCGTGGCAGTTTGCGAGCCTGTGGCGCGTGGCGTAACACTGGCGTTTGAGGGTCGGAGAGACGGCTGATGGCTAAAAGCTGATAGCTATTCGAGGCTCCGCTATAATCGAGGGTGTCGCGGGCGTCGTGATAAAAAGTAGCAAGGGACGTTCGTGTTTTGGGGCGTGGCCAAGTGGCAAGGCGCCGGGTTTTGGTCCCGGGATCGCAGGTTCGAATCCTGCCGCCCCAGCCCGTTTTCTCCGGAGTGAGACTTGCGGAGATCGAAGGCGTAACTATCAGGAGTTTTAGGAGCCGGTGATCCCATGATCCAACGTCGAGAAGCGCCTGTCTTTGCCGCTGTGCTCGCGGCCGGCAAGGGCACCCGGATGAGGTCCAACCGTGCCAAGGTATTGCACACCATCTGCGGTGTGCCGATGGTGAACTACGCGATCTCCGCGCTCCAGCCGGTAGGGCCCGAGCAGATACTTGTCGTCGTCGGTCACCAGGCAGGCGAGGTGGAGGAGGTCCTACCACCAGAGGTCGTCCCCGTTCTGCAAGAAGAACAGAACGGCACCGGCGATGCGGTGCGCGTGGCGCTTGAGGCCGTGGATGAGGAAGAGGGCATCCTCCTGGTCGTAAATGGGGACGGGCCTTTGATCTCGGAGAGTACCCTGATCGAGCTGGTCGAGCGGCACCGTTCGGCGGGGGTGGGGGCGACGGTTCTGGTGGCGGAGTTGGAGGACGCGACGGGTCTTGGACGGGTGATGGAGGACGCCGGCGTCGTGCGCATCGTCGAGGAGCGGGACGCGACTGAGGAAGAGAAGGAGGTACGGCTCGTCAACCTTGGGCTCTACGCCTTCGAGCTATCGGAGATACGGCATGCTCTGGAGATGGTGGGCACGGAGAATGACCAGGGTGAGGTCTACCTGACCGATGCTCTGGAGATTATCGGCAGGAAGAGCCGGGCGGTGACGTTCCGCCTGAAGAACCTCCAGGAGGCCAACCTGGTCAACGACCGGGCACAGTTGGCCGTGGCCGAGGAGATCGTGCGGCGGCATATTCTGGACGCTCATATGCGCGCTGGGGTCACGGTGAGGGACCCTGTATCTACTCACATTGAGGCGACCGTGGAGATAGGGCGGGATACGGTCGTCTTGCCGGGCACTTTCTTGCGGGGGGAGACGAAGATAGGCTCGGACTGTGTGATCGGGCCTTCCGCCGACCTGCTGGATACGGTGGTGGGCGACGGGGCACTGGTGGAGCACTCGGTGGGTCGGGGGGCCGAGGTCGGCGCGGGGGCAAGCGTGGGGCCTTTCGCGTACTTGAGGCCGGGGACGGTGCTTGGGGAGGTTTCGAAGGTCGGGGCGTACTGCGAGCTAAAGAACACGCAGGTTGGGGCGGGAAGCAAGGTACCGCACCTGTCTTACATCGGGGATGCGGAGATCGGTGAAGGGGTGAACTTGGGGGCGGGTACGATCACGGCGAACTACGACGGCAAGGATAAGCACCGCACTACGATAGAGGACGGTGTCTTCACTGGAATCAACACCAACCTCATCGCTCCGATAACTATTGGAGAGAACGCTTACCTGGGGGCGGGGAGCGTGGTCAACAAGGACATCCCGGCGGGCAAGATGGCGGTCGGGATGCCGGCGCGTGTGATCCGGGACGCGCCGGGAAAGGCATCCGAGGACGGGGCCGGAGGACGGAGTCGGGGCGGCAAGAAGAAGGATCAGGGCCACTAAAGGGCGGGTAATGAACGGAGGAATGGTTCGCGCGATGTATAACGGACAGTTGGAGCAGGTAGCGGAGAAACGGCTGGTGCTATTTTCGGGGCGGGGTTACCCGGACCTTGCGGAGAGGATCGCTGACCGGCTCGACGTCTCTCTGGGCGACGTCAACCTGCAGAGCTTCTCGGGCGGCGAGGTATACGCGAGGTACGAGCAGAGCATCCGGGGCGCGGAGGTGTTTATCGTCCAGTCTCTGGGCGATCCGGTGAACCAGAACCTGATGGAGCTTTTCGTAATGATAGACGCGGCCAAGCGTGCCTCCGCCGATAGGATCGTGGCGGTCATACCGTGGTTCGCATACTCTCGGCAGGACAGGAAGAGTAAGCCGCGCGAGCCGATAACGGCGCGTCTGGTTGCGAGCATGCTGCGGCAGGCCGGCGCTACCCGGGTGATGACCATGGACCTACACGTGGGGCAGATCGAAGGCTTCTTCAGCACCCCAGTGGACCACCTGACCGCGATGCACACCTTCGTGGACCACTTCTCCGGGCAGGGCTTCCACAACGCTGAGGACGCGGTCGTCGTCGCTCCGGACGTCGGGGAGGCAAAGGTCGCCAATCGACTCGCGGATCACCTGGGGCTCCCGTGGGCCATCGTGAACAAGGTCCGCCGCCAGCCTGGAGAGTCGGAGGTAACGCACGTCATCGGCGATGTCGAGGGTAAGCGTGCGATCCTTATCGACGACCTTATAGACACTGCCGGTACCCTCGTAAACGCGGCCAAGAGCTTGCTGGATTGCGGGGCTACGGAGGTCTATGCGGCGGCGACGCACCCGGTGTTCTCGGGGCCGGCGTACAAGAGGATCGAAGACTCTCCTATAAAGGAGATCGTCGTTACGGACACACTGCCCTTGAAGAGCGACGAGCCACGCAATAAGATAAGAGTGCTCACGATCGCCCCTATTCTCGCCGCAACTATTCGGAACGTCTTCTCTGACGATTCGGTGAGCGAGGTATTCATGGGTGAGAACCAGCTTTTCTAGCGAGATTTTTGGGAGTTTGAAGAATGGCGGATAACGTAGAATTGCAGGCAAGACAGCGCGAAGGCCGGGGCAAGAACGACGCCCGGCGCCTGCGGGCAGAGGGTATGACGCCGGCCGTACTTTACGGTGACGGCAGCGGAGCCGACAGTGGCACCTCGGTGCTCGCGGTCCCGACGAAGCTCGTGGACTACACACTCCAGCACTACGGGGACAACGCGCTCTATGACCTGAAGGTCGGTGGCGGGGTCGCGGCGACGGCCAGGGTCGTGGACGCACATCGCAACCCGCTGACAGGTAGGCTCGTACACGTAGACTTCGCGCCGGTGAACATGCGAGAGCGGATCGTGGTCACGGTACCGTTGACGGTCGCCGGTAACGAAGAATCTCCAGGGGTCTCCGAAGGTGGAGTCCTGGATCAGGTCGCTTACGAGGTAGAGGTCGAGTCCCTGCCGGGGAACATCCCGCAGGAGCTCGTAATCGATGTCTCGGGGCTTGAGATGAACGAAAACCTGACTTTGGCGGATATCCGGCTCCCGGAGGGTATCGAGTTGATCTCCGACCCCGAGGAGATCGCCGCGACGGTTACACCGCCGACGGAGATCACTGACGAGGAGATGGAGGCCGCGGGTATCGTCGAGGAGCCGTCCGACGAACAGGCTGAGGAGGTCGAGCTTGAAGAGGGGAGCGAAGGGGTTTCTCCGCAGGAGGGAGAAGGCCCCGCAGGACAGAATCTCCAACCTTAGGCTCTCGCGCCTCTTCGGCGCTGGCCCGGAGACCAGTGAGGAGCCTGTAGCGGAGCCAGACGGGGGCGGCGCAAAGTCGCCCGTTGTCGTGGGCCTGGGTAACCCGGGCCGCTCCTACGAGCGCACCCGACACAACGTGGGCTTTCTCGTGGCCGATGAACTGGCGAAGCGTCACGGTGGTTCCTGGCGCTCGAAGAAGAAGGCTGAGGCTGCTCCCGTAGGCTTCGGCCTGAAGAACGTGACGCTCCTCAAGCCGACGACGTACATGAACAACTCGGGGGTGGCGCTCGCCGGACATAAAGTGGAGGACCTTATCGTGGTCCACGATGACCTGGATCTTCCGCCGGGCGACGTACGGGTGAAGGTCGGCGGCGGGGCGGGCGGTCACAATGGGTTGCGCTCCCTGATCCAACACCTGGGAAATGACTTCGTGCGGGTGCGTATCGGGATCGGCCGTCCTCCGACCGGTGTGACCGTCACGGATTACGTGCTCGGACGGATGGACTCGGCGGTCAAGGAGGCCTTGCCCGTGGCGGCGGACGCGGTGGAGGCCGTGATCGAGTCTGGCCCCGAAGCTACGATGAACCGCTTCAACGTCCGGTCCTGAGAGATCAGAAGCCCGTTTTTTGTAACTTTCCGCAAGGCGGGCCTTGCAAGCCCTTTCTGCCTGCTTACCCGACGGTTGGTGGAAGCTGGCGGAGCAGCCGGCCGAGCATCTCCACGCCGCCCTTGCTCAGGGTGCGGTCTTGAACGATGACTTCTGTTTCTCCCGGAAGGCCGAGGGTTTTTAGTTTTGGTGCTACGACGCTGCCACATACCACTACTTTTGCCCGCTCGATTCTGGCCCGGCCCTCCTCGTCCTCTTGAATTTGGAAGAGGTTCAGGTGGTCCAGCCCCGCACCCTCTAGCGAGCGCAACAGGTTCTCGGTACAGGTCCGAGAGTTGCCCACGACTCCCACGGACGTCCCCTCGGGTAACTCGGAGAGCCGCTTCAAGCCGTCCAGGGTAGCCTCCGTCAGCAACGCGAACGTCTCTATCCCGTGCGGCTGCATCAGCCTCTCTACTTCGTGAACGTGGTAGAAGGTGGTGACCGCCAGCCGCCAGGGCGGCTGCGAGACTGGTTCCTCGCCCCAGACGCTTCCCTCCAGGCGTTCCTCCAGGTCTTCGAGCATTACCGCCTCCACCGCGACGGGTAGCTGCTCCTGTAGCTCTGTCTTGTATTGCTCTAGCTCGGGTCCGTTGCACTCGACGAAGAGCACCGTTACTTTCTCCGGCGCCCGTACCCCCGCCCGCGCCAGGAGCGCGTAGGCTAGCTCCTCGACCGGCACGTCCCGGGCCGCCGCGAGGTCCATTACCTTCTCCAGGACCTCCTGGCGCTTGAGGTCCTCCGCTGCTACCGGTGGCTCGGTTACGTAGACCCCGCTACCCCGGCGGCTCTCCACATACCCCTCGCGTTCGAGGGCGGAGATCACACGCGCCACCGTATTCCGGTTGACCCGCAAATACCCCGCCAACGCCCGAATGCTCGGCAACCGGCTCCCCGCAGCGAAACCACCCGTCAATATAAGGTGCTTGATCTGCTCCTCCAACTGTACGTGTACCGGTATATGACTCTTCGAATCTACTCTTAAATCCACTTGACCGTCCTAGTGTCCTATGGCAATATGTCAGTAAGTGTCCTGCTTGAGTAGGACGATTATAGCGGAGACGGTTATCCGGAGAGGAAGGAGGCCGAGGTGGAAGGCATTAGGGTGCGGTGGGCGCGTTCTGAGGACGAGGCTGGGATCGCGGAGCTTCTCGAGTTGAATGGAATGTCGCGATGGGAGGCGTTTGAGGAGAGGTTTATCGTGGCGGTGGGGCCGGAGGATAGGGTCCTGGCTGCGCTCCGGTACCGCACGGCCTTCAAGCGCCTGATGCTAGGGCTGCTCGTTGCCGACCCGTGGGCTGAGGAGCCTGTGCTGGTGAAGTACTTGTATGCTGGGGTCGCTTCTCTGGCGCGGAGGATGGAGGTAATGGAGGTCGTGGCCGACAGTTACGAAGGCTATTCTTACGAGGCTGGGTACTATCGGGGGATAGGAAGCAGGCAATTGGAAACGGAATGGACCCTGGAGTCCCGGGGAGAGTTACCGGCGCGCGGCTGGCGCAGGGTTCTTGCCTTGTTGAGCATCGCTGCCGTACCGTTTTGCCGGACCTCCCGTTCTCGGGGAGAGGGGTTCGAGGTTTGGATGGCACCTTATGATGACCCGAGGTCGGAGTTTTACCCTCGCCAGTGAATCCCTCTTCGCGGTGCGAGAATCGGAACCATGATCGAAGCCTATTCAGGTAGCAAGGGAAGGAGCAATGGCGCGAGAGCATACACGGAGACTATCGAGTCGCCCGCCGGGCCTCTGACGTTCGTGGTCAACGACGAGGGGGCATTGCTCTGGCTCAAGTTTACCGAGGGTGAGTATGAGCGTACGGTAGAGCAGGAGCTTGAACGTGAGGGCCTGGAGATAGAGCCAGACCGGAAGCCGACCGCTCGGGCGGGCGCGCAGTTGCGAGAGTACTATGCGGGTACACGCAGGACGTTTGACCTGCCGCTAGCGTTGACTGGCTCGGAATGGCAGAAGGCTGTCTGGCGGGCGCTTACTAGTATTCCTTATGGCGAGACTCGTACCTATGGTGAGATCGCGGCGAGGATCGGGTGTCCCAGGTCGGCCCGCGCCGTGGGTAAGGCCAACGCCACGAACCGGCTGCCGTTGGTCGTTCCCTGTCATCGTGTAATCGGCGCGAACGGCTCCCTCACCGGGTTTGCCGGCGGTCTCCATCTCAAGACCCGCCTACTCGAACACGAGGCCGGGATAATCGCCCGCTCGGCGAACCCATGATCCTGGAGATGCTCCTCTAATGCGAGCGCTGCGGGACTGCCCTTGCGGACGCAGGAACCGCCTTTACATGCAACTGTGAATGCAACTTTGTGCTGACTGTGCAGCCGGAATGGCTCGTGTCTGTCCGAATTGTGGCGGCGATTTGGTGGTGCGGCTCAGAAGGTGGTCGAAGGGCCCGGTATCGTAGGTGTGAGGTGGCGGCCTGTCTGGCTTGGCCATAGGTGGAGGGGGTAGGGCGTGGGCGCGAAAGACGTTGGGGCTTTGGTGCTCTTGGGGGCGCTATGGGGTGGATCCTTTTTGTTTATACGTGTCGCCGTTCCGGTTCTTGGTCCTTTTGTTTTGGTGGAGTTGCGCGTGGGTCTGGCGGCCCTTGCCCTGGTCCTCTATGCCGTCGCGTTGGGTCGGATGCCGAAGCTCCGGGAGCGGTGGCGAGAGCTCGTGATTATCGGGGCGCTGAACGCGGCTCTACCTTTCTCGCTCATATCCGCCGCGGAGATAGAGCTTACGGCGTCTCTGGCCGCTATCCTCAACTCCACCACCGTGTTGTTCACGGCGCTCGTGGCGGCGGCGTGGATGGGTGAGACGTTGACTAAGGAAAGGGTCGGTGGGGTGATTATGGGGATCGTCGGGGTAGCGGTGCTCGTGGGGTGGGACCCCGTCGCTTTGAACGGTCCTGTTCTGCTGTCGGTGGGGGCTATGCTCTGCGGCTCATTCTGCTATGGCCTCGGCGGGGTCTATGTCAAACGCACCTTCGCGGGTGTCCCATCGCTTGCGCTTGCCGTTGGGCAGCAGACCGCGGCGGCGGCGATATTGCTACCTCTGGCCGCCGTTAGCCCTCCGGCGGAGGCGCCGTCTATGATCGTGGTCCTCTCGGTACTCGGCCTGGCCCTGCTCTCCACGGGCGTAGCTTATTTGCTGTACTTCTACCTGATCTCCAGCGTCGGCCCCACCAAGACCTCCACGGTGACGTTTCTGGTCCCAATCTTCGGGCTTCTGCTGGGCGTCCTGCTTCTGGACGAGCCTGTGGGAGCCGGGACGCTCGCGGGGCTCGGGATCATCCTCCTCAGCGTCGCGCTGGTCATCGGGATCGTCCCCGGCATCAACAAGGAGGACGAGCATTACGGAGACAAAATGGGAAAAGGATAGAGGCCGAAGCCTCGGATACTCGCGCTTTGGAGCTTCGCGCCGCCGTTCTTCAGTGCTTTCCTTGGCGAGGAAGAGACGCGGCTAGCGAGGGTAGAGGATCATCTGCGTGCAGCGGAAGAGCGCTAACTGCTTGCCGGACTCCGCGTCCGCGACGGTCGCGTCCCACACCTGTGTCGCCCGCCCGCCATGCACCAGTGTAGCTTCGCACTGGATAGTTCCCTCGCGCTTCGTACCGAGGAAGTTGCTCTTCAGCTCGACCGTTGTAAAGCCTTCTGCCCCGTCGGGCAGGTTCGCGAAGCATCCGTAGCCGCAGGACGTATCCGCGAGTGCTATGACCGTGGCGGCGTGCAGGTAGCCGTTCGGGGCGAGCAGTTCATCCCGCAGAGGTAGATGGGAGACGAGGCGCCCTTTCTCTACCTCTGACACCTCGATCCCGATAAGGCCAGGCAGCGTCCCGGTCCCACGTTCGTTCAACTCTTCCAGTAGCGACATTCCGGAACCTCCCGCGCGGATGCAAGAACAAGCCAATTGTCCCAAAGACGCGCCACGGAATCTTCGGAAGTGGAACATCTTACGTTGGAGATTTGCTGAGGAGCGTTAGAATCCACGGGTGCATTACAGGACTACCACGAAGAACTTGCAAGCTCCACGCAGGATCCGGGCTTACCTGGCGGCCAACGCCGGGCGTCCGGTCCTGATCCTGGCCGGGAGTGAGGAGGCCGCCGAACGCTACGCGAGGGATGCCCGCTGCTTTACGGATGAGCCCGTAGTCCATCTGCCCTCGCGCGGCCTCCCGTACGGTGACGTGTTCGGGTCACCGGCGGTGCGCGTCGGGGAGCGCCAGCGGGCGTTGAATGCTCTCTCCGCGGCTCGTGTCGTGGTCGCCGGGCCAATGGCCATGATGGAGAAGACGCCGCTCTACGAGCCGATGCAGCTAGAGGGCGGGGGCGAGATCGAGCTGGACGCCTTCCTCTCGCGGCTGGTCTCTCTGGGATACGAGCGGGTGGACCGGGTGTCGCGTCATGGGGAGTTCGCGGTGCGCGGCGGCATCGTGGACGTCTTCCCGAGTACCCGCCGCTCGCCCACCCGAATCGAGTGGTGGGGAGATGAGATCGAGAGCGTCAGGGCCGTCTCTCTGGCCACGCAACGAGTCGTGCGCGAACTGGAGGGTGTCACGGTCCACGCTGCCCGGGAAGGTGACCTCGCGTCTCTAGCCAATGAGGCGGGCGGAGACTACCCGGAGGAGGCGCGGAGTGGCGTACGCGTGCCGGGGCTTGACCGCTTGCTCCTCGGCCTGAACCCCGTCTCCCCTAGAGACCTCCTGCCGGAGGGCATCGAGGTGTGGGCGGAGGAGCCTGCGGAGAGGCTGCCCGAGGACGACGAAGACGTGGTACTGGAACTCTACGACGACGTTCTCCCCGAGCCGGACCTCCGTTTCGTGAACGTCGCGGAGGGCGAGGATTTCGAGACCGTTTCGGCGCCGCCGGTGACGACGCCTTCCACCACTATCCGGGAGGCGGGCCGCAGGCTACAGGCGCTCGTGGACGAGGGTCTGCGCGTCTTCGTGGCCTGCTCTTCGGTCGGTGAGGCCAAGCGTACCGCTTATGCGTTCGCGGAGATCGGGCGCAGGTCAGCGGAGGCCGCCCGGGTGGACGCCTCGCTCCCACCCGGTCTCTACGTGGTTCCGGGCGAGGTCGAGGAGGGGTTCTCCTACTCGGCTGGAGGCGTGGCGGTCGTCCGGCGGGACACCCTGTTTGGTCGCAGACGCGCGCGCCCGGATCGCGGAGGGAGGGCGCCTGCTGTTGCTTCCTTCGCGGACTTGAAGGGCGGCGATCTCGTCGTGCATCAGGCGCAGGGGATCGGGCGTTTCGAGGGGCTGGTTTCCAAGGAGGTCCTCGGGGCCACGCGAGATTACATGCAGGTCAGCTACCGCGGCGGGGACACGCTCTTCGTACCCTACGAGCAGATGGAGCTGCTGCACAAGTACATCGGCGGCGAGGGGACGCGCCTGGACAAGCTCGGGGGCTCCTCGTGGGCGACGGTCACGGACAAGGTCCGAAAGCGCGTCAAGGCGCTCGCCGGGGAGTTGTTGCGCGTGCAGGCTGCCCGCGCCTCCGCTGAAGGATTCCCCTTCCCCGAAGATTCGGAGTGGGAGCGGGAGCTGGAAGAGAGCTTCCCGTACCGGGAGACGCTGGATCAGGCGGCGGCCATCGTGGCGGTCAAGGCGGATATGCAGCGGGCGCGTCCGATGGACCGTCTCGTGTGTGGTGACGTCGGTTTCGGGAAGACCGAGGTCGCGGTAAGGGCCGCGTTCAAGGCGGCGCTCGCCGGCAAGCAAGTAATGCTGCTCGCGCCGACTACCATCCTCGTACAGCAACATTACAAGACCTTCAAGGAGCGTCTCGGCAAATTCGCGGTCAGGGTCGAAAGCCTCAGCCGTTTCTCGACCGCCGCCGAGAGACGGCAAACCCTGAAGGACTTCGCGGCTGGGGACGTGGACGTGCTCATTGGGACGCACGCGCTGCTTGGGGCGGAGGTGCGCCCGGAGGACCTGGGGCTGGTGATCGTGGACGAAGAGCAGCGCTTCGGGGTGAAGCACAAGGAGCGCCTCAAGGAGTTCAAGGCCTCCGTGGACCTGCTCACGCTTACCGCGACCCCGATACCGCGCACGATGCAGATGGGCCTCGCAACCTTGCGAGATATCAGCGTCATAGAGACGGCTCCGAGCGGACGCCGCAGCATCCTCACACACGTAGGACCTTACGAAGAGGATCTCGTTGGCAGGGCCATCGAGAAGGAAGTCCGGCGTGGCGGGCAGGTCTTCTTCGTCCACAACCGCATTGACACCATAGACGAGGTCGCTGAGAGGCTGGGCGCGCTCATGCCGGGGGCGAAGTTCGTAACGGCGCACGGCCGGATGCCGGAGCGTGCTCTGGAGGACGTGATGAGCCGGTTCCTGGACCGGGAGGCGGATGTACTGGTGACCACGACCATCGTGGAGAGTGGGTTGGATGTAGCGACGGCGAACACCTTGATCGTGGACAGGGCCGACACCATGGGCCTCGCGCAGCTCTACCAGCTACGCGGCAGAATCGGCCGCTCCACGAACCAGGCATACGCCTACCTCTTCGCTCCCCTGGGTGCGACGCCCGAATCCCAGAAGCGCCTCGAAGCCCTCATGGACTTCACCGAGCTGGGAAGCGGGTTCGCCATCGCGATGCGGGACCTTGAGATACGCGGCGCCGGGAACCTCCTTGGCGCGGAGCAGAGCGGCCAGATAGCGGCGGTCGGCTTCGAGATGTACCTGAGGCTCCTAGAAGAGGCGGTGGCACTGGCGAAGGGACAGCCGGTCAGGGGGGAGACGCCGCCGCCGGTGATCGTTGAGCTGGCTCTGGATGCCTACCTCCCCGTGGATTACGTGCGAGATGAGATCGAACGTGTAGACCTCTACCGCCGGGCCTCCGGGGTCCACACGCTTACGGAACTGGACGACCTGGCCGAGGAGCTAACGGAACGCTTCGGAGAGCCCCCCGAGCCCGGCTTGAACCTACTCGGCTTCTCGCGCATAAAGCTCCTCGCCCGCGGGGTAGGCGCCACGGCGGTCAACTACCGCTCCGGCACCCTCAGTATCACCGGCGTCACCGCGACCGCAGCGGCCCCCGCTCTAATCCGCAAGGCCACCAAAGGTACTGTCGCGGGCCGGGACGGTCGCATCACGGTGCGCGACTCTGCTCTGGGGCCGCTGGAGTTAGCCGAAGAGACTTTGAGGGCGCTGGAACGAGCCTAGATGACGGGGGGAATCCTGGTTCGCTCGCGTGCAGGACTACTTGTTGTCGTACTGTAAGGAGCCCACAACGTCCCCTTCACCACCGAGACCGGCTCTTCCGAAATCGAAGTTACCTACGCAGGCCGACTCGATAGCCCCGGGGATTTCTTTGCTCTCAGCATAGGTGCACGAAGGGATCACGCCGTTCTCCACGCAGAACTTGCTTTTTGCAGGATCGAAGAACGAGAAACTGCAATCAACGTAAGCTCCTAGCTCGGGCGAGTAGACCAGATTGGACGTGGAGCTCGAATTCTCGGAATACTCATACACTCGCGGGTCATCCCACGGCGGCGGCCTGTCGTCATTCTGCGCTAGAACCGGCACGGAAGCCATCAGTAGCATTGCCAGACCCACCACCGTAGTCGTCGTTTTCCTTGGCATCTTTTCTCCTTCGACGTAGTCCCCAGGGCCGTACGCACCTTCTCCTGGCGTTGCCATTCGTACATCGTGCCGACGGCGAATTTCGGCTGACCAAAAGTATGATCTCGGTGACGTGAAACACAGCTCCCGCCGCGCGCAAGGCTTCTTTGGCTACGGTGCTATAATCGCGCCGTCTTTTTGAGTTTCCATGGCAGCAACACAAGTTAGGATTCTGGTCGCTTTGAGTAATCTTTTCTCCGCAAGAGTAGCTTCCGTGTGTGGTTTTGTGGTTTTGGCGCTTTTTGTTCTGGTGGGGTGTGAGCCTGCCGGGCCTTCTTCAGAGGTAGATTCTGGGGCAAAGAAGGTCGTTACTTTTGATGGGGGCGATGTTACCGAGGGCGAGGTAACAGAGGGGATCGAGCGGCTGTACTCTGGGCAGGCGGCGGCGAGTGGACAGCCCGCGCCGGAGGTCGAGCCGGGCTCTCCGCAGTTCGAGGCGGCGAAGTCGCAAGTCGTGCCGCAACTCGTGGCTTTCAACCTTGGGAAGGCTTACGCCGAGGAGAACGGCATAGAGGTGACCGGGGAGGAGATCGAGGCGGAGGTCGAGCAGACCAAGGAGCAGGTCGGCCAGCAGGCCCAGGCCGCCGGGCAGGACTTGACCCCTGACGAGGCTTTCCAGGAGGCGTTGAGCCAGTTCGGTTATACCGAGGATGATTTCCGGGAGGAGGTACGGACGGGCCTGACCCTGGAGAAAGTCCGGGAGGAGGCCGTGGGCGGCGAGGGGCCGACGGAGCAGGAGATCGAGGACTTCTACGAGGAGAACAAGGAGACCCGGTTTACGCTCCCCGAGCGGCGCTGCATCAGACACATACTCTTCAGCCCGGATGAAGAGGAGACGGCCCAGGAGGTCAAGCAGCAACTCGACGACGGGGAAGACTTCGCGGAGCTCGCGCAGGAATACTCCCAGGACCCGGGGAGCGCCGAGCAGGGCGGCGACCTCGGATGCAACCCCGAGGGTGGGTTCGTGCCGGAGTTCGATGAGGCCGCCTTCAGCGCGGAGGAGGGTGAGATCTCCGATCCCGTCGAGACCGAGTTCGGTTTTCACGTCCTGGAGGTTACGGATATTCAGGAAGAAGAAGAGGTCCCGCTGGAGGAAGCGGCCCCCGAGATCGAGGACCAGCTCAACCAGCAGCGCCAGGCGACGGAGTTCGAAGCCTGGATCGACTCCGAACTCGAATCTCGTAACGTGACCTACCTCCCCGGCTACGACCCCAACGAACAACCTCAGATCCCCGGCCTCCCACCAGGCGCCGGAGCGCCGCCGGAAGGCAAAGCGCCAGAGGGCGAAGCGCCGCCGGAGAAGGCTGCACCGCCGGAGGGAGAGTCGAAGTAGTAACCTGGAGGCAGCCTTTGGGCCTCGCGGTGGTAGTGGCGCTGCGAGGTCTGAGGGCGTAGAGTTAGGGTATAGAGCGTCACGATAGGGTGGGCGTCGGGTCGAGTCGGGGAGGACTGGTACTGATGACGGAGATCGTTGCGGTGCATGGGCGGGAGGTTCTGGACTCCCGGGGCAACCCTACGGTAGAGGTCGAGTTGATGACCGTGAGCGGTTATACGGGTCGGGCGGCGGTGCCTTCGGGCGCCTCTACGGGCCAGCACGAGGCGGTCGAGCTGAGGGACGGGGACGGCGACCGCTACCTCGGTAAGGGGGTCGCAAGGGCGGTCGAGAACGTCAATGGCGAGCTTGCCGAGTTGGTTATCGGGATGGATGTCACCGACCAGCGGCTGCTGGATATGACCATGATCCTGGGCGACGGTACCGATAACAAGGGCCGGCTGGGCGCCAATGCGATACTCGGCCTCTCCCTCGCGGCGGCGAAGGCGGCGGCGGAGTCGACGGGGCTGCCCCTCTTTCGTTACCTCGGAGGACCCGGCGCGTTTACGCTGCCGGTCCCGTGCGCGAACATCCTGAACGGTGGAGCGCACGCCGCGAACAACGTGGATTTCCAGGAGTTTATGGTGGTACCGGTTGGCTTCGAGAGCTTCCGGGAGGCTCTGCGCTGCGTCGCCGAGGTCTACCAGAACCTGAAGAAGCTGCTCTCGGAGAAGTCTCTGGGTGGCGGCATTGGTGATGAGGGCGGTTTCGCCCCCGACCTCGATGACAACGGCGCGGCGCTCGGGCTGATGTCGGAGGCCGTCGAGAGAAGCGGGTACGTTTCAGGAGATCAGGTCGGGTTCGCTCTGGACCCGGCGGCTTCGGAGTTCTACAAGGATGGCACCTACGAGCTCTCGGGCGAGGGGAAGAGCCTCTCACGCGAGGAGATGGTCGAGTATTACGTAAGGCTCGTGGACCAGTATCCCATCCTGAGCATCGAGGACGGTCTAGCCGAGGACGACTGGGAGGGATGGGCACTCCTGAGCCGGGAGCTGGGGGAGAGGGTGCAGCTCGTTGGAGATGACCTGTTCGTGACCAACCCGAAGATACTCGCGCGGGGCATTGACGAGGGGATCGGCAACTCCATCCTCATAAAGGTGAACCAGATCGGTACGCTCACCGAGACGTTGGAGACGATGACCCTGGCGCACAAGGCATCGTATACGACGATGGTCAGTCACCGCAGTGGCGAAACGGAGGACGCGACGATCTCGGACCTCTCCGTGGCGATGAACGCCGGGCAGATAAAGACCGGAGCGCCCGCCCGCGGCGAGCGCGTTGCGAAGTATAACCAGCTCTTGCGCATAGAGGAGATCCTGGGCGCGGCCGCGTACTATCCCGGCCGGTCGGCGTTCAACCCCAGACAGGGTTCCTCACGGGAGAGGGTGTAGGAGGATGGAGCGGCGGACGAAGATAGTCGCTACTCTAGGTCCCGGTACCTCGACGGAGGAGGCGATAGAGGACCTCGTGCGCTTCGGGGTGGACGTGACCCGCCTGAACTTCAGCCACGGTCAGCACGAGGGGCATTTGAAGAATGCCCGGTTCGTGCGCGAGGCGGCGGACTCTTCGGGCCGCAACGTGGCGGTGATGCAAGATTTACAGGGGCCGAAGATCCGGACCGGCGAGGTCGTCGGTGGGACGGAGCTAGTCGACGGAAACCGGGTGGTCATAGCGCCGGGAGATTTCCTGGGCGACGCGAGCCGTCTCGCAACCCCCTACAAGCAGATAGTCCAGGACGTCGAGCCCGGGCACCGGGTACTAATAGACGATGGTCTGTTAGAGCTCCGGGTCGAGGAGGTCGGGGACGGTGAGGTCGTCTGCGTGGTCGTGACGGGTGGCCCGATCTCCTCGCACAAGGGCTTGAACTTCCCGGATTCTTCGCTCTCCATAAGCGGCCTCACGCCGAAGGACCTCGAAGACATGCGTTTCGGGGTCGAGGAGCTCCGGCCGGACTGGATGGCGGTCTCGTTCGTGCGCTCGGGTGACGAGGTCAGGGAAGTCAAGGAGCGCATGAAGGAGTTCGGCGGGAATATACCCATAATCTCCAAGATAGAGAAGCACGAGGCTATAGATGATATCGAGAGTATCCTCAAGGTCTCCGACGGCATCATGGTCGCGCGTGGTGACCTGGCCGTCGAGCTGTCGGCCGAGAGGGTGCCGGTGGAGCAGAAACGCATAGTTGCGCGTTGCCGCCGTTTGGGTAAACCTGTCATCGTGGCAACGCAGATGCTGGATTCGATGATCCGGAACCCCAGGCCGACCCGCGCCGAGGTCTCCGACGTAGCGAACGCCATCTTCGATCGAGCGGACGCGGTAATGCTCTCCGGCGAGACGGCGGTTGGCCGCTACCCGTTGCAGAGCGTCCGGCAGATGGACCGTATCTGCCGCGCGGCGGAGGGCGCCATCAACTACGGGCGGGACATTAGTGCCTCGACCGACTGGGGGAAGGGCGACCGCTACGATGCCCTGACCCACGCGGCCTGCGAGCTGGCGGAGGACCTCGACCTGGAGGCCATAATTACCTCTACCCAGAGTGGTCTCTCATGCTTGCGGGTAGCCCGTTTCAGGCCGCCGAACAAGATACTCGCCGTAAGCCCGGAGGAGCCGACGGTGAGGATGCTCGCGCTGGTGTGGGGTGTCTCCGCCATAAGCGGTGAGCAGCGCGGCGGCATCGAGGAGCGCTACGACGAGGCGGTACGGGCCGCGCACAAGTCCGGACTCGTCAAGGAGGGTGATGAGGTTATCCTCACCGGCGGTTCGATGAGCACGATGCCCGGCTCGACGAACATGCTCAAGCTGCACACGATAGGCGAAGAAGAGTAACACTGTATTGAGCCTCGCCAGGCCGCTCAAGGTAATCCTGTACGCCGCCTTCCTCGGCCTCCTCCTTGCCTCCTACATTTCGCCCCTCCAGGGGATCCTAGAGTATCGGAGTTACGTTCTCACCCTTCAGGCGGACCTGGAGCAACTGGAGAAACAGAACGTCGCCAGAGAGAGGCTTGTGGAGGATCTGGAAACGGAGGGTGGCGTCGAGCGTGCCGCCCGTGAGCGCTACGGCATGATAGAGCCTGGCGAAAAGGTATACATAGTCCCCGAGCAACCTTCAGACAGCACCTGTCAGCAGTCAGGAAAGGGATGTGAATAGTACGTTCTTCGATGAGAATGCCGATGGCTCCGCCGATAGCTCCGTCCTCGGCGAAAGGCTCATAGATGATGGCTGACAGCGACAGAGACCGCGAGTTAGTGACGCGTCAACTCGGCCGGGAGCCGCTCGCTTTCCGCGTGGCCGCCCGTTGTCCCGCTGGTCGCCCGAGTGTTATAGAGAATGAGCGTCGTCGCGAGATGCCGACGGCGTTCTGGATCACCTGCCGCTCCCTCCAGGCCGCTATCTCTCGCATCGAAGCCGTCGGTGGCGTGCGGCAAGCCATGGAAGAGATCGGTGAGACAGCCATAAACCAAGTCCACGACGCACACCTCGCCAGCTATGGCACCCGCGTCGCCGGTGTCGGCGGCCCCATCGAGAGGTCTGACAAAAGTCCCGAGGGAGAGTCCGTTGGCAGCGTGAAATGTCTTCACGCCTTCACTGCTCTTCACCTCTCCGGTGCCCTTCCAAACCCGGTCGCAGAGTGGACGTTGGCCCGCCTTGAAGATCCCTACCTCGACCCTACCCGCTGCCCCGGATGCAAAGAGTATTTGTTGGAGCAAACGGAGTAATTGCTATACTCCTGCCAGGGTCCGTGGGGGCGTAGCCCAATCGGCAGAGGCAGCGGACTTAAAATCCGTACAGTGTGGGTTCGAGTCCCACCGCCCCTACTAGGAAATCCTGCGAAACAGCAGAAAATCAAAAGGCTCCGGTGCTATGCCAGAACCCGATGGCAGCAGTAGGGCAGCAGTAGGCTACGAAAGCGCTTCTTCCATGGCCTTCTTGGTCTGATCTCCCATAGCAGGTATGACATGGCTGTAGGTATCCAGCGTGATGGAGATGTTGGTGTGTCCTAGCAACTCCTGTACGAACTTGGGATGCACACCCTTTGAGAGCAGCAGCGTGGCGCAGGCATGCCGCAAGTCGTGGAATGGGGCCCGACTCTACCAATAACTCCCGAGGATCGAATGGTTCGGCCTTGGCGGTTCCCCACTCCTCTCTCGGACGGTCTTAGTACAGCTCTATGCCGTTGCCATCGGGGTCGGAGATGTAACCGAGACCGTTGCTCCGTGATCCTCTGCCCCCCGATCGGAAAGTCCCCTCCAAGAGGCGCTCCTCGGCTCAGGCGTTGCCTTCACCTCGGCCGACAAGTCCAGGTTGCCCGTGCGGATCGCATACTAGGCCCGCGCGTGTAGCCGCTGCTCTTCCCGTTCCCGCGCCTCGCGTAGCTTCTTGTGTGCCGGGTTTTCCGGCTCCGTGCCCGGCACCGGCCTACAGCGTTTCTTACAACGATTGATCGACAGCATAGCCGCAGTGTCCGAACCAGCCGCGTGCGTCCTCGGGCGTGATCGCGTCCAGCGCTCGCCCGATCGCCCCGACAAGC
>CADCVE010000026.1 GCA_902806065.1 uncultured Rubrobacteraceae bacterium | reverse complement strand
GTACCCCGTACCCATCCTGATCGTCTACGCGCCCATCCTCCGCCCCTACATCCTGGATCTTGTGCCTGGCAACAGCCTCGTGGAGTACCTCTTGGGCGAGGGCTTCGACGTGTACCTACTCGATTGGGGCAACGCCGGTGGTCCCGAGGACAAGCAACTTTCATTCGAGGACTGGATCCTTGACTACATGCCAGAGGCGGTGGAGGGAGTCCTGACGGATTCCGGGGCCGAAGGCCTCACCGTCTTCGGGTACTGTCAGGGTGGGACGATGAGCACCATGTACGCTTCCCTCTTCCCAGACGAACACCTCAAGAACCTGATCCTACTGGCCACCCCCACGGACTTCGCGCCCGATGACCCGGGGATCTTCGGACTGTGGACCCTCTGGACCAGGAACAGCGAGAACTACTTCGACCCGGATTCGATGGTGGAGACCTTCGGTAATATCCCCGAAGACGTTCTCAAACGCGTAAACGAGACCTGGTCCTCCGCGCTGGGGCCCCTGCCCAACCTCGCAGGCTCCTACGTGAAGACGTGGGACCACGTTGTGCCCGGCAAAACCATGAGCGCTTGGTTGGCGGTGAGCAAGTGGGTGGACGACGGGAAGCCCTTCCCCGGCGAGGCTTTCCGGCAGTGGATCCGGGACTTCTACCAGCAAAACAAGCTCCCCAAGGGGGAGATAGAACTGCGCGGGCAACGGGTAGACCTCTCGAACATCGAGTGCCCCCTGCTGAACATCGCGGGGAGCAAGGACTTCATCTGTCCGGTAGCCTAGGCCGAGGCCACGATGAACCTCGTCGGAAGCCGGGATAAGGAGATGGTCGTTTTAGATGCCGGTCACGTGGGGCTGATGGCCGGCCCGGTGGCCAAAAACGAACTGTGGCCCCGGGTGAGGGAATGGCTGGAGCCTCGTTCAAAGTAGCCGTGGAGGGTAGAACTAATCATTGAAGAGCGGAACATAGATGTTGGCGGGTTACCTATCCACTATCTGGCGGCTGGAGAGGGTCCGCCGCTGGTACTGCTCCATGCCCTCGGCGAAAGCGCCTTCGATTGGCGGTGGGTAATATCCGCCCTGGCACGTACGAATCGCGTCTACGCGCTGGACATGCCTAGCTTCGGTCACAGCGCCAAGCCTTCCGCTGCCGACTACTCGCCGGACTTCTTCGCTCGCTTCGTTAGCGCCTACTTAGACGCTTTGGGGCTCGAGCGCGCCGTGGTGGCAGGCAACTCGATCGGCGGTCTCGTCGCCCTGCGCTTGGCGCTCTCCGAGCCAGAAAGGGTGAGCGCTCTGGGCCTAGTGGCTAGCGCCGGCCTGGGCCGGGAGGTCAATTACGCCCTGCGGCTACCAACCCTCCCCGGCTACGGTGAGGCGGCGGTCGCTTTGGGAAAGACTCCTCTGGGCGCTTTCCAAAGGGCCTGGTCGCGGGTGCCGCTGCTCTTTGGACGTCCCGAGCGCGTCCCCGCCGAGTGGATAACCGAACAGACCAAGATAGCGCAGTTGCCGGGTTTTATGGAGGCGACCATTGCCGCCTTGCGCGCCCAGGTCGCTATGGGAGGGCAGCGGGAGGTCCTATTGGATCAACTTCCCCATCTCCAGATGCCGGCACTCGTCATTTGCGGAGAGCGCGACCGGGTGTTTCCCTACGCTCAAGGACAAAGAGCAACCTCTCGCCTCCGACAAGGCATCCTCGATCTGATCCCCAACTGTGGACACCTACCTCACGTTGAGCAACCCGAGCGGTTCATATCGATCCTCAGCGAGTTCCTTGGAGGCTTGCGCTAGCTTTAGGGAGGCGGATTGCCTCTATTCACTAGATTGCCGGGAAGACGCACTCTCGGCTACTCGATTACCCCCTTTGCAGGACCTTGAGGCGGGCGGTGACATACTCATCCGCGGAGCAACTCCTCGGGTAGCTATCGCTACGCCGATTCAACGCTGAAGACCTCACAAAGACGACGAACGCCGCCCGGCGATCCGGGCGACGTTCGGAGACTGCGGGATGCGCGGAAGCGCTTTCTATGCCCCGTGGGCCTCGACCGAGACGGGCTGCCACTCGTTCCACGTCGCCAGGCGCGAATCGTAGTCTTTGGTCGCGATCTCCAGCGGCATTTTGCCGAAGAAGATCCGAAGCGGCGGCTCGTCGGCGTCGACTACCTTGAGGATCGCGTCACGGGTCGCCGTCGGGTCACCCGGGTCTGAGGCCGACGGACGTTTCTTTGCTGCTTCGCGGACGTCGGCGTAGGCCGGGTTCTCCTCGCTGCGTGTCGCCGACGGGCCGGACCAGTCCGTCGAGTACCCGCCGGGTTCGATCAGCGTCACGTGGATGCCGAAGCCCGCGACCTCCTGGGCCAGCGACTGCGAGAAGCCTTCGAGAGCCCACTTCGACGCGTGGTAGGCGCCGACCGTCGGGAACGCGCTGATGCCGCCGATGCTCGACACCTGGATGATGTGCCCCGAGCCCTGCTCGCGCATGATCGGCAGCGCCGCCTGTGTCACCCACAACGCGCCGAAAAGGTTTGTCTCCATCTGCGATCGCACGTCGTCTTCGGTTAGTTCCTCGATCATGCCGAAGTGGCCGTAGCCGGCGTTGTTGATAACGACGTCGAGCTTGCCGAAGTGGTCTGCGGCTCTCTGTACAGCGTCGAAGTCGGCGCCGCGATCGGTGACGTCGAGCTGAATCGGCAGGACGGCGTCGCCGTACGTGTCGACGAGCGCGTCCAAGGTATCGAGCTTGCGAGCCGTCGCAGCAACCTTGTCCCCTCGTTCCAGGGCAGCTTCCGCCCATTCCCGTCCGAAGCCCTTTGATGCACCGGTGATGAACCAGGTCTTGGTCAAGACGACTCCTGTCTTTCTAAATAAATGAGTAGTTACAACCATATGGTTACACCCTGACGCCGACCTGTCGAGGTGACGGCAAAGGTGCTTCGGGAACAAATCGACCTCGGAAGGTCAGGACTTCGAGAGATACGATGAGACCGCTACTGATACACGTCGCCAAGGAAACGGCGAACAACAAGCTCGATGTGCCGGCGCCCCACACCTCGACCCGGACGAAAGGACACGTCGGCACCACCTCCTACTCTGATGCCACCATCACGTACCGAACTTAGCGGACGAGCCTCACATACTCAACCTCTTGCAAGCTGCTGTGTAGACGCCGCAGAACGGCAATGCTTGCTAGGAACTACTCTTCCCACAACCGGCTCCAGGCTGCTTCCAACAGCCGAATCGTGGTCTACTCTGGTACAGTGTGGTTTAGAAGAGCATGCTAAGTGGCACAATAGTACTTTAAGCTGAGACTGCCGCTCTGGGAAAGGGAGGTTAGCAAAATGCTACTGGTGCGAGACTGGATGACCGGGAAAGTCGTGACGCTTTCGCCCGAGGCAAGCGTAGCCGAGGCCCTGATCCTCTGTCGGGAGAGGCGGATAAGGCACATACCGATCTTAGAGGGGGGGCATCTGGTAGGGATAGTTACCGATCGTGATCTCAGGGACGCGAGCCCTGCCTTGGGTGATCCGGAGCGAGCAAACGCTCTGCGGAAGCTACGGGTGGGAGAGGTGATGACCCGCTCGGTGGTCACGGCGGACCCGGAGGACTCTATAGAGAACATCGCGCAGGAGATGTACGAACACAAGATACAAAGCCTGCCGGTGGTAACCGAGGGGCCCGTGGTGGATGAGGGATCGGCGGTGGCCGAGGAGGAGTTGTTGGGGATCGTTACATCCTCGGATGTGATGCGGGCTCTGGTAACGCTCACCGGGCTGCCCGAACCCGGTTGCCGGATCGAAGTCCGGGCGGCGAACAAGGCGGGGATTCTGGCCGAGGCAGTGGGTAAGATCCAGAACCTTGAGGTAGACATAGTCAGCGTCCTCTCCGATCCGGATCTCCGCTCCGGCAATCGCACCCTGGTATTTCAGCTAGTGACCACAGACCCTTCGAATGTGATGCAGAGTCTCAAGGCGGACGGTTACGAGGTCTCCTGGATAGCGTGATACCACGCGCACAACTGCTGCTCGCAGCGGTGTGTGATGATACTGATCTGCCGCAACAGGACAACGTGAGCCGACAACATCTCAAGCCGCTGTAGAAGCTGTGAAAAGAGAGGCGGGTCCGTACAGGGACCCGCCTCTCTTTGACCTCACCACCAACTGCTCGTTTCCTACAGTTCAGACAAGCTCTCGGGCAGCGACGCTATAGCCTTCGAAGAGAAGTCCGCGAGGTATAGACGGCCCAGGCTTCGCCGGGTGAAGTGTAAACTCAAGCAACGAAGCCTGGCGGAAGACCGAGGAGGAAGTACGGGTGGCAGAGGCCCTGATCAGCCCACAGGAAGGGAGGGTTACCCTGCGCAACGTGAGTTGAGAGACGTACGGGCGGCTACTGGAGGAGGACCCTGGTCGTTCGGCGCCGCGCTTCTTCTATGATTGTGGGGTGTGAAGATCGTGAGCCCGTCTTTCGAGCGCGAGCAGATCGCGGGAGTTATCGCCCCGCTGGTCGGCGAACTGGCGATGGAACAGGAGGTTGACGTGACAGACGCTCGCTTCACTACGTTCAACCGCGAGGACCTCTCGCGCGGCTTCGAGCCCAACGTGAGCTTCTACTTTTCGGAGAACGCTTCGAGAGTTCGGGGCAAGCGGAGGATCGACCTCGACGCGGGGGCGCCTCCGCCGGGCCTCGTTGTCGAGGTGGACATCACTAGCCCCTCCGCGAGCAAGCTCACCATCTACGCCCGTCTCGGAGTGGCCGAGGTGTGGCGTCACGACGGCACCCGTCTGGCAATACTCGGGCTACTATGGCAGGACGCGGAAGAGGAAGGGTACTACACCGAGATTCCCGAAAGCATCTCCCTGGCATCGGCTATAGTACCTGGCGAGTCGCTCACGCGCTTCGTCGCAGGGGGGCTGGTGTCGGGGAGGCCAGCCTGGGGAAGCGCAGGGTGCGCGAGTGGGCGCGTGAGCTATATGGAAATCTCTAAGGGGCTACCGCGTGCCATACTCGGGAGGACGATCGGCGCCGCAACAGGCTCAAGGAGAAGAAAATCCGCAACGCTATGTGCGAGGAATTGGGGAAGTACCAGACGTGCGCGGACGGAATCTTCGAGATCGTAAAGAACCAGCGTGAATACCAGCCGGAGTAGCATCATCGAAGTCAGTGGCATTCGGGTGGAGGTGGTACGCAAGCCTATAAAGAACTTGCGCTTGAGCGTTCATCCTCCCGACGGTCGGGTACGCGTGTCCGTGCCGTCACGCGTCGACGATGAGGCCGTGCGTCTCGCCGTAACTTCCAAACTCCGGTGGATCCATCGCCACCAACAAACCTTCGCCGACCGACCCCGACAATCGCCGCGAGAGATGGTCAGTGGCGAGAGCCACTACTTCATGGGCCGCCGCTACCGCCTGAACGTCCTAGAGCACGGCGGCCCGAACCGGATCAGCCGCAACCACAACTCGGAGCTGACGCTCCACGTTCGGCCTGGCACCGATCGAGACAAACGCGAGCAAGTGCTAAACGAGTGGTACCGTCAGCATATGAAAGCACTTGTCCCGGACCTCATCACCGAGTGGCAGCCCGTCATTGGCGTACAGGTCGCCGACTGGGGAATCAAGAAGATGAAAACCAGGTGGGGCAGTTGCAATATCCGGGATCATCGCGTTTGGCTCAATCTCGAGCTCGCCAAAAAACCTCTCCACTGCCTCGAATACGTCCTGGTCCACGAGATGGTGCATCTGCTGGAACGCCACCACAACGACCGCTTCAAAACACTGATGGATCAGTTCCTCCCGCAATGGCGGTCGTACCAGGACGAACTTAACCGGGCCCCCCTAACCTAGGAGGAATGAGCACCCTAAACGCGCCCCGCAACGCGTCTGCGCCACCCACGAAGCTCTACTATACGACGACCTTTGCCGAGCCCGAACGGATACTATCGTGGGCTATCTCTTGCGCTGGAGGCTTGAGGTGACCTTCCAGGAGGTGCGCCGGCATCTGGGAGTAGAGCACAGCGGCAATGGTCGGAGCTCTGACGATCCGGCGGATGACGCCCTCGCTCTTGGGTCTGTCCTCGCTAGTGACACTGCTTGCATACAGCGAACGGGGCCCACGGTTTGTGACGTTCGCCAGGCATCCTGGTGCCACAAATCCCACTCGATCTTCTCCGATGCGTTGGCACTGGTGCGCAAGGAGATGTTGGTACAGGCGACTTTTTACAGGTCGGTTAGCGGACACGGTAAAATTTCTGCGGGCGTTGGTGCAATGCTTAATACGCTTAGAGGTAGTGGAATGGATGCTAAGGACTCTAAGACCGGGTCTGGTTAGTTCGGGGAGACAACTAATCCCTGCTAGCTAGCATCCGTAGCACTTCCTCGACGCCCTCGGTCCCTTCCACCACGAGGTCGGCCTCGGAGGTGATCTCCGGTGGTCCTTCCTCGCTCTTCACCCCTATTCGCAATGTCTCCGAGAGAACGCCTTCCTCGCTCAACCTCTCCAATTCCCGGAATGCGTCGAGGTCGGTAAGGTCGTCGCCTATGAACAGCGCCTTTTGAGGTCTATATTCTTCAACTACTTTGCGGGTCGCGGTACCTTTATCGGCGCGGATGGGAGGACGGGCCTCGACGACGCCGCGTCCGGAGGTCACCCTCAATCCCAGCCGTTCTCCTTCGCGCGTGACGAACTCCTTGCAGCGTTCGCCGACCTCGGGGGAGACGTTGCGGTAGTGAATTGAGGCCGTGATGCCCTTCTCCTCGATGAACGCGCCCAGAGGTGCAAGCTCCTCTCGCGCCAGCCTTTCGAGTTCTTCGACTTTCTCCTTGTACGGCGCGGCCTCGGAGACGATCTCGACCTGACCGTCGCGCAGAACCTCGAACCCGTGGTTGCCGTAGTACAGGATCTCCTCTACCCCTACGAGCCGCAAGGCGTCCATAGCCGCGCGGCCACTGATCCCGGCCACCACACGGTAATTCCCGCTCAGACGCCGCAACAACTCCCGCACTTCCCCGGAGACCTCCGACATATCAGGGGTTGGGACGATGGGGGCGAGTACCCCATCTATATCCGTCAGAAGGGCGGCCGTGTCCGGGGTGCGGTTCCAACTCCGAAGCTGCTCCCACGCCTCTCTATTCATGAAAGAAAAGGAGACTCGCCAGGACCACTTCAGTAACGCCGCCTGTCAGCACTCTATCTCCTCGACTACCGAGCGCCCCGAGGGACAGGCGCCGCTCGTCCATTGTCAGGACTCGTGCAACCGGTAGCGACCCTCTTTCAGGACTTTCTCCGGGACCCTCACTGTTCTCCATGTTCTCGATAGAGACGAAGTAGTGGTCGTTGTCGTTGTGGCCGGCCATACTGGCCTATTGTGGAGGACTACCGGAGACGAGTACCACCCGCAGGTCATTGACGTTAGTACCCGTAGTGCCGGTGGAGATCAGCGCATCGCCCGCTTCAAGGGCCTTGTACGAGTGGTTCTCATGCAGAGCTTCGGCCGGGTCCACACCGTTCTCACGGATGGAGGCCGCGGTCTCGCCGGTTACCAGACCGCCCGCGGCGTCGGTAGGGCCGTCGTTGCCATCGGTGTCCACGGCGAGGGCCGCCCACCCTTCCACGCCCTCTAACTCGACGGCCATAGCAAGGGCGAACTCCTGGTTCGGACCGCCCGTACCCTCTCCGCGTACCACCACTGTCGCCTCCCCGCCGGTGATGATGGCGCAAGGTGGGGCTAGAGGGTTGTCGCTCTCCAGGATCTCTCTAACGATAGCCGCGTGGAGGCTGGCGATTCTCCAGGCGTCCCCGGTGACGTAGGTGGAGAGCAGAAGCGTATCGTAGCCGAGCTCGCGGGCCTTCTCCGCCGCCGCCTCCGCCGTGAGACGTCCGCCGCCCACGACAACGTTCGTGAGCTTCTCAAAGGCCGCGTCGTCCGGTTTCGGGGTCTCCTGGCCTTTCTTCAGGTGCTCCACGACGCTCTGTGGTGGTGAGATCTCGAACCCTTCGAGCACCTTCCAGACGTCATCTAGGGTTGTCGGGTCCGGGGCGGAGAGGCCGCTGCCGATAGAACTCGGCGCATCACCGACTACATCCGAGAGCAGCAGCGCCACGACCCGAGCTGGGGCCGCCCGCCGGATGAGGCCGCCACCTTTCAAGGTCGAGACGTGCTTACGGACCGTGTTGATCTCACCTATCTCCGCCCCGCTCCTCAGCAACGCCCCGTTGAGCTGCTTGAGGTCTTCAAGGGAGATGCCGGGCGCCGTATCCGCGAGGAGCGCCGAAGCCCCTCCGGAGACGAGGACCAGCAGCAGATCCCCGTCCCCAAGGCCATCTAGTAGCTTCTCGACCTCTTCGGCCGCGCGGACACTCCCTTCGTCGGGCTCGGGATGCCCAGCGGCTACGATCTCGAAGGGTGCGGGGGGCTCCTCGCTTCCATCCTTGACCACGCAAAGCCCGCCACTCAGAGTCTCTCCCAAGATTTCCCCGGTAGTCCGAGCCATCGGCCCCGAAGCTTTGCCAACGGCCAGTGCAAAGACGCGCTCTGCCTCGAAAGACTCCTCCCCGACTTGCACGCGCCCATCCTCCACGCTCAAGAATCGCCGAATCGTTCTTCCGGGTTCCGCCGCCGCGAGCGCGGCGTTCAGGATCTCCCTCAAATCTCTTTTCATAGATCGGTATCATAAACGCTCGGTACACTCCGCAAAAGCGCGTGCGGGCTCCCACAAGACCAAAAAGCGGACCCCCGAAAGGGTCCGCATAACTTTTCGCGTGTCAAGTGTCTAGCTGACCCTGGAGGGCCGCGCGCTTTGGCCACCACCAGAGACTTCGCCGATTGCCTGGCGGTTGCTCAGGAGCAGGAACCCGAAGCCAACCTTGGCCAGGAGATCCAGGATCAGGTACAAGAATATTTCGCCTCCCTGGCCTACAGCTCTGAAGCCCTCGGTCCCAAGCAGGAACACTACCGGGTACAGCGACCAAAGCACTATGGTGAGTATAGCCAGCGTGCTGAAGATACCGGCCACGTTCGGCGATTGGGCGCGCGCCGCGGCGAACAGGCGTGTGTAAAGAAGGTACAGAACGCCGACCAACGCCGCCGTGCTGATAATAAAGAAGACGGTGGTCACGAAGGTGCTAGTGCTGGAGCCGGCTACGAGACCGGTCAGGATCATAACCACGTCCAAACCGATAAGGCCGGCGATCAACCCGGTGTTTCGTCCAGGGTTGGCAAGTGCCAGCAGGGCTAGATCCAGCAGGAGCAACGGCGTGGTAATGAGCCAGTCTATGTACCTGAAGAAGTAGAACTCCCTGCCGTCATCGAGAATGGTCGAGCCCGCGCCAGATGCCATCGCCAAATAGGAGACAAACGCGAACCCGGTTATTAATGCGGTAATCCAGTAAAAGTAACTACCCCCTGTGGATTGCGTGCCCAGGTACGCAAAGTACGCGGTACCAAGACCCATCCCCAGGGTACCCACGACTAGCAAAAAAGTTTCCATACTCCTCCTCTTTCCCCGTTCCCTGACTCTTTAGTGTTTTACATAATAAACGTGTCCCGGAGTGCGGCGAAGTGAACGCGGCTACCCTCTGCGCTGAGCCCGCCGCTGAATGTCCGAAAGATCTAGCTCTCCGTCCAGGAAACTACCGACGAAGTATCCGGCGACCCCGCCTAGAACGACGAGGGCGGCCGCGCCCACCCCCAACCACGTTATCACCAGCAGAACCACGGCCCCGATCACGGCTCCCCACTGCTTGTTAGTCCAGGTATCCATTTCCCCTCCTTATCCTTGAGGCGCAGTTCCCTGCACCGTGACTTCGATGTCTTTTACGGGCACTTGTTGCTCCTCGAGCACTCTCTGGATATTGTCTCTGGCACGGGTCGCAAGCTCAGTGAAGTTCTCGGACTCAGGGACCCGAATGTCGCACGCCACATCGTAGCGGCTCTTATCGGTAGCCAGGGAGCAACTGGGGGAAGTAGCCCCGGCCTCCCGGGCAGCGGCCTCCGCGAGCTGCTTTACAGCCCCGGAAGTAATGGCTGTCTCCCGCCCCGGTTCGTCCTCGATAAGAGTCTTGCGGGCAACCTGCTTCCCGAAGGTGAGCTCCCGGAGAAGAAGGTATCCGGCTATGAGCGCCAGGAGAAGCCCGACGGCCGCGACCACGGCTCTGGCCCCGGCATCGAAGCTGAAGTTGGAGGAGAGGCTGTCCAGCCCACCCAACGCATTGCGGTAGCCGGTAACCGCGTTTACCTGGTTCGCCGGGAGCACGCTGAAGTTGATCAGAAGCAACACAACCGGCACGGCGATCAAGAGCAGAGCAATGATCAGCATGATCAGACGATTGAAACCGTTCACTTTACCCTCGTCTCCGTCTGGCGCGGGTCGGCCTCACGCACCTGAACCTTGAGGTTGCTCACCGGTATACCGGTCTCGGACATATAATCTTGCACCCGGTTCTTTACCCCCGATTGAACACTCCGGGCGTCCTCCCCGGGCCTGACGCTGGCCGTAATATCGACCTTTGCCCCCGGCTTCCTCTGCGCCTTGACTTTTACGTTCGACTGCAGCACCTCATGCTCCTGCTCGACGGCGGCGTTCGCCTCTTTCTCGACGACGCTCCGGGTAATGTATGTCCCCCGCTGCATCCGTACTCTCCGGGGGGTGGGGGGCTTGAACTCGAGTAAGAGCAGGATAAGTCCCACGAACGCGATAAGGACGAGCGTGGCGATCTCCAGAACGTCCAGGTTACCGTTCTCCACGACCCCTATGTAGCCCCGCAAGCTCTCGTAGAACACACCCAGACCCAGAACCCGGGGCAAGTCTTCGAGCCGGTAAGGGTCTATATTCAAAGCATAGACCAGCAGGCATACGCCGAGCGCGGTCAGCCCGGCGAGGAGCAAGACGACCACTATCTTGTTAAAGATTCGCAACCGGACTCACCTCCACGTCTTCGACGACTACCGTCGTCGCCCGACCTTGCGCTCTCTGCGCCACCCGTTCGCGTATACGCTCCGCGAGGGCCGGGAGCGGTTCGGGGGGTGGGTAGCGCGCGATGATATGCACTCTTACTTCGTTGGGGTTTACGACCACTCCGACAACCTTCTCGCCCGGGCCATAGGTGGCGGCCTCGGCGTAGCGTCCGGTGCCTAGAGCGTGGACCCCTTCCGTGGCAAGGGCCGCTTCGGACGCAGCCCTCGCCAATCTCAGGTCGTCGTCCAAAGCGAGCCTCATCTACCTTTCGTTTGCCTGATACTTATCTTCTACCGAACCCTCTGCTCTTGCTGGGCCTCGCGTTGCTGTTCGATCTGACGTTGCTGCTGCTGTTGCTCCTGCTCTTGCTCCTGCTGCGGGAAGAACACGTCGTTGACGGCTACGTTGACCTCCGTCACCTTCAAGCCGACGAGGTTCTCGACGCGGTTGATGATGTTGCGGCGTACCGCGTCGGCGACCTGGGGAATGGCCTTTCCGTACTCGACCGTCAGGGTGACGTCGACCGCGGCCTCCACTTCACCGACCTCGACGGAGACCCCGCGGGACTGGGAGCCGCCACTGGAGCTACTGCCACCGGTCACGCTGCTCAGAAGACCGCCGATGGCCTGCGACGTACCGCCGCCCATCCGGACGCCTTCCACTTCCTGCGCGGCGATGCCGGCGATCTTGGAGACTACGCTGTCCTCGATCTTGGTGCCGCCCCGCTCGGTCTGGAGCGGGCTATCCTGCTGCTGCCGTTGGCCTCCCTGTTGCTGGCCTCTCTGCTCGCTCATGCTCTCCATGCTCCCTTCTCTAAAGAGACTACTCTAACTCGCTCTACCGACGCCTGGTGGTGCTTACCCGGGACTCTAAGCTACCCGGCGGGTAACGAACCTGTATAGGGCCAGAAGAATAATGGAGCCCAGGGTCGCTACCAGGATGGACGGCAAGTTGAAGCCCGTCACACCGGGTCCGCCCAAAAGCTGGTTGACCACAAGGCCACCAACAATGGCTCCCGCTATTCCAATAATGACGGTCAGGATTACCCCACCGGGGTCTGGCCCGGGCATGGCTATCTTGCCCAGTAACCCGGCGACAAGACCCACCAGGATCCAGGTTAGAATTCCCATGATTCTCTCACCTCCCCTCGCCACCTTACGTTTCCACGGCGAAGCGAACAATATATCTCAATGCCACACTCCGCGCTTCGCGAGCTTCTACCCCGCCCCTACGCGCTATAAACGCTCGTTGAACGAACGCAGCTGGGACCGCGGTGTCTGGAGGGCCAGGGGCGGGAGGTCCTACGCGGGCACTATAAAGGCGATGGTGAAGAGGACTGCCGTACCGTACAGCAGGGGATGGACCTCGCCGGGCTTGCCGCGGGCGAGCTTTATGAGCACGTAGGAGATAAACCCGAAGCCGATACCGTAGGAGATGTTGAAGGTAAGGGGCAGGGTCAGGATGGTGAGGAAGGCGGGTATCGCCTCGTCCGCCTCCTCCCAGGGTATAAAGCGCACCGCCGTCATCATCAGGAAGCCGACTACTACGAGTGCCGGAGCCGTAACGGGTGAGACCATAATGTCCGGCGCTCCTTGAGGGCCGGGGATCGGGACCGCACCCCCTATCACCGAGATCAGGGGCGAGAATGGCAGCGCGAGCAGGAACAAGAGCCCGACCACCACGCTGGTCATCCCCGTTCGTCCTCCCTCGGCTACACCGGAACCGCTCTCGATATAGCTGGTCACGGAGCTCGCGCCGGTGGCTCCGCCACCAACCGCCGCCAGAGAGTCGACGAGCAGGATCCTCTTTGCTTGTGGCGGCTTGCCTTCCTCGTCGAGGAGCTTCCCCTCCTGGCCAACCGCGATAATAGTGCCCATAGTATCGAAGAAATCTGTCATGAAGAGCGCGAAGATCACCGGTGCCAGCGAGAGTTGCAACACGTCCGGCAACGCCAGCACCCCGCCGCCTATCGTTGAGGTGTCGAAGGCGAGGCTGACGATCCCGTTGGGCAAGGGCACTATGCCAAAGATCATACCGACCACACCGGTAAGAAGGATGCCAATGACAATGCTGCCACGCAGACCGCGGGCGACGAGAACGAGCGTAAGCACGAGCCCGAAGGTCGCTAGCAATACCGGACTCTGGGTGAAATTCCCGAGCGCGAGGTAGGTTACCGGGTTGGCGACTACTATACCGGCGTTCTTGAGGCCCACAAACGCGATAAACAGCCCGATACCGACGGCTATGGCAAACTTCAAGGATAGCGGGATGGCGGTCAGGACGGCTTCGCGCAGGTTGGTCACGACCAGTAGGGTGATGAGGAGGCCTTCCACAATTACAGCCGCCATCGCCGTCTGCCAGGGGAGTTGCAGGCCCAGGATCAGGGTAAAAGCCACGACCGCGTTTAGTCCGAGCCCGGAGGCGAGAGCGACCGGGTAGTTGGCGATGGCGCCCATGGCGATACTCGCCGCCGCCGCCGCAACGCAAGTCGCAAAGAAGACGCCTTGTATGGATAGGCCGGTCCCCTCCGTGCCGAGGATGGAAGGGTTGACGAAGATGATGTAAGCCATCGTCATAAAGGTCGTCAGCCCCGCTATTACCTCTGTCCGGAGGTTCGTCCCCCGCTCGGAGAACCTGAAGAAACCACCCAAGACCTGCTCCCCTCTGCCAAGACGCCCGCTATGCAGCAGCAATATAGCCAGCCCGAGAGAGAGTGTCTAGTGTTAGAGCCGTTAGCTCTCAGCAATCAGGCATCAGTAAAGAGGATGAATGCGAATCTGATCCGCCTTGTTGAATCGCGGCGCTGGAGTGATGCTTTGTGCCTGATATCTCCGCCGGTTCTCACTGAGAAACCATAGGGGAGAAAACCGGCTGCTGATCGCTGATGGTGTTAGCTACAGAGCTACAAGCCGAGGAAAGGCTTGTTCCTCTTCCAGACAAGCCAGGCGATCGAGAGGAACCACAGGCCGATAATAGCCGAGTAGGCCGGGAAGATCTGGCGGTAGTACTCGGGGGTGTCACCGGTCTCTATGACCGCGATGGATTCGTCTTGGGGCAGACCTACAGCTTCGAGTCCTCTCTGGGTAGTATCGTGAAAGATCACGGTGCCGACCGTGGCGAGCTTGCCGCCCCACACTTGCTCCCCGGTCTCCGTAATATCGGGTGGCGTCTGGGCGGTCTGTATGATCAGGTTGTCACCGGTCTCCTGAAGACTGAAGTAGAAGTATGCGGCGCTGTAGCGCGAGGAGACGGCTATCCCGGAGCCCGGCCCCCCAACCTGCTCCGGGGCCGGACCGAAGTCCGGTGTTCCGGTGACCTCGACATAGTCTCCGAGCGCCGTCCCGGCTGGCAACTCTCCGCGGTTCAAGTCTTCGATGCTCAGCTGCGTTGGCTCGCCTTCCAACCCATAAGAGAAGTTCGCCGCGGTGGTCGAGGCCCCGAAGGTCAATACCATTACCATGAAGAGGCGGGTAAGGAGCCAGGTGTTACGCTGGATCCAGGCGCCAAGCCCCGGCTCTCGGTACTGGTCGTCCGGCCGGGGGTCGTAGGGACCGTAACCCGGAAGCTTTTGTTGATTGCGTGTGTCCATCAGTTAGTAGTTTAACCGAAGCTGGGGGGCGGTATAGGTACGCTTTCACAGCAGTACATTCGGCATACGCCAGATAATGTGAAAGCAATACCGGTAGGGCGCTTATCGGGCTGGTGTCCCGGAGCGTGAAAGGGTATGCTGGTGCGCGACAAAAAGGGGTTCGTTAGGTAGCCGGACGGCCAGAGACCTTCCGTAGAGATAGGTGGAGGTAGTAGCTTGGAGAAAGGGCGGGAGAGATCGAATGTGGCCTCCAGTGGTACTGATCCCGGAGAGCGCGAGGCCGAGTACACCTTAATAGGGATCATGGAAGATGGCTCCGCGCTCAACCGGGCGGTCAAGGAGATCAGGGAACTCGGTGTAGGGAAGGACGACCTCACCGTTATCCTAAAGCGCCAGGACCCGGATGCGCCCGAACCATTCCCCGAGGGGACGCTATATATCGTGGTCCCGGATGACAGGCGGGGTCTGGAGGTGCCGATAGGGTTCGCGGTGGCTTTCCTGCTCCTGGGGCTGTTCTTCGCGATCATCGTGCCGTCTATAGGGGTACCGACGTTTATGGTCTTTATCTCGCTAACAGCTATCCTTCTGGCGGGGTCTTTCACGAGAGTCGGAGCCTCGCCTATACTCACGGACATGAGCGCGCCCAGAGAGGAGGCCGGTGCCTGGAACGACCAGTTCGAGTTGGGTAAGGTCCTTATCTTCGCGATGACCAAAGAGCGGCGACTCATAAGGCCGATACGGGAGATCCTGCAGGCCAACGGGGTCACCGACTCCACGTACTACGTGATAGATCAGAGGTTGCAGCCCAGGGCCGTGGGAGAGGCCGTCTTGCACCGGGCGGGACCGGCCGAGCAGGAGGGGTCCGTCATGGACGCCCCGAGAGCCTAGAAGGAGTTTGTTCAAGGTATGAGTTCGGTTATCGCTTCCACAAATCTACTCCTGGCTCAGATAGACCTCTCGAACTTTGCGTTCCCCGGGGGCACCAGGGGCTTTACGGGTTTTACCATGATTGTGCATATGTTCTTCGCGGAGTTGTTTGTGGGGTTCGCGATCGCCGCGCCGGTCCTTCAGGCGTGGGGGGCGCGCACCGGTAGCCCGCGCATGGACCGGCTGGCGCACTCGATGGTGCGCTTCAACGTTCTTACCTTCTCGACGGGGGCCACGTTCGCGGTGCTGTTCCTAGTCTTGCTCGTCGGCTTCTATCCAAGGGTGACGGGGACGCTGTTTACTCACTTCTTCTACCTGATCGTTATAGCGATGGCCTCGATGTTCCTCGCGCTGTGGGGGATGTACTCCTATTACTATAAGTGGGACCGCTTCAGTGTCCTCAAGAAGAGACGGCATGCGTTCTTGGGATTCACAATGGGGGCGTTTATATGGGTGTGGATGGTCATCATGACTGGTATAGACACCTACATGACCACGGGTGGCGGGCCGAACGCCGAGCCGATCTCCGCGGGGAACATCTCTTCCTTCGGGGCGGCTCTCTCAGGGATCTTCAACCCGATGTTTGTGGAGATGATCCTGCACCGCACCTTCGCCAACCTCTCCTGGCCGGCCTTCGCCCTCGCCGCCTGGGCCGCTTTTATGTATATACGGTCCAAGACCGAGTCGGACAAGGCCTTCTACGACTGGTCTACCTCGGTGGGACTGACATGGGGGACCGGCTTCTTGCTCATTCAGCCGATCTCGGGATTCTTTATCGCCTACGCTCTGCAGTCCGGTGGTGGTTACGGCAGGCTCGTCGGCGAGGGTGGCAGCACCACTACCTCTAACCTGTTGTATATCAACCTGATAATGGTCGTGTTGCTCTTCGTGCTGTCGAACGTCGCGATGTACATAGGGGCGGGGAGGCACCCGGATCGGGCGAGCCGGCGTCCCATACAGCTCTTCGGGTTCATAGCGGCGTTAGCGGGGCTGTACTCTATCGCTCCCGCGGCAATTGCGAACTTCCCGTTCTTCCACATGCGTTACGTGATGATCCTGGTGATGATCCTCGCGACGGGGGGGGCGTTCTTGACTTACGTGCGGGGCCGGATGCGCTTCAGGTACGGTTCTCCGGGGGCGAGTTATAGGGTCGTGTTGCTGGCACTGGGTGTTCTGGCGGCGGCGACGGCTCTTAACATGGGCTTTATGAAATCGAATTCGAGAGTGCCAGACGCAATATATAATCAGCCCGAATTTTCGGTGGAGGCCGAACCGCCGCCGAGTGGTTTCAGAAACTAGCTTTCAAGGGATTCCTAGAAGGAGCGAAGGGTGGCAGAACTACAAAAAGATCCCATGACCCGGGGCGATTTCCTGGGTTTCGGGATACTCGGGACAATCGTCGGGGCGATACTGACTATCCCACCGGCGGCGTTCGTGTTGGCTCCGATCATCGACGTGGATATCTTGGGAAAGTCGGATGTCCCCGAAGGTCCCGACGACTGGTTTGAGGTCGGACCGATAGCCGAGATCACGGAGGAAGAGCCGAAGTTCTTCAAGGTGGACTTTCCGGTCGAGCAGATCTACGCCGAGCCGAAGGTTCAGGAGGAGAGTGGCATCTCCAAAGAGGAGTTCGTGGTCGAGAGTGCCCTTTGGGTCTCATGGAGGACGGAGATCCTCGGTGACGGCACGTATGGGCAGAGCTATCGTCCCTCCTTTCTGGACAACTATGACGGGGGAACTCTAACCGAAGAACAAGTTCAGGAGGCTCAGGAGAATCTCAACGTCCTCTCCAGTTCCTGCGCTCACCTGGGGTGTCCGGTTCGTTGGATCCTCAGGGAAGGAGAAGGAGAGCTCCTGTGCCCGTGTCACGGTGGGATCTACAACATCAACGGTGAGTACGTGGCGGGACCGCCTCCGCGGGACCTCTACAGGTACACTCATGAGGTACGCGAGGACGGGAAACTGTACGTCAGGCACGAGTTCGACGTCGGTGGCGAAAATGGGCCTCAAGAGCCCTACGTAATCTAGTCAAGGAGATCCAGGATGATAGGCAGGATCAGGTCTCAGGCAATAGATACCAGTAGGTTCCTTACGGACTGGATGGAGCACCGCACCGGCATAGTAACGATGATGGAGCACTTCTTGTACGAGCCGGTCCCGAAGAGAGGGGCCTGGCTATACACGCTGGGGAGCGCGACGCTGTTCTGCATCTCCCTGCAGTTCCTGACCGGCATCCTCTTGCTCTTCTATTACGTGCCCACGACTGACCACGCGTGGGACTCGATCTACTACATAATGGAAGAGGCGTACTTCGGGACCCTGATACGGGGCATCCACTACTGGTCGGCGAACTTCCTGCTGGTGTTCATTGGTCTGCACATGGCGCAGGTGTTCTTCTCTGGGGGTTACAAAGCACCGCGAGAGCTTAACTGGGTGGTCGGCGTCGTGCTCCTGTTGCTCGTCATCGTACTGGCGTTCACGGGGTACCTGCTCCGCTGGGACCAGGATGGCTTCTGGGCCTCCGTAGTGGGCATGAAGATCGGCTCGTACTCCCCGTTCGTCGGGGGGGCGACTATCCACTTCCTTCTCGGTGGTGACGTGACCGGACCCGCCACCCTTTCACGCTTCTTCGCGATACACGTGTGGCTGTTGCCGGCCGCCCTCGCGCCGTTTATCGGGATACACCTGTACCTCCTCAGGAAGCACGGGGTCTTTGGAAGCGAGTTCGAGTACTCCGACCGGCTGGCGAAGTTGCACGAGCGGCAGCGCCTGGAGCTGTATGAGAGCTACGAGGAGAATGGGCATGAGGAAATCGGCGAGACCAACCTCGGACGGCGGAATCGAGAAGAGCGTGATAGGCGGGAGTAAGAGCGTTTACCACCGGCGAGAGAGATCCGCTGGTATCATGCGGACACAAAGCTTTAGAAGAGAGGTGTAGAGATGTACGCGCCAGCAACAGGCAAGGCCAAGCCAGTTGAAGAAGAGGTAATCACCGAAGAGAACGTCTTTGACCGCCCGGACGAAACTATAGGGTTCTTCCCCAAACAGGTGCTATACGACCTGTTCGTTTCGACCCTTATTCTGATAGCTTGCTGCGTACTGTCGTACCTCTCGCCAGCACCTCTGACGGAGCCCGCAGACCCGGCAACCATCACGTACATACCCAGGCCGGAGTGGTTCTTCTTCTTCTACGAGCAGATGCTCATGTTCTTCCCCGGGTATGCTCTGATTGGTTTCGGAGCCGTGGTCGTACCGACGATCTTCGTCGGGTTGCTCTTCGCGGTGCCGTGGCTCGACACGGGTCCGCAATACAGCCCCTTGAGAAGGCCCTTTGCAACCGTTATAGGTTTGCTGGTCGTCGTCGTGGTCGTGCTGAACATGCTCATGGCAGTCGCCAGGATCATCAACTTTCCGGGGCAGTAGGGGGTAGCGGATGCCAATAGGTAACCTCGAAGTACCGATAATCGGCAAGAACGTCGTTATCGCCGCTCTCGTTCAGTCGCACATACTATTTGCCGCGTTTATCATCGGGGCGGTTCTTATTGCCGCGACGAGCGAGTATCTGGGCGTGGTGACGAAGCAGCCGAAGTATGAGCGGTTTGCGAGGAACCTGGCCCGGTTCGTGGTACTGCTCTTTGCCTCCGGGGCGGCGCTGGCGATAACTTTTGTGCTCGCCCTGATTACGCTGTTCCCCGTGTTCTTCTCGTATCTGCAGAATATCTTCTTCTGGGTGTTCCTGATCGAAGCGTTTATGTTCTTGGGTCAGATCATTATCGTGTACGCCTGGTACAACGTCTGGGATAAGCTGGCATACCGGAAGATACTGCACGTCACTTTCGGGATGATCGCGGGTTTCTTCGGCCTTATGGCGATGACGATGATAGATGCGGTCGCTTCTTATATGCTCACTCCCGCCGAGGCTCCGGCGACGGACGTGGCCCGCACTTTCTTGAACCAGACGATGGTGCCGCTGAACATGCACCGCTTCGTGGGCAACTTCTCGTACGCGGGGTTCCTTATCGCCGGTTGGGGCGCATGGCGATACCTCAGGAGCACGCGCGAGGAAGACAGGGAGTACTACGACTGGATGGGCCACTGGGGCCTCGTCTGGGGGTTCGGGTTCCTGATCATTCAGCCGGTTATCGGCTACGGGTACCTCAAAGGCATCCGTGAGAGCGCACCCGAGGCGTTCAATACGATTATGCTTGGGGATAAGGCTTGGGTCTTTCTCCTCCTCGTTACGGAGATAGCCTTCATAAGCATCGCCGCCACGGCATACTTCGTGCACAAGTTGAAGTTTGCGGTAAAGCCGATGCCTCTGATACGTAAGATGGCTGTTGGGGCTCTAGGTTTTACGGCCCTGTTCACGCTCCTCAACATCATACCGGCCGACGCAGCAATAATTCCTGGTGTTGTCGAGTTCGCTGGTGGTGAGGAGACCAAGATACCGCTCGGGGATATGTATCCCTGGAAGTACATCGGCCTGATCGGGCTGATGCTGGTAGGCTTCTTTGTTATCGCGATGTACCTGAGGGCGGCTTCCAACGGCTTCCACTGGGGGCGCGCGAGTCGATGGAGCCAGTACGCCTTGATGGGGTGCGCCTTCTTTGTGGTGATGACCATGATAACTATGGGTTACACGCGGGAGACGGCGCGTAGGGTAGACAACGATCCCGGGTACCTGATCTACAACTGCATCACTCTGGAGCAGGAGTTGACCCCGGCTGAGCAGTGTCCGGCGGGCGACACCATTGGAGGTGGCTCGTAGTGCCAGAACTAGATCTGATGCTCGCGCTACTCAATCAGCCGGGGGGGCCCGGTTACGCTCCGCTGCGGCTTATCGCTGGGTTCTTGCTGATCATCACGATTGTCTCTGGAGCGTATTTGTTCACGTACTGGATCAGTAAAGACGAGTAGCCGGAGAGTTGGCGGGCGCGAGCCCAAAGGTGTCAAAGAGTCAAGAGGAGGTGCTCCCCGAGTGCCTCCTCTCCTTTTGGGGGTGCGACCTCTACTGGTTGAGCGGTTGCGGCGGAGTGAGAGAAAATCGGTCGAAGATAGGGATGCTGGTAGAAGGGACGTTCGTCTTCCCCAACGCCTGGTTCACCTGTGCGAGGTTGGAGGAGCCGATCTCTGCTTTGTCGTAGGCTCATAGAGTTGGCCGGGTTCGTTTACGGTTGGTGCGGTAGTGGGGAGACCGGGGAGGATCGTGAGATAAAATCAGGTTTCAAGAGATTGGAAGGAGCGATGTCTTGGCGGATATACCGCTTTTCCCGCTGAACGTGGTGCTGATGCCGGGCACGCCTATGCCGCTGCATATCTTCGAGGACCGCTACAAGCAGATGGTGAACGAGTGCCTGGACGCGAAGACGGAGTTTGGCATGATCTTCGCGGATGATTCCGGGACGCGGCAGGTTGGATGCACGGCGAGGATCGTCGAGCTCGTGGAGCGCTACGATGATGGCCGACTGGTCATACTGGTCGAAGGCTCGCAGCGTTTCAAGCTGAACAACGTCCTCTCCGGCAAGCCGTACTACGTGGGCGATATCGAGTACCTCGAAGACGGGCCACAAGAGGATGTGAGCACTCTAGCCGAAGAGTGCGTGGCTCTGCTGGAGCGAGTGGTCACGGCGGCCACCGAGGGGTCCGTGGACATAGAGATAGAGCCACCGTACCTCAACCTCTCGTTTGTAATAGCCGGACGCATAGAGTTCGACCTTGAGACGCGGCAGCAGATCCTGGAACTCGCTACCGAGAGGGAGCGCCTCATTAAGGTGAAGGAGTTGCTCACGGAGGCCGCCGAGCGCCTGGAACGTGACAAGGCCGCTCGCAAGATATCCGAGACGAACGGGCACCTGCGTGGCGACTGGAAGCCCAAGAAGCCTGAAGACTCCTAGCTTCACGACCGTTTATTCCGGAGGGATGAAGTCCCTCAACCGGCGGACGTTGCGGCTGTCTACGTTGTAGACGAGCGGGTCGGCGGCGAGGCCGTCTTCGCCGGCGGCGGCTTTTATGCGCTCGACGAGGTTCTCTTCGACGAGCCAGGCGGTCGAGGGGAGGACGACCGCCAGTAGCCGGAGGCGCGGGCCGCCGCCAGGGGTCTCGTCGCGGTTCACGAGGCGCGGTGGGATCAGGTAGAGTTCGTGACCCTCTTTTATCTCTTCGAGTACGTGTTTCGCCGTCTCTTCGTCCTTGAGTTGCACCTCGATGGTGAAGCGCTGCTGACCGGAGACGTAGTTCGTGACGCCGATGAGGGAGCCGTTGGGGATATATATGACCTCGCCGGAGAGAGCCCGGATCATGGTGGTCCGTAGCCCGAACTCCTCGACCATCCCCGAAGCCTTGGTAGGCTCGACGGATATGAAGTCCCCAACGCTGTATTGGTTCTCGAAGAGTATGAAGAACCCCGCGATGATGTCGCGCAGGAAGCTCTGGGCCCCGAAGCCTATAACGGCCGCCGCGATGGTAGCGCCCGCGGTCGCGGGCAGCGGGTTGTTGATGAAGATGCTCAGGATGAAGAGCGCGACGAAGGCGAAGACGATGTAACGCAGCGTGTTGCGGAGGAGCGTTATGGCGGTGTCCTGGCGTTTGATACGGGCAAGGGTGTTCGCGTCTATAGCCTCTTCGTCTCCGGGCCTGCTCCACTTGAGGATACGCGGTATCAGGTGGACGATAACTCGATAGAAGAAGAGTGCCAGAAAGATAACGACAAAGGCCGCCACCACGTCGCTGATGAACTCGGAGCTGGTCATGTAGCCGAACAAGTTGTTGAACGACTCGTCGATCCCACCGAGCTCTCTCTGGGCTTGCTCTGGGATTTGCTGGGCGGCGTCCGCGGCCCCTTCTATGACGCTGGTGCTCTCGCCTGTAGTCTCACCGCCGGTGGTCTCCTGGATGAGCGCGATCAACGGCAAGGCCAATCAAGCAACTCCGTGACGCTCCAGTGCCAGTTGTATGAGACGGTCGAGGAGCTGTTCATAAGGGAGGCCACTGGCGGACCAGAGCTTGGGGTAGACGCTGGTAGGGGTGAAGCCGGGGATGGTGTTGATCTCGTTGAGGAGCAACCCGCCGGTGCTTCGTTCGAGGAAGAAATCTACCCGGGCCATACCCGCCGCATCTATCGCACCGTAAGCGATGCGCGCTATCTCTCGTAGCTCAGACGCGGTTTCATCGGGCATCCGGGCGGGGACCTCGAGTTGCATGCCGCCTTCGGTGTACTTGGCCTCGTAATCGTAGAAATCGTGGCCGGCGATGGTGATCTCACCGGGAGAGGAGACCTCGGCCTCCTCATTGCCTAATACGGCGACCTCTATCTCGCGCGCGTCCACGCCCTGCTCCACGATAATGCGACGGTCGAGGTCTGCTGCAGCGTCTAGGGCACCCGCCAACTCCCCGGCGTCCTTGGCCTTGTTGATGCCGACGCTGGAGCCGAGGTTTGAGGGCTTGACGAAGCAAGGGTACCCGAGGGCTGCCTCTATCGCCTTGATCTGGTTTATACGGTCGTTCTCCCACTCTTCGCGGGTCAGGCCGAGCCACTCGACCTGCGGGAGGCCATGGAAGGCGAAGATCTTCTTCATCGTTACCTTGTCCATTCCGGCGGAACTCGCCAGGACGCCCGAGCCCACGTACGGGACACCGGCGAGCTGGAGCATGCCTTGAATGGTGCCGTCCTCGCCGTATGGACCGTGAAGGACGGGGAAGACTACGTCCGCGGCATCCAAAAGGTCCACTGGTAGCTTCCCGGTGGCAGAGGTTAGAGACTTCACGCTACTCTCGTCGCCGCTCGCGGCCTTTCGAGCTAACTCTTCTAGCTCTCGCATGGGATCGCTGGAGGAGAGCCAGTATCCCTCCCGGGTTATCCCGACGGGAAGGACTTCGTAGCGTTCTCCCCGGTGTAAGGTATGCATAACGGCGCGGGCCGAGGCCAGGGAGACTTCGTGCTCCCCGCTTCGCCCACCGAAAACAACCATGACCCTTATCACCGCGCCCAAATTCTCCTCTCGTTGGCTAGAGTACGCCCATCCTAGCAAAGAGGAGACGCTGTTTGCCCGATGGCGCAGCGCACCCGGAGAGCCTACCCTACCGAAAGGGGTACGAGGTCTAGAGCGTCCGACGTTTATCGGTTGGCTGCTCTCTGATTGTCACCTGCTCTTGATCCAATTCCGACAGGTAACCGTCTAGTTCAGCATCCGATATGCGTTTCGCGACGCAAGGCGTATGCAACCATCTCACTCTTGATTGATAGCATCTAGCCGCTCGTGTCTCGCTTCCGGCTCTGGGTCGCGTAGAGCAATGTACTCTTTTTCAAGCATCGGGTCACCTGAAAGATCCGATACACTACAGGCTGTTTTCTACTATGCGGAAACGCCTCACACAGCGGGGGCCGCATCGACCTATTCAACGGACAGCCTAGCCGCTAGACGCACGTTGTACGGCTACGAAAAAGGCCGAGGTCTTTAGACCCCGGCCCTGCAAACGGTTCGTTACTGCCGACTAACGACGAGCGATTCTGTAGGCTACAAGCCCTCCCCCAACGAGCAGGACACCCACACCCAAAAGCGCTGCGTCAACAGGTGCTACACCACCAGTTTCCGGCGTGGCCTTCTTGGGGCCACTATCGGCCTTCTGTGCCTTCTTCTGTTCCTGCTTGGCGGCCTTCCGAGCTGCCTTGTCGTCGCCCTGTGCCATCGCCGGAACGGCTACCGCCACCAGCATAACGATGGCTACCATAAGGACCGAAGTGATTCGCCTCATGTCTATCCCTTCTAACGCTTTTGCCAAAACCTTCATCCAGCACCTTAACCAAAAACGCAGGACAAGTAAAGAATTATTAGAAAACTTTAACAAAACCCGGGTCGAATACATCGGCCCCGGTATCAGGCAGGGGGCTGGTGCGAGCACAACAGCACGAAAACACTGCAGAAATAGCAAGGGCTGTAAGCATTCGCGGGCGGTTGGGATTATGGGGGCTGAACCTATAGGACCGAGGATAGCCGGATCTCAGCCAGCGAGCTACAAGTTCAGGCCAGCCAAACATAAGCGAGCCATTCACTCTCGAGGTAATGATCCTCGTCCATCCTCTGAACAATATTGTTTGAGTATTGAACCACCGATTCGCCAACACTGCTCATCGCCCGCTTGTGCTACCCATGTTAGCTTGCCGCAGATCAAACACCTAGCCACGTACAGCCTTTCTGTAACCTTGAGCCATGCACCCAGGTTATGGCCGTGGGTCCTGGCTACTGCCTCACATTCGGATACAGCAGTCATAAGCGGCTCATTATGGTTCACGTCATATTTTAGTTATAATTTATCCAACATTTCGTATAATATATAATATCTCCCCGTGACATTCCTTGTGCTTGCGATATTTGCCGTCCTAGCGGCCCTTCTAGTTGTAGGTGCTTTGTACTTTCTAATTCGGCGGTGGATCTAACTGGTTTCCCACACTTGAGACAGATCATGAATAAGAGGCGCTGCCCTTCAGATGGCTATACCATCCCCTCCCACAGCATTACCCCGATCCTATTGGCAACCGGGTTAAACGTACGGGCGCGAAAAGTTCTAATGGGTAGGATGCTCTATACGCCAAAGTGAAACCATCCGGGAAGAAAGAAATGGTCTTGGACAGGAGCGGGTCGGGCTTCATCGGCTACTCCTACTTTATTAGAGGCTAGATCTCGGAGACCATCGTACCGTTCGATACCTACCAGACCGCCCACCATCGGTTATTCGGCCGCGATCATGAAAAGGGGTAGAGGTCGGAAGGAAGTTCCTTCTAACCTCTACCCCAAGAAACGTGCAGCGGGGTGTTAAGAGGGTTTTTTAGTCGTCCGTGTCATCGCCGTCGTCGTCGTCCTCGTCGTTCTCGATGCCGTCGTCGTCGCAGTCGTCGTCCTCGTCATCGTCGTCCTCGTCACCATCCGGGGTGCCGTTGGAGTCGTCGTCCTCGTCGCCGTCTTCAATGCCGTCGTCGTCGGAGTCCACGTCTTCCTCGTCGTCGGTGCCGTCGTTGTCGTCGTCGTCGTCCTCGTCGTCCTCTACACCGTCAGAGTCGGAGTCCTCTCCCTCGCCAAAGTCGTTTTCGTCCTCATCGTCGACGTCGTCGTCGTCAGAGTCCTCGTCAGCGTCGTCCTCAACCTTGGGAGCGCACTGGTCGGCGCTGGCGGCGTCGTCGTCCTCGTCTTCGTTCTCGATGTCGTCGGAGTCCTTGTCCTCGTCGCCGTCCTCGATGCCGTCGTCGTCGGAGTCTTCGTCGCCCAACTTCGTGCCGAGCTTGAGTTCGTCGGTGTTGTCGACCCCGTCCTCATCGACGTCCTCGTTGCCGTCCTTGATATCATCTTCGTCGGTGTCGGCGAGGCGGGGGTTGGTGTCGGTTACCTTGACCTCTTGCTTGTATGTAAGCCCGTCGCGGTCACCGTCGGAGTTGGGGGCGGGAGCGGCGTTCGCGAGGCCGCTATTGCTGATCACGAGGGCCAGCGAGACTCCTCCTATCGCCAGAAACCTCTTTATGTCCCGCTGTACGTCTAGAGTGAGCTGCACTGTGTTCTCCTTGCGAATCGCTAGCTTTTCGCCTGCCTGTATAGTTATCGGCCAAAGCAGATAAAACTTTAGTGTTTTCTGCTGCGATAATCACCTTTTTGCAAGTTTTTCGAGAATCTCTTTGTAGTGCTGCGCGAACTCTTCACTGTTCGCATAGTAGACCGTTTGCCGGGTAGCGAAGTAGCTGGTCTAAGGTCTCCTCTGAGAATGCCTGTTTTGAAGCTGCCCAGCATCTTCTTGGGGCGATTACAACGAAATAGTACTTCAGTCTTTGCCCGTCAGTTCGCGCGCCCGAAGGAGCACTGCGTCAAGCATGGGTTTGGTAAGGACGCCGGTAAAGGTGTTCTGTTGGGAGGGGTGGTAGCAGCCAAGGAGGACCGGGCCGAAGGGGATCGGGAGTTCGGCGCCATGCGCGAACTTTGGCTTGGGACGTATGTCGTAGAGGCGTAAAGCGCAGTCCCAGGCGAAGGCGCCGAGGCAGACGATGACCTTTATAGAAAGCAGTTCGAGCTCGCGGGCAGTGTAGGGGAGGCATTGGTCTCGTTCGGTGGGTGTGGGTTTGTTCTTTGGCGGGGCGCAGCGGACGGCGGCGGAGATCCAGAGTCCCTGGAGACGCAACCCATCGTTAGCATGGCGCGAGATAGGAGTGTTGGAGTAGCCGGTGCGGTGGAGGGAGCCGAAGAGGAAGTCGCCGGAGCGGTCGCCGGTAAAGAAGCGGCCGGTGCGGTTGGCCCCGTGCGCCGCTGGGGCGAGGCCGAACACGACTACGCTGGCGTCCGGGTCCCCGAAGCTCGGTATGGGACGGCCCCAGTACTCTTTGTCCGCGTGGGCGGCCTTCTTCTCGCGAGCGACCCTCTCGCGCCACTCGACGAGGCGCGGGCAGCGCCGGCAAGAGGTTATCTCCGCTTCGAGTTGCGCGAGCGCGTCCGCGAGCGTGCTCAGGCGCCTGTCTTCTTGTTTCTCTTTGATGCGGGACCGCTAGGCGCCGAAGCGGTTGAGCTTCAGGGCATGGCCCATGAGGAGACCCATGATCTCCTGCGCCGGGAACGCGCCCAGTGAACCGCCAGCGCAGGCCCGCTCCCCAAAGCTCTCCGCCGTCGGCAGCGTGTACTCCGAGGAAACGAGAAACGGCACCCCGTGCCAGGAGTGGCTCTTCATTTTGGCCGGCGTCGCATGGTCGCCGGTTATAGCCAGAGCAGCGGGGCCAAGGTCGAGGAGGTCAGGTAACAAGGCATCCACCTCTTCTATGACTGCGGACTTTCGCTCGAAGTTACCGTCCTCGCCTGCTGCGTCGGTCGCCTTGACGTGGATGAAGAAGAAGTCGTGGGAGTCCCAGTTGTTCTTCAGCGTCTCAAACTCACCGGCTATCCCCTCGCCTTCTTTGAGAACCTGCATGCCGGCAAGGCGGGCGAGTCCCTTGTACATCGGGTACCCTGCAATGGCCGCTGCGTCGAGCTTGTAAGTCTCATCAAACTTCGGGAGCGCCGGGAGCATCCCGAAGCCGCGCAACAGGACCGTGTTCGCCGGATGGTGGTCCGCGAGGACGCGGTTCGCCTCCTCGACAAAGGCGTTGGCGAGATCTGCGCTCTCTCTGGCCTCGTCTCCCGCGCCCTCCGCTGGTCCGACGGGGAGAGGTTCGAGGTTCACCCTTTGCGGGTCGGTGTCCGAGAGCTTGTCCGAGAGGCCGGAAGCCCGGAAGACGACGACAGCACGGTGTTCCTTCTCGTGCGTTATCGAGGCTTCGGCGCCGTCGAGGTTCACGTTCTCGTTGAGGAGGTCCACGAGCTTCACGGCGTCTTGCGTGGCGATACGGCCAGCACGACGGTCGGAGATTCTGCCGGACTCGTCTTTGGTGGCGAAGTTGATCCTGGCCGCCAGGTCGTTCTTGCCGAGTTCGACTCCGACGCCGAGGGCGCTGAGCACGCCGCGGCCGACTTCGTATTCCAGCGGGTCGTAGCCGAAGAGGGCCAGGTGGCCAGGGCCGCTGCCGGGGCTGACGCCCGCGGCGACGGGTCTACTAAGGCCGAGGTCACTCCTGGCGGCGAGAGCGTCGAGGTTGGGGGCGTTGGCGGCTTCCAGCTCCGTTCTACCGAAGGGGTCCATAGGCAGCCCGCCGAGCCCGTCGAGGATCAGCAGGACGATTTTGGAGTCCGTTGCTACTGACAGCTCTCGCATGAGGTTCAGGTCCAAGGCGGCATCCTTCCCTTCTTCAGACCATTGTTGGGACGTTCGCGGTGTACGAAAAGTCTAGCAGAGACGGCCTGTATAATGGCTCGCTTGGGGCGCGGAACAGGCTGCGTGGAGAGCGATCTAGTGGGGAGTAGCGGATGAAGGTAGAGACGATGGACTTGGACTTCATGGGGACAGAGGGGATCATCGCCTCTTTCCTCCTCACCGGGGGAGGAACGGCCGCGATAATAGAGACTGGCCCCGCGAACTGTATCGAGAGCCTCATGCGAGGCATCGAGGACCGCGGCGTGGCGCCGGAGGACGTGGAGAAGGTCCTGCTTACCCACATACACCTGGACCACTCCGGGGCGTCAGGGCACCTGGCGGAGAGACTGCCGAACGCCACCTTCTACGTCCACGAGGTCGGCTACCCGCACCTTGTGGACCCGTCGAAGTTGTTGAAGAGCGCCGCGCGCATCTACGGCGAGGAGAACATGAATGAGCTCTTCGGCGAGGCCCGTCCCGTACCTGAGGACCGCCTCGTCAAGCTCCAGGGGGGTGAGGAGATAGAAGTCGCCGATGGTCTCGTCTCGGCGCACTACACGCCGGGACACGCTTACCACCACCTCGCGTTTCACGAGCCCCAGTCCGGGACACTCTTTGCCGGGGATGTGGCAGGGGTTCGTCTGCATGGACAATCATATGTAAAGCCGCCGACGCCCCCGCCGGAGGTAGATATCGAGGCCTGGAAGGGGAGTATCGAGTCCATGCGCAAACTCGCCCCGAAGGTCTTGTGCCCGACGCACTTCGGCTCCTACGAGGACGTAGAGCGGCATCTGAGCGAGCTCGAGCAGCGCCTGGAGGACTGGTTGCTACTCGTCGAGGAGCGTATGGACGAGGGGCAATCGCAGGAAGACATCATCGAGGAGCTAGAGGCCAAGGGCGACGCGGAGATGCTCCGCGAGGGGGCCGATCCCAAGGACTCCGAACGCTACGAGCTAGCGGCCAACTACGAGATGCTCGTCACCGGCCTCATGCGATACGTCTCACGGCAGCGTGAGAGCGCCTAGAGGACACCGCCGGGGCCAAACACCTGCCTGTAAGTAGGGAGGCATGATCTTCGAGAGCGCCGTCTACGATAATGGCCGACGAACCACGCCCGGTTCGCTGGGGGAGGCTTACCTAGCATGTCACGAGCCGGGTAAATTCGCCTGGATTACCCTTCGTGAGCCTACGGAGGAAGAGTTTATCCATGCTGCAAGGGAGTTTCGTTTGCACGAGATGGCGGTAGATGACGCGATCCGGGCTCATCAGCGACCCAAGCTCGAACGCTACGGCGGCTGCCTCTTTGCCGTACTCAAACCGGCGCGTTACCTCCACGGTACGAAGAGGATCGAGCTCACTGAGATACACGCTTTCGTGGGTGAAAATTTCATCATCACGGTCTGCTACGGGGAGGATTCCACGCTGGTCGAGGCGCGTCGGCGGATGGAAAGTGAGCCCGACCAACTCCGGCAAGGACCTTCCGCGGTCTTTCACGAGATCATGCACCAGGTCATCGAGGGATACGCGCCGGTAGTCGAGGGGCTGGAGAACGACATCGACGAGATTGAGGCGGAGGTCTTCGAGAGCAACGTAGAGGTCTCGCGTCGCATACACGAGGTCTCACGTGAGATCATCCGTTTCCATCAGGCCACGAAGCCGTTGGTCGGGGCGCTGGAACGCCTAGCTGAGGGCAACGCCAACAGCAGTCACGAGGAGCGCAGACATTTGCGTCGCGTCCAGGACCGCGTGTTGCGGGTGACGGAGCGGATCGAAGGCTTCCGGGACCTGCTCTCCAGCATCATGGACGTAAACCTGACCACGATCGGCGTCCAGCAAAACGATCAGATGCAGAAGATCTCCGCCTGGGGGGCGATCTTAATTGTCCCGACGCTGATCGCGGGCATCTTCGGCATGAACTTCGAGAACGCACAGTGGCAGTGGTTCAAGAGTATCGACCACGGTTTTGAGATTTCGGTCGCTGTGATGGCACTGACCTCGTTTCTGCTGTACCTGTGGTTCAAGCGTTCAGGTTATTTGTAGCGCACAGACTTTCGCTGCAGGCACTCTCTAACGGTCAGATACCGTAGTAAGAAGGCCTTGCAAGAAAATTTTTGTCTGCGCAAACACGACCAAAGACGGGGAGATTACTCATTGTGTAGCGCCTGACTCTGCAGCGTAGAGGTTGCCCGGCATGAGCAGGGGGTTGATCGTCCAGACGGTTTCGTAAGACTCCCCGGTGAGGGATTCGTACCTGCTGATAACCGTAATCCCATCCTGTAGATCCATCTCCCGTAGCAGGGGCACGAGGTTTGCGTGGGAGTCCCAAACGGTGGCGATCTCCGCGCGGGGCGCGAGGTAGTTTAGCCCATTCCTGAAGTGGGGCAGCTCGCTCAGGGGAACGACCTCCGAGTCCCGCCGGAAGCTCACCGAGCTTTCCATGGGTGCGGAGAACTCGAACGTTATGTTCTCCGCTGCACCCCTGCCGATGTTGCTAATGACGACCTCCACGGGGGAGCCGTGACTGTACTCCGCAGTGACCAGGACGTGGGGACGTTCGTGTGCAGTGCGGCTCTCCCGCATCTCGCGGAGGGTGTCGCTATTTACCAAGACCTGCCTGTAAAACACCCTCAACTGGAGTCCGAACAGGACCGTGAGGCCCACGGTGCCGATAGCGGAAGCCACCTGGGCTATAGACACGACGTCCACGTCTCTCGCGCCTCCTACTATGTCGCCGCTCGTAGTAGTCTACAGGCCGTAGGTACCGAAGCCCCGTTTTACGCGCGTCACGCTAAGCGTTTTTTACGGCCTCGGTGATGTCTTGCAAGCCCTGCTTGGCGTCGGTGAAGTACATCATGGTCTTGTCCATGTCGTAGAAGAGCGGGTTGTCTACGCCGGCGAAGCCTGGGCTCAGGGAGCGTTTGACGAAGATGACCCTCTCGGCGTTCTCGACCTCGAGGATGGGCATGCCGCTTATGGGACTGTCCTTCTCTTCGTCGTTGGCTGCCGGATTCACGACGTCGTTCGCGCCGACGATTATGACGGCGTCCGTGTCTTCGAACTCGGGGTTTATGTCTTCCAGGTCGTAGAGCTTCTCATAGGGGACGCCCGCCTCGGTTAGGAGGACGTTCATGTGGCCGGGCATGCGGCCCGCTACGGGGTGAATGCCGAACAAGACCTCCTTGCCCTGTGATTCGAGCGTCTCCATCAACTCGAAGAGCGGGGCCTGAGCCTGGGCGACCGCGAGGCCGTAGCCGGGGACTATGACGACCTTCTCCGAGTCTTCGCTGAGGTATGAGCCGATGTCTTCGGCGCTTACGTCGTTGACCTCTCGCTCCTCGTCGTCTTCATCGTCGCCGCCCCCCGCAGCGGCGATGCCGGCGAAGATGATCTTGCCTAGAGGACGGCCGAGGGCGCCGCTCATCTGGCGGGTGAGGATCGTACCCGAGGCACCGACGAGCGTACCACCGATGAGCAGGGCGTAGTTTTCGAGCACAAACCCCGACAACGCCGCGGCGAGGCCAGTGAAGGCGTTTAAAAGCGAGATAACGATGGGCATGTCCGCCCCGCCTATAGGTATCACGAAGAGGATGCCAAGAACCAGCGCGGCGCCTAAGGTGATGTACAGGGAGAGGAGCGGCGTGAGGACCGGCAGCCCTACGGCCTCCGCCAGCGCGCCGTCCGTCAGGATGTTCGCGCTCAAGAGGAGTATGCCCAGGACGATAAGGGCGTTCACCACCTGCTGCAACGGAAAGGCTACGGAGCCGGTGAAGGCGATCTCCTGCAGCTTACAGAACGCCACGATGCTTCCCGAGAAGCTAATCGCCCCGATGATGATAGTCAAGAGTCCCGTGGTCGAGGCAACCCAGGTCTCTGCCCTGCCCTGATAGAACTCCGAGAGTGCCACGAGCGCTATACAACCGCCGCCGACGCCGTTGAAAGCGGCGACCAACTGGGGCATACCCGTCATCGGCACCCTTTGGGCCGAGACCGCACCGATGATCCCACCGAGAAGTATCCCGCCTCCAATCAGCGGCAAGCCCAGGACTGGATCTATGTCGATAACAAAAAATGTTGCGGCGAGAGCTATGATCATCCCGAAAGCGGCAATAGTATTGCCCGAGCGGGCCGTCTCCGGCGTTCGCAGCCGCCTTATCCCGGTGATAAACAGCGCGGCCGCTACGAGGTAGGCCAAAAAAGTCAGGACCTGCAACGGTTACCCCTTCCTCTTCTTCACTCTTGGGTTCGGTGGACGGAACATACCGAGCATCCGGTTGGTAACCCAGAAGCCGCCGACTACGTTCATTGCTCCAAAGACCACGGCTATAAAGCCCACCACCAGGGTAAAGGCGTCGTTCGCCGTGGCGATTACGATGATCGCGCCGACGAGGACGATACCGTGGATTGCATTGGTCGCGCTCATGAGCGGTGTATGCAGCATGTTCGGGACGCGCGAGATCAACTCGAACCCCAGGTAAGCGGCTACGACGAAGATGGCTACCTGTGCCAGAAGCGTCTCCATTACCGGGCCTCGCTCTCTTCGGTGGCGTTCTCCAGGGCTTCGCGGGTCGGCTCGTGGCGAACCTCGCCGTCGTGCGCTATGCACATGGCGTCCGTGATCTCATCCTCGAGATCTATGTTCAGATGCAGGTCGTGCTCGTCTTTCTCCTCCGCCTGATCCTCGGTGATGTGCTCGATCAGGCTGTTCACGTTACGCGAGTAGAGCTGGCTGGCGTGGATCGGCATCTCACTCGGCAGGCTCACCGGTCCCACTATCTTGACCTCGCTATGCTCCACGGTCTCCCCGGCCTCCGTGAGCTCGCAGTTACCACCACTCTCCGCCGCCAGGTCCACGATGACCGACCCCGGCTTCATGCTCTCGACCATGTCCTTTGAGACCAGGGTCGGGGCCTCGCTACCAGGTATGAGCACCGTGGTAATAACGATGTCCATCTCCTTTATGCGCTCGCGGATGAGCTTCTGGTCTTCCTCCAGCTTCTCGTTGGACCACCCCTCGTCCTCGTCTTCTTCCTCGTCTTCTTCCTCTTCTTCGCCCTCGACCACGTACTCATCCCGTGGTGGCTCGGCGAAAGAGTAGAAGCCCATCGACGCCATTAGCTTGCTGAAGCCCTTGGGCTCGTACTCCTCGAATTCGTCTTCCTGCTCTTCTTCGTCCTCTTTCTCGTCTTCGGAGTCTATGAACGTGGCTCCCAGGGACTCGGCCTGCTCCTTGGTCTCGGGCCGTATGTCGTAGGCGAAGACGCCCGCCCCGAGCCGGTTCATGGTGGAGATAGCCTGTAGTCCCGCGACCGCGATTCCAAAGACCATGGCGTTCGCCGCCTGCGTGGTCCCAGCGGCCGTGGTCAGCATCGGGACGTACTTGCCGAGAGTATTCGCCGCTATGAGGGCGCACTTGTAACCGGCGATGGAGCCCATCGAACTGAGAGCGTCCATAGCCTGCGCCGCGCTCGTGCGGGGGACAGCCTCCTGGGAGAAGACGGTTATCCCGGCGTCGGCTAGTTTCTTCACCAACTCCGCGTTCTGGGGGCCGTTGATAAAGCAGATCAACACCTGACCCTCGTGCATGTGCCCGATCTCATCTTCGTCAGGCGCTCCTATCTTGGCGATGATGTCGGCTTCGCCGTAGAGTTCCTCGGCATCCGAGACGACCTTCGCTCCAGCATCCTCGTAATTCTCGTCGATGTTGTAGTTACGGCCGGCGCCGCTCTCGACGAGCACCTCGAAACCATTCTTGACGAGTTTGCTGACGGTCTCCGGCACGAGGCCGACCCGTCGCTCGCCTTCAGCTATCTCCTTAGGTACCCCTATCTTCATGCAGTCTCCTCCAGGCACCTTTCCCTTGGGGATTTATACCCTTGAATTGTACGCTCCATAAGGGCGGATTATATTGATATTGAAGGACTTCCGCTACCGCATCTTGGGGACGAGCCGGAGCCACGCCTCCAGGACGTCGCAAAACGGAGATCATGTTGTAACCTGTACGTCATCCGTGGGCCGTAAGATATAACGTGGCCCGCGTATAAGTCGTGCCAGTAGAGAGGTGATGGCCGTGAAAACGTATCCTGCCCGGCGATTCCGGCGGCGCGAGAGGAGAAAGCAGAGGAGGTCGCGTATGGTCTCCGTGGGCTCGCTGCTCATCGTGGTCGCCGGTCTGGGCCTTTTGGGCTACGCCCTTCTGAGCGAAGACTCGCCGCTGCTAAAGGCCTACTCTGCCTCCGAGTCGAAAGAAGAGTTCGCGGAGGACGCCGTCGCCAAGAGCACGACGCTCAAACTAACCATACCGGCGATGGACCGGGTCGAGGACCTGAACGTCTACGATGCCCCGTTCGACGACGAATCGGCGCTCGAAGCCGGAGCCCAGCACGTCCAGGATACCGGCTTCCCCTGGGAAGACGAGCCCAATGTATTTATAGCCGGACATCGGCTTGGTTTCCCCGGCACGGACAGTTACCTAGTGTTCTGGGACCTCGATGAGCTGGAGGACGGCGATGAGATCTTCCTAACCGACTCCGACGATACGCGCTACACATATGAGGTCTTCGAGAACTTCGTTACGGACCCTTACGATTGGAGCGTCACGGAGCCGGTGCCCGGCAAGAACATCGTTACCCTGCAAACCTGCACGCTCCCAGATTACTCTGACCGGATCATCGTCCAAGCCGAACTGACAGAGGTCGAACCGGCCGAGGACGCCGAGCCGTTGCCCGAAAGGCCGGACCGGGAGCCCACGCCAGAAGACGATCCGTTACCAGAGGAGCCGTTCCTCGACGAGCCGTATCCCAATGAGCCGTACCCCGGCGAACCGCTACCTGACGCGCCGATCTTCGATGAGCCGATCCTTGACGCGCCCATAGAGCCAATTCCCGATGCACCGGTACCGGTAGAGCCAATCCCGGGTGCGCCGGCCCTGGCCGGGCCTCTACCTGAAGACCTGGTACCGCCGGAGTCGATACCCGAAGGACCAGCGCCGGCCGGACCACCGGGGCCACCCGGACCTCTCGTCGGCTAACCGGGTCTGGCTGGCGCGCCTGGCTGCTACTTCCTGGTCTTCTTGGCCTTGCGGGGCCGGCGGTCAGCAGCGAGGCGCTCGACAGGCTCACCGTTCTCCAGGTGTTGCCCGGCTACCTCCGGGACATCGTCTTCTCTGAGACCGAGATACCAGGTACCCTTTGGCCGATCTCCGTCGTAGACGATGACGTTCGGGCCGTGCTTGCACAGGCCGAGGCAGTCCACGGTGTCTATGCGAGCTTCGCCCAGGATACCTCTGGAGCGAAGCTCTTCTTTGAGGGCTTTCCTCGTATCCCTGGCGCCCCGCTTCTTACAGTCGCCACCCGCGCAGACGAAGACGTGGGACTCGTAGTCTCTCACCTTCGCCGCAGGCCGTACCGTGGTCTGGAGTCCGTCCTTGCGCTTCTTCTTTTTAGAGATGATCTCCTCCGTATCCGGTTCCGGCGCTGAGGGCCGGATCTTCCAAGCTACCAGGAACTTTCGCAGTAGACTGTAAAACCTCTGTAAAGCTGTATACCACGCGCGGGGCGCGGGTTGTATGATGGAATCTTCGGGAATTACGTCACGCGAGAACGGGAGGACCGATTGTACTCTACAAGACCGACACCGAAGCTACAGTGGGGATTTATTTGAGCCCGCACGCGGTCATAGACGTAGGTTCCAACACGATACACCTGCTCGTCGGCGAGGTGGAGAACGGGGGAGTGTTTCCGGTTACGGGCGAGAAGGTCTCAGCCCGGCTCGGGTCCGGGGTAGACGAGACCGGGAGGATAGAGGAGGCTCGCATCCCGGTGGCTGCTGAGGCCATAAGCCTCTTCGCCCGGCTGGCCGCCCTCAACGGCGCGCCGGAGCCCGCTGTGCTGGCGACGAGCGCCGTTCGGGATGCGGAGAATGGCCCGGACCTCTGCCGGGAGGTGCTCGGGAAGGCGGGGTTGGAGGTACGTCTCGTCTCTGGTGAGGAGGAGGCTCTTCTCGGCTTTCGCGGGGCGGTCTCGGCGCTGGGGCCAGACTTCTCGTGGGAGGCGCCCGCGCTCGTTGTGGACCTCGGGGGCGGCTCCGCCCAAATCATCCTCGGTGACGGTACGGATGGCCCCGAGAAACAAGTCTCGCTCCCGCTGGGGTCCAACAGGACCACCGAGCGTTTTACGCGCCACGATCCGCCAAAGGCCGGAGAGCTCGAAGCTCTGAGCGACGCGGTGATCGAGATGATGCCGGGATGGGGCCTCCCAGAGGGAACGGAGATCGTGGCGATCGGGGGTTCGGCTCGGGCGATCCTGCGGCTCACCAAAGACCAGCTTACCGTGGAGCGGTTGAGGACCCTCGCGGCGGAGATCTCACAAAAGCCGGCGGCCATGCTGGCGCGGGAGGAGGGGCTCGCCCCCGAGCGTGCGCGCGTGATGCCCGCGGCGATCACCACTCTAGCGGCGATACTAGAGCGGTTCGATAGGCCCCAGCTCACCGTCGCCCGCGGGGGGATAAGAGAGGGTGCAATCCTCACGATGGCCGAAGAGGCTCGGAACGGAAAGAGACCTTAAAGGGGGAAACCTGCATGGACGTTGCCGAGCAAAGGACAAACCTCGCCGATCCGTCGCTCTATCTGAACCGCGAGCTCTCTTGGCTCGGCTTTAACGAGCGCGTTCTGGCGCAGGCAAAAGACGAGCGGCATCCTTTGTTGGAGAGGATGCGGTTTGTCTCTATCTCCGAGACCAACCTCGATGAGTTTTTTATGATCCGGGTCGCCGGTCTGCAGCAGCAGGTCGTCGCCGAGCTTCCGAATCCCGTCCCGGACGGGATGACCCCCGATGAGCAGCTAAGCCGCATCTACGAGCACACCAGGCGCTTCTTTACCGACCAGCGGGCGGTGCTGGAGAAGGACCTCCTCCCCGCGTTGAAGGAGGAGGGGATCGACCTCGTAGCTTATGGCGATCTCTCTCAAGAGGAGAAGCGGGGTCTCCGGGAGCAGTTCACGTGGGACATCCTGCCGATCCTCACCCCGTTAGCCGTGGACCCCGCGCACCCTTTTCCGCACATCTCCAACCTTTCGTTGAACCTGCTCGTCGTGATCGGGGACGCGGGTAGGGAGGTACTAGCGCGTTTGAAGGTACCGACCACGATCGAGCGTTTCCTGAAGGTGCCGCCGACGGAGGAGCCGGAGGAGATGCGGGCCCCGGGTGTACACGAGGAGATCAAGCTGGTCAGGGTCGAGGAGGTAATCGCGGCGAACCTCGACGAGCTGTTCCCCGGGAAGGAGATCCTGGCGAGCTACGTCTTTCAGGTCACGCGCAACGCGGACTTCGTGATCGAGGAAGATGAAGCCTCGGACTTGTTGCAGGCGATAGAGCACGAGCTCGCGGGTCGCTGGTTCGGTCAGAGCGTCAGGCTTATGGTGACGGACTCCATGCCCGCCGAGTTGCGCGAATGGCTGGCGGAGAACCTGGCGGTGAACCCGGATTCGGTCTACGCCGTGCCGGAGCCGCTGGGCCTCGGGGACTTCGATGACTTGACGCACCTCGACCGGTCGGACTTGATGTACCCGCCCTTGTCGCCGCGCATCCCGCCGGAGCTTCGGGGATCGGGCTCTTTCTTCTCGAAGATCCGCCAGGGCGACATCCTGCTCTACCATCCGTACGACTCGTTCAGCCCGGTCGTGGAGTTCGTGCGGGCCTCTGCCGCCGACCACGAGGTACTGGCGATCAAACAGACGCTGTACCGCGCCGGGTCGAACTCGCCGATTATCGAGGCTCTCTCGGGGGCGCGCGACGAGCAAACGCAGGTCGCCGTTCTCGTGGAGCTGAAGGCCCGTTTTGACGAGGAGCCGAATATCGTCTGGGCGCGCCAACTGGAGGCTCGGGGCGTGCACGTCGCCTATGGCCTGGTGGGCCTGAAGACGCACGCGAAGATGTGCCTTGTGGTACGGCGGGAGGGCGGTAGTTTGAGGCGCTACGTCCACATGGGCACCGGCAACTACAATCCCGGCACCGCCCGCGTCTACACGGACTTCTCGTACTTTACCGACGACCCCAAGATCGGGGAGGACGGTACGGACCTCTTCAACTATCTGACCGGCTACTCGGAGCAGGAGGAGTACCAGGAGTTGCTGGTAGCGCCCCTGACCCTGCGCGAGAAGATCGTCGGCCTTATACACGAACAGAGGGAGCTTGCCGAAAAGGGAGAGCCCGCCCTCATCTCGTGCAAGATGAACTCGCTGACGGACCCGAGGATCATCGAGGAGTTCTACCAGGCGTCGCAGGCGGGGGTGAAGATCGAGATGGTAATTCGAGGCATCTGCTGCCTGAAGCCGGGTCTGGAAGGGGTCAGTGAGAATATACGGGTGGTCTCGCTCGTGGGACGCTTTCTGGAGCATGCGCGGATCTTCGCCTTCGGGGAGGGCGAGGGCGAGAAGATCTACCTGGGCTCGGCTGACCTGATGCAGCGCAACCTCGACCGCCGCGTCGAGACTGTCTTCCCCCTGTGCGAGGCCCGCCACCGCCAGAAGATCCGGCGCCTCATGCAACTCCAACTGAACGACACCGCTAACTCCTGGGAGATGAACGCCGACGGCTCCTACACCCGCCTCCAACCGAAAGTTGGCGAAGAGCCCCTGGACAGCCAGGCCCTGCTCCTCGAAGAGCCGTTCTAGTACAGCCTTGAGCACCATCGTCAGAGCCCGTCCGGAGGATGTGGTGCCCGTGGCTGCGCCGGCCGTGGATCCTGAACCACCTGTTTGTGGCCGCCGAAGCGAGGGGGCGCGGCATCTGCGCAACTCTCCTAGAGAGAACCCGCCAGTCTGCCGTAGAGACCGGGGTAAAGAGTCTCGTGCTGGCGGCGGCGCAAGGTATGGTTGGTTGCCACACGTGTGTCCCTTGGTACGCAAAACACAAACCACCTGTTATAATAGTTTTGTTAAATTAATGTTAAATACAAGTTTTGGGAGCAGTTTATGGAAGAGCAGAAGTCCGAGAAGGGCCAGTCCGCTGTCGAAGAGCAGCCTAAAGAGACGCAGGACGTGAAGGCGAAGGATGCGAAGGTGAGTGCGGGTTCAGAGCAGGGCCAGTCTACCGGGAAGGAGCAGTCTTCCGAGGCGGAGGGCGCGAAGGCAGGGGGCGCGAAGGCAGGGGGCGCGAAGGCGGGGGGGCGTGGTTCTTCGACTAGCCGGCGGTCTTCGGGCACGAAGAGAGGGCCGTCTAGCAAGTCTTCAAGCAGGGGGCAGACGGCGGCAAGCAAGAAGAAGGCGACGGCGTCCGGGACGAGTCGGGCTGCTAGGGCTGGCGCGGGGCGTGTTGGCAAGGCCGGGCGGCCTTCTGGGACGGACGTTCAAGAGGTAGAGTGGCAGTTCGACGTCGAGGAGCTTGAGCGGGTAGAGGGTTGGCTTGGTGAGCATACTTCGGGTTCCGGGATGCTGGTCTCTCCGGAGTCTGCGGAAGATCTCGTGGACACTTATTACGATACCGAGGACTGGCGTTTTTACCGTGCCGGATACGCGCTGCGCGTTCGGGGCAAGGGTAGTGGGGCCGAGGCCACGATGAAGTCGCTGGCGTCTGCTGGGGGCAGCGCCGAGGGCAACATCCGGCGCCGGCGTGAGATCTCCGAGCCGTTGAGCAACGCGAAGCTGGAGACGCTACGCAAGGCCACCGGCCCCGTTGGGGAGCGCGTCCGGGCGCTCGTCGGGACTCGCGAGGTGCGTCCGATGTTCGAGATCCGCACGCACCGCCAGACCTTCGCCCTTCAATCCGAGGAACAGACTAACGGCTCCGCCAACGGGAGTCTCAATAGTTCCAACGACAGCGTCGGCGCTTCCGAAGGCTCGGCTGATGACTCTCCCGGCGAGATCGTGCAAGATGCTTCGGGAGACGTACGTCAGCGAGAGACCGGGGACCGGGAGAGTGGCCGGATGGGTAAGGTCGTGCTCGACTCGTCGGAGATACCTCTTGGAGATGACGGAGAGACGACCGGCCTGACCCGCGTCGAGGTCGAGGTCCGGGAGGAGAATGCCTCCGACCCCGGGGTGCGGGAGTTCGTGAAGGCCTTGGAGGGTGCTCTGGGGCTGCGGCCGGCCAAGATCTCCAAGTACGAGGCGGGGATCTTCGCCACCGGGCTCAGTCCTTCCGGGGCGACCGGGCTGGGGTCCGAAAACATCGACGGGACTCTGACTACAGGCGAGATGGCGTTCGCGATACTGCGGCGGCAGTTCGCTAATATGCGGGCGCACGAGGCCGGTACCCGGCTCGGGGAGGACCCGGAGGAATTGCACGACATGCGGGTCGCCACGCGCAGGATGCGGGCCGCCTTGAGGCTCTTCGAGGACGCGCTGCCGGAGCGCGCCCGCTGGTTGCAGGAGGAACTGCGTTGGATCGGTGGTTCTCTAGGCGAGGTCCGGGATTCCGACGTGCAGATCGAGCAGCTAGAACAGTGGGCCGCGGGCGCGGGTGAGGAGGGCGCCGAAGCCTTCGTCGAGATCATTGCCGCCGTCAAAGAGCGGCGGGAGGAGGCGCGCAAGCGCATGCTGGATACCCTCAACTCCGGCCGCTACGCGCGCTTCGAGGGGTCCTTCGCTGAGATGCTTCGGCGCGGCCCCGACCATGAGAGGGTCTTCGGGCAGGCCTCGGCTAGCGGCTCGGGGAAGGAGTTGGCTGACGAGCCTGTCTTGGTCGCTGGCCCCGGCCTCCTCTCCAGACGCTACCGGAAGTGGAGCAAAGCCGCAAACCGCCTGAACGACTCCTCCCATCCCGAGGAGTACCACGACCTGCGCAAGAAGGGCAAGCGCCTGCGCTACGCTCTTGAGTTCTTCACGGACGTATACAGCGAGAAGGCCACCGGCGCGCTCATCAAGCCCCTGAAGTCGATCCAGGACTCGCTCGGCGATCATCAGGACGCAATCGTCGCGAGCGACCGACTGCATGAGATCGCCACCGATAGCCCGAAGCTCCCGCCGCAAACAGCCTTTATGATGGGCAGCCTCGCCCAGCGCCACGTGCAAGAAGCAGCCGGACTCCGCGCTAGTCTCGCGAGCACGAAGGCATACCGCATCCTCACCAAAGGCAAGGCGTGGAAGAGTTTCGGGAAGATCATGGACAAGGAGCGTGCCGCCGCCGAAAAGGTTGAGTCAGAAGACGCCGAGAACAACTCCAGGACCAAGGCCAGCAAGGCTAAGGCCGGTAAAGGTAAGTAGTAGAAGGGTAAGTAAGGCTGCGTGAAGTTATATATCGTACGGCACGCGGTAGCGTGCAACCGCGACGCAAATCTCTGGCTCGATGATTCTCAACGTCCGCTTGCGCCCGAGGGCGAGGAGCGCTTCCGGCGTGCCGCCGGGGGAATACTACGTCTCGTACCCGAGGTCGGCGTGGTCCTGAGTAGCCCGTTCGTCCGGGCGTGGCGGACGGCGGAACTACTGGAACAGGCCGGCTGGCCCGCCCCTGTTCCTTGCGAGGAACTGGGACCCGACTACCCGCCACACAAGGTATTGGGCATGCTCGCTCGCTACGAGAACCTGGGCTCCGTGGCGTTAGTTGGGCATCGCCCAGGACTGCATGAGTTGATCTCATACCTCCTGACCGGTGATGAGATCGACGAAGCCTGCGGGGCGCGGGTGCAGATCAAAAAAGGCGGCACGGTTCACCTCTCCTTCAACGGACTCCCCGATCCAGGCGTAGGCTCCCTCGAATGGCTCCTCACCCCAAAGGCGCTGCGGGCCGTCGGCCTTGGCGCGGGTTCCAAAAAGCGCCAGCCCCCGATTACGGACGCGGCTGCGGAGAGCTGACGACTTCCTCCCAATGGAAGCCTCGCGAACGTCTCCAGGCCCTTCCAAGGACCCGAAACTGCTCGTGTTGACTCGGCGGGGGCGTATTGCCCCAAACTCCAGGCGACGCTTCCTCTCGAACCGCTCAGGTATCCCAGCGTAGCCGTCTACTCCTACTACTGTAGCGAATGGCGTAAGTTAGTCTAAAAGCAGTTTCGGGAGGAGGGTTATGGGGCAGGTAGGCGAGCATGCTAGTACACATAGTCGCGGATTACGGGAACGGGGATCTGGCATTCGCAGAGGTTGTTCAGCGTCTAAAGCTCTATCTTCCCGATGCCGAGCCGGTCCTGACGCCTGTGCCGCCGTTTGCCACGCTCGCGGCTGGTTTCTGCGTCGCGCAGCTCGGGTTGAACGAGGCGCCGCCCGGGACCATCGTTTATCACAACGTGGCGCCGCGTGAGGATGACGAGGAGGCGCGAAGCGGCAACGAGGGCGAACGTTTGGCCTTCGCGCTCTTGTCAACAGGCGTACGTGTCGTGGGGGTGAATGCTGGTTATGCTTTCTCCTTCGTGCGCGACGCCGCCGAGGAGCTACGCTGGGCCTCGGTCGGGGCGCAGGGCTCGCAGTTCCGCTCGCGGGATCTCTTTCCCAGAGCCGCGGCAGATATTGCCTCTGGCCGCCCCGACGCTCTGGCGGACAATATGCACCCCTCGGATATCCCCGATGTGCCGTTGGAGCGTATCGCCTATGTAGATGGCTACGGAAACATAAAGACGACCGTCAAGAGCGATCCGAACGGCGGTAGTGGAGCCTCGTTCGAATCCAAGGCGCGAGTTGAGATCGGGGGCGTTGAGCACGAGGCAATCTCGGGTGATGGTAGCTTTGAGGTCGAGGAAGGGCAACTATCCTTCGCGCCGGGTAGTAGCGGTTGGACCGGCGCCTCGGGAGAGGAGACGTTGTGGATGGAACTGTTCCTGCGCGGTGGCAGCGCCTGGGAGGAGTTCGGCCGCCCTCCGCTTGGATCTAAGATAGAGATAGAAGCCGGAGCGTAGCGTCCAGCCTGTTCTACCTCTTCTTCCAGCGCCTCTTCTGGGTAGTCGGGACCAACGAAAAGGTCGAAGACGTCCGCAGCGCGGGTATCATAGGCGCCGCCTTTACGGTGGTCCTGACCCTGACCTTGCCTGAAGGTGTGAGAGTGGTGTTTGTCCGAATACGCATTGTTCCTCCCGAGCTTGGTTTCTCCAGAGAAGAGTTTACCAGCCGATGGCTGCTTGGCGTACAGTAGTTGCTCCCGGATGTATGCGTGAGGTGGAAGAGGAGATACAGGGTGACCGCTAGAATTGGCTATCGCATAAAAGTCCCTACGCTCACCCGCGCCCGTTGTTCGCTTGAGGGCTTTCTCAGGCTATCGTGTACTTTACATACGTGGAGTGCCTGTAAGACTTCGAGGTCATCCCGTACTTCCGCAAGAGAGTCCTGGTAACCCGCTGTGGGATTGGCTGGAGCCCTACGTTGCGGAGAAGGTGAACGATTTCGAGCATACGGAGGCGCGGAAGCGTCGAGCTCGAAGCGACCGGCACTCCCTTTACGAGAACCGTTTGCTACTGCTAAAGTTGTCAGGAAGGCTCTCGACTAATCGAAGCGCTCCTGAACGAATGTCTCGTTTGCGATCCCGATGGCGGGACCGCGTACGCACTCTACCGCAAGGATCGCGTCGAATGCTTAAAGGGGTCTGCGTTGCTACGAGGCTACAAGCTCAGAGACGAATCGCCAACGAAGCGCGTCGTTGCCACTTGCTGCGATTCGCCCGTATTCCTCGATTTCAAGAATGGCACTGGTTATCGATGTACAGAACGGCATTGCAGGGAGATTCGCCACCCCTGGACATGTGCGTTCATACAAAGTCCAAACTCGCATGCTGCCTACTCGAAAGTCCTCCGCATAGCTCAGTTTAATAAAAAGGGAATCATTTGAGTCTAGCATGACTCAACCAGACTCCGACAAACAGTACCGCAGATGCACCGAGGATACCCGTCGTGAACCCCAAAACACTTACCAGCACACCGCCAAGTAGTGGACCGACTATCATCCCCGTATCCAGTGCGAAGTTCAGTAAGGAATAAGCGGTGCTGTGACTCGTTTCGTCGGATGCACTTACCAGTTCAGCCATCCTAGACAGGATAGGAATGAGCGCGAAGGCACTCGCAAGGCCGGCTGCACACAGGGAAGTCGCTATCGCAGGCATCGATCCGCCCACGGAAACAGCGACCATCGTAACGGCGAGCAGAATCAGGCCAGCGAGCATCGTGAAACGAGTCCCCCTGTAATCTGCCACGATCCCTGCTAGCGGAGAAGCTAGCCCTTGACCAAGAGCAGCGCCGACGAATATCAAGCCGATTGCAGTTGGATCCATTCCGAAAACCTCTTTGCAGATGAAGCGGAACGACGGCCTCAAGCATGCCCAAGACACTCATCGACAGCGCCGCGCACAGAACGAGTAGGCGTACCTGAGGTCTGGTCAGCAAAGCGCGAAAGGAGTTCTGCTTTTCACGAGACGTGTAACCCTCCGGTAGTGCCTTGGCTGAGACCAACGCGAGTATTACAGCGGACAGAAAGATCAAGACAAACGGAAGACCATAGCCCATTCTCTCGAACAGCACCCCACCCACGGCTGGTCCCGTGATCGCTCCCGCGGCGAAGCCTCCCGCCATGATACCCATTGCTCTGCCTCGTTGGTCGGCAGGATGTACCCTTACTAGAAGCCATCTCATAAATACTCATCCTGCTGGCAACGGCGTGCTCTCAGGAAGCACCGACCTTCCAAAACGGCTGAAAAGCGTCGTTCTTGCGTTGGCCGGAATGTCCTGCTCA
>CADCVE010000025.1 GCA_902806065.1 uncultured Rubrobacteraceae bacterium | reverse complement strand
TGGGCGTTCGAGTGGTAGTGGTGGTAGGAGAAGACGCCGTTCACCCATGCGCCACCCCAGCCATTTCCGGCGAGCAACTCCTTGCACCGAGAGGGGTAACGCTCGGATTCACCGAGCACCTGCGGATAGACGAGGAGTGGCAGCGACGGGTTGTTTGGGATGCTGCCGTAGTCCTCGAAGAGGTGCTCTTGCACTTCGGCTTCTCGCTGGATGTTATCCATAGTGTTCTCCCTAACGTTTAATTTGAGGATTCTACCTACCCACGCCAACTCGGCCCGTATGTTTTAGCGGCGTTCTCCTACTTGCCCTTCTGACTGGGCCTGCTCACCAGTCTAGATTTACCCCCGGTACTCCCGGTGAAGGTGAACTCGTAACGCTACTTTTACCCCCGGTACCCCCGGTGGATGACCGACTGCACTCGCAGCCCGGAGGTACCGGGGGTAAGTCTCGGGGTCGAGCATCCTTGGCCAGCTCGGGCGTAAGGATCGGCTCGATCAACGCGTTTCTTCACATGCTCCTATACGCGTGTCCTGTTAGATACTCCTACGATTCTCATGCTAGTCAACCTCCCCGAATGGCCGTACCGATATGCAGATATCGGGAGCGGCGCACCCTTGCTATAGTAGTCGCAGGACCTACGAAGCTGTGGGGAGGATGTTGGCTTGGCGAGCCGGATGTACTACGTCGAGATAAGTAACAAATACCTAGGTGAACACCGGCGCGTTACGGGACGAACGAGCGGATGAACGGGGCAGAAAGTCTGATCAGGACCTTGACCGGGGCCGGGGTGGAGGTCTGCTTTGCTAATCCCGGCACCTCCGAGATGCACTTCGTCGCGGCGCTCGACCGAGTCGGGGGAGTGCGCTGCGTGCTCGGACTGTTCGAGGGCGTGGTGACCGGCGCGGCCGACGGGTACGCGCGGATGGCGGACAAGCCCGCCTCCACTCTGCTGCATCTCGGTCCCGGCCTCGCTAACGGGCTCGCCAACTTGCATAACGCGCGGCGCGCCAACATACCGATGGTTAACATCGTCGGTGACCACGCCACCTACCACAAGCGGTACGATGCGCCGCTAACCTCCGATGTCGAGGGTGTGGCACGCCCTTTCTCAGACTGGGTTCTGACTTCGGCCAACAGCCGTTCGGTCGCACGCGACGGTGCGGCAGCCATAGCCGCGGCGATGACGCCACCGGGGCGGATCGCGACGTTGATACTCCCCGCTGACACCTCTTGGAAGGAGGGCGACGGACCAGCTCCGCTGCCATCCGTCGAGAAGCGTGCTGCGGTTTCGCCTGATAAAGTCGCTGAGGCCGCGCGGCTCCTACGATCCGGCGAGCCTACGGTACTGTTCCTTAGCGGCCCTGCTCTGCGAGAGCCCGGACTAACGCTCGCCGGCCGGATCGCCGCAAGCACGGGCGCGCGGCTCCTCGCCCAGACTCACAATTCCCGGGTGGAGCGCGGGGCAGGCCGGGTCGCTGTCGAGTTCCTCCCCTACCCTGTGGATGAAGCGCTCTCGGCCCTGGCCGACGCACGCCACCTCTTACTGGTGGGATCGAAGGCCCCAGTGGCCTTCTTTGCTTATCCTGACAAGCCGAGCGAGCTGAGCCCGCCGGACTGCGCGGTCCGCACGCTCGCTACACCCGAAGAGGACGTCACCCAGGCCTTGGAGGCGCTTGCCGAAGAACTTAATGCACGCGGCACAGCGGTACCGGTACAGACCCGTGAGACACCGCTCGCTACCGCCGACAAGGTCACGTCCGGCGCAGCCGCCGCCGTGGTCGGGGCGCAGCTACCAGAGAACGCGATCGTTGTCGAGGAGGCCCTCACCGCCGCTTCAGGGTTCATATCGGGTACGCAAGGCGCAGCCCCACACGATTATCTACAACTCACTGGCGGCGCGATCGGCATCGGTTTGCCACTCGCTACGGGGGCAGCAATCGCTTGCCCGGATCGGAAGGTGGTCTGTTTGCAAGCAGATGGCAGCGCGATGTACACGGTGCAAGCTCTGTGGACGCAGGCGCGTGAAGGACTCGACGTCACCACCATTATTCTCGACAACCGGTCCTACGCCATCCTCAAGGGGGAGTTGGCGAACGTCGGCGCTGGCAGCACCGGACGCAAGGCTGATGACATGATGGAGCTCGACCGGCCGGCACTCGACTGGGTATTTATCGCTCGTGGCATGGGCGTGGAGGCAGGACGAGCTGAGACGATGGAAGAGTTCAACCGCCTCCTTGCCACCGGACTAAGCTCGCAAGGCCCCTATCTGATCGACCTCCTGCTGTAGCAGATTCACCCCACTCTGATGATGGAGGCTCGGTCGCTGCCGCGGCCCTGGCCGGAGTCTCCATCCTGGTTCACCGGGCCAGTAGTAGCGAAGCTAGAGGAAGCCCAAATGTTCACCCACGCAGGGCTTCGGTTCAAGGCGCATGCTCCCGCAACGAGTTCCTCTTCACCGCCACCTTCTCCACACTCGTGGCGCTCCTCTCCGTCGAGGGTTCCCCGAGGCGGGTCTCGCCCCTCTCTCTCTGGCCGGCGTTCCTCGTTGCGCTCCTCTACGCTCTGGCCATCACCCGTCGGAGTCCTCGGCTGAGGTTCGCTGGGTTGGTCGTAGGTTCCCTTTACACCATCGGTGCTTTGGTAATCGCCTTGGCGAGGGCCTTCTAGCGATACTACCGGCAGTAGGAATCGAAGAAGGCGAGGAAATACCTTAAGTAACGTATATACGTCCGTTCCGCACCCTGTGAAGATACAAAGGTGAAAGGAACGACGAAGAAGGAGAGAAGATGAAGAGAGCTTTCGCATTTGTGGTTGCGGGAATGATGCTCGTGGCGATGGCGGCTCTGCTAGCTGAAACGGCGATAATCGATTGTAGTAACGGGGACGATATGTAGGAGGTTGCGGCGGGAAGAACGTATGGCTAGTCGGATCGCACAAACCTACTAGCTTGCCGCAGGTTCGATTCGGCTTCTTTACCGATGCTTCGTACCAGTTCGCCAGCGTCTGCCACCTCTGCGATCAGATCCACCGCTTCCCCGGCCCAGACCATCGCTGTATCGAAATCTCCCTCCCTTTCCGCCTCTTGGAAGGCACGACCCTCTGTATCCAGCGCCGCGGTCAAATCATTCTCCCTGCCATCCCAGCGTTCTAGGAACGGGTTGCGTAGGGCGCGCCCAGTGTAGTCTTCCGGCCACTCGTACCCGCGCACCACATCGAAAACCCGCGTCCTTTGGGTTTGGCCGCCTTCGGCTACTACGATGCGCTCCTTAGCCCACCCGTGGCCTAAGGACTCCGTGGCCGCATAGAAGCGGGTACCCATCAACACCCCTTGAGCGCCCAGCATCAGCGCCGCGGCTAGACCTCGCCCGTCGGCTATGCCTCCGGCGGCTAGGACCGGCATAGGCGCCACCGCATCTACCAATGCGGGCACCAACGGTAGCGTGGCACGCGTGGCACCGTGTCCACCGGCCTCCGTTCCTTGAGCCACGATGACGTCGGCGCCGGCCGCCTTGGCCGCACGTGCGCCTGCCAGATCCTGGACCTGGCAGATTAGCTTACATCCCACCTCCTTTATGGCGGGTACATAAGGTCGCGGATCGCCGAACGACAGCATCAACGCATGAGGCTCGTAACTCAGGGCGAGCTGCACAGTCTCGGGGGTAGTGGCCCAAGTGATCAGTCCTACCCCCCAAGGACGCGCTGTTTCGGCCTTGGCGACGGATAATTCGTCACGCAACCAAGCATGATCGCCGTAACCGCCGCCGACCAGTCCCAGTCCGCCAGCGTTGGAAACGGCCGCTGCCAAGCGACCGCCGGAGACGCTCCCCATGGGGGCCAGGACGATCGGGTGCTCCAGACCAAGTGCCTCGGTCAGTGCAGTTATAACAACCACTGATCTCTCCTTTACCGCCAGGAAAACGTGCGTGTGAAGATATCACGCGAGTCACAAACACCGGCACCGGCGACTATGGGCGGCATCTAGGGAATGCAGACATTCCGCCGCACTGGAGGAGAGGTTGCGGCGAAAGAATCGACAGGACGCATTTACCGAAGAGAAGCGTCTAGCTCTCGGGCGAGGGCAGCAAAGACCAGCTCCCTGTCCTTCGAGGAGAACTTAAGGAGCTGGTTTCCGCTAATGCAGGCGGTCTCAAGGAGCACGTAACGGAACCCACCCGAAGGATCCCTCTCACGATAGATCTCGACAAGCACGCCGGAGAAGCCGTCGAGCAGGGGGTCCATACCTATGACCGAGGCAAACAGCTGTTCCTGTTGGCTATCGAGCTTCATCTTTCTTCGTAGCGTTCTCCAAAGAAACGCTCGGTTCTCGCTCCTCTCCATTCTTTGTTCTTGAACGCCTAGGTGCCAGGCAAGGTCGCACTTCACCCGAGTCCACCCTCCCGCCTTTACAGTTCTGTGGGTGTCTCCTCCTCAAGCACTTCCTCGAAAGTACCCAAGCCTAGCTCCTCGTAGATCTCCGCGAGGATACGCTCGCGCACTTCGTCGTTGTCCTTGAGGAACTGCTTGGCGTTCTCGCGACCCTGCCCTAACCTCTCGTCGCCGTAGGCAAACCAGGCACCGGACTTCTGAATCACCGCGTTCTCAATACCGATATCCAGAAGACTCCCCTCTTTGGAGATGCCCTCACCGTACATGATGTCGAACTCCACAACCTTGAATGGCGGTGCTACCTTGTTCTTGACGACCTTGACCTTCGTCTGGTTCCCCACCGTGTCGTTGCCGACCTTTAGCGCCCCTATCCGCCTTATGTCGAGCCTGACGCTCGAATAGAACTTGAGCGCCCTTCCTCCCGGCGTCGTCTCAGGAGACCCGAACATCACCCCGATCTTCTCCCGCAACTGGTTGATGAAGATCGCCGTCGTCCCAGATCGGCTCAAAGAACCCGACAATTTCCTCAAAGCCTGACTCATTAGCCGAGCCTGAAGTCCTACGTGCGAGTCCCCCATCTCACCCTCTATCTCGGCCCGGGGCACGAGAGCGGCGACGGAGTCGATGACCACGAGGTCCACAGCACCGGAGCGGACCAAAGTGTCGGCGATCTCCAGGGCTTGTTCCCCGTTATCGGGCTGGGAGAAGTACAGGTTCTCAAGGTCGACCCCTATGGCTTGGGCGTAGGTCGGGTCGAGGGCATGCTCGGCGTCGATGATGGCGGCGAGGCCGCCCGCCTTCTGGGCCTCGGCGATGACGTGCAAAGCAAGGGTGGTCTTACCGCTGGATTCAGGGCCGAAGATCTCGACGACGCGGCCCCTGGGCAAGCCGCCAACCCCGAGCGCCAGGTCAAGGGCGAGGGCACCCGTGGAGATAGAGGCGACCTTGCGTAGCGGCTCGTCGCCCATGCGCATGATCGCCCCTTTGCCGTGCTGCTTCTCTATGTGAGAGACGGCGGCGCCTATCGCCCTATTCCTGTCCTCTGCCACCCTGAGATCGGTCACAATGTACTCTCCTTCTTTCTCGTATCTCCTGCGCGCTCTTCTCTTGCCTTCTCTGCTAATTATCCGCGACGGAGACGGGGTTCACTACGGTGAACCTTCGCCCAGCTCTGAAATTTACCTTTATGCTGCAGGTAAACGCCTCGCGGTAGCTGCCAAGGGCACCAATGACGGTACCAGGAACCTCTCGGCAGTTGGGTGAATAAGGACAATCTGCTCCTTAGACGCTTGCTGCGAATTTGCTTGAAACGAAAGATGGTCGTACTTCTAACCCGATCGTTCCCCGCTCAGGCCCCTCGACGCCAGCTTCTTTTCGAGACCGTCCAACAGGGCCTCCAGTCCGAACTCGAAGCGCCCCTCTGCGTCGTCCGGGTCGGTCAGGTGCCCGGCGAGCGCGACTGCGATCGGATACTCCTCTTTGGGAAGCGCCTCAAATTGCCGGCGCACCTGAGCGAGATCCCCGCTTTTACTCGAATTGTGCGGCTCCCCGGCGTCGGCGAACCTGCTCTCCTCCGCCACGAAGTGCGTGGCGTAGTCGGTGAGCAAGAAGGCCGCCCGGACGGCGTCTCGCCGCGAGAAGCCGGCCCCGAGGAGGGTGCCCAGCATGGTCTCCGCCAGCCGCAGCCTGTTGGGCCCCGAGGGCACGGTGCCAGCCAGGATGCGCGCGGCGTCACGGTGCCTGAGTAGGACTCGGCGGTTCTCCCGAACTAGGGTTTCTAGCTTCTTGGGCCAGGGGAGGTCGGGGCTCGGCTCCCGCACCCCCGCGCAGATCTCGTCCGCCAGGAGTCCCAAAAGCTCCTCCTTGTCTCTGACGTGCCAGTAGAGCGAGGCAGCTTTCACCCCTACCCTCGCGGCCAGGCGGCGCATTGTCAGGCCGTCTACGCCCACCTCGTCCAACAGCCCCAGCGCCGCCCCCACCACACCCTGCCGGTCGATCACCGGATGACCGCGCCCGCGTGTCCTCGCCCCGGAACCTTCCGCCATCGGACCCTACCTCCTCGCCCGCACGTCGCCGATCTCATGATAGCCTAACGGTGTTTGACAAACGACTCTTCCAAGAGTATTCTAACGCCGTTAGCTATCTTACAGCGTTAGCTTAAGACGATAGCGCTGGCCGGAAGGAGGCGAGGCAACGTGTCCGACGTGGATAAGCTGCCGCGGTGGTTGAAGCCAATGAACCGCGTGATCGTGGCTTTGCAGCGAAGGGGACTAGCGCTTGGCACGATGCGGGTGCTCTCGGTCCCGGGTCGCAAGAGCGGCCGGTTGCGTACGACCCCCGTCTCCCCGCTCGTGGTAGGCGGCCAGCGGTACGTCGTCGGCGGCTCCGCACAGGCGGACTGGGTCAAGAACGCCAGGGCCGCAGGATGGGGCGTTCTGGCCCACGGCCGCGAGGAGGAACGGGTGAGGCTCGTGGAGCTGCCGGTGGAGGAGTGTGCCTCTATTCTGCGGGAGTTCCCGAAGAAGGTGCCGGGTGGCATCCCGTTCTTCAGGAGCATGTACGGGTTGCCGAAGAAGAAGGAGGCGCTGCCCGAAGCGTTCGCTACCCTCGCGCCGCGCTGCGCGGTGTTCCGCTTGGAGAACGAACAGGGGGTGTAATAGATGACCCGATCCGCCACAGGACGGAGCGGCGTCCTCACCAACGAGTACCAACGCCCTGGCTCGTCGCGGTCGTTTGCCTTCGATCTCCACCGCCGCCCCAGCAGACCTTACCGGAAGGTGGTGTCGCGTGGAGCTAGAACTCTTGCCAGTTTCTGTCTATGCGTTGGTGGACGACTGGTGGCGAGAAAAAACCCTCCTAGACCTCCGAAGCTGCGCTCTATGTCTCAGCGGCATGGGGACAGTCTGCACCACGAAGACCTCCTCGAAGGGATGCTTGGGCAGCTTCGGAGCGCTTCTCGGCGCGTCGACCACGACGAACGAAACATCGACATCGTGGTGATGCCCCTGGAACTCGTAGGAGACCTCGCTGTGCGCCAGGTCGGCCTTGTAGAGGAAGAGCACCCCGCCCACCACAGCTCACGCGGTCTCTGGCATAGGCGCGTCGAGGAAAGTCGGGATCACTGCCAGCAGCCACTCGGCGCGGTCCAGGAGCCCGCTGCCCGGAGGCACGAAGTGGGCGGTGCCGGGGAGCACCACGAGTTGGGACTTGGGGAGGCCTACCAGATCCCCCATCGCGCCGCCACCGAGCAACCTGAACAGCTCGACGGCGTGCTCAAGGCGGATGGCGTCGGAGTCCCCGACGACGATCAAGGTCGGCGCCGCGATACCCCGGATATCGTCGGCCGGCCAGGCGAAGGGCGTCATGTCGAGCTGCTTCAGCTTCTCGACCAGCATGGGGAAATGCCCGGGGTTCGGCGCGACCTCGAAGTAGGCCGCTTCTATCGGGGACCCGGCGAACATCTCGGACGTGATACTCGGGATCATCTCATGCAGCTCGGGCTGCATGCCATCGCTCGTGTAAGAAGCCGAGGCTGAGACGAGCTTTCGCACTAGGCCCGGGTGGCGAATGGCGAGCTGGAGGGCGACGCCGCCCCCCATGCTGTAGCCGAAGACGTCAGCCTGCTCGATCCCGAGGTGCCGCAGCAGGGCGGCCGTGTCATCGGCCATGGCTTCGTAGGTGATGGGGCGGTCGATGTCGGCGGTGTGCCCGTGCCCCTGCAGCTCGACCCCGATCACCTGGCGAGTCTCGGCCAGGCGGGGCACGACCTCTCCCATCGTGCCGATCGTCATGTAGGCGCCGTGCAGCACGACCAGCGGCCTGCCGGCACCGTGGACCTCGTAGTACATGTTGAGGCCGTTCACCTCAGCGTAGTCGCCTGTGGGTTCGTCGTTCATTTCGTCCCCTTTTCGGTTAACGGTCCCCACCTACATGGCCCTAGTCATTATCGTCTCGTACCCGCCCTCCGGCTACTCCCAGCCTTGACTCCTACTCTTCGTGTTGTGGAGCTGCCAAAATCATCCCGACCCGTGTTGCGGCGGCTGCTGCAGGTTACCAAGCTTATCGAGGTTACTGGTAACCTCACGGGTAGCCGGCATCCATCTACTGCAAGAAGCAGGCGTCATTCTTATCGATGGAGGACTCCTTCGGGCACGCATCCTTCGCTCGGCTCCTTACTCTCCGAGACGGGATCGGAGCGAGCCGGGCACCGACCCCGTCTCTATGCTTCAAGGGTACCAGGATGCGTACCTCCTCTCTATTTCCTATTCCGACGACCCGATCTCACGACCGGGGTTCTAGAATTACCTCGAAGCCTTCTGCTTATGCAGCGGCTCGCGCCGGCCCTACAGGGTACGAAAACCTACTACTATGACCCTCGAGAGAGGAATAGCATGCTCATCCGCACCCAGTATTGGGAGAAGACCGACGCCGAAGAGGCGCTGTAGGTCTTCGTCGCCTTCGGCGGTGTAAGAGGACCCAGCGACGAGCGTATGGAAGAGACTGTTTGGCGTAAGGTGAGTAAGATTGAGGGTATCCTGGCTGGTGACACGAATTGGTAGGTCTCCTGGTATCTCGTGTCAGAAGCCACTTTAGTAGAGCTAGCTTTGGTGGATAAGTAGCTCCCATGAGAGGCGAGTCTATGGGCTTCCGAGCTGCCGCACAGGGGCCGTGTCTAGGCTAGCTTAATAGTCGTTGGTAAGAAGGGACACAAGGTGAAGAGGGAAGAAGCTGAGAAGATCTTAAGCGAGGTCGAGAAGATGGGCTACGATCTCAAGCCGACACTGAAAGGCTCCGAACGTGATCCAGAACGCTACAGGGTAAGTGTGATAGTGAACTTCGGCGCGGAGCTCGATGACTTATCTGCCCTTGCCAACAGGTGTAATAAAGTCGTGGCGCTCGACGCCCGCGACCTGGAGCGTGATTCTATGGACGTCATAGTGTGGATCAGAGATCACTTGGAGACTGAGGTTGATGAAGCTAGCTCGAAATCGATATAGCTAGGGGCTGCTGCGGAAGTCCATAGTTTTACAAAGAGCCGAGTTCCTTAGCTCTGGAGCCTTGTCCGCTACAGTGCCGGCTATCTCCGCTTAGTCTTGCTTTCGAGCGTACTCGCTAGGATTTACCAGTTACACCATCACGCTCTCAACGCGGAAGTCCCGCTGGCAAAATTCGCACTCCCATTCCCCCACTCTTCAGGCGTGAATACCCGCTGAAGGTCGATAATCACTGGGCTCCCTCCCGTAGACTCTCCAGCACGTCAAGAGTGTGGCTGACTTCTTCCTCGACTTCGCCCAGGGCCTTCTCCATGGCCCCGAGCAGCGCGGGGTTGTCAACCTCGCTGGTTACCGCCCTCGAACCTTAAAGAGCCTTAAAACGGCTCTAGTTAAGAGAAGGGCCCCTGGGCAGGAGGGGCGCGGTGCAGTGATCAGCGCGCACCAACAGCAGTATCCAACGATTCGTACAGGAGTCGAAGGGCGGAAAAGAGCGATCCCACGCGAACCTTGGACCGCTCACACCTCCACGAACATATCTCGCTGCTCGTGGTACTCGCCGTCTCGCTCGGCCCGGAGCAGCGCATACACCCCCGTGTACCGGTTCCTCTGGCCGCCGAATCGCATGCTCGTAGCCCAGCCATCGGGACCGCGCTGCACGAGGTGGTGGAGCGGTGTTGCGTTAGCCTCCCACTCGGGCGAAGCGCGGCACGCAACACAGAGTGGCGACGCGTCGCTCCGGTCATCGCTCTAGCCAGGGGCATGAGTAGGACATCTCCAAGCCTTCCTCGATCCCTGGCCAGTCCAAGTCTTCCCGTCGAGCGAGGGTCACGAGCTCCTCCTCGATCACCTCGTCGGACATCCCCGACAGGTCGCGCCCGGAAGGGAGTTCCCAGGTCTCCTCGGGCTCGGCGCGAGCATCAACGTGGCACCACACGAGCACCAAGAACCTCCAGAAGCCGGGGTAGTCCTTGTCGGCCGGCCAGGAATACGGCATGACCTTGCCGCTAGAGAGCTCGAGGACGGCGAACCCGTGGCGTTCGCCGGGCACGGCGGCGCGCCAGGCGATCCGTGTCAATTCGCCTGTGTCCTGCTCCTCGATGATCTTGGTAGCCTCCGTTCTGGGTACGAACCTCACAACCGATCCCTTCCTCTCTCGACGCTTACGTCCACATTGTGCTTTATCGGTATTAGTGTATCAACTATAAACTAACTATGTTACAATATTGACCAACATACAGAGGTGCCGTACCCTACGAAGAATGGAGGTCGATGTGCAGAAGCTGAAGAGACTCAGAGAGGATAGGGTCATCTCCCAGCGAGAACTCGCCAGGATGGCGAACCTTGCCTACGGGACAGTCTGGAGGCTGGAGAACGGCTACCCAGAGGCCCGTACCAGCACCATCCGCAAGTTGGCGGAAGCTTTGAAGGTAGAGCCGAGGGAGCTTGTCAAGAAGGATGAGGAGTAGGCGATGTCGAGCAATAACGGCCATCAGCCCAAGCAGGCTATCCTGTACGCACGGGTGTCCACAGAGGAGCAGGTAAGGAGCGGCTACTCGCTGGCGCAGCAATTGGAGGCTTTGAGGGGATACGCGGCCCGCGAGGGGTATGAGGTCGTTGAGGAAGTAGCCGACCCTGGCCAGAGCGGGGCTTCCCTGGAGCGGCCCGGAATGGACCGGGTGCGCGACCTCGTGGCGACCGGCGGCGTCTCCGTGGTTCTGGCCCAGGATCGGGACCGGTTCGCCCGCGAGCCAGCCTACCACTACCTGATCCGCAAAGAGTTTGAGGAGCACGGAACCAAGATCCGCGCCCTAAACGATCGAGGAGACGATTCCCCAGAGGGAGAGTTGACCGACGGCATCCTCGACCAGTTGGGCAAGTACGAGCGGGCGAAGATAGCCGAGCGAACCCGGAGAGGCAAGCACCGGAAGCTCCGGCAGGGCAAGCTGGTAGCCGGCTACTCACCCGGCTACGGGTACCGCTACAACAGCGCACGCGACGGCCTCATGGTGGATGAGAAACAGATGAGGGTAGTACGACACATCTTCGAGATGGTGGCGCGGGGCGAAAGTTTCTACGCAGTAATCAAGACCTTCGAGCGAGAGGGAGTGCGGTCCCCCAGGGGGCAGGAGCGGTGGAACCGGCCGACGCTGCGCAACCTGATTCTGAGCGACCTATACCGGCCACACACAGCCGGGGAGGTAGCAGAGTTGGTGGCGCCCGAAGTGGCCGCGACGCTCGATCCCGACGTGCCTTACGGCATCGCTTACTATGGCAAGAAGCAGATAACGAAGCGGCAGGTGTCTGAAGCCGCTGGAGGCGAAAGACTCTATCGTCAGCGGATCAAGGCCCAGGTGAGGGACCGCAAGCAGTGGCTAGCCGTCCCGGTGCCCGACGCCGGCATTCCGCGCGAGCTGGCGGACGCCGCTCGGGCAGCCATCAAGGACAACCGCCGACCGCCGCCCTCCGGGCGCAGGGTCTGGGAGCTCTCTGGCCTGCTACGGTGCTGCCGTTGCGGATATATGATGAACGCGCAGACTACCACCAGCGGCAGTATCCGGGAACACGTCTACTTCTACTACCGATGCGGTGGCCGCTACAGGAGCAGGAACGGTTGCGATCACACCAAGCAGCACCGCGCCGAGGAGGCCGATGTAAAGATTTGGCGGTACGTCCGGGACCTTATGGAAAAACCCGAAGAGTTACGCGCCGACCTCGAGCGTATGATCGAGCTCAAGCGTAAGGAGACGCGGGGAGATCCAGAGCGCGAGGCAAAGACGTGGCTGGACAAGCTGGCTGAGGTGGAACGTCAGCGTGCCCGGGCGCAGGACATGGCGATCCAGGGGCTACTCTCCTACGACGAGCTGCGAGTGAAGCTCGCGAGCCTTGAAGAAACCCGCGAGGCGGCCGAGCAAGAGCTAGCGACCCTGAAGAACCAACGGGAGCACATCGCGGAACTGGAGCGGGGCAAAGAGGCCGTTCTCGAACATTACGCGACGATAGCTCCCGAGGCGTTGGACTCACTCGCCTCCAAAGAACGCCGGCATCTCTATAAACTGCTGCAGCTAAAAGCGTTGCAGCACCCGGACGGAAGTATGGAAGTCGAGGTAAGCGGCCTCCCCGGTCCAGAGTTGGTACAACCGAAAATACTTGAGTAAGCATCTGCGTCATCAACCGGAGAGGCTAGGGCTCGCGTTGATGCCCGGTGGTTGGGTAGAGGTGGATGCTCTGCTGGCGGCGAGTGTTCGCAACGGGTTCCGGATCCAGCGCGACGAACTCGAGGAGGTCGTCGCGCGCAACGACAAAAAGCGGTTCGCGTTCGATGATTCGGGGACTTTGCTCCGGGCGCAGCAAGGACACAGCGCGTCCGTTGACCTGGAGCTCGAACCGGCGCCGCCGCCCGCGATCCTGTACCACGGCACGCCCGAGCGCAACGTGGACGAGATTCTACAGAGTGGCCTCCTGAAGATGCGGCGGCATCACGTCCACCTATCGCCCGACGAGGCTACGGCGCGGGTGGTCGGCGCCCGCCGGGGCCGCCCCGTGGTGCTCGCTGTTGCGGCGGACGAGATGTACCATCACGGGTACAGCTTCTACCGCTCCGGCAATGAAGTGTGGCTTGTGGAGCACGTCCCGCCGGGCTACCTCTCGCGCCGGTAGCCTGGACAGTGGCCTGTCTGCTTGCTTCGCTCTAGTTATCCGTGCAGAGGCGGACGCGGAAGAAGTCGAAGATGATCCGCAGAACCGCCAGGGCGGGTACGGCGACGATCACGCCGGCCATACCCGCAAGTCCCCCGCCGATTATCACGGCCAGAAAGACCAGAATAGGGTGTACGTGCAGGGCGTTCCCCTGTATCTTCGGCGTCAGGAAGTTGCCTTCTAGCTGCTGGATCACCAGGAACAGCAGCACCGTCAGGAGCGCCGTCGTGGGGCTGACGGTAAGCGCCACGAGCAACGCCGGGATGCCGCCGAGGAACGCGCCCAGGTACGGTATGACCGCCGTGATCGAGACCCAGGCGCCCAGGACCAGAGGATACGGCACGCCCAGCATCCACATCCCCAACGCCGAGACCGCGCCCTGAATAAAGAGCACCAAGGCGAGCCCGCTCAGATAACGGCCGAGAGAGAAGCCGAAGGCGTTCCAGAGAATGCGCGCGTCGCGCCGGTAGGCATGGGGTACGGTTCGCAGGTAGGTAGCCTGCACCCTGCGCACGTCAGATAGCAGATAGGCCCCGACAAAGATCACCCCGAAGAGGGTCAGCGCAAAGCTGAAGGTACCGTAGACGAAGCCGAACACCCCGCCGAGCATGTCCCCGGCGATGGAGCTCGTGGCGTTGGTCAGAGCATCCCTCACCCTGGAGGCGACCTCTCCCGGATCGCTGGGCAAGAGGTTCCTATCCTCCAGCAGGTTCAAGGCGTCGCTCAGGTATTGCTCCGCGACGCCTACTATGTACGGCACGGACCCGACCAGGGACGCGAACTGCTCCGCGATGATCGGTACGAGGAAGAGCGCCGCCAGCAGGACGAGCCCCACCAGGAGCAGAAACGAGAGGAGAATCGCTAAACCCCGCGGCAAGAAGTGCTCCAGGAAGCGCACCGGGAAAGAGAGCACGAGGGCCAGCGCGATCCCACCGATAGTCGTCGTGAGCACGTCCGGCACCAGGTACACGACGTACGCGAGCACGGCGAGCACGGCCAGGAGCAGCACGTTGCGGGCACGCCTGGAGACCGGAATCGGCGTAAACGGACGCGCGGTAACGTCCGGTTCGGCCGTCGAGCCTTTATGCCCGCGCTCCCGCTTCGCGGTTCCCCTCTCACGTCCGGGCTTGACTCCCACACTGCTGTGCTCCGGCGGAGTGTTCCGGTGATTCGCGGGTGGCTCCGGGTCCGGTCGCGTAGAATCTCTTTCACCGGCCATCCGGGCAGTGTATCTCACTGACAGTCACGGCGATTGCGGTGGGGAGAGAAGAGAGCAGCAGGGTGGCTTGAGTACACCGGAGAGGAGCGAGAGACGTGTCCGCAGGCAGATCCAGCACATCGCAAAGCGATACGGTCCCGACCGCGAGTAGCGAACGCCTGGAGCGAGCGATACGGCGCGCGAGCGATGCACCGCTCAGGGCCGGCAACGAGTTGAGACTGCTCGAGAATGGACCTGCCACCTACGAGGACTGGCTCGCGGCTATAGCAGGCGCCAAGCGGTGGGTGCATCTGGAGAACTACATATTCGAGAACGACGGCGTAGGACGCCGCTTCGCCGACGCCCTCTCCTCAAAGGCCAGGGAGGGGGTGCCAGTGCGCGTCCTCTATGATTGGTTCGGTTCGGCGGACGTGCCGCGCTCTTTTTGGGATGGGCTCCGTGAGGCGGGGGCGGAGGTGCGAGCGGTCAACCCGCCTAGTTTGCGCCGGGGGGTGCGAAGCTTCATGCGGCGCGACCACCGCAAGCTCGTGGGGGTGGACGGCTCTTACGCCTCCGTCGGCGGGGTCTGTATCGCCGATGGCTGGCTGGAGAGATCTTCGGAGACGGGCCTCCCTTACCGCGACACTGCAGTGGCCTTCCGCGGACCGGCCGTCGCGGACGCCGAGCGAGCCTTCGCGGGGGCGTGGGACCTCTCTGGAGCGAAGCCACTGCCTCCCGGAGAACGCCCGGAGGCCGGCGATATCACGCCCGCCGGGGAACGCGATGCGCGGGTGGTGATTCAGGAACCGGGTAGGGTGCGGGTGCTGCGCACCCTGGAGATCCTCCTGGCCTCGGTCGAGGAGCGGATGTGGATAACCGACGCCTACTTCCTCTCGGCCCCCACGCTCACCCAGGCCCTCATATCCTCGTCGCGCGACGGCGTGGACGTAAGGATACTGCTGCCCGCGACCAATGACCTGCCCTGGATAGGCGCCCTCTCGCGCACGGGCTACCGGCCGCTGCTAGAGGCCGGGGTGCGCATTTTCGAGTACGGCGGGCCCATGATCCACGCAAAGACCCACGTCGCCGACTCGCGGTTCTCGCGCGTGGGCTCGACGAACCTGAACTTCTCGGGGCTCCTGGCCAACTGGGAGGCGGATCTCCTCTCCGAAGACCCCTCCTTCGGTGCGGAGATAGAGCAGATGTTCGAGGAAGACCTGCAGAACGCACGCGAAATACGGCTCCTCAGTAGCTCCGGCAGCATCCGACCGAGGGCGGTGCCAGAACGGAAGATCGACGAGGGCGAGCGGCGAGACCAGCGCCGGACGAACCGCGGCAGCTTCCCCGGAGCCCTCCGGGGAAGCTCGGGCGCGGCGACCGCCACGGCCTCCAGGTTGGGAGGCGAGGCGTTGAGAGGCACCACCGACAGCGCCTACCTGGGCGCCTACGAACGCAAGCTTGGAGTCGCCGTCTCGGCCAGCGTACTGGGCATCTCCCTACTCGGCCTGCGTTACCCGCGCCTCGTCGCGTGGCCTCAGGCCGCCGTGGGCCTCCTGGCCGGTGGCGTGGGCCTCCTGCGCGCCGCCCGGCGAGGCTAATAGGAACTTCCAGAGCTGCGCCGTTCGGATGCCCACCCGTATGCATTTTCACTTCGCCGCGCAAGCGAGTAAAGCTAGACTTGATGGGTACGAAGTACAAGGAGGCATTGCGCGTCCGAAAATGGCGTTAGCGGACCATAAGTGTAGGAGGAAGACTTGGACAACTTAATAGCTGCCCGGGGTGTGTTCGGGATGTCGCTCTCGTTTCACATTATGTTTGCCGCGCTCGGCGTGGTCATGCCGTTCTTCCTTCTCCTGTCGCAGGGACTTTACCTCAAAAAGAAAGACCCGGTCTACCTGGCATTGAACAAGAAGTGGACTACGGCCTTCGCCATCACCTATGCGATCGGGGCTGTTTCGGGGACGGTGTTGACCTTCGGTCTCGGGCTGTTCTGGCCGCGTTTCATGGACTTCGCCGGGCCCATGATCGGGGTTCCTCTCTCCATCGAGGTGATGTTCTTCTTGCTAGAGGCGATATTTCTGGGCATTTATCTCTTCGGGAGAGACTTGCTCTCACCCTGGGTCCACTGGTTGAGCGCCGTCCCGCTCCTGGTCGGAGGGTTCGCCTCGATGGTCGTGGTGATCCTGGCCAACTCCTGGATGAATACTCCGGTTGGGTTTACCCTCGACGAGGCGGGCCAGGTGGCGGACGTCGAGGTATTCAGGGCGATGTTCTCGCCCTCGTGGTACGCCGAGACCAGCCACATGACCGTTGCCGCTTTCGAGGCCGTGGGCTTCGCCTTCGCCGCCATCTACGCTTGGGGCATGATCCGGGGGAGGCATGACGAGTACCACAAAAAGGGGTTCTTCATGGGCATGATCGTCGTGACCCTGGCCGCGCCGCTTATGATCTTCTCCGGCGACCACACAGCGAGGCAACTCGCCGCGAACGAGCCCGCCAAACTCGCGGCCATAGAGCCACTCTACGAGACCGAGGCAGGGGCGGGGATCTCTATCGGCGGCATCCCGGACAACGAGGCGGGCGAGGTCAAGTACGACATCGAGATCCCGTACATGCTCTCGATCCTCTCTTACGATGACCCCAACGCTACGGTTCAGGGCCTCAACGAGTTCCCGGAGGACGAGAGGCCCAACCCACTTGCGATGTGGTGGGCCTATGACGCAATGACCGGGATAGGGTTCTTCCTCGCCGCCCTCATACCGGTTTTCTGGATCTTCTACTGGCGCTACCGCGGCGTCCCCACGTACAGACCACTCCTCTACGCGATAACCCTCTCCGGCTTCCTGGGCTTCCTCGCCATCGAACTAGGCTGGCTCACGACCGAAGAAGGACGCCAGCCCTGGGTCGCCCAGGGGGTCATGAGAATCGAAGAGGGCTACACCCTGGCTCCTGGTATAGGCGTCGCGTTTATCGCTTTCGCGCTGCTCTACTTGTTCCTAGCCTCCACCCTGATCTGGCTTTTGAAACGTATCGCCACGGGCGCGCCACCCGAGGAAGAGGTCGAGGAAGCTCAGAGGCAGGAAGAATCGGAGGGTGCGTATGCCCTTTGACGTGATCCTCGCCGGCGCCCTCGGAGTGTCGATACTCCTCTTCGCCCTCGCGGGAGGCGCGGACTTCGGCGCGGGCTTCTGGTCGTTCCTGGCGCGCAGGGGAGAGCGGGCCAAGGAGCAGCAGCAGCTTATCGAGCAGTCCATAGGCCCGCTGTGGGAGGCGAACGAACTGTGGATTGTGGTCTCCGCCGTGATCCTGTGGAGCGCGTTCTCGCCCGCGTTCTCGGCCTACGGGACCGCGCTCTTTATCCCCTTCGTACTGGCGATCATGGGCGTCTTGCTGCGGGGCGCCTTTCTGGCTTTCCGCATCGAGGCCCAGGAGGAGGCGCCAGGGGCCTACAGGTTCTTCGGGGAGGTCTTCGGGACGATGAGTATCGTCACGCCGTTTTTCCTGGGCGCGGCGGCGGGGGCCATCGCCTCGGGCCGACTCCGGCTCAACTCGAACGAGTTGCCCATTGACGGTTTCGTACAGCCCTGGGTGGGGCCTTTCCCGATCATGGTCGGCATCCTCGGTGTAGCGACTTGTGTGTACCTCTCGGCGATCTACCTGACGATAGACGCGACTGGCAACGAGTTGCTCCAGGAAGACTTCCGCCTCCGCGGTATCCTCGCCGGCATGGCGCTGGGTGCCCTGGGCGTGGTCGCCATATTCGCCACCAGAGCCGACGCTCCCTACATGTGGGAGCAGCTCTATCCGGGGGGACCCGGCTCCATTTTGATGGCCGTCGCGGCGCTGTGTCTGTTTGCCTCGTTGGCCCTGCTCTACTTCCGGCGCTACGAGTTCGCCCGGGCTGCCGCGATCGCACAGGTGTCGGCAGTGTTTTGCGCGTGGGCCTTCGCCCAGTACCCGTACCTGCTCGTCCCCGACATAACCATCCAGGACGCAGCCTCGCCCCGGTCGGTGCTCGTGGCCATGTCCATCCTCATTATCGTCTACGTCGTCGTCCTCGGTCCGGCTCTGTGGTGGCTCTTCAGGTTGTTCAAGAGCCATGCTTCAAGCAAGCGGGAGGAGTCCTAAGTGTCCGATCGGGGAGCCTCATCCGTCTCCGGTGTGCGCCTGGAGGACCAGGCAATGGACAGCCTTCCGGAGAGGCTTGTAAGATGGGCGGGGCTTTACACGATCCTATTGATCGGTGCGGCCCACATTCTTATATGCGGCGAGCATTTCCTGATCGCGACCTACCTGGGAATCTTGTTCGTAGCTAACTTCCTGGGCTCGCTCGTGGTGGCCACCGGCCTTTTCCTGAGATATAGATCGGCGTGGCTGCTGGGGAACCTTATCGCAGGTGGCAGTTTTATAGGTTTCGTGGTAAGCCGCACTGTTGAACTGCCCGGCGCACCGGAGTTCGTCGGGCAGTGGCTCAACATCGCGGCTCTGAACACCCTGGCGCTCGATGGCCTCTTTATCTTTCTTTCCCTCCTGGCTATTACGCCGCAAGGAAGAGCGCTCGTAAGGACGCAGACGGAGAGGCTGGAGCAGGAACAGGAGGCGGGACAGAAGCAGCCGGTGGAGCTACCGTTGCTCGGAGCACCCCTGAAAGCGCCCGGCCTTTTAGAGCAGGAAATGGCTGAGATCCGGAGCCGGACCGCCCCGAACCTCGTCGACCTGCGCAGACACGTAGAGCCGCAAATAGTAAAAGAGCGGGCAAGGCAGAGCGCCGTAGAGTACCTGCGGAGCATACGCAACGCGCTCGTTTCCAACTCTGGATCACGCCAGCCGGGACAACTCGCGGCGCTGGTCGTTGCCGCCGCCGTCGCCTTGCTCGTGATACGTCGTAGAGAGAGCCGCCGGGACGACTGATAGAACGCTGCGGGACTTGCCGCTAGACCGTTGCTAGTAGCAGTTGGTTCTGTACGTCGATCATCCGTTTGTAGGAGCCGTTGTTGTCCAGGAGCGTTTGGTGGGTACCACGTTCGACTATCCGTCCCGCTTCGAGCACCAGGATCTCGTCCATCCGCTCCATGTGTACTAGACGGTGCGTTATTATCAACGTGGCGCGACCCGGAGTCTGTTCGTAGACCGCGGCGAGAAGCTCGTGCTCGGTGCTCGGGTCCAGGTTGGCGGTAGGCTCGTCGAGTATGAGCACGGGAGCATCCCGGAGCAGCGCCCGCGCGACCGCCACTCGCTGGCGCTCTCCACCCGACAGCCGCAGACCTTGCTCACCCAGAGGAGTGTCCAGACCGCGGGGGAGGCTACTTACGAACTCGCCCAGCCGGGCCTTCTCCACGGCGGACTCTACCTCCGAATCGCTCGCCGCGGGTCTGGCGAGGAGCAGGTTATCGCGCAGGGTCTGGTTAAATAGGTGAGTGTCCTGGGCGGCGACTCCGATCGCGTTCCGCAGATCCTCCTCAGCGTAGCCAGGCAGGCTGTAACCGCCCAGCCGGACCTCTCCGTCTGTCGGGTCCCAGAAGCGCAGGGCCAAGCTCGCTATGGTGCTCTTCCCCGAACCGCTGGGACCGACTATCGCAACCCTGCTGCCCGGCTCCACCTTGAAGGAGACGTCGGTGAGGACCGGCGCCTCGTCCTCACCGTAACGGAAGCTAACGCGGTCAAACTCTAGTGTGTGGCTACGGGGAGGAGGGAGAGGCTCATACGGGTAAGTGACTTGAGGTTCAGCGTCCGAGACCTCGAAGAGGCGTTCTCCGGCGTGCAGGGAGCGGCCAAGGAACTGGAAGGCCGTACCGAGCGGTTGCACGGCCTCGAAGCTCCCGAGGACGAGGAGCGCCAGGAAGGCGAGGTACACGCCCGGGATGCCGCCCTCGTTCACCAGCGGTATCGCCAGGAATAGTATGGCCAGCATCGCCAGGTTCATCGTCAGGTCGTTCAGCGTGCTGTGCAGGCCGGTGATGGAGGCCATCCTCTTCTGTACCCGGCCGAGCTTATGGCCGAGGTCTTCTATCTTCCTTTGTTGTCCGGAGGCCTGACCGAGGGCGAGGAGATCCTGCACTCCCTGAATGCCGTCCACGATCTGGACGTTCAACTCCGCCCTGAGCTCCAACTCCCGCCGGCCCAGCCTCCGCGCCAGTACGCTCACCAGGAGCGGCACCCCGACGCCGGAGAGCGCCAGGAAGCCTAAAGTCACGAAGGCGAGCAGCGGGTCGAAGACATAGAGCACTATACATGTGAGGGTGGAGATGGCAACCGCGACGACAACGGGAGAGAACGCCCGCAGGTAGATATTCTCCAGTTCCTCGACGTCCTTGACGATGCGGGAGAGCAGATCCCCCGTACGGTGCTCCAGCAAGCGGGCGGGGTAGAGAGGTTCGAGGCGGCCGTAGAGCCAGGTCCTCAAGGAAGAGAGCAGTTTGAAAGTGACATTGTGGGAGATCAGCCGTTCGAGATAGCGGAAGGCTGCGCGGGAGATTCCGAAGATCTGCACGAGGAACATCGACAGCGTGAGCTGGCTGAGCCCGTACTGTAGCGCCGAGGCCGCGATGAGATAAGCAGCCACGGAGAGCAGACCGAGGTTGCTCGCCATCATCACCACGCCCAGAACCACCGCGAGCGCCACCTGCCAGCGATGGACGCCCAGAAACCCGAGTAGCCGTAGCAGCACCCTCACGCGAGTACCCTCCTCATGCGGGCGTCCTGTTGTAGGTATCCACGAGGCGGGCGTATGGGCCTCCGCTTTGGATCAACTCGGCGTGAGTGCCGGTCTCCACCAGGCAACCCCCATCAAGCACCGCGATCTGGTCTGCTCTATATATGGTGTTCAACCGGTGGGCGATCACGAGCACGGTTCGGTCGCGCATCAAGACCTCCAGGGCGTCACCGATCAAACGCTCGCTCTCCGGGTCCAGGCTGGACGTTGACTCATCCATGATAAGCATGGGAGCATCCTTGAGGAACGCGCGGGCAATAGCCAGCCGCTGCGCCTCTCCCCCGCTCAGACGAACGCCGCGTTCCCCTATCCCGGTATCGTATCCCTGCGGGAGACGGCCTATGAACTCGGTAGCGCCCGCCAGCTCGGCCGCCCGCTCGACTTCTTCCCGAGTCGCCTCCGGGCGGGCCAGACGTATATTCTCCAGCACCGTCCCGTAGAACAGGTAGGGCCGCTGCGGCACCAGCGCCAGATTCTCCCGCCAGATCTCGACGGGGAAGTCTGCGATAGGGATACCGTTCGCGGAGATCCGGCCGTGTTCGGAGTCCACGAACCGCATCAGCAGGTTGACGAGCGTGCTCTTGCCCGCGCCGCTGCGCCCTACGAGGGCGGTGCAGCTACCGGCCGGTAAGGTGAGGTTAATGCCCGAGAGTGCTGGCTGGCCGCTCTCCGGGTAGGTGTACTCCACGTCACCCAGCTCGATCTCCAACCGGCCTCCGAGACTGGTGACTTCGGCAGGCCCCGAGCTCACCGGCGCGGGGGTGTCGAGTATCTCAAAGATACGTTCGGCGGCGGCCTTGCCCTCCATGCCGGTGTGACGATGGACGCCGAGCTCTCGCAAGGGGCGGAAGAACTCCGGGGCCAGGAGCAGCACGAGGAAGGCGGGCGCGAAAGCGATACTGCCTATCAGCAAGCGTACTCCCAGGGCCACGGCGACCAGCGCGATGGAGAGCGTCGCTACGAACTCCAGGACGAACCCGGAGAGGAACGCATAGCGGAGCACCTCGAGCGTCCTCTCCCTGAAATCTTCGCTGACCTTTGCGACCTTCTCGCGCTCGGCGGCGCCCCGGCCGAAGGCTTTGATTGTCGAGAGGCCCTGCAAGACGTCGAGGAAGTGCGCGCTCATGCGGGAAAGGGAGGACCACTGGCGTTTCATGCGCTTCTCGGCGTGGCTCCCGACGAGTACCATGAGGACCGGTATCGCCGGAGCGGACACTAGCAGCAGCGCCGCGCTGATCCAATCGAACGGCAGCACATAAGCAGCGACCAGAAGCGGGATGAGCGCACTCAGAACCATCTGCGGCAGGTAGCGGCCCACGTACGCGTCGAGCCTCTCGATGCCCTCGACGGCGGTCGTCACCAACTCGCCGGTGCGCTCACCCTTCGTATAGCCTGGCCCCAGGTGCATGAGGTGAGTGAATAGTTGCTTCCGCAGTTCGGACTTTACGTAGATCGCGCCTCGTTGGGCGGAGATCTCGCGCAGCCACAGTAGCCCCGAGCGCAGGACAATGGCGCCGAGCAGGAGAAGGAGCAGCGTCCCGACCTGCCCGAGGCTCTCGCCATCCAGGAACACCCGGTCTACTACCTTGCTCAGTAGGGCCATCTGGGCGATGGTGGCAACAGCGCCCAGCACCCCGAAGGCCACCGCGCAGCCTAGAAATATCCTTGCACGTTTTGCGTACCGCAGTAGTTCTTTATTCACTACGGCTATTTTAAGGCTTGTTCGGGTCTATGCCGTGCCCAGGCTCACGCGCTGCTGACCCACGTAGTCCAACGGTTCGGATCTTTGCGGCCTCGCTTACGGAAAACCTAGTTGCCGACCGCCGACGACATGGATATGCAGATGATCCACTTGCTGTCCGGCGTCTTCGCCGTTATTGATGCGGATGGCGTATCCCCGCTCCGCGACACCCTGCTCCTCCGCCACCTTTCGGGTCGCGTCCATCAACCGCGTGAGCGTCTCGGAGGGCACGTCCGTTACAGCGGTTATGTGGTCTTTGGGGATAACCAGAACGTGTACCGGCGCCTGGGGGTCGAGATCCTCGAACGCCACCAGGTCCTCCTCGTCGCGCAAGAGTTCGGTATCCATCTCTCCCCGTGCGATCTGGCAGAACGGACAATCATCTCTCTGAGCCATAAACCCTCCCCGTAGCCTGGAACCTAATACATACCGCATCGTACCCGGACGTAGTAGGAGCAACACTCAAGGCCGTAAGAGCGGCAGCCCTAAAGGAGCGGGCGTGGTGAGTGTGTTCCTGGCAAAACCCAACCTGCAAAGCGCCGCTCTAAGAGCATCCGAGGCTCGAACGCATACCCTCCACCTCTTAGATATTGGCCTTCTCGCCGGTGCCCATTATCCGGGGGCGTGCTACCATCCCCCGACTATGGTCATCCTGGAGAGATTATGACCCCGCGCGTAATCCTCGACTGCGATACCGCCAACGAGGTCGATGACCAGTTCGCAATAGCCTGTGCCCTGGGCTCTCCCGGTGATGTCCTCGATGTGCTGGCCGTGATCTCCTGCCACAACACGACCGTTCACGGCCCCACCTCGCGTGACCTGTACCAGGAGGAAGCCGAGAGAGTCGTCGCGCTGTGCGGAGGGAAAGTTCCTTGCGTTCCTGGCGCGGAGCGGCCAATGGAGGACCGGCGTACACCGGTGTGGAGCGAGGGGCTGGACTTCCTCGTGGAGGAAGCAAGGAAAGGTCCGCTGACCTTGATCTCCACGGGTCCGGCCACGGACGCGGCCTCGCTCGTGCTCGCCGCGCCGGAGGTTCGGGAGAACGTGCGGGTCGTCTGGCTCGGCGGGTTCGGGGATGAAGAAAGCTACCGGCGCTTCAAGTTCGGGGAGCTGAACGGACGCGCGGACATCGCAGCGTGGCGGGCGCTTCTGGAGGCGCCCGTGGATCTCTTACAAGTCCCGGGATGGCCCGGACCGGCGAAGGTCGTCGTGCAGGCCGGGCCTTACGCGGAGGAGTTGCGTTCCTTGAAACGTCCCGTGGCGGATTATTTGGCGGAGATACTGGTCGAGTGGGTCCAAGGTTACGAGGGTGATCTCGACAGAGAGGGTGAGAAGATCCTCTGGGACGTATCGTGTGTCGTCGCCGTCGCGAACGGAGAAGCAGTGCGTGTAGAGTCAATGGCAGTCCCGGCTGTGGACGTGGCCGGGGCGCATGACTGGCGGGCCCCCCAGCGTGGACGGGTGATTGACACGCTAGTGGACCTGGACGCTGCCCGGGTGCTCCGGGAACTGCGTGAGGCTCTACTGAGGCTTCCCGCCGCGTAGTCCGGGGGGAGTGGATACCTGATCCACCGGGTGTTACGCGACGTAAACACGTCGTGTGAATAGGTGGGAGAATTAAGCATTGCGTAAGGTAATAGCAAGGGCTGGTTAAGTACAGTCGTCTATATGTTTCGCTTTAAAGTTCAAGCTTGGGACGAGGCTGGAAGGGAGTTGGTTTTTGAAGTTCAGGATCTATGTGTCCCTCGCGCTGATCGTCGCGTTGGCGATGATCGCCGGTTGCGGGGGCTCCGGTGGAGATCTGAACCCGGCGGGCGAGGAGCGGCCGTTCCCGGAGATCGAGGAGGCCGCGCGGGGCACTACGGTCAACTTCTTTATGTATGGTGGCGATGACGCGACCAACGCATACGTGGACGAGTATGTCACGCCGCGTCTCGCGGAGGAGTACGACGTGACGCTGGAGCGCACGCCGGTCGAGGACATCGCCGAGGTCGTCAACAAGCTGTTGAACGAGAGGCAGGCCGGGGAGGACGAGGGTACTGTGGACCTCGTCTGGATCAACGGCGAGAACTTCGCCACGGGCGCCGACGCGAACTTGTGGTTCGGGCCGTGGTCCGAGCAGATACCCAACGCTCAGTACGTGGATTGGGAGAGCGAGGAGGTAGCCCAGGACTTCGGATATCCGGTCGAGGGCCGCGAGGCGCCCTGGGGCAAGGCACAGTTCGTGATGATCTATGACTCCGAGGAGGTCCCGGATCCCCCGAAGAACCCGGAGGAACTGCGCGCCTGGGTCGAGGAGAATCCGGGTAAGTTTACCTATCCAGCGCCCCCGGACTTCACGGCCAATGCCTTTATCGAGCAGATGTTCTACGGCCTCGCAGGAGACCCGGAATACTATCAACAGAGCGACTTCGACCAGGTGGTCTTTGACGAACAAGCTCCGAAGCTGTACGAGTTTTTGAAGGAGATCGAACCGAGCCTGTGGAGAGGCGGAGAGACTTACCCGGAGTCCTCGGCGAGACTCGACGAACTCTACCAGAACGGCGAGGTCCTCCTTAACATGAGCTACATCCCCCAGAGTGCCCAGCGTCAGGTAGACAAGGGCATCTTCCCCGAGAGCACCCGCTCCTACCTCCTCGACTACGGGACCCTGGCGAATACCCACTACGTCACCATCCCGTTCAACTCCACGAACAAGGAAGGCGCCCAGGTCGTCGCCAACCTCCTCGAAGACCCGGAGGCCCAGATAGAGAAGCAGAAGCCGTCCGGCTGGGGCGACCTGACCGCCCTGGAACTCGACCGGCTCCCCGAAGACCTCCGGGAGCAATTCGCCGAACCGTCCGGACCCGCGACGCTGCCGCTCGAAGTGTTGCGGGGCAACCGCCTCCCCGAGGCGCGGTCTGAGTGGCTCCTCGCCCTCGAAGAGGGATGGCGGGAAGAGGTGGCCAGAAACTAACCCGTGGGGCGCCGCGTAAAGATAACCCTGCTCTTAGCACCCGCGCTCCTTGTAGTGAGCGTGCTCTTCGCGGGTGGTCTCTCGGCCGCGGTCGTCCAGTCTCTGGGGTATCTACCGGCGATCGGGAGGACGGAGGTCTCACTCGACGCCTACCGAGAGGTGCTTGGTAGCCGCGACTTTCTCGACTCTTTGTTGCTCACCGTCTACGTTGCGGGAGCTTCGACGGGGATCAGCACGGTGCTCGCCGTGCTCTCGGCGCTCGCGCTCAGGAACAGCGCGGGTCGTCTCTCGGCGGCCATCTTCCAACTCCCGGTCACCATCCCCCACCTCGTCGCCGCCGTAGGTATCGCGCTGGTCGTCTCCCAGACCGGACTTGGGGCGCGCGTCGCGGCGGCTCTTGGTTTGATCGGGGAGCCCTCTGAGTTCCCCGCACTCCTCTTCGACAGGCACTCTATCGGCATCATCCTTACCTACGTGTGGAAGGAGGTACCGTTCATCACGCTAGTGGCCCTCGCTGCCCTGCGCGGGGTCGCCGCAGAGCTGGAAGAGGTCGCGCAAACCCTTGGCGCGAACCGTTGGCAGAGGTTCTGGTACGTAGTCTTCCCGGTGATAGCTCCCGGCGTAGTAGCCGCGAGCCTTATCGTCTTCGCGTTTACCTTTGGGGCTTTTGAAGTACCTTACCTGCTAGGGCAGACCTACCCGACGATACTCCCGGTCATGGCCTACAACGAGTACCGCTCTATAGACCTCTCGTCCCGCCCGGCGGCGATGGCTATAAACGTCCTCATCGCCCTCATCACCGCGCTCTTCGCCGCCGCCTACCTCCGCCTCGGCAGAGGGCTCGGCCGTGGATAGAAAGAATCGGCGCCGCGGCAACCTCGGCCTCGCAGTCGCGGCGCTGCTCGTGGCGCTTCCTTTTCTGCCGCTCTTTCTGTGGTCGTTCGCCGGAGAGTGGCGCTTCCCGGCCTTATTGCCTACGGGGTGGTCGCTGCGCGGTTTTCAGGCTCTGGCGGAGCCCGGCTCGCGGGTCATAGAGGCTACGATCAACAGCCTCGTGGTAGGCGGAGCGGCCACGGCAGCCTCAGTGGCGGTCGGGCTACCGGCGGGGATGGCTTTGGGGAGGTACGAGTTCCGCTTGAAGGGGCTCGTGGTCTTCTTCGTATTGCTGCCGATATTGGTACCTCCCCTGGCCTCGACGATGGGCGTACACCTGACGTTTATCCGGCTGGGGTTGGCGGATACAGCATTTGGGGTCTTTCTCGTACATCTGGTACCGACGGTGCCGTACACGACGGTAATCCTCGCGAGCGTCTTCGCGGAGAGGGGTGTCGAGCTAGAGGAGGCGGCGCGGACTCTGGGGGCGACGCCGTGGCAGGCTTTTTTGCGTGTTACGCTGCCCGGCGTTGCGCCGGGGGTGGCGGTAGCGGCATTGTTCGCGTTTCTCGTGTCGTGGAGCCAGTATATCTTGACGGTTTTGATCGGGGGCGGTAACGTCATAACGCTGCCGATGCTGCTGTTCAGCGCGGCTCGCGGGAGCGATCCCGTCCTCACCTCGGTCCTTGCCCTTATCTTCGTACTCCCCGCCATCCTCGCCCTCGTAGCCGCCCTGCGTTTCCTGAAAGCAGGCGACGCTAAAAAGAAGCAAGAGGGTCTCTTGGGCCTGGGCAAAGTCTCGTGAAGAGGCACTACTGGTGAGCACGCGGCTGGAGATACAGGACCTCACGCACTCTTATGGGGGAGACAGACCCGCTCTCTCGGGGCTGACCCTCTCGGTGGAGCCGGGGGAGTTGGTGGCTCTGCTCGGCCCCTCCGGGTGTGGCAAGACGACGGCGTTGAAGATCATCGCGGGTCTCCTCTCGCCAACCGCGGGGGACGTCAGGATCGGAGGTCGCAGCGTCCTCAACGTACCACCGGAGCAGCGCGAAGCGGCGATGGTGTTCCAGAAGTCCCTGCTCTTCCCGCACATGACGGTCGAATCGAACGTCGGTTTCGGCCTGAGGATGCGCGGCACGCCACGCGGCGAGATGCGCGAGCGCGTGGAGAGAGCCTTGAGGAGGGTGCACATGGGGGGCTTCGCGACCCGTAAGCCAGCGGCGCTTTCGGGGGGCCAGCAGCAACGGGTCGCACTCGCCCGAGCTCTGGTCACAGAGCCCAGGCTCCTGCTCCTCGACGAGCCTCTTAGCGCACTTGACGCCAACCTGCGCGAGGGGATGCGCGGGCTGATAAAAGAGGTGCAGCGAGAGGGTAAACACACGACCGTCTTTGTCACACACGATCAGGAGGAGGCCGTGATCCTCGCCGACCGCATCGCGCTCGTTACAGACGGCCATCTGCGCATGTACGACCGCCCGGAGGCCTTCTACGACCGCCCGTTGAACCGCGAAATCGCCGAGTTCTTCGGCGCGGCCAACTTCCTTCACGGCCAGGCAAGAAACGGTACCGTCGAGACACCGCTGGGGGCCTTGAAGCTCGCAATCCCCGCGACGTCCGGAGAGGTGACCCTGACTATCCGGCCCGAGGCCGTGCGTCTGGAGGGCGGCGAGAACTCTTTCTCCGCCCGCGTCCGTGAGGCGACCTACCTCGGGACACAGGTCCTCTACGGCCTCGAAGCCTCCGGTGGTGTGGCACTGAAAGCCGCCCTGCCTCCGCACACAAGGCTCACGGTCGGGGATGACGTGCTGGTTCGGCTCCCGGCGGAGTCGTTGTGGGCGCTCGGGCGTTAGGAAGGTTCGTTTGCGACGTTCTTCAGAGCTTCGGATCGGCCCGATCTCTCCGCCGGGTTGAACGGAGAGTAGGCCTCGAACTTCCAGCGTAGCGGTACGGCAGCGGGGATTTCGACGACCTCTTCGATCCCGAACTCCACGACGCGTCCGGCGCCTGCGAACGCTCCCACGCGCTCCACGTCCCAGACGATACGAGCTTTGCCTGTGAGCTGTAGGGTGCCGCCGCCCTCGAAATCGACGAATAGCAGCCCCGCGTTCGGGTTCGTGGCTATGTTACCCAGGGTGTTGAACATGGTGTTGCCGGAGTAGTCGGGGAACTCCAGGGTACTTTCATTTAGAAACCGGACGAAGCCTGGTTGGCCGCCGCGATGCGAGGCGTCGACGCCGCCCTCCGGGTGAGCACTGGCGATGAAGAAGGTGTCGGCGTCCGAGATGTGGCGTCGCTGGTCTTGCGTGGGCTTCCGGGTGCGCTGGACGGCCCCTCCTGTGCCCGGCTCGTTCTCGACGGCCTTCCACCGGCGTGCCTGGATGTACTTGGGGCAGTTGGCGTAGACCTGCTCGGCGCGCACGTAGATCCCTTCGGGGCGCACCTCTGCTTTGCCGTTGAGCCTCATGCGCCGCCTGCCGGAGAGATCTATCACCACGATCCCCACGGCAGCACCCGGCTCTTGGAGGTTATCTTTCAACGGGTCGCCGGATGCGGGACGAGCCTGAATCCTCACGGTTCGCTCGTCGAGCACCCGCGCGAAGCCGGGCTCTCCAGCCAACAGTGACGCCCACACCCGTCCTCCCGATTCGACGGAGCCCACTGCCAACATCGGCTGATCCAGCAAGAACTCATGCGCCGCCGCGGGGATCGTGGGCCGGATACTGTTGCCAACGCGCGCGGCCATCTCCCGCACCCCCGCCCGAGCCTGAACCTCAAGTTCCCCCGTGTGGTACTTGTTCGCCATCACCTTCCCTACCGTTCCCAGAGGCAGCGCCGCCCCGACTCGTCTATCTCGTAGTCGTTCAGGCTCACGCCGCACCTTCTCATGGCCCCTTCTACTCGGTCCGGCTCGATGCTACTCCCGAACATGTTTAGAAGAATCCACACGACGGGACGCCGGACACGGGGGCCTGCGCCTCACCGGCGCCGGTGGGACTGTAGATCTCCAGGCGTATTCCATCCGGGTCTTCAAAGAACACTCCCCCGGAGTCGGCACCCTCGCCGTGGGGCACGACACCCTCGTACAAAAAGCGTGCACCGAGGCCGCGTAGCCTCTCCTCGTGCTCTCGTACCTCCTCGACGCTTCCGACCTCGAACGAGAGGTGGTGCAACCCGGGCCGGGCGGTCTCGAAGAGACCCTCACTCTGCTGCCAGAGCGTCAACAAAAGCTCTCCGTCCCTGCCCAGAAAAACAAACTCGCGGCCTTCCTCCCGCGACTCGGCCACGACCTCCAACCCAAACACCTCCCGGTAGAACTCCCCGGAGCGCCCGATCTCGCTGACGTTCAAACCAACGTGTCCCGTCCGCAGCGCCCTGCCCTGCGTTGCCGTAGACATACCGGAACCTCCTCCTGAATCGAGGCCGGAACTTACCACAAGTCCCTAACCTTTAAACTGCTATGTCACAGGTTATATGAAGTTGTTCTAACTTGTCAAGGGTATTTTTAATGGTTAAAATATCAGTGGAAAGCCTTTGTACGATTTTGCAGGTCAAAGTGCTCCTGAAGTTTTTTGGAGAAGACGATGGCGTTTGGGGAGGGATCGGTTTCGGGGTTTATTTTTGTCGGCAACTACTTGTGCCTGGACTTCGCTAACACCCGGCTTGTAGAGGATGGACGTTCGGTGGACCTCTTGGGCACTTACTCGGATCTGGTACGGTGGCTCCTGGAGGCTGGGGTTTTGGGTCCGGAAGAGGCCGAGGAGGCGAAGGAGAGGTGGGGCGACGGGCCGGAGGGAGAGCGGGTGTTCGGACGGGCGCTGGCGTTCCGGGAGGTCTTGTTCGGGCTGATCGAGGATATCCTGGGAGGAGAGCCGGTCAGGCAAGAGACGCTCGACGAGATCAACGCGCTGCTCCGCTCCCGCCCCGGTTACGCGCAGGTAGCCTGCACGGACGAGGGGTTAGAGGAGCAGTTTGTAGCGGAGCGCGACGAGGAGATCAACGCGATCGTGCCGCTCGCCGAGTCGGCGGCCGACCTTCTGCTAAGGGGCGTCCCCTCGCTACTCAAGAAGTGTGAGAACCCTGCCTGCGTACTCCACTTCTACGACACGAGCAAGAACCACGCCCGCCGCTGGTGCAGCATGAGCGGCTGCGGCAACAGGATGAAGGCTGCCGCGCACTACCGGCGCCAACGCCGTCCCGAAGCTCAAAGCTAAACCTCGCGCGCCGCGCCGAGCACCCGCTTCAACGCCCCTGTAAGAACCTCTACCTCCTCGTCGCCCAGGTGCTTGCCGAAGTGTTCGGCGATACCCCGGGCGTAGACCGGCCACATTCGCTCGCGCACCGCCGCCCCCTCGTCCGTCAAGACGGCGAACGAGCCGCGCCTGTCGGCGGGGTCCGGCTCGCGACGCAAGAGGCTCGCCCTCTCCAGGCGGTCCACCAGCCTGGTCAAACCGCTGCGGCTGAGGACCACGGCCCGGGCCAACTCGTGCATCCGCAGCCGCCGACCTGGAGCTACCGAGAGCTCCAGCAACACATCGTACCAACCCAGAGGTGGCAGCCCCGCATCGGCCAGTTCCCGTTCTATCCGCTCGATCACCAACGCGTGAGCCGTAATAAATGCCCGCCACGCCACGTCGCGCGACCCTTCGAGCCCCACCATAAGAGCTAAATCCCCTCTCCCAACCATGCGAGAACAATACCCGATAATAGTTGCACATGCAACGTACTCGTGATACTCTTTTTTTGTTGCATTAGCAACTAGTGTATACACAACTACTTAGTAGAGAGGAGGTGAACGTGGCTGAGCAGACCAGGATCTCCGCATATGATAACGGGCCGTTTTTGGTAACGGGGCCGGTTGTGATCGAGGACGCCGGCGGCAACGAGTACCCGACCGAAAAGGAGACCATAGCGCTATGCCGGTGCGGGGCTTCTACGAAGAAGCCGTTCTGCGACGGGGCGCATTCCAGGGTCGGTTTCCGGGCGGCGCGGCGGGTTATTCAAGAGAAAGGTTAGGCCCGCCTCCGGATGTCGGGGAAGAAAAATCACTGAAGGAGAAAAACGATCACGGAGATTACGCGTGAGGAGTTGAAGACGAAGATAGACCGGAGCGAGGATCTTGTCGTCGTGGAGACTCTGGGACCCGGATATTACGAGGATGCGCATCTGCCAGGGGCCATCAACATCCCCCACACGGAGGTCGAGGAGCTTGCACCGGCTATGTTGCCGGACAAATCGGCTGAGATCGTCGTCTACTGCTCGAACAAGGCCTGCCAGAACTCGCCCCAGGCAGCCCGGCGGCTGATAGCTTTGGGCTACGAGAACGTCTACGACTACGAAGAGGGCAAACAGGACTGGATAGAGGCAGGGTTTCCAACCGAGAGTGGCGCGGCATTGGCGGAGCGCTAGATACCGAAATGGCGCGGGAGGACAGCTGCAAGGCCGTCCTCCCGTCCATGATTATTGACGCAGGTCTGACGCCTTCTCTGGCTTGTGCGCCGCCGGGTCGCGCACGACCATGACCGGCCGGTTCGCGCGGCGCAGGAGCCTCCCGGGAAGGTTGTCGGCGAAGGCGCGCTCCAACCAACCGAGCTTCCGCCCGCCAACGATCACCAACCCGGCCTCCAACTCTTCACCGAGGCGAATGACCTCGTCCTCCGCCTTCCCTTCCCTGTAATACGATCCCGCGACCTTTCCACCAAGGCTCTCTATCCACATGACCCGCTTGTCCAATAGCGTCAGGCCACGCAGCTTCCTGGCCTCCAGAAGAGCCTCACCCCTCTCCTTCGTGAGCGGATGAGGATACGGCATCTCCTGAGCCGTCGAGACAACGTGAACTACATGCAGCTCCGAACCGGTGCCGTTAGCCAATTCCACCGCCGCCTCAGCGGCTATCGTAGCCTCCCTGGAACCATCCGTAACCAACAGTACGCTCGCCGGAAAGATCTTGGGCCTCCTCATTAGATGCTCCTTGCACCTAGATGCTATCCTTCTTCGAGAGCGTTGCAAGACGTAGCTTGTGAACCAATGCGCACCGGGGTAGCGGAGAGGTTCAGTAGCAGCCGCTACTGTTGCTTGCGGTTCCGCAAGCTCTCCCAGCTCCCGTCTCCGAACCAGCCGCCATCAACGGATAGGGTATGTCCGTTGACGAACCCGCTGAGATCCTGGTCCGCGAGGAACGCGACGGCCTGAGCTATGTCCTCCGGACGCGCGAAGCGGCCCATTGGGACGCGGCCTTCGATGTCCGCGTCGGTGTAGCCACCGGCTCCCTGGTCCTCCTCATCCATCTCCGTCTTCACCCATCCCGGACAGACGGCGTTGACGCGTACTCCGCGCCCGCCCCACTCGGCGGCGAGGGTACGCGTCAGCCCAATGAGGCCGTGCTTGCTCGCGTTGTATGCCGCCCGGTCGGAGATCCCGAGTAGACCCGCCACGGAGCTGACGTTGACGATGCTCCCGGAGCCCTGCCGCAACATCTCCTTGCCGAACTCGCGGCTCATCAGGAACGGACCGGTCAGGTTTACGGCGAGGGTCCGCTCCCAATCGGCGAGGGTCGTCTCCTCGGCGGGAACGATAGTGCTGATACCGGCGTTGTTCACGAGCACATCTATCCTGCCGAACTCGCCCAACACCGCCTCGACCATCCCGCGCACCGACGCTTCGTCGGAGACGTCGCCGGGAACGGAGAACGCGCGGGATTCGGTCCGCTCCAGATCCTCCAGAGTCTCTTCCGGCTTTACGAGGTCGTTGGCTGCTATCGCGTAACCCCTCTCCGCCAGGGTGAGGGCAACCTTGCGGCCGATACCGCGGGCGGCGCCGGTTACGAGGGCGGCCCTGGTGTCTGCGTCCGTTTCTATCGCTCCCCCTGTCCTTCCGCCGCTTCTATCTTTAGCGTCTCGTTCTGGCGGACGAGCTTGCAGTCCTCGATGCCCGCGACGATCCTGCCGACCGATGCGACGGGGCTACCTTTGTCGGTCCTCGCGGGCGTCTCGCCGAAGAAGAGGCAGAGGGCATCGTCCACAGGCCAGTAGGCGACGTCTCCGGTCTCTATCTCGTAGCGATCCGGGGCTTCGGTAGCCGAGGGCATGAGGACGGGGAAATGCAGCTGCTCCCCATGCAGCCTCGCCTTTGACTGCATCGGGAGCCGGTCCCACAACTCGCTCGCCACTGCCCCCTCGTCTAACTCTACCGTGATCTCCGCTTCATCCCCTCTTACCGTCACGCGCTTCGCCATGCCGTCCCCTACCTTTCTATCCCTCGACCGGGTTCTTCGGTCGCTCACCCCGCAACACGGCCCGCAGGTCCTCACCCGCCGTCACCGCCATCTTATCCCGCGTCTCTATGGACGCACTACCAATGTGCGGCGCGAGCACGACGTTCTCCAACTCAAGTAGTTTTGGATGCACCTTCGGCTCCTCCTCATACACGTCCAGCCCGGCGGCGAAGATGCGCCCCTCCGCGAGCGCGTCCGCAAGCGCCGCCTCATCCACCACCGGCCCACGCGAAGTGTTGACCAGGACAGCCTCGGTCTTCATCTTCTCGAACTCAGGCGCGCCGATGAGGTGTTTGGTCTCTTCGGTAAGCGGGGTGTGGATGGAGAAGAAGTCACAGGTACGCAGAAGCTCGTCGAGATCCAGGTATTGGGCTCCAAGCGCTCTTTCGGCCTCCTCTTTGCGGGAGCGGTTGTAGTACAGAATCTCCATGCCAAAGCCTCTAGCACGTCGGGCGACGGCCTGCCCGATACCGCCGAACCCCAGTATCCCGAGCCTCTTACCCCAGACGTCCGGACCGGTGAGCATCTTCGGGCCCCACGCCTCCCACCTGCCCGCTCGCACGATCCTCTCCCCCTCCCCCAGGCGCCGCGCCGCCGCGAGCAGCAGCATGAACGCGGTATCGGCGGTAGTCTCGTCCAACACCCCGGGAGTGTTGGTAACGACCACGCCCCTCTCTTGCGCGGCGTCGATATCTACGTTGTCGTAGCCGACGGCCATGTTGGCGACTACCTTGAGGCCGTCGCCCGCAGCGTCCATAAACTCGGCGTCTACATTCTCGGTGAGGGTGGAGAGAACGCCTGCGGCGCCTTTCACGGCCTCCAAAAGCTCGCCGCGCTCCGGTATTTTTTCGGAGAGGACGGTTACTTCGAAGTCTTTGAGGGGGCGAAGCCCCTCTTCAGGTATCTCGCGGGTTACGAGGACTCTTTCGGCCATAACCTCCCCGTTCTTTGTCAGACGTTACTTGATCGCGGCATTCTGGCTCCCAGCGCTCTTGCGGAACTTATTATCCCCGTCGCGACGGCTAGATGCACCGTGATGTAGGTACCATCGTAAGCAAAGGACGCTACCAGCAGCGCGGTGGTAAGAGCAGCGACGGCAAGTCTCAAACGATAGTCGCCCGTAAAGAGGAGCCAGTAACCCGAACGCACCAACCACGCTATTACGCGCGGTTAGCGAGGGTCGGAGAGCCCGGACGCGCCCACCGACCCTCGTTTGCTGTTCCCTAGTCGTTCTCCTTGAGCATCTGCCGCAGAACGGTGTGTAGGATACCGCCATTACGCAGGTACTCGACCTCGACCGGCGAGTCGACGCGGGCCTTGACCTTGAACTCCTTGGACTCGCCGTCGTCGCTCGTGGCTTTTACGGTAAGTTCGGATCCAGCTTCCAGGTCCGAGAGGCCGGTGATGTCGAAGGACTCGTGTCCGGTGAGACCGAGTGACTCGGCATCCTCACCGTCCGCGTACTGCACGGGTAGGACGCCCATACCAATGAGGTTAGAGCGGTGTATGCGCTCGAAGCTCTCGGCGATAACGGCCTTTACGCCCAGGAGGAACGAGCCCTTGGCGGCCCAGTCGCGCGAGGAGCCGGTGCCGTACTCCTTACCCGCGAGGACGACCAGCGGCACGCCCTCCTCCTGATACTTCATCGCCGCGTCGTAGACCGTGGTCTCTTCGCCATCCGGGAGGTGGATGGTGTAGCCACCTTCTTTCTCCACCAACTCGTTCCTCAGGCGTATGTTGCCGAAGGTGCCGCGCACCATCACCTCATGGTTGCCGCGGCGGGAGCCGAAGGAGTTGAAGTTGCGCGATTCCACACCCTTCTCGATAAGGTACTGCCCCGCCGGCATCTTGGAGGGTATAGCGCCGGCCGGCGAGATATGGTCCGTCGTCACGGAATCTCCCACCTTTACAAGGACGCGCGCGCCCTCGATGTCCTCCAGGTCCGCGGCGTCGGGGTCGAGGTCCTTGAAGAAGTTCGGCTCCTGGATGTAGGTCGAGTCCGGGTCCCACTCGAAGAGCGCGCCCTCGGGTACCTCCACCTCGTTCCACTGCTCGTTGCCGGTGTACACGTTCGCGTACTGCTTCGTGTAGATGCCGGGATCCAGGGCACTCTCGACCTCGCGCGCTACCTCCTCCTGCGACGGCCAGATGTCCTTGAGGTACACGGGATCGCCGTTTTCGTCTTCGCCGAGCGGGTCCCTGGAGAGATCGATGTCGACCGTCCCCGCGAGCGCGTAGGCAACGACGAGCGGCGGGGAGGCCAGGTAGTTGGCCTTGACGTCCGGGTTGATCCTCCCGTCGAAGTTACGGTTGCCCGAGAGGACGGCGGCGACCACGAGGCCGTTCTCATCGACGGCCTGCGAGATCTCCTCGGCCAGCGGCCCGGAGTTCCCTATACAAGTCGTGCATCCATACCCCACCACGTCGAACCCAAGCTCCTCCAGGTACGGCAGCAGGTCCGAGGTCTGCAGGTACTCCGTAACGACCTTGGAACCAGGCGCTAGGCTCGTCTTCACGTGGGACTCTACCGAGAGACCCTTCTCGACGGCTTTTTTCGCCAGCAGCCCGGCGCCCATCATTACCGATGGGTTCGAGGTGTTCGTGCAGCTCGTTATGGCGGCTATGACGGCGGAGCCATGCTTGAGATAGATCTCCTCACCGTCCACGGTGACGGTGATCTCACCGGAGGGTACAGCCTCGGACTCGCCGCTCTCAGGCTCGCCGCCGGAGGTCTGGTCCGGCTCGCCCTCACCTGTCGCGTCCGCCGCACCGCCCGGCGTATCGCTTGCCTCCATCGACTCTGTGTCATCCGAGGTGTGGTCGTCGTCGGGGCTCTCACCGGTGGAGACGTCCGCGTGTCCATTGGACGAGCCGTTAGCGGAGCCGTTGCTCACCAGCGCGTGGTCCATGCCGACCATCTCACCCAGCGCCTGCCGGAAGGACGGCTGCATATCCGAGAGCGAGAGCCGGTCCTGCGGGCGGCGCGGACCCGCGAGGCTCGACTCGACGGTGTCCATGTCCAACTCCAGCGTCTCCGAGAAGCGCGGCTCTGGCTGCTCGTCGGTGCGCCAGAGGCCCTGCTCCTTGCAGTACACCTCGACCAACTCGACCAGCTCTTCATCCCGCCCCGTGCCCCGCAGGTACTTGAGCGTCTCCTCGTCCACCGGGAAGAACGTACACGTCGCCCCAAACTCCGGCGACATGTTCGCGATGGTTGCCCGGTCCGGCAACGCCAGCTTGCTCAAGCCCTCGCCGTAGAACTCCACGAACTTGCCGACGACGCCGTGGGCACGGAGCTGCTGCGTTACGGTCAACACCAGGTCAGTGGCGGTAACGCCTTCCTGCAGGGCGCCGGTCAGCTTGAAGCCGATAACCTCCGGGACGAGCAGGTAGTACGGCTGGCCGAGGGTTACAGCCTCCGCCTCGATCCCACCGACGCCCCACCCGAGGACGCCGAGGCCGTTGATCATGGTGGTGTGACTGTCCGTTCCCACCAACGTATCCGGCATTGCCACGCCGTCCTTCACGATCACACCCTTTGCCAGGTACTCCAGGTTGACCTGATGGACAATGCCGGTCGCGGGCGGTACGACGGAAAAGTTGTCGAAGGCCTGCTGGCCCCACTTCAGGAACTCGTAGCGCTCGTGATTGCGCTCGAACTCGCGCTCGGCGTTGAACTGCAGCGCCGAGGCCGAGCCGAAGGCGTCTACCTGTACGGAGTGGTCTATCACCAGGTCCGTCGGCACGAGCGGGTTGATCCTCGTCGGGTCTCCCCCGACGCTCTCCATCGCACTCCGCATCGCCGCCAGATCCACGATCGCCGGGACCCCGGTAAAGTCCTGCATGACGACCCGCGCCGGAAGATAGGCCAGCTCCCCCCCCACGGATTCCGGCCAGTTGGCGAGAGCCTCCACGTCCTCCTCCGAAACGAACTTCCCGCCAGCATTGCGTAGCAGCGACTCCAACATCACCCGGATGGAGAACGGCAGGGAGAATACGTCACCTTCGATCTTGTCGTCCAGAGTCTTGAGACTGTATATCTCCACCTCATCAGAGCCGGTGGTGAGCTTGGTGCGCGCGCCGAAGATATCTTCCGCCATGCCTGCAACCTCTTCTCTAGGATTCGTATTCGTGGTCTGTTTAGATTATAGATGATTGGCTGGTCTTTACCGCTAACCGAGGGGTCGTCTCACGCTCAGGCGAGGGTTAGCTCGGAGATCACCCCGGCTATGTTCTCGAAGTCCCGATCGTCATGCAACAGCTCTCCACGGACTCCCTGAGCGCCTGGTTCACCAGTTCATCATCGAGCCCCCTGCTCGTGAACAGACTCCATACGCCTAATAAAGTGCTGGCAGTCGTACGAGCTAACCCGAAAGTAACCATCTCAAAAGTCAAGGGTTATGAATATGAGGGTAACTCCAAGTAGCACGAGCCCTCATTGTGGCATCGAGGATCGAGAGCAGCTTCCTCATTCAGATGGTCTCGGCGAAGAGGGTCGGATCAGGGAGCAAACGTACTATCGCGCCCTCACCTGCCGCGTATGACCTGTTAGTCGTACAGCTCTGTTGAGTTGCGGTTGCCGAAAAGGGAGAGTAGCTCGCTCGCCGCCGCAGGCGTCAGGGGTTCGGCAATGTGGTTGCCCTGGACAAATTCGCACCCCATCTCCTTCAGGCGCCGGAGCTGGTCGGCCGTCTCGACGCCCTCTGCGATCACCTTCAGGCCCATGGCGTGCGCGAAGGCGATCAGGCCCGGCATAATCATCGAATTGTCGGGGTCTTCGGCGAACTCGCGGACAAACGAGCCGTCGATCTTTAGGTGGTTCATCTTGAATCGGCTGGTGAGGTAAGACAACGAGCTGTTACCTGTACCGAAGTCGTCGATGACGAGCCACACACCCAAGGACTTGAGCTCTTCGAGCGTGGCGACGGTGGAGCCCTCGTCATGCATCGCTACGCTCTCGGTGATCTCCAGTGCGAGGTTGGTAGGATCGAGCCCGGTCTCCCGCAGGACCCGGGCAACGTCCTCCGCCAGCCCGCGATGCTGGAACTGGCGCAGCGAGAGGTTTACGCCCATTATCGGGGAGGGATCGCTCGGGAACCGCTCTTGCCATTCGCGCGCCTGGCGGCAAGCCTCCTCCAGCACCCACTGTCCGACGGGAACGATGAGCCCGGTCTCTTCGGCAAGGGGGATGAACTCAGCGGGGCTCAATATACCGCGCTCGGGGTGCTGCCAACGAAGGAGGGCTTCCACCCCAGCGATGTGATCGGTCACCAGCGAGAACACCGGTTGATAGTGCACCCTGAGTTCGCCGCACTCAATGGCCTGCCTGAGGTCATTCTCCAGTTCCAGACGCTTCAAGGCGTGCGCGTCCTTGGCCCGGTCAAAGACCTCGTAGCGGGCCTTTTCCTTGTCCTTCGCCCGGTACAGGGCTATGTCCGCAGCACGCAAGAGGTCCCCCGGTCCTCCGCCCGCGGTGTCGCTCAGGGCAATGCCGATGCTGGCCGTGATGAAGATGACATGACCCTCGACCGTAACAGGCGCCCTTAGCTCCCGGATGATCCTCTCGGCGACCTCCTCCGCGTCGCCCACACTCGAGATGCCCTCTAGCAAAACAGTAAACTCATCGCCCCCCATACGCGCGGCGATAGCGCCGGATCTCAAGCACCCCTTGAGGCGCTGGCTCACCGCAATGAGAAGCTTGTCACCCACCTCGTGCCTCAAGGAGTCGTTGACTACCTTGAAGTCGTCCAGATCCAGGAAAAGCACCGCCACCAAGCTGCCGCGCTGCCGCACGTAGTCCAGGGCGCGCCCGAGATGGTCCAGGAACAGATCCCGGTTCGGTAAGCCAGTCAACGGGTCGTGAAACGCCCGGTATGCTAGCTCGTCCTCGAGCACTTTACGCTGAGTGACGTCGCGGCAGGAGGCGAGGATCATGCGCCGCCCCCCGTAATCGATGGAGCCCACGCCCACTTCCACCGGGAAGGTCGTCCCGTCCTTGCGGCGGTGGACGTTCTCGTGAAAGCCGATGATCGTCCCAGGCTCGCCGGCTAGCGCTCGCCGCCAGGGCGTATCGGGCCCCCTGCGCTCCTTCTCATCCTCGGAGATGAGTTCCGAGGCGAAGTCCTCCAGGCGGAGCGTGAGTAGCTCCTCCCGAGAGTACCCGAGGGACCGGCATGCCTCCAGATTGCAGTCCACTATCTCGCGCGTCTCGTCGTGTATGACGAACAGGGCGTCGATGGAGTTCTCGAAGAGCTGCTTGAAGCGCTGCTCGCTCTCTTTGAGCGCCTCCTCGGCCCGCTTGCGCTCGGTGAGGTCTCGAAACGCGACCACGGCTCCGACCAAGTGACCGTTCTCCCAGATCGGGGTGCTCGTGTACTCGACGGGGACAGCAGTGCCATCCTTGCACCAGAAGACTTCGTCGCTCGAACTATGAACGTCGCCGTCCTTGAAGGCCGCGTAGATCGGACATTCCTCCACAGGATAATAGGCACTATCGGGGTAAGAATGATGGACGGTCTCGTGCATGGGCCGGCCCACGAGTTCTTCGGGCTCGTAGCCGAGCATCCTAGACGCGGCCGGGTTAATGAAGGTGGTGTTTCCCTGCGCGTCGATCCCCCAGATTCCTTCTCCAAAGGAGTTCAGGATCAACTCCTTCTGACAGTTGGCTTCTTCTAGAGCCTCCTCTGCTCGCTTGCGCTCTGTAACGTCGCGGAGGTGAACCAACAGCCCGATCTCCGAAGGGTGAGCCTTCACCTCGAACCACGTCTCCAGCGGTGGAAAGTACTCCTCGAAGTGCACGGCCACCCGCTCGGCTATCGCCCTGTGGGACTCCCGGTAGAACGTCGAGCCCACGGCCTCGGGGAACTCCTCCCAAAAGTTTTTGCCTAGTAGCTCTTCTCGGCTCCGAAGCAAAACCCGCTCCGCTTCGGAGTTCAGGTAAACGAGCCGCCACTCTTCATTCAGGATAAAGAAAGCCTCCAGAATCCTTTCCAAGATCTCGAAACTGTCCTCGCCGAATTTCAGCGACCTTCCTCCTGCCTGCGCTTGGCGACACCATCGAAGTCTCTCCCCGCTCTCACGGGAAGAAACAACCAACGACCTACGCTACCAAGTCCTCCCGCAACATCTGCGAGGATACGGAGTGTGAGGAGCATACAGCCAGGATCACCCGCCGGCTCGTAGCCGTTGAGGAGGCGTCTGGATTCGAACCGCTGACCTGCTCATTACGAACGCGCGTTCTGACGTTGCGGGGCGTTGCAGCAGTCTGCAATGCCCCGCATAAGTAAACAATTTACTCTTCTCCAGTTTGCTGGTTGTTGCCACGTGTTGCGTCCGGGTTAGGGTCTAGCCAGGGTCAGGTGGCCATACCAAATTTGGACGGATCCTCTCGCCCTCGTACTGCCCGATGAACCAGTCGTCGTAGTCTGGCCGGTCTTCACACACCAAGCCCCAGCACCTGGTGGGTGTTGACCCAACTCATGGCGGTGAAGCCCTAGAGAGTGTACATTACCGAAAGCTTCAGGGTTTTAATTTCGCCTCGTGAGGAGAAGCGATGTGTTGCGGGCAAGGAGCGTGCTACTCGGAACTCTGGCCTGTTTGGCAGCCTTTTTCGCCACCGGCTGCTCGGGGACTACCCCCGCTCAGGAAGAGATGGGTGATGCTACTCGCCCCAACATAATCTTCCTCCTCATGGACGACCTGAACTTTGCCACCGTTCAGCAGATGCCTGAGTTGCGCTCCTCGGTGATTGAAGAGGGTGCCTCCTTCCGGAACACCTTCATCAGCTACCCGCTGTGTTGCCCCTCGCGGGCCACCATCCTCACCGGCCTTTACGCTCACAACCATGACGTGAGGGGCAATGCGCCTCCGGACGGAGGCTTCCAGAAGTTCCGCTCCGAGGGGCACGAGGAGAGCACCATCGCTGTCCGGCTCCAACAAAGCGGCTACGAAACCGGCTTGTTCGGCGAGTACCTCAACTATTACCTCGACGAAGATCCAACCCACGTCCCGCCTGGTTGGGACGAGTGGCACGCCAGGGGCGACATCGCATACTACGATTACGAGCTCAACGAAAACGGCGAGATCGTCTCCTACGGGAACGATACCGAGGACTACTTCACCGACGTCCTCTCCCGCAAATCGACTGACTTTGTTCGACGCGCGACGTCCAACTCTCAGCCTTTCTTCCTATACCTGGCCCCGGCGGCGCCCCACGAACCCGCGATCCCCGCCGAGCGTCACCAGGGCGCCTTTGCCGACGAGGAGGCTCCTCGCCCCCCATCGTTCGACGAGGAGGACGTCTCGGACAAGCCGTCCTGGATCCGGGAGATCGACGGCCTCTCCGACGAGCAGATATCCGAGATCGACGACCGCTACCGGCACTGGCTGGCCAGCATGCTAGCCGTCGACGAAATGGTCGGCTCGCTAATTCAAGAGCTGGAAGCTGCCGGGGAACTCGACAACACCTACATATTCTTCACCTCCGACAACGGCTACCACCAGGGCGAGCACCTCATAGATTACGGCAAAAACACCCCCTACGAGGAGTCCGCCCGCGTGCCCCTCTACGTCCGGGGGCCAGGGGTACCAGCCGGATCGCGGGTAGAAAGGCTCGCCCTGAATACCGACTTCGCCCCAACTTTCGCGGACCTAGCGAACATCGAGTTCTCCGCCGACGGGCGCTCTTTAGCACCGCTGCTCCGCGGCGAAGATCCCGTGTGGCGTTCGGCCGTCCTGCTGGAAGGATTTCCCGGTGGGAACCCGCCCAGCTACGAGGCCGTCAGGACCGAGACCCACAAATACGTCGAATACGACAACGGGGAGACGGAACTCTACGACCTCGAATCCGACCCTTACGAGCTGGAGAACCTCCCCAAGATCACCAACCCCTCCCTCGTCGCGGATCTAAACACAAAGCTGAACGCGCTCAGAAGCTGCGCCGGAGACGAGTGCCGGAAGGCCGAGGACGCCCCATAACACGCCACCCCCGAGCGTTACCAAATGCACTTAGTGAGACCGCTACACTTAGTTCCGGTAGACGAGTGCCAACCGTTCGAGTCTGCCGGATAAGAACTCGGACGCGGTTTGGCATCACGTTGGCACAACAGAGATGGTCGAGGGTCCGCTTCCCGATACTCCTTCAAGTTTATCCTACAGATTCTCGAAAAGAAGAGAGCCGACGAGCGGATTCGAACCGCTGACCTGCTCATTACGAATGAGCTGCTCTACCAGCTGAGCTACGTCGGCCTGGACGGTGATTATATCCCAGGAATATAAGGCTTTCACATCTCGTTTATTGGATGATCTCCCCGACCTTCATCGTGCCGCGTTCGAGCAACTCTATGCGATAGCCGTCCGGGTCCACTACGAAGGCGATGCGATAGTCGTGGTCCTCGACGGTCATCGTCTTGGGCGCCAGCGCGATCTCCACTCCCTGCTCTTCGAGTCTCGCTACCGTCCCTTCGAGGTCATCCACCGTGAAGGCGACGTGCGAGTAACCGTCCCCCATCTCATAAGGCTCGGTCTGATCGTGGTTGTGCGTGAGCTCTAGCATCGGCGCGTCGGCGGACTCCTCCATCGCGAGGAAGTAGTTGGTCGCGCTGGAGAAGTGCATCTCACCAACCTTTTTCATCCCCATCTTGTTTACGTAGAAGTCTATACTCTTCTCGGGGTCTAGTATCCGGTAGCAGGTGTGGATGTACCTGACGGCCATCGGCTCTCCTTTAGCTGGACAACTACTCTTTCACGGCCAGTTATACACCCTCAGTCCTTTAAGCAGCCCCTCCAGACCAGCAGGTCTGTACCTACGAACTCTCCAGCGAGAGGCAAGCCTCTTCGAACTCGGCCAACGAAGGTCAGAGGGCCCCTATTGAGGTAGCGGTCAGTGCCGCTATGTGTGCTGGTTAGCTGCGCTCACCCCTCTGCTGCTTCGAGGTCTCCGCGTCGATCTTTGCCCTTACCTCCGGCGACGGTCCCTGGATGTATAGCACCGCGCCCGGCGAGCCCCCACTCTACGTCCTCCCTGCTCTCCCTGTGGGTCCCCCCTTGGGACGCCAAGCGCTTCTCCCTTCGCCGAAGGTTAGCCAACCATCACGGCCACGCGCTGAACGCCGTTGACGCCGTAGCCACCCTGATTCCAGGCCTCGTCGTTGTCTATCGGCTGTGTCCGTCCGGTGGAGTCGGTGGCGCGGGCACAGAGCTCGTACTCGCCGGGCTCACGCGCGTCCCACTCATAGGACCAGCGAACCCAGGCGTAACGCCCAACCGGCTCACCGAGGGTGGCGTCGGCCCACGTATGCCCGCCGTCCGCGCTGAACTCGACCCGCTTCACGGGACCCCATCCCGACCAGGCACGTCCCTCGACAAGGGTACGTCCCGCCGGTACGTGCCGCATACGGGAGAAGAAGTCGGGGATTCCCGGCGGCGCCATCAACGCGTGTGGTCTCTTGCGGGTTACCGGCGTGCCGGGGTCTTCCTCCGACTGCCGGTATTGGTACAGGAGAGCTTGTTGGACACCCTCGAATGGTTCGCTGACCGCCTTGATCTCCTTGAGCCACTTCACTGATGCCATCCCGTACCACTCCGGCACGACCAGCCGGAGCGGTGAACCATGCCGGGCCGGTAGCGGCCGGCCGTTCATCCCGTAGGCTAGGATAACCTCTTCGCGTAGCGCATCCTCTAGCGACAGGCTCCGCTCGTAGTTGTGCTCGACGCCCTGGTCGATGCCCCGGTCGTGGCCGGTGAACAGTATCTCGACGGCGTCGTCGAGCAGACCGGCCTCCTCGAGAATAGGGCGCAGCGGCGTCCCCGTCCACTCCGCGCACCCGATGGCCTCGTCCCGCCACGGTGCCGATACCGGCCTCGGAGAGAGGTGTGCCCGTCCCGCCCCGGCGCACTCCATCATCACCGGCATCGTGACCGCCGGACGCGCCTTCAGCTCGTCCAGGGATAGATTCAGTGGCGTGCGAACGCGGCCACCGACCGTAATCTCGTAAGTCTCCTGGTCCACCGAGGGGATGTCGAAGTGGACGAGGAGGTAGTGCATCTCTATCGGGGTGATATCGTAGCGAAGCCCCTCCAGAGGCATCCCCGGATTCCTGAGAGCTAACCCCACCTCTTCCCTGGTGAACTCCCGGCTCGTCGTTGCCTTTGCCATCCGCATCGTCCTTCCCCCACCGATGAGAGCGGGCTGCTGGCTTCTCTTCCCGAAGAACAGTATAAAGTGAACCGGGCGACTACCTGTACGCATCCTGAGCCAGGCCCACTACTTAACAGGCTCGCGAACTGCTC